>NZ_JALPRJ010000039.1 GCF_030464885.1 Caballeronia sp. SEWSISQ10-4 2 | reverse complement strand
ATGCCTGACCTTGCGTGAGAACGGTAAGCGCAGGCAGAACCATCGCCTTGACACCCGCGCGCACGCACAGGGTCGCCACACGCCGCTGTGAATCCACCGATGCCGACGGCATCGCGATGATCGCCGTATCGGCCTTGAGTTGTTCCGCCCACAGCGGCAGTTCGCTGATCGATCCCAAGACCTTGTGGCCGAGGATCTCGCGGCCGCGTTTGGCGGGGTCATCGTCGAGCAGACCCACCAGACGCCATTCGCTCGAGCGCGCCAACTCGCGAACGAGGTTTGCCCCCGCCGTACCCGCGCCCAGCACGATCACCGGCTTGCCCTTGCCGATCAAGCCACCGTACAGATAAAACTCCTTGATCGCGCGGTAGATAGCACGGGATCCACCCGTCGCCATGAACAACAGCAACGGCGACACGATCAGCACAGAACGGGGAATGATGGGCGACGGCTGCAACATCGCTGCACCAATCATCACGATCAGCGCACCGCTCGCCACCGCCTTGGAAATCCGCATGAGGTCGGGCAAGCTCGCGAACACCCACATACCGCGATACAACCCGAAGACGCGAAACATCAGCGCGTAGATCACCACGACCCACACGAGCGCATTGATACCGCCGTGCCAGAAATCGTCAGGGACCGAGCCATTGAACCGCAGCGCGTACGCGGCGAGCCAAGCCACGGCCACCGCCACGAGGTCGAACCCGAATGCCGCAGCGGAGAGCCACGAAGGCTTAATTCGCATCGTTATCGTTACCTTGAGTGAGGGTGAATTGCCGCCAACGGCGGTCGATCTGCCAGCCAACCAAGGCCAGAACAACGTACCACGCCCCGAAGAGGATCCACTGGACCGTGGGCGGTACGCGAAGTGCTAAGAGCGCCACGCAACCGCTGCCCAACATGAGCAAGTAATACGCCAAGGCCACGCGGACGTGGCTTTCAGTCAGTCTCACCAACCGCTGATAGTAATGCTCACGATGCGCCAGCCAGACCTTTTCGCCGCGCGCAAGACGGCGTGCGAGGGTCACGGTGGCATCGGCGACGAAAGGCGCGAACACAAGAGCCGGGAACCAGATCGGCCAAACGCCGTGCTGCCAGCCCCAGAAACCCAGCGCACCGGCCAGGAAACCGAGCGGGATCGAACCTGCGTCGCCGAGGAATATCTTGGCCGGATGATGGTTAAAAATCAAGAAACCCACCGCTGCACCGGCCACCGCCGCCGCGGCCACTGCAAGCGTTGGCTGCAACGCCACCGCCGCAATCGCGTAAAAACCGAAACCGAACATCGTCATGCCGCCAGCAAGACCGTCGGAACCGTCCATGAAATTGTAAAGATTGACCACCCAGACCAGCGCGACCACGGCAAGCAGCGCCAGCCACCAGGTAATACTCACCGAGCTCCATGCAATGGCCCCGGCCACCACGATCAGATGCGCGGCGAAGCGCACGCGGGCGGGCAGCCCTCGCCGGTCGTCGATCTGGGACACCACACCCAGCAGCAAGGCCCCGAGCGCGATCCAGCCAAACGATGGTGCGCAGAGTGCGACGGCGAGCAGCATGGCCGGTAGTACGCCCCAGCCGCCCACACGCGGCACCGGACGTACATGAAGCGATCGGTGATTCGGGATATCGACTGCAATATCCCAGGCCCAGCCTGTACGCAACAGCAACAGCAAAATGCACGCGCACACCACGCACGCGACGCCCGCGGCGAAGAACAAAATCATCGGCATTTGCGCCAGCGATGTCATCGGCGCGCCTCCTGAAATGCCCGTACCGTCCGGGCGATACCTTCGGCCACCGTCGTGGGCGGTCTCCAGCCAAGGCCCGTGCGCAACCGCGAGCTGTCCATGCGCAGCGGGCTCGCCAGGCGGTCGACCTGGGCCGAGCGCCCGGTCAATACACCCGCCGCGCGCAGCCATGAAGCCGGCACGGGCAACAGGCGCGCGGGTTTGCCGAAGGCTTGCGCTAGTGCTCGGATCATCTGCGCGACGCTGAGATCGTCGCCATCGGTAACGTGGAAAACACCGTCGGTCGGCTCTGAGCGTGTCGCGACGAAACGAATGGCATCGGCGAGATTGCCAACGTAGACCATGCTGCGACGGGCATCGATTGAACCAAGCGGCAGGGGAACGCCGCGCTCCACGGCCCGCATCAATTGTTCGAAATTAGCTCGCACGCCGGGCCCATAGACCAGCGGCGGACGCAGCACCACCACCTCCACACCCTGCTCCCGGCCAAAGCCTGCCAGCGCCCGTTCGGCTTCGAGCTTCGTAATGCCGTATGGATCTGCCGGCGCCGGCGGATCGTCCTCGCGCCACGGCCGGCCCGGTTCGCCCTCGCCCAGCGCCTTGATGCTGCTGACAAAAACCAGCCGCTTCACGCCCGCACGCAACGCTGCGCGCGCCACGTTGAGCGACCCTTCCACGTTGACCGCGCGATACGCGCCGAGCGGGTCGCCCGCGCTGTCCTTCATCACGTGAACACGCGCAGCGAGATGCACCAAGACGTCGGCGGGAGGCAAAGCGGCGAGGCTCGAGAAGTTATCGTCGGCGATCAGTTGTTCGTGCACGCGCGGCTCGCAGCCGCCCGGCCGCCGTACAAGCGCCGTCACGTCGTGACCCGCATCGCAGAACGTCGCGCACGTTGCACGGCCCACAAAGCCGTTAGCCCCGGTGACGATTACTCGCATGACAGCGATCTCCACAGCTTCATGCCGACAATCCGCGATACACCGCGCACGTCTGGGCGACGGTCGCGCCCCAGGTCAGATCGGCGGCCCGCCGCAAGCCCCTGGCGATAAGTTCGTCGCGCAGAGCCGGATCGCCGAGCAGGCGCTCCATACCGGCCGCGATGTCGTCGATGGAATACGGATCCACCTCCCACGTGGCCCCCGCCGATACCTCCGGCAACGAGGTCAGATTCGATGTCAGCACGGCCACGCCGCTCGCCATGGCTTCGGCAACAGGCAGACCGAAGCCTTCGAATAACGACGGATAAGCAAACAATGCCGCCGATGCATACAGTTTTAGTAAATTTTCCCGCGGCACATAGCCGGGCACCACAATCTGGTTATCACGCGCGAGAGGTTCGATGACGCGCATCAACGCGGAATTCTTCCAGCCGTCCGCGCCGATCAGCACGAGCGGAAAGGCGCTGCGCATCTCCGCGGGCAGGCGCGCGAACGCTTCGACCAGCCGCTGCAGATTCTTGCGCGGCTGCAGCGTGCACACGGACAGCACGAAACCGCGATGCTTCAGGCCAAGCTCGGCGAGCGCCTCGGCGCACGATTCCGCCGAATACGGCTGGAACGCCGCTTCCACGCCCAGATGAATGGTGACGATCTTCGACTCTGGAACGCCGTAGATATCGACGATATCGTTCGCCGTGTAATGACTATCCGCGATCACGACCTGCGCTTGCCGCAGCGTTTTCGGCAGCTCGCGGTCCAGATATTCCACCGCCACGCGTGGATGAAACTCCGGATGCCGCCGATGCGACAAGTCGTGAATGGTCACGACAGTCGGGCCCTTGTACCGCGAGGCCACGAAGTTGGTCTCGTGATAAACATAGCCGCGGCGGGCAAAATCATCGCGCACTTCACGCGACTTGATCGCCCGCACGATCGTCCTTCCGCGATACAAACCGGGTAGGCTGCGCGCCTTCTGCAGCACCTTCGCCGCGATGCCCTCGCTGAACTGCACGCCCTTACTCAATGCCACGCGTTGATTGATCAGCGCGAGCAAGCGGTCGCCTTCGAAACGCTCTGCGCCCACCCAGCCCGCCAGCCCCTGCACATCCGGCTCATCGCGCAATCCTTCCAGCAGATGCTGCGTGTAGTAGCCGACGCCGCTTCTCGGTGGACGAAGTGAGTTGAGATCGAAAAGCAGTTTCATGCGTTAGCGTTTAGTTGGCGTGGTGAACAAACAAAAAGCAAAAAGAGGTCTGCGATGACGGTTTAGCCGTCATCGACCGCTGCATGCAAATAAGTTTCAAGCCGTTTCAAGACTCTTACAGCCGGGATAAAAGCCGCCTAAGCAGACCGCTCTGCATCCGTCCTGTTTTCCTGATCGATTGGACAGATTTTCCCGTGCGAGAGCCCCGCTCTCGCCGCGGCTCAGCGCGCTTCGCGTACCCTGGACGCAACCTCGGAATTTAACACACCGGCCCTTTACCCCAATTTGCCTGACAACACTTGCCGGATAGAACAGTCCTGTCGCTTCCTTACCCGCGCAAGCTTATACAACAAGCGATAGAAGTCGCCCATACACGATATCAAAACCCCCTTCTCGCGGCGAGCCGTGGGGGGCTCGATTGCTGCAACAACAGTAACCAGATGTTCTGAAACAGGGCACCGCCGTCTCGAAATCCGCTAAAATCGCCGCTTCCCTGCCCCAATTCAGTCTTTTTCGAGCCGTTCAATGAACATCATTCCCGTCATTATTTGTGGGGGCGCGGGTACCCGCCTGTGGCCGGTGTCCCGCGAAGCCTTCCCTAAGCCGCTGCTGAAACTGGCCGATGGGCAGAGCCTGCTGCAAAAGACGTTTCTGCGCGCATCGCATGTGGCGAGCGCCAATGAAGTGGTCATCGTTACGAATCGCGAAACGTATTTCCTGACGAAAGACGAATGTGTTGACGCCAAATCGGGTGTGAATCAGCTTGGCTTCATCCTGGAACCGTCGGCGCGCAATACCGCTGCGGCCATCGGCGTGGCGGCGGAAGTCGTGCGCCAGCAGCATGGCGCGGACGCGATCATGCTCGTGATGCCTGCCGACCAGCTCGTGGAAGACGAAGCCGCATTCGGCGCCGCCGTAGAACACGCGGCGCGTGCTGCGCAGGAAGGCCGGATTGTCACGTTCGGGATTCGGCCGACCAAGCCGGAAACGGGCTACGGTTACATCGAATTCGAAAGCGCGCCGTTGGCCGGCTCGGAAGCCGTGCACAAGGTCGTGCAGTTCGTCGAGAAGCCGCAGTTGGCCGTGGCTGAAGAACTCGTCGCCGATGGCCGGCATCTGTGGAACGCCGGCATGTTCTGCTTCACCGCCGAGACCATGCTCGCCGAGCTCGAGAAGTACGCTCCGACCGTGCTCGAACCGGCCATTGCCGCGGTTATCGATGCGAAGCGCAGTACGTCGAAGGATGGTTACACCGTCGAGCTCGATGGCGCGCAATTCAGCCGTGCTGAAGATATCTCCATCGACTATGCCGTGATGGAACGCTCGGACAACGTCAACGTCGTGCCGTGCGAAATGGGCTGGAGCGACATTGGCTCGTGGCTGTCCATCAGCGAACTCACCTCGCCTGATGCACGCGGCAACCGCATTCATGGCGAAGCCGAGCTGTACGAAGTCGACAACTGCTTTATCCGCAGCGAAGACGGCCGCATGATCGGTGCGGTGGGCGTGCAGGACCTGATCGTTGTAGATACCGCCGATGCGCTGCTGATTGCATCGCGTGACCGGGCGCAGGACGTAAAGCAGATCGTCGCCAAGCTCAAGAAGGTCAATCACGATGCGTACCGGCTGCACCGGACGGTGCATCGTCCGTGGGGCACGTACACCGTGCTCGAAGAAGGCGATCGCTTCAAGATGAAGCGCATTGTGGTGAAGCCGAATGCGCAACTGTCGTTGCAGATGCACCATCACCGTAGCGAGCACTGGATCGTGGTGAGCGGTTGCGCGGACATTGTCAACGGTGAGCAGATCATCTCGCTGCAGCCGAACGAGTCGACCTACATTCCCGCCGGGCACAAGCATCGGCTCATCAATCCGGGGGTGATGGATCTCGTGCTGATCGAAGTGCAATGCGGCGAGTATCTTGGTGAAGACGATATCGTCCGCTTCGAGGACGTTTATGGCCGCGTGCCGGCCTGATTGCTACTAGCTTCTCTTAGCAACCGCCGCCGGGGAATGTGAAGAACGCGGCGGGTGCTTTGCTCGCTTTATCGCCGGCTGGATCCCATCCGCCGGCCACCTCAGCGGGATCTATGCGCGTTTTACACTTCTATAAGACGTACAAGCCCGATTCGATGGGCGGCGTCGAAGAACTGATCGGCCAGATTTGTTCGGGCGCCGCGAAGCGCGGCGTGACGAGCGAAGTGCTGACCGTGTCCAAGGACACGAGCACGGTCGACTTCGGCGATCACCTTCACCATCGCGCGAAACTCGATGTCGAGATTGCGTCGTCGGCGTTCTCGCTCGCGGCGTTTCGGCGCTTTCGCGAACTGGCCGAACACGCCGATCTGATTCACTACCATTTCCCCTGGCCGTTCGCCGATGTCGTGCACTTCGCTTCGCGTGTGCATAAACCGTCGATCGTGACATATCACTCGGATATCGTGCGGCAGAAAGTGTTGCTGCAGTTTTATAAGCCGCTGCGGGACCGCTTCCTGGCGAGCGTGGACAAGATCGTGGCGACGTCGCCGAACTACCTGGCGACGAGCGAGGTGCTGCAGCGGTATCGCGACAAAGTCGAAGTGATTCCGATCGGGCTGGACGAGACGTCGTATGCGACGCCGACGGCCGAGAAATTGCGGTACTGGCGCGAGCGCGCCGGGCCGAAGTTCTTTTTGTTCGTTGGCAATCTCCGGTATTACAAGGGCTTGCACGTGCTCCTCGATGCGCTGCCGGGAACGGAGTTCCGGGTGGTGATCGTCGGGTCGGGGCCGGTCGAGCGGGAGCTGCGGGCGCAGGCGGAACGGTTGAAGTTGAACAACGTGGATTTTGTCGGGCCGGTAGGTGACGACGACAAGATCGCCCTGCTCACGCTCTGTCATGCGCTGACGTTCCCGTCGCATTTGCGGTCTGAAGCGTTCGGGATCTCGCTGCTGGAAGCGGCGATGTTCGGGAAGGCGATGATATCGACGGAGATCGGGACCGGGACCTCGTATGTGAACGTGGATGGGGAGACGGGGCTGGTGGTGCCGCCTAGTGATCCGGGTGCGTTGCGCGAGGCGATGGGGAGGTTGTGGGGGGATGACGCCTTGGCGACAAATCTGGGAGCAAAGGCGCGGGAGCGCTTTCAAGCGAAGTTCACAGCCGAAAAAATGGTAGACGGCTATGTGGATTTATACAGGCGGCTAGCCAACGCCAGCGGTGCGGCCACAGTCCGCTAGACGGCATCAAGCGCGCAAAGACATAGCCCGGGACTTCCCCGGACTATCGTCACGGTCGAAACCGTACTCTATAATGCGCAAATTCCCTTTCGATAGCTTACCGAATCTGTCTATGCGGTAGATAACGCGTAGACACGCGTTTCATTGCTTAATGACACCCGGCAAGCGCTGAGCGCAACGGTTTCCTAATGCACGCGTCGGCCGGACCGATCGTTGCTCATTAATCACTGCACTCAACAGGATTTCAATGAAAGCTGTAATTCTTGCAGGCGGACTTGGAACCCGGATTTCCGAAGATACCGTCAATCGTCCGAAGCCAATGATCGAGGTTGGCGGGAAGCCGATCCTCTGGCACATCATGAAAATCTATTCAGCCTATGGCGTGAATGATTTCGTGATCTGCTGCGGCTACAAGGGCTACGTGATCAAGGAATATTTCGCCAATTACTTTCTTCACACGTCTGACGTTACGTTCGACATGCGCACGAACGAAATGCAGGTGCATCAGCAATATGCCGAGCCGTGGAAAGTAACGCTGGTGGACACGGGCGAGTCCACGATGACAGGCGGACGGCTGCGTCGCGTCAAGGATTTCGTGAAGGACGAGGAAGCATTCTGCTTCACCTACGGCGACGGCGTGAGCAACATCAACATCACATCGCTGATCGAGTTCCACAAGCAGCAAGGCACGCTCGCAACACTCTCCGCCACCTTCCCGCCCGGTCGTTTCGGTGCGCTGGACTTGCACGACAATAAAGTGAGTTCGTTCAAGGAAAAGCCGAAGGGCGACGGCGGCATGATCAACGGCGGCTTCTTCGTGCTCTCGCCGAAGGTCATCGACCTGATTCCCGACGATGACTGCATCTGGGAACGCGAACCGCTCGAGAAACTCGCGGAAGGCGGCCAGCTTTCAGCCTTCGAACACGAAGGCTTCTGGCAGCCCATGGACACGCTGCGCGACAAGAACCATCTCGAAGAGCTCTGGCAAACCGGCCGCGCGCCGTGGAAGGTGTGGTAATGATCGACCAAGCGTTCTGGCGCGGCAAGAAGGTCTTTCTTACCGGTCATACGGGCTTCAAAGGCAGCTGGCTTACGCTTTGGTTACAGGCGCTCGGCGCCCGCGTCACCGGCTTCGCCCTTGCACCGGACACCACGCCCAACCTGTTCACGCTCGGGCGTGTGGCCGACGGCATCGAATCGATCATCGGCGATATCCGGGATCGCGCCTTGCTGACCGAAGCCATGAAAGCCGCGAGCCCCGACATCGTGATCCACATGGCGGCGCAACCGCTCGTGCGCGAGTCGTATGTGACCCCGGTGGAAACCTACGAGACAAACGTGATGGGCACGGTGCACGTGCTCGACGCCGTCCGGCAGGTTCCGGGCGTGCGGTCTGTCGTCATCGTGACAACGGACAAGTGCTACGAGAATCGCGAATGGGAATGGGGGTATCGCGAGAACGAAGCAATGGGCGGCTACGATCCGTACAGCAGCAGCAAGGGCTGTGCTGAACTCGTAACCTCGGCGTACCGGAACTCGTTCTTCAATCCCGCCACCTACGCAACACATGGTGTTGCCGTGGCAAGCGGACGAGCAGGCAATGTGATCGGCGGCGGCGACTGGGCGGCTGACCGGCTGATTCCGGACATCATGCGTGCGATCTCGCGCGGCGAGACGGTAAACATTCGCAACCCGCACGCCATTCGTCCGTGGCAGCACGTGCTTGAACCGCTTAGCGGCTATCTGATGCTGGCTGAAAAGCTCTACACCGAGGGACCGCGTTTCGCCGACGCGTGGAACTTCGGCCCCAACGACTCGGACGCGCAACCGGTTCAAGCGATCGTGGAGCGGCTGACGTCCCAATGGGGCGACGGCGCTAACTGGCGTCTCGACGGCGGCGAGCATCCGCACGAGGCTACGTTCCTCAAGCTGGACTGCTCGAAGGCGCGCGCACGGCTGGGCTGGCGGCCGCGCTGGGACCTGAACCATACACTTGACACGATCGTCGCCTGGTACAAGGCAGCGGCTGGTAACGAAGACGTGAAGGCCGTTACGCTAGCCCAGATCGATAAATACACCCAAATTTGACGGACCCCACCATGACAACGAAAGATCAGCTCCGAGAACAAATCATCCAGCTCGTCCGGCAGTACGGCGAGATCGCTTCGCAGCCCGTTGCCTTCGAACCTGGCAAGTCCGTCGTGCCGCCTGCGGGCAAGGTAGTCGGTGCGCCCGAGATGGAAGCGATGGTCCACGCGTCCCTCGATGCATGGCTCACGACCGGTCGTTTCAACGACGAATTCGAGAAGAAGCTGGCCAAGTTCATTGGCGTGAACTTCCTGATTACCGTGAACTCGGGTTCGTCGGCAAACCTGGTCGCGTTCTCTACGCTGACCTCGCCGCGACTCGGCGATCGCGCCATCCGTCCGGGCGACGAAGTGATCGGCGTGGCTGCAGGCTTCCCCACCACCGTCAACCCGATCCTGCAATTTGGCGCGATTCCGGTTTTCGTGGATGTGGAGCTTGGCACGTACAACATCGACGCGACCCAGATTGAAGCGGCGATCTCGCCGAAGACGAAAGCGATCATGCTCGCGCATACGCTTGGCAATCCGTACAACCTCGAGACGATCGTCGCGTTGTGCAAGAAGTACAACCTGTGGTTGATCGAAGATTGCTGCGACGCATTGGGCGCAACTTACGACGGCAAGCTGGTTGGCACCTTCGGCGATATCGGTACGATCAGCTTCTATCCGGCGCATCACATCACGATGGGCGAAGGCGGCGCAGTCTTCACGAACAATCCGGAACTGAAGCTGATTGCAGAATCGTTCCGCGACTGGGGCCGCGATTGCTATTGCGCGCCGGGCAAGGACAACACGTGCGGCAAGCGTTTCTGCTGGAAGCTCGGCAACCTGCCCGAAGGCTACGATCACAAGTACACGTATTCGCACCTCGGCTACAACCTGAAGATCACCGACATGCAGGCAGCCTGCGGACTCGCGCAGATGGATCGTGCGGAAGGCTTCGTGCAAGCGCGTCGCGACAACTTCGCGTACCTGCATGACAAGCTTCAAAGCTGCAAGGAATTCTTGATCCTGCCGCACGCGACGCCGAATTCAAACCCGTCGTGGTTTGGTTTCCCGATCACGCTCAAGCCTGAGGCCGATTTCCGTCGTGTGGACCTGCTTGCGTACCTGGATCAGAACAAGATCGGCACCCGCCTGCTGTTCGCGGGCAACCTCACGCGCCAGCCGTACATGATCGGACGCAACTATCGCGTGAGTGGCGAACTGACGAACACCGACATCATCATGAACCAGACGTTCTGGGTCGGCGTGTATCCGGGCCTCTCCCGCGAGATGCTCGACTTCATTGTCGAGAAGATCGAGACGTTCCTCGGCGTGAACTTCTAAAGCGGGATTTATGCGCAAGCCGCTGCCTCAGGATGACCTGGACTTCGTCGTCGAGCGTACCGCCGACGTCTGGTCCGCTCTCGACCGGGCGCGGCTCTTCGTCTCCGGCGGCACGGGCTTTATCGGCTCGTGGCTGCTCGAGGCGGTGCAACACGCGAACCGCCTGACTGGCTGCAAGATCGAAACGGTTGCGCTGAGCCGAGATCCGCAAAAAGCCATCGATTACGCACCGCATCTGTTCGCTGCGCGCGGCATGACGCTCATTCAAGGCGATGTGGCGAGTTTCGAGGCAGAACGCCAAGCTATCGACGCCTGTATTCACGCGGCGACTGACGTTGCCGATCTTGCCCGTGCCGGCGACGCCTTGCGCGTGTTCGATACCGGCGTGACCGGCACGCGGCGTGTGCTGGATTTCGCACAGGCTAACGGTGCATCGAGGTTTCTGCTGACATCGAGTGGTGCGGTGTACGGCGTACAACCGGCCACACTCGCGCGTACGCCCGAAACGTTCTCGGGCGCACCCGACCCGTTGAAGATGGCAAGCGCCTACGGTGAGAGCAAGCGCGCCGCCGAATGGCTCGCATCTGCTTACGCGCAACAGCACAGCGGCATGCACGTCAGCATCGCGCGGATCTATGCGTTGCTTGGACCGGCCATTCCGCTGGACGGTCCGTTCGCCGCGGGCAATTTCATCCGCGATGCGCTGGCGGGAAAACAGATTGGTATCAACGGCGACGGCCGTCCGTTGCGCAGCTACCTGTACATGGCCGACGCGTGCATCTGGCTCTTGCGCATGCTGGTTCGCGGTGAAAGCGGAGCCGCGTATAACGTGGGCTCCGAGCGCGAAATATCGATCACCGATCTCGCGCGGATGGTGGAAGACCAATGCGGCTCGACGCTGCCCGCAACACCGGCAGCGCGGGCCGGCAATGGTCCGGCGCCGCGTTATGTACCGGATACGTCGAAGGCGCGTCACGCGCTTGATGTCGACGAATTCACTCCTTTGGAACTGGCCCTGTCCAAGACGATCAACTGGAACCGCTCAGCGGTCATGGCATGAAAAAATTCGACGCAGTCCGCGTTCGCAAGACCATTCTCGACATGGCGTTCGCCGGTTCGACAGTTCATATCGGTTGCGCATTTTCGATCGTGGAACTGCTTGCGGTGCTTTATCGCAATCACCTGAACTTCGACGCTACGGATCCGCATGCGGCGCACCGTGACTACATGGTGCTGAGTAAAGGGCACGGCGTGATGGCGCAATACGCCTGCCTGCATGAGATCGGCTGGCTGAGCGATGAAGAGATGCACACCTACTTCGGCAACGGCACGCGTCTGAAGGGTCTGGCCGACGCTCACGTGCCCGGCGTGGAAGCCACGGCGGGGTCACTTGGCCACGGTTTGTCGGTCGGTGTCGGCCTCGCGCTCGGCGCGAAGATGAACAAGACGCAGCAGATGTGCTACGCGCTGGTGGGCGACGGCGAACTGAACGAAGGCGCGATCTGGGAAGCGGCGCTGTTCGCGGCTCAATTCAAGCTCGACAACCTGGTCGTGATTGTTGATGTCAACGGCTTCCAGGCGATGGGCACGACCGATGAAGTGATCAGCCTCGGTGATATCGAAGCCAAGTTCACGGCGTTCGATTTCGAGGCGGTGACCATCGACGGCCATGATGAAGCGGCCATCGACCGTGCGTATCAGGATTTCAAGGCGAGCAAGAACGGCAAGCCGAAGGCGCTAATCGCGAAGACGGTCAAAGGCAAGGGCGTGTCGTTCATGGAACACGACAACATCTGGCATTACACGCGGCTCAATCCGCAGACCTACGAAGCCGCCATTACGGAACTGGGAGAGCGCGCATGAGAGACGCATTTTCAAACGCGCTGGTAGCGGCCGCGAAGAAAGACCCGAAGGTGTTGTTGCTGACGGGGGATCACGGCTACGCCCTCTTCGATCCATTCCGCAAGGCCTGCCCCGACCAGTACCTCAATTGCGGCATCGCAGAGCAGAACATGGTGGGCGTCGCCGCCGGTTTAGCGAAGGCAGGTTTCAAACCGATCGTGTACGGACTCGCCGCTTTCGTGCCGATCCGCGTGCTTGAGCAGATCAAGATCGACGTGTGTTATGAGAATCTGCCAGTCACCTTCATTGGCGATGGCGCGGGCGTGGTGTATGCGCAGCTCGGCACGAGCCATCAAAGTACTGAAGACATCGCCGCGCTGCGCGGCGTGCCGCACATCTCTATCTACTCGCCTGGCGACCGTTTCGAACTAACAGCGTGTGCCGAGCATATTGTGCGCAATCCGGGACCGGCGTACCTGCGCATGGGCAAGGCCGATCTCGGCGATGTGCATCATGGTCCGATTCAAGGCTGGAGCAACGGCGATCTCATTCCGGTGACGAACACTGGGGCGCCGTATCTGTTCATCGGTACGGGTTCTGGTCTGAAGATGGCTCAAAAGGCCGCTGTTGCGCTGGGCAATGCAGACGTTGTTTCGGCGCCCTGCCTCAAGCCTTTCCCCGAGAAGTCGCTGCGTGAGCTGGCAAAGGGACGTGAAGCGATCGTCACGTTCGAGGAGCATTCCATTTATGGCGGACTCGGCGGCGTGGTTGCCGAGACGCTGATGGGTCAGTACCTCGGCACGTTCGTACGCGTCGGTATTCAGGATCAGTTCAGCTCGTTGTGCGGCAACTATCCTTTCCTGATGGAAAGTCACGGCTTGTCGCCCGAGGCCGTGGAGCGGCAGATCAGGGAGGCATTGAATGCCAGTGTCCAACTCCAGGACTGAAGGCGCGGTCAACGGACAGCCTATTGCCAACGATCCGATCGCGCTTGCCGCGGCTCCCGAGCCGCGTGTCAACACGTGGTATCAGTTGCTGCGCTTCCTGGTGGTCGGCGGGATCAACACGGTCTTCGGTTATGCCCTGTTCGCCGTCTTCACGTGGTTCGGGATGGGATATCCGCTCGCGATTGCGCTGGCGACCATCGGCGGCGTGTTGTTCAATTTCCAGAGCGTCGGCCGCCTTGTATTCGGCGGTGCTCCGCGTTCGCGGTTCTGGCGGTTCGTGGGCGTCTATTGCCTGATCTACCTGATCAATCTCGGTGGTGTGAAGCTGTTATTGAGCGTTGGCCTCAATGTGTACGTGGCGAACGGCATCATGCTGATTCCGCTCGCTGGCCTCGCTTTCATCCTTAATCGTCGGTTTGTTTTCAATCTGCCATGAAGCATATAACGGTCGTCACCCCCTGTTTCAATGAAGAAGAAAATGTCGAGGCGGTTTATACCGAGACGAAGCGGATTTTCGGGACCATTCCGGAAGTCACGTACGACCATTTGTTCATCGACAACGCTTCCTACGATAAGACCGTCAGCATTCTTCGCGGTATTGCCGCAGCCGATCCGAACGTCAGCGTGATCGTGAATGCCCGCAACTTCGGGCATATCAAATCACCGGTTCATGGCTTGCTGCAGGCTAAAGGTGACGCAGTGATCCTGCTTGTGGCCGATCTTCAGGATCCGCCCGAGTTGATGCGCGACTTTGTTCGCAACTGGCTGGAAGGTGCGCCGGTTGTTGTTGGTGTGAAACCCGAGGCTAAGGAATCCGCTTTGTTTTTTGCCATTCGCCGGGCGTATTACCGAATGGTCACGCGAATTGCCAACGTCAAGCTGATCCAGAACTTCACGGGCTTCGGGCTGTATGACCGGAAGGTGATCGAGATCATTCGGCAAATCGACGATCCGTATCCGTACTTCCGCGGTTTGATCTGCGAGATCGGGTTCGATGCGATCCAGATTCCCTACGTGCAGCCGAGACGCAAGCGCGGGATATCGAAGAATAATTTTTATACGCTGTACGACATCGCGATGCTGGGCATTACATCGCATTCGAAGGTGCCGCTGCGATTGGCGACTATTGCCGGGTTTTTCTTGTCGGGCGTGAGCCTGTGCGTTTCTGTGATCTACATGATCCTGAAGCTGCTGTACTGGAATAGCTTCGTTATGGGCAGCGCGCCGCTGCTGATCGGGCTGTTCTTCTTTTCATCGGTCCAGTTGTTTTTTATTGGGCTGCTGGGGGAGTACGTTGGCGCGATTTTGACTTATGCGCAGAAGAGGCCGTTGGTGGTGGAGCGGGAGAGGATTGTGGGTGGTGGACCAGCCCTCGTTGTTCATTCCGATAGGACTGCTACTGATTCGATCTCGCCCACTGCATAGTAAGAAAAGCGCTTGCCCTGCGACGGGCATTTTCGCCAAGCTGTACCTGGAAACCAAGCTGAAAATGGCCCGCCCTACTTTGAGGTGGGTCGCCGTCCCGGCGCATAAACGTTGCTTGTAACGGGGATCGCGGCCTGCTTGTTGATTGGAGGCACCAGTTCTACCTGCAGGTTTCAAACGCTGGACGGCAATAGCGACTACCAAGTTGTGGGCTATCGATCTGGGATCAGCCCCCTCCGCCTGCATCCCGTGTCTGTGCGCAACCGGCGACGACTTGCGCAATGACGCACAGTTCGTCGCGGATATCGAAAAACGGGTTACTGTCGAAAATCCCGATGCGTCGATGCGAGGTGTCTGAGCATACCGATCGGAACTAGCCCCTTTCCTTTGTTACCGCGGCATCAGTTCGGCGCCACTCTGTTGAGGACCCAGCCTGAACCACTTTTTTCGAGCGAGAAATGATTCGGCGAGGCCGAAGGATCCAGATGCAGAAATGGGAACGGAATCTCGCCAGGGACGACCACCTTTTTCTGTACCGTCTGATATATCAGATCGCCACCGATCCACGGCGGGAGTCCCTTTGTGTCGACTATGTCTCCGTCTTGCACTGGATTCAGCAGCCCATCGCGCAGCGCCTGCTGCAGGGAAACCCGATCGTTCCAGAATCCGGCGTCCAACACATCGCGCATGTGGTGATTCACAATCACATTAAGCGGGATGTAGAGCGCAATGATCATCACCATAACTACTCGTCCAGCATTTGGCGAGTACGTGCTGATCGCGCGGATAGCCGCAGTCAAGAAGAACGCGACGCCAAAAAACTGATAGTAGACCGGCAGATAGCCCGCACCCCAAATGATTTCCTTCTGGTACTTCGCCGACATCGAGATTGTCACCGCAGGAAGAATAATCAACGCGGCCGCACAAAAGTAGGCGAACCAATCGATTCTGCAGGCGATCGTTTCGCGACGTGTCGATACCACTAGCAGCACGAAGACGATGCCCCCTAGCAGCCAGAGAGAATGACTGTTTTCGAACGTATTTAGGAGCACCGGATACGGGACTTGCCAGTAACCGCGAAACGCGTAGAAGCTTCCCGGCAAGCCTGCGATCAGTTGCTTAGAAAGCGTCAAAAGGACGAGCGACATTCCACCGAATGTGGTGCCCTCGTATTGTCCGCTTGCGTGACTCTTGATCCAAAGCTCAAGCGCAATGTACGACATGGCTGGCACGACAACAATCGACAGCGACGCGATCGTATTTCGAATGGCCTTCCGCTGAGACAGGACCAATAGCAACGCAACCGGAAAATAGATGACGTTCAGTTCGTAGATAAAGAGCGACACGGCGACCACCGCAACGGATGCGTACAGCCACTTGGTCTGAAACGTGTTTTTCCACTTTGCTAGCAGCACGAGGGACACGATCATGTAAATCCCGAGGCTCGGATACAGCGTCGAGAACGCGCCGATTGCTTCAAAGAAGTCCCTCAGTTGCAACGAGCCGACAAATACGATCGCGAACGTCAAAATGAAGCCCCTGCTGGCCTTCAATTCCCGGAGTAACCATCCGAAACATGCGACATTGATCAACACAAGTGAAACGTCAATCAGCTTGATGAAGACTGGATTGTGAACAAAGTAGAAGAGCGGGTACATCTCAAGGTAGGCGCCGAGCAACCGTCCTGAATCGGGACTGGTTGCGAACATTTTCCAGGTGAACGCCCAGATGCTCAGTCCGTAGCGGTGAACCATCCCCCATACCTGCGAACTTACGACATCGTCGTACCAGAAACCGGACTGTACATACGGCCGCAGTGTGATCCCACTAAATATCAGGAACAGCAGGCTATACGCAACCAATCGGGGAAACGAGTTTTTGCTGGTCGGAATTGGTAGAGACACGAATTTTCCGGTAGTGAATTTCTAAAATCTCGTTATGTTACCGGATCCACCGAGCTGCCAAACTCGACTTTTCTTCGC
Source organism: Caballeronia sp. SEWSISQ10-4 2 (assembly GCF_030464885.1). GTDB lineage: Bacteria > Pseudomonadota > Gammaproteobacteria > Burkholderiales > Burkholderiaceae > Caballeronia. The sequence goes on along the minus strand of NZ_JALPRJ010000039.1, from coordinate 70,695 downwards.
CACCCGATAACCTCGACAGGCGCCATCTGTATGCCAGGGTCGCTTGACCGCCCAAGCAAAAAAATCGCTCGGTTGACGCGATTGGCATCCATCTCGTAAACCCTCAACCAGGGATACCTCATGTTGCTATTTTCTGATCTCAACACCATCCTCGGAGAGCCGCATGATTTCTTGCGCGGAATGTGACGTCGATGGTGCGATCGTTTTCTCGCCTGGGCGAATGAGATTGAAGAATATTTGATTGCCATCTGGACTCACCAACGCAACCTGGCCATTTAACGCTCGACTCCAATCGGCTTCTATAGCACGTCCTGCGTCCTGATAGCCCCGCCGATCAATCCATACACCAGCAAATCCCAAGCGACGAGTGACTTCAAGTTGACGTGCGAGCGGCTCGGACGCCAGCGCGCGGAAAAAAATGTCCGCTTGGCGGCCCTTGATGGCGCCGAAGCTCCATCCCAGAGTCTTGGATTGAAGAAAACCCCTTGCTTGGTCGTAGGTTTGCAAGCCGTTAACCGGAGGCACTTCCGGGAATGCGACGTAAGGAAGCTGATAAATATTCCCCCGCTTTCCTACGATTCGTTCGATCGAGGTGACGAATACCGAGTCGCTACGATACGAAGCTTGGCTGGATTCGAGGCAAGGCAAGCACGCCGAAGTCGTTTGGTCCCACACCGCAAAAACGCATAGGCCGATCGCGCTAGCTAGGGTTGCGTAGTTAAGTGTTCGGGTTCGCTTGATGCGGGCCATGGCTCGTTCGATCAGCATCAAGGATGCAGCTACCGAGAAGAATGCGATAAAGACGCTGGCGCGATTCCATGCGCGGATAAGGGGGCTAACGAGAAGCGCAAATAGGGCTGAGAATCCGCCTATCGAACAAACCAAAACAAACACTAATGTCAATACCGAAAGTATCAAAAATCGCTCATCAAGGGTCTTGGTGCGCGCGAACAAGGCCATAAGCAGTGCTAGAAAACCGACGCTACCAATGATGCCCAATGATGCAGTCAGGTTCTCAGTGACCAGCGGAAAGGTCGACGAATATTTGGTGTTGAGACGCGCAAACGGGCTGAACCTATGGTCCGGTCGCGGCAAGAGCAACTGTGCAATTTTTAAGCCATAGATTTCGGACTCTACCGGACTCCTCTGCGCCGTTTCTGCATTTGCACCATGTTGCATTCGATAGATGACGGTAGGCGCGACATTCGCAGCTACGCCGGCCACGACGATTGCAGCGGCGACGGCGGCTCCGCGAAAAGACCTGAGTGATCCCAAGCGGGAAAAGCGCATCGCGCCTGCGGATAGAATTGCGATGACGCCGAAAAAGGCGAAATAGACCCCGAAACACGACAAAGCTAAGAGGACCAGAACATCGCGACCCTGGCTTGCCATCGTGCGGTGGTCGAAAAAATCCAAAGCGCCTCGATACGTTCGGAGGGCAAGCCATGTGAACGCTGGAGCCGCGAAATACCACGTGTAGAAAAGGTGTCCGTAGCCTGCCCGCAAAAAATGAAATGGCAATAAGGTAAAGACCAACCCACCTGCGAAACTCAGAAGTTGTGATAGCCGCATCGCGCACAGCGTGACGTACGCGACAACAGCATTAAGCGCGAAGCTCAACATGTAATAGACGTTGAACGCAGCTGCAGCGCTGCCGAGCGTCACCCCTAGCGCTTTCAGCACGAGCAGACTTCCGGAATCGGGAATTGGGTAGTCGTAAATACTGGAACCGAACGGGGCGCCCATTAGGTTAGAGTTGAACACCCAGGGGTTCTCGATAACGCGTTTTGTCAGCGTCAAGACCAGGAGGCCATCGCCCGAATAAAGAAATGGAACATTTATGTCGAAGTGTCGTCCGCCAACAAGTGACCAGCCAATGAATATCGCCACAATGCTCAAGGCGAAGCAAACGACCGACGTTGATGCAGCGTCTTTCGCTTTCAGAAGAGGGGGCGTGTTTTCGGAGAAGTCAGTCACGGTTCGGTTCTGGTATTTCAGTGAGGTTGGTCATCCGGCGACTGAACTATTTAAAAGGCCGACGGTACGAGCCGCATTCTATCTTCTTAGTCTTGCGACTCGCAGCCTCCGCGTATATAAGTTGCTGCGCGAGGATCGAGTGTTTCGTCGAGCGCATGCGTGGGGCAAGACATCGGACAGCCCGTCGCTCTCACCTTTGATCCCCGGCACGTTGAGCGACTACTGCAGCACGTGGCGCAACGTGCTGACGTATCCGGGAAATCGACAAGGTGGTCCGTCGGACTCAACTTGCACTGCATCGTGTCCAACTATGGCCGTCACAGGCATCTCAAGGTTAAGGTATAGCTTGCTGCACGGCCTCGATGACGCATGTATTCGCATATCTGCTGCTCATGGCGGAGCCTGGTCGAACACTTCTTTGCGTTGATTACCAACAACGTCATACGTCGAGGCTCCTTCGGCTAGGTCAAGCAACTCGTCCATCGAATCGATCAGTTCTCCCCCACTATAACGAAAACCGCAACCCGTTCTCGTGAACCGCTCCCACCGACTTCATCATCGAAAAGCTTCACAGACTTTGTACGCGAGTCAGCGGGACGGGACATCAGGCCCTCACCGTCAATATGAATAGCCGACCGGGTTATCATAGCGGTTCCGAAGCACGTTCTCGCCTTCCAAGGACAAAGCATGGAATCAATTGCAAGCCTTGCAAGATTGGACGCAAAAATAGCTGAGTGCGACGCAGCGGCTTCCGATGCAGCATTGCGTGAGATTTTCGCAACTTTTCGCATGGAGCCTCCGCTTGTGGGCGTCAATCCATTTAGCAGCGAATATCTCTCTGCGCAAATGGCGCTCTACAAGACCATCACCGAGAAGAACTATCAGGTGACAAATGAGGAGACCAAGTTCGATATCGACGCAGCAGCGCGCAGGCCGTTCCCGTACGGCACAAACAGCGCGGAGGTTGTGGGGAATCAATTGCTGGCGATCGGATCGTTGCTTCGTCGCTTGGATGTGCCCGCGGGCGCCAGGATTTTGGAGTTCGGACCGGGATGGGGAAACACAACTTTAGCTATGGCGATGGCCGGCTATGAAGTAACCGCCGTTGATATCGAGCCGCGCTTCTGCGAACTTATCAAGCGACGTGCAGCTCAAAACGACGTATCGATCCAAGTAGTCAACAGCGATTTCATGTGGGCGGAAAACGTAAAGGAACCGTACGACGCAGTGGTTTTTTTTGAATGTTTCCACCACTGCGCCGACCACATGCGTCTGCTCAAGGCGCTTCGGACAGCGGTCAAACCAGAAGGACGTGTGTATTTTGGTGCGGAACCCATCACTGATGAGTTCCCGGCGCCCTGGGGTTTGCGTCTTGATGGCGAATCCCTGTGGGCCATACGCAAGCACGGTTGGCTTGAACTTGGATTCACTGAGAAGTATTTCGAACAGGCGCTGCACTCAGCAGGGTGGGACGTCGTGAAGTACGCGTCGGGCGACCACTTTTCGGCAAATGTTTGGGAAGCGAAGCACCTCGAAAACGTTGAGGTAGTTGTTCCTGCCACAAGTGCCAGCATAGGGTCCGTTATCGGATCGCGGACTAAGCAGGGCATCACAGTCGAAGGCAGCTCGAACGGATGGGCATTCTTCGGACCATACTTGCGCCTTCCGGCCGGGAAGTGGATTGCGAAGGCTATCCTTGCGAGCAATAGCGCGACATGCGGCGTCGGGACGGTCGACGTCTGCGCCGGAAGCGCAGCAACAGTTATTGCCACAGAAGTGGTTGATCTATCGCGATTATCCAGAAACGCGATTCAAGTAACTTTCGAAGTCAGCAAGGCTACAACAAACGTCCAAATGCGATTCTTCTGCACTGAAGGTGTTTCATTTGCTCTCGAAGCTATCGAGTTTCGGCACGGATAAACTGTGATCTGAGGAACGACTAAAAAATGATAGGCAAAACCCCGTACGAGATACTGGCGGACGCGCATGAAAATCTCGTGACGGAGAACGTGCGGTTGAAGGCGGACATTGAGCGGCTGAAGCGCGAACTCGCCAGGGCTAGCCACGCTGCGCCCGAGAGCGAGCATTTACGTCTATCCTTCGAAACAGAGCGTGACCGAGCCCAACACGCGGAAGAACTTCTAGACGTCCAAAGTAAAATGCTATCCGCGGAAGCTAAACGCAACGAGATACTACTACAATCGTCCTCTTGGAGGATCACCGCTCCACTGCGTGCGATGGCAAAACTTTTCAAGTGAGTGAAAAACATTCCGCCGTGGGGGTAAGCTAAGAAACGCGCTCAGACACTGCTCAGCGACAAGGACGCGTCAGCGTACCAGGTTCGGCGGCGTACGAGCGGGATTTACGTAACGTAAAGTCGATCTGACTCGACCGTTGCCGCCTAGGCCACTGATCCATCAGCTTAAGTTAGTGCAACGGCTCATCAAGCACGCACGAATTCCACTCGCTCCAGTTCAAGCGAGACATTAGAGTCGCAATAGAGTCGGACCTCGGTCTTATGGACTGGCCCAGGGACAGAAAATGATAGTTGGGTAACTCTAGTCTCAAACCGATCAAAGTTGAATTTCTCGAACACATGAACTGTTTTGCCGTCGTTAGAGCAGACGTCCAACGTCCCAATCCCTGAAACCCTAGCGTCCTCACCAAAATAAATTTTCGCAATCCAATTCCCTGATGGAATCGTCGCGTATGGGCCATGAAATCCCCATGCAGAACTGATGTTGTTTAGAGACCAACCGTTTGGTACGCGCGCACCGGCAGGTGAAAAGATTCGGTCGCTGGCTGCAGAAAAAGACAAAGTCTTTTCATCGAATCGGCTCGCTTCCCATACGTTCGCAGCGAAATGATCACTTGAGAGGTGAGGCGTCACGTCCCAACCGGTTGCGAATAGGGCTTCGGTAAAGTAGTCCTGCGTGAAGCCTAGTTCAAGCCATCCGTGAGTTCGGATCGCCCATAGTGACTCACCATCAAGCCGGACTCCCCAAGGCATTGGCAATTCGTTCGTGATGGGCTCCGCACCGAAGAACACGCGACCCTCTGGTTTGAGCGCCGTATGGAGTGCTCGCAGGAGTCGCAGATGATCCGCACAATGATGGAAACACTCAAAGAATACGATTGCATCAAATGGCTCCCCCTTGAAACTTTCGACCCAGAAAAAATCCTCGTTGATTGTCTCGATCTTCACGCCGGCAGTTGCTGCGCGGTGTTGAATAAGTTCGCAGAATCGAGGCTCCAAGTCTACCGCGGTGACATCGTAGCCAGCACGGGCAAGAGCAATCGAAGTGTTTCCCCATCCTGCGCCAAACTCCAAAATACGGGCACCGCGATGTAGATCCATTGAACGAAGCAGCGCGCCAATTGCCGTAAACTGCAGGCCCACGGTTTGTGCATTACCGCTGCTGTACGGATACGGAGTTTTAGCTGCTTCGTCGACATCGAATGGGACAGATTCATTTTCAAGGGTGTATTGCTTTCCAGCAATTTGCGCATAGAGGTTGATCTGAAACTGCGCGTATTCGTCACTAAATGGATCGGCGGGTATGCCCTCAGGCACCGCGAGCCGAAATTTGTTCATCGCTCTCGCCGCCATGCTGTCGTATGTGACGGTTTTCGTGAAGTTCGAAAGAAAGTTGTCTAGTTCTGAGATGGAAATTTCTGTATGCACGGGTCGTCCCTCGGCTATTATTTATATTTACATGTGAAACCTGTGCACTGAAACGCGCCGCCTCCAAGCGGTTTTTATGTATTCGTTACGGTATTGATATGCGTTTCAGATGCCAAGCGTTGCCAGCAGAAACATCGCGATATAGTGAAAAACGCTGCGCGTCGGGCCGCGGAGCCGAATTAAACCATGCTTGCACAACGGCTTCTCGCGGAATAAAAACATTCTTTTGTATTGTTTGATAAATCAGATTACCGTTGATGTACGTTGGTTGATCGACAATTTCGAGCGTGTCGCCATTACGAACGGGGCCGAGAATGCCGTCTTTCATCGCTGCAACAAAGGTGCTTCTTGGCTCTTGGAACACGTTGTCAACACGATGAGCCGTCTGAACGTTGAGAATCCAATTCGAGGAGACGTAGACTGAAAAGATCAAACCGACGAGAACAACCTGCGTCTTTGTAAGACGGAAAAGGAGGCGTTCGAACGCAACCGCGCCAACGAGCGCTAACCCAAAGTACTGGTAATAGACTGGTATGTGAGCGTCGCCCCACCCCAGTTCGGCTTGATATTTGGCAGAGATCGCGATCAGCGCTGGGGGGAAAAAAACGAACGCACCAGCGCCTGCCAAAAGCCGTAAATTCAATGGGTCCGCCGGTTGCGATGGTTGACGGAAAAGGTGAACGTACGTCATAAACGACAGTAGGAACACGAGCATCGCCGTCGCATTACTCATAACCGCCGAAGCGAGTCGCTTAAATCCAAATTCGGGTTCAAGACTCAGGAAGTAGAAGCTCCCTGGTAGCGTCGCGACTAGCTGTTTCGCATATGCGACGGGGACAGCCGTGAGCGACCCAAACGAAGTCCCACTATACGGATGCGCAGTGTGTTGCTTTAGATACAAATTCGCCGCAATCCAAAGCGCAAATGGAAGAGTTACGATCAAGAAGCTCAGCGCACGTCGCTTGTGGGGTGCGATCGCTATGCAAGTAAATGCTATCGGTAAAAACACAAAATTTAGCTCATAGCAAAGCGTTAATAGTGTTGCAAGCACTGTCGACGCAGCAAGGTACTTCACAGATCCGGTTTGATACCACTCGCCGAAGAAAATCAGCGATATCGTGAGACCAATTCCAAGCAGTTGACAAAACGATGCGTATGCTGCGATTGGATCGTCACCAGTCCGGATTTGAAACAACGATAAAACAAAAAGTATGAACAGACCAACGGCTCGCCACGACAGCCGCAACTGGCGGAGTAGGACAACAACCACAGCAATATGCGTAATCACCAACGCGACGTCTACTATCCGAATGACGCCCGGGTCCCTGGTAATGTAAAAAAAACCATAGACGACTGGCCAGCACAAGAGGATTCGACCGTAGTCGATGAGCCATACGTTGATAACTCGCAATGAGAAATCCCAAAGGCTCACATCAAACCGGTTTAACATGCCCCAAGTCTGGCTGTTTATTGCGTCATCAAACCATAGGCCGTTGGTCGCATACGGCAACAGCAACAGCGCCGCGAGGGGGATGCCTACCATTGCTAGTCCAAGCAGATGTGCTTTTTCCCTTGTTCGCTCCATATTGTGGCGTTCGTCCGATTCCCGTAACGGCGCTATGTTACACGTTACGGGTCAGCGTATTGAGCATGACGTGCTACTTAGGTTCAAGATAGAGCATCGTTCCCCCAGAGCTTCTGGCAACCACTTTGTATTGTGACGCCAAGTCCGAAAGAGCGATGCCAGGAGCCGGCGCGGAAAAATCTCCAACTCCGACAAAGACACATGGCAACCGGTGCGCAAGAATCCAGTCGAGCAACTCTTTGCGGTCAGCAGTCGTGAGCATCTCCACTAGGCCTGGCCCACTACTTGGTGACATCAAACCGGTCTCAGCGTAGTAAATCCCTTGCCTGGCGGACAATATTTCGCAAAGCTTTGTCCCGCGCGAGTGCGCTCTTATAAAATCGCTCTCGTTCTGGACATATCTGTCAATCACCACGGCGGGACCAGTCACTCTAGCGAGTGCATCCGAAATCATGGATGGAGCGTGAGCAACAAAAGCTACATTGCAAGTTAGCAAAAAAGCGACCGCCGTAGCTGGCAGCCACAACTGATTTCGAGACAGCACTTTGGTTTTAATAGCCAAGAGCGTATCGTCTGCCAGGATGATCGCTATTAAGACAGCGGGCCAGACTACTGATGCCAAATTCAATACGTGAGACCGCCCCTCATAGTAAAAAAATAGGCCTAGGCCGAGAACGCTGAGGTAGAAGATCAGCTCGTGCCGGTTACTTCTGGATCCATCCCTCCACGATCGCAAAGCGATAATAGACGCCAACAAGTAAATGCCGAGCACCGACATCCAAGGATGGATCTGCCTGGGCAAGGGAAGCATACCGAAGCCCAACTCGTAAAACAGCGCCTGGTACTTAAATAGCCACGTCACGTGCACCGGAAGTATGGATTTGACCGCTAGATATGCAAGAAAAAATGTGATGAGGCAGATCGTCGTCGCAACGTGAATCGCAATGTAGAGAGGGAAAGCGGTCTTGTGGCGGACAAAAACCTCATTTCCTCCAGAACAACGAGTTCCTCTGTTTGTGAAGGCGAATCGGGTGATCAGGAAAACACCAAAGCCGACAACGATGAAAAGTCCAGTATCTAAATTCCAACAAACTCCTAGTGCTCCAATAGCGGATACAACGCTCGCGCGGAAAAAAGTCTTTTTGACTGAAAACGCGTGGAACGCAGCTACCGAAAGCGCGGGAAAAAGGAAACGCACTGGCCAATATTGATAGTAGAACTCACCCATCCCGGCAAAGTAGATGACCGTGCCATAGGTCACAGTGATGAGCGCGATGCCCCCAATTAGTCGCAGCACGTGACTGCGCACTCGCGTGAAAATTACCCAAAAAAGCACACACAGCGAAATGATTTGAAAAATGCCGAAAAGAGCGCTGAAGCTTGCCACGCGTAGTTTTACGAAGTGAAACAGAGGCGCAACTATTTCCGGAAATAAACCGTACTGCGATGGAAGATCGGCAAGTAGCGTCCTGCCGCCGACGACTTGGCTAAGTGGATAAAGGACGGCGTCGAGATGGGTGTTCCAACGGCCATCCCCTCGGGTAACGTCATGTATATCTACGAGTCGCCAGGCGAACAGTTGAAGAAGCGCCGCACCAGACAGCAATACAAACACAACCGTGCCACTTACAACGTGGATCTGAGTGAAACGGTATCTTTTAACCGTCGCCACGAAGATCCACAAAACCGCGCCTAAAATACATGCAAGAAAGAGCCAATTGTCGTCGGCCGCAGTGGTCGATGGTCCGACGATGAGAGCCAAACTATCAGATCCAAACAGCGGCGCTGCGAGGATAGCGGAACATAGAAGTGTCACCGTCACCGAGCCGCTCGACCCCAACATTCGCGCCACGGCGGTAACTCTGTCCGCCATACCTTGGCTCGCACAAAAAGCCATCGCTGCCAGAGGCGTTCCGATGGATAGCAGTAGAAAAGTCAACCGCTCATGCGGCTTGGGTTGAACGGACAGCCGATATTTTTCAATCAAGAGACCTACATCTTGACGAGTCGATGTTGGAAAGAGGTTGAGCACCACGATGATGAGCGCCGTCGTCGCAACTATTGCTAGCAAAACGTACAGAAACGACAGTTGTGTGGAAGTCACTTCTTCTTTATTCACTATCCCCAATCCTTCGCTCCCGGTTACGCGGCGTAGTGCCTAATTGGCGCACATTCTAACCCCCGAAAAACAAATGTATGGAAAAGTAAATGGGCGATGAGCACGTTGCAACTCCCCCAAATCTCAACGTTGACGTCCATTCGGTACTACCTTCAATTCTTCAGCAGCGTGGTCTCAGTTGAATAGCGTCGTCCAAGTCAGTCGCGTGGTATAACGCCATTTCGCCGAAGCAGCTTCCTGTGACATCATCGGTCGTGCCAGTCAACCCGTCGACATTCCTACTCGCGGAAACACTGCTTGTCGGTCCGTCTGAGCGATGGTCATGGCGCAGTGGAAGAATCGTGGTTTTGCCAACAGCGACTGAGCTCACTGATCATAGCTCCGCAAGCCTGCGAGCGATCCCCCTGAAAACCGGAGTGTTGGAAAGCACAGTTTCCCAGTGATAATGAGGAACACATCCGAAGTGTGCAAATGTGGGCAAAAACGCGGAACAATAGTGCAGAAGAACGACCTGAACGGCGACCAAGCCCCGAGCGCCTTCGATGAATTCAAATCTCTCTTGCCTGACTGTGGAAACATCCATATCGACTCTTTAATTTTATTAGCAGCACATACTATCGCACTCCGAATGTGGCTCCCCGCCCTTTCCCAGTATGCCGATCGGCCACTTTTGGTGGCCCGCCGGAGCGTAAAGCGGACGTTTCACAGCCGCGAAGGCGTTTATTTGAGCGGATATTTTGAGAGAAAAAGGCGAAACAAAGCCCCGATGCTCCGTTAAGCATTGGGGTTTTAGCGTCATGCCGCTAAATGGATCAGATGCAGGACGCCATCTGCAGGCTTATCAGGATAGTAACGCAGCGCAGCAATCTTCAAGGGCAACCTCTACTTGTGGGTGATAGTTCAACCACAGCCGCTGCGCATGATCTGTACACAACGAAGCCGGTTCCGCGCCGCATGTCCGGCTCGGTGTTGCACGAGGCTTCCAGCGTTACCGGATGTCAGGGGAGCGTCGAATTCGCAACGATGCGGCCCTGAACCACACTCAGCGCAGCCTACGCCGGAGGTGCATCCCCGTCCGACTTTCGCCAAACCTGATAGCACTCGCCATCAATGACGACTGCATTGAGTTGTTGAGCACTTTGCTTCCACGTGAGCCATGGCATCTGCACCGACGACGGAGCAAGGTTCACCTTGTCCAACTCGATCCACGCCTTCACCGCGCTCCCCAATGCGCTTGCTGTATCGCCTTCGAAATAGAATGCGTGATCGCCGGCCACTTCGCGAAACACCGGAATATCTCGCGCGATGATCGGCAAGCCCTTCTGCGCCGCTTCAATCAGCGGCAATCCGAATCCTTCGCCTAGCGATGCCGCCAGCAAACACGACGAGGCGCCGTAAACCCTCTCAAGGTATTCGTCGCTTATACCCTGCAGCCAGAAAAACCGATCGTTCTGTTCTGCGTGCTGACCCAGCACTTCAGCAAGGCCTTCGACACCCCATCCTGCCTTGCCGACAATGACAAGATTCACGTCGACATTATTAGCCCACAACTGCTCGAACGCGGCGAACGCCTGAACGTGTCCTTTACGCGGCTCCACCGTGCCGACCATGACGAACGTCGGTTTGGCGCGCAAGGCATCGAGCACCTCGTTCGCATCCTCAGGAAGTCCCTTTGACGGCTGACTGTTTTCGATGTCTGCACCGAGGTGGAAATACCCGAGCTTTAGTTCTCGTAGGCGCTCGGGATTCGTGACGTCCAGCCAAGCCTTGACGTCGTCGGCCACCGCCCGCGAGATACCGATCAAACCATCCGAAACTGTAGCGATGGTCTGTACCCATGACGGAAAGCAGAGCGCTATGCCTTCATGAAACCATTCCGGCCGAAGCACCGGCAGCAGGTCGTAAACGACGAAATAAATTGCCACGCCCCTATTGCGCTGTGCCTTGAACCAGCCTTCGGCGGCAGGGGCGGTATCGGCAATAAGATCGAGGCCGAGGAAAATGTCGCCCTGCTGCGCGTCGACCCATTCGTCCTCGTCTTCCGTTGCCTCCTCGCGGGCATTCAGGCTGCGCAAGTAGGTATTCGCGTATCGGTAAGCCATCTCCTGACGATCAAGCCGCACGGGCCTAACTTCCCAACCTGGTGGCGGCGCATTGAGCAAACAAAGAAGAATCGAGCGCGTAACGCGTTGAATACCCGATTTAGCGTCGAAACCGCTGAGTACCGACACGTCCACCAGAAGTTGTGGCACTCGCAGAGCGCGCTGATTGGCTGCGATCGCGTTGGCAGCGGCAATGTAGTCCACGTCAGAGGCGGGAATGCCCAGCTGCGCTAACGCACCGATCAGACTGCGATAGCGGCTTTCCGCAGACTTCCACTCGACGACGGCCCCGGTCACCGGCGGCGCGGTTTCGCGCTTGGCATGGGCAATCTCAAAAGCTTTGAGCGCGCGCTTACCTGTAGCGTCCCAAGAGAACTTGCTAACCCTCTCGGGAGCCGAAGCGCGCAACGCCTCCCAATAGGTTTGATCGGTCAGCGCGCGTTCCATCATATTGGCCATTTGATTCAGATCGAGCGGATTGAACAACGCGTCCTCGCGTCCGATTACCTCGGGCACACTCGTCGTCGCCGATCCAATCACGGCAGCACCGCACGCCATCGCCTCGAGCGCGGGCAAGCCGAAACCCTCATGCAGCGATGGGAAAACGAAGAGATAGCACTGGCTGTACAACGCAATGAGATCCAGGTCCGACACGTAGTTGGCAAGTACAAGTTCGTCCGCGCTCATACCGTGCTTCCGGGCCAGCTCATGCAAGCGCGTTCTGTCCAGATCGGTCGGCTGACACACGATGAACAACTGATGCCGCTGCCGCAACTCCTCGGGCAATTTCGAATACGCAATGATCAATCCATCGAGATTTTTCCGCGGCTCGACAATGCCGGTCGTCATCAGAAACGGACGCGAAATGCCAAAGCAGCTGTGCAGCTTTCGCACTTCCGCGTCGTTCTGCTCAAGCCGCGTGAACGAAGCGGCGACTGCAGACGAAATACTCGTGATACGGGAACCGGGTATGCCGAGTTCCCGCCGCGCTTCTTCACCGCAGTAGTCCGAAATGGCGAGCAGCACGTCGGCGCGTTTCAACGCATCGATCTTGGCGTAGTAATGCTGTTTGCGGCCTTCATCGGGTAGATATTTAGCGGGATTCAAAAATGGAATCAGATCGTACAGTGTGACCGCAACCAACGTGCTCCCATCAAATGCCTTGACCGAAGTCATGGAAGTATCCACATAGCCTTCGAACAGACTGCTGATATGGACCAGATCGGGTTCGAGTTCGGCGATCGCGTATTCGCGAATCGACTCGGCGGCACGGGTTCGCCAGTCATGCGCACTCTGATATGGCGTGAGCGGTGGGATTGCGAAAGCGGCAATCCGCCCAGCGGGCAGTAAGCCTTCGAACGAAGCCCGGATCTCCTCGATCGAGTCCGGGAAGAGATCGCTTAGGACGATCCATACTTCGTGTTCGCCCGCATTACGTACGATGGCTTGGGCGAGCGCAAGACTATATCGGCCGATACCCCGCAGCCGACTGACCGACTGACATCCTTGAAGATCCAAAACAATACGCATGGCAGTACCGGGAAATTATTGCGTGTCGCCGTTCTTGGCGCTTATCAGGTCGTGATAAATTGAGCGCCCGCGCGCGGTCAACCGTCCGACAGATTCAACGGCGGGAAGTGGCGCACCCGACACCACACCCTGCACTGCGTCGAAGCCGGCATAGCGTACAAGACGCGCTCGCACCCGCGGAAACCGTGCCAGTAAATTGGCGATCCGCTGCTTAAGCGCAGGGCGGCACCGCACGTAAGCGACAGCGTGTAACAACCCCAACCTCGCCGTCCGCTTCGCGGCCCCCGGTGCCCCTCCCGCTTTGCGCACTGCCTTGCCGACCACTCGAATTGGCGACGACAGCCGCCAACTGCTGCTGCTCAGCAACGCGATCACGTGCTGTTGCGACCGGTTTGCCAGATCTTCCGCTGCGGCTGCGCGCGCATGAGCCGCCTGGAGCTGCGCTTCGAGCTCCTGCGCCCGCTGCATTTGTTTCGAATTGCTCGCGGCCTCTTGGGCGTCGAGCAAACGCGCTTGCAAGACTTCCAGCCGTCCGTGCGCTTCGCCCAACCGTACCTGCGTCTCGTCCATTCGCTCGAGGGTGTCATGCAACTGCACACGCGCGCTCGTAGCATCCGCACGCAGCGTTGCGCGTTCCGCCTCCGCTTCAATAACCCGCTCTAACAATGCATTCACGTCTTCAGCCTCCTTCGCCGAGATAGGCAATGGCGAGTCGCTCACAAGCGAGTTAGCGACCTCAACCAATTCATTGCCTGCCTTCTTGAACGCGATGATCGCGTAATCCGGCGCCTGCATGAAGTTCTGATCGAGCGACGACACTACCCTGTTGATGACGCTCGCGCCCGACAACTCGGTCGGCATTAGCTCGAGATTGTTCTGCAGAAAGCCGCGATTGACCGGCACGATAACGACCTGCTCGAACCCCGAAAACTCCGCCGCAAAACTAAGGAGAATTGAGGGAATGGGTCGTTCATGGGTCGGGTCGAGATAGAAGTTGCAAGCCCCGACCAACAGGTTCGCCGGATTCGGTGTCTCAAGCAAAATCGCTCCGCCGTCGTCGACAACTCGATACGCTTCCCGCAAGAACAACAGCAAGTTCTCGAAGCCAAGATGCTCGACCACATGGAACGCGCTGATCAACCCGTACGACTGATCCGGTTGCGCACCGAGGTATTGCATCGCGTCGGCGCTGAATACGTTGAGTCCAGCTCGCTTGCCGTCCGCTACGAAGTCATCGTTGAGATCAAGACCTTCCGCAGGAACACCGCGCTCGCCGAGCAACTCGAGCCATTCCGCACGCCCGCATCCCACGTCCAGCACCTTCTTCTGAACCCGGTTAGCAAGCGCTTCGACGAGCGGCAAATACACGCTCTGCCGAGACTTGATCAACTCTCGACTGCCTCGAAAGCGATCCTCAAGGGCTCGATAAAAATCGTCCGATACCATATACAGCGCTGCGCCTCGTTATACGTTAGTGATTCTCGACGCTCAGTTCCGGCTCGATCCACGCGCACCCCACAAACTTCTTCTTCGACATGTTCAGCACCTGAAACACCACAGCGAAATCGCGCCACTCATAATTCTTCACCACGTGCGTGTCACCGGCATGCAGCGCCAGCGCGATCGAATAGCTGCCTTCGCCGAGGTTCGCCGGGAACGTAAAGCCATAAGTCATCCGGTCACCCGCCTTCAGCGCCTTGGTCGAGCGCTCCAGGTGATACGTGTTGGTGCCGAATATCGGCTGCCCGACACGGTCCTTGATCATGTAGCCCAGAACCAACTCGGCAATATCCGCTTTCACCGCGACGTCCACCTCCAACGTCACTTCGCTCCCTACGTCGATGAGTTCGCTCACCTTACCGTTTGCACTGAGCAGCCGGATATTATCGATAACCGCTTCGCCCGAGCCCGATTTGGTCTGCGTCGTGCCATCTTCGCTTTTCGTCTGAACAACATTGGCTGCTTCCTTGTCGGCAAGCAGCGCGTTGTAGTAGTCGAAAATGGCTTCCGGCGAGCCTTCCAGCTCAAGTCGCCCGGCATTAAGCAGGATCGCCCGATCACAAATCGCCTGGATGGCTGTCTTGTCGTGCGACACGATCAACAGCGTCGTGCCCTGCTCGCGGAACGTGCGGATCCGATCGAAACTCTTGTGCTGGAAGTATGCATCGCCGACCGAAAGCGCTTCGTCGATGATCAGGATATCCGGCCGGTGAAAAGTGGCGACGCTAAAGGCGAGGCGCATTTGCATGCCACTCGAATAGACGCGCACGGGTTGATCGATTGCATCGCCGATTTCGGCGAAATCCTCGATCCTGCTCATGTTCTGCGCAACTTCGTCGGCTGAATAGCCGAGCAGTTGCCCCGCCATGATGACGTTCTGACGGCCGGTGAAGTCAGGATGAAAACCCATGCCGAGCTCAAGCATGGCGGCCACACGCCCTGTTATTGTGATGCGGCCGTTGGTGGGCTGCGTCGTGCCGGTGATCATCTTCAGCAGCGTGCTTTTGCCCGCGCCGTTAATGCCGACAATACCCAGCGATTCGCCCTGCTTGATGACGAAATCGATGTCCTTCAGCACCCACTTAAGGTCATGTCGGACGATCCGTACCGGCGACAGCCATTCTAGTAATCGTCCGAAGCGGGACGGATATTGCTTATATGCTTTGCCGACATTCTGTACCGAGATACTGCCCATGTTCCGATCCACTTTTACGGTTTGAACCGTGAGGGTACGCTGACCGACAGCCATAGACTGTCGCAGGTACCGGATGCGCAACGGCCTCACAAAACCAATGCATTCGCATGAAACCGCGGCATCTGGCTACTCGACTCGCGCCGGGACGCTTTACAGCGGCGCTTCGCCGGAAACGGAACCCGCGTGCAGCACCACAGCCAATAGCGCGCAAGGCTTGACAGCCGTGCGCGCTTCCCAAAAGACCACGCAAAGCCGGCAATGTACCGGCTTGCAGCCTTCGCTCAAAACGAAAACCCGGTCTTGTTACGCCGCAGATCTTCCTCGACCATCATCTTGCAAAGTTGTTCGAGCGTGGTCTTGGGTTCCCAGCCGAGCACCGACTTGGCCTTCGCCGCATCGCCGATCAGCAACTCGACTTCCGCCGGGCGATGGAACTTGGGGTTCACCTTGACCAGCAGCTTGCCGTTTGACGCATCCACGCCCTCTTCCTTCTCGCCTTCGCCGCGCCACGCCACTTCAACACCGGTGGCCTTGAACGCCATTGCCACGAAGTCGCGCACGGTTTCCGTACGGTTGGTCGCAAGCACGAAAGTGTCAGGCTCGTCCGCTTGAAGCATGCGGAACATCCCTTCCACATATTCTTTCGCAAAACCCCAGTCGCGCTTCGCATCCATGTTGCCGAGTTCGAGGACGTCGAGCTTGCCGAGCGAAATCTTCGCGACCGAATCCGTAATCTTGCGCGTAACGAATTCACGGCCGCGCAACGGCGATTCGTGGTTGAACAGAATTCCGCTCGAACCAAAAATATCGTACGACTCACGATAGTTGATCGTAATCCAGTGCGCGTAGAGCTTCGCCACGCCGTACGGGCTGCGCGGGTAGAAAGGCGTGTCTTCCTTTTGCGGAATAGCCTGGACCTTGCCGAACATTTCGGAGGTCGACGCCTGATAGAACCGGATCGAACGATCCACGATCCGGATGGCTTCCAGAACGTTCAATGCGCCCACGCCGGTAATTTCGGCCGTAGTCGCCGGCTGATTGAACGACACGCCGACAAAACTTTGCGCCGCGAGGTTATAGACCTCACGCGGCTGCGCAGTTTCCAGCAGGCGGATCGTTGCACCGAGATCCGTCAGATCATGTTCGTGCAGGTGCAGATTTGGGTGGTTGAGAACACCCAGCTCCTCCATGCGCCAGAAATTGACGGAACTCGTACGCCGATAGGTGCCATGAACTTCGTAGCCACGGTCCAGCAGCAATTGCGTCAGATATGCCCCGTCCTGCCCCGTGATGCCAGTAACTACTGCGCTCGTCAATTCCATCTCCTTTGGGAAGACCCATCCATCGCGAAAAGTGCCGCGAAAGATGAAAAATAATCTACAGAATGGCCCCAATTATATCCGAGGGACGAAATCGGCCATCCGCCAAAACACTGCTTCCAAAGCCATTGCCAGCTTGGGATTTAAGCTGGGATGCTCCCGCCAGGCTCGAGGTCCGAACGCCTTCTGGAGCAGGACATCACAGCTCGTCGACCATATCCGCCGCGTGACGGCGAAATAAATAAAGCCCTAGTACACATAGCAGCAAGCCCACGATCAACACCGGCCAGACCAGCGTCCAGTCAGGCCATTGACCGTTCACGAGAATCGCCTGATAGCCGAGTATCAGATCGGCCATTGGATTGAATTTGATGTAAGGCTTGACGCTGTCCGGTAATACGTGCCACGGGTAGACAATTGGCGTGAACCAGAACCAGAATTGCAGAAGAATTGTCATGAACTGGCCGACGTCGCGAAAAAAGACGTTGAGAACACCTACCGTTATCCCGAGGCCGACGCTAAAAACAATCTGCACGAGCAGCAGCGGAATCAGACCGAGAAAAGTCACGCCCGGAAAATTGCCGCTCACTACGAGGAAGATTGTAAACAGAGAAAATATGATCAAAAAATTCATCATCGCCGATAGTGCGACGATGACTGGCAGCGCAATGCGCGGAAAGCTCAGCTTTTTAAGCACGTTCGCGTTTTCGATGAAAACGTTCTGAGCACGCGAGACGATCTCCTGAAAAAGACCCCACGTCAGAACGCCAGCGCAAAGATAGATGCTGAACCCGAAGGTGCTAGTCACACCCGGCAGCCTCGATTTCATGACCTCCGCGAAAATCACGGTGTAGACCAGGATCATGGCCAGCGGCTGCAGAACCAGCCACAGCGCGCCAAGCATGCTGGTGCGGTAGCGCACCTGAAATTCGCGCTTGACACTACTAAAAATAAAACCGCGGTACCGGATCAGGGCACCCAACAATGCGCTCAAATCATGTCCTCAGCGTTGAATATTTGACGAGCCGCAAGGCCGCTCGCCCCTATCGCGGGGATTCTGCGAATCGCCCACAACCCGCCATTGTCAGCCATGTTTCTAACAAAAGGCAATCGCCGCCTAGGTTTGGCGCCGACAGGCACTGAAAGGTTCGGCACTGGACGTTGATAAAAGCCCGGCTTGGCGCGTGATTATAAATGCGCAAAACGCATGCCCAAAGCGCGCTGACAACCTGATACAAAAATGAGAAAGTAAAATATTCTGGTGTGCCACGAATCCAACATCGCACCAAGCCGATGTTCACGTACATAAAAATTTAACGCTATCGGGCTATATTTTTCTGTTGCTCAATAGCGCGACGTACCGCGTCAAACCCCAGCAAGCCTCGGACCGCCTCGGTTATCATGCTATGTTGACCTGACCGGTTTAACGCGGTCGATGCCCGAGCCATGCAAGCCCGCCGAAGCCCGGCAGAGCATCTCCAGAACGGCCCCGGCAGACACCCGCTACATAAATTCCGTGCCCATACGGTCCGTTCACGCGCCGCGCCCGTGCCGGCAACAGATTCATTCTTCGCATCGTTCCTACATGGCATCTTTATTCCCGCAACGCCCCGTTCCCCTCGCATTCGGCGATATCCAGGGTTGCCGCGAAGCGTACCAGCGCCTTTTGACCAAAGCCGCGCCGAGCGACGCCACGCCGCTCTGGTTCGCCGGAGACGTCATCAATCGCGGCCCCGAATCGCTCGCCACGCTGCGCGACCTGATCGCGCTCGGCGACCGCGCCGTCGCCGTCCTCGGTAATCATGACCTGCACCTGCTGTCCGTATCGGCGGGTATCCGGAAGTCGAAGAAAGGCGACACCATCGATGAAATCCTGGCCGCGCCCGACGCCGCCGATCTCCTCGACTGGGTCCGGCATCGCCCGATCGCGCATTTCGATCACGGCATGCTGATGGTTCATGCGGGCGTGTTGCCGCAATGGGACGTGGCAACAACGCTAGAACTCGCCGATGAATTCCAGCGCGCGCTGCGTGCACCGAGCTGGAAAGAAACGCTCGCGAGCCTCTACGGTAACGAGCCGACCCGCTGGAAACCCAAGCTCAAGGGCAGCGACCGGCTGCGCGTGGTGTGCAACGCGTTGACGCGCCTGCGCTTTTGTTCGGCTGAAGGCGACATGGACTTCTCATCCAGTGGCGGCGTGGATTCGGCGCCCTCGGGTTTCATGCCGTGGTTCGACGTGCCGTCGCGCGGGACATCGGACATCACGGTCGTGTTCGGCCACTGGGCAGCGCTGGGTCTCATCATCCGCGATAACGTCATCGGCCTCGACTCAGGTTGTGTCTGGGGCGAAGAGTTGACAGCGATACGCCTCGCAAGCGATCCGGTCGAACGCACGGTGACGCAGGTGGATTGCCCGAATTGCCGCGCGGTTATCGACTGAGATCGACTGAAACTGACTGAAGAATCTTCAGCGCGGATTTAAGGTAACTCTGCCATGCAGAGCCGCAGCGCCTCGCGCCAGTCAGGCGCTGTCAGGCCAAAGGTGGTGAACAACTTTTGATTCGATAGCCGGGAATTCCTCGGCCGCGCTGCGGGGGTTGGATATGCTGAATAAGCAGCCGTGGGGATCGCTTTGATCATCGGCTTGTACTCAAGCGTCGAGTTGTCGAAGATGGCTTGCGCGAAACCGCACCACGAGGTCGCACCGGAAGCCGTCAGGTGGTAAATGCCCGAGCTTCGCATCCACTCGTCCTGATCGTGAATAAGAAGCTGCGACAACGCATCGGCCGTCAACGTCGCGATGGTCCTCGACCACGTCGGCGCGCCAATCTGGTCGGCCACCACGCTCAACGCGTCGCGCTCGGCGCCGAGTCGCAGCATCGTTCGAAGGAAGTTCTTGCCGCGCGCGCCATACACCCAACTCGTCCGGAAAATCAGGTGCGCACAACCCGCCGCCGCAATCGCCTGCTCCCCGGCAAGCTTGCTTTTGCCATAGACGTTCAACGGATTCGCGGCATCGTCTTCTTCGTACGGACCGTCCTTTGTGCCATCGAAGACGTAATCGGTGGAGTAATGAACCAGCAACGCGCCGAGCCGCTGCGCTTCCTGCGCCAGCAAGGCCGGCGCGTCGGCATTGAGATGCATCGCGGCAGCCGCATCGCTTTCGGCTGAATCCACGGCCGTATAAGCCGCTGCATTGACGATCAACGCCGGCGCCAGTTCACGCACGACCCGCCGGATCTGATCGGAGTCCACAAGATCCAGACCGCTGCGATCCAGCGCCACCACGTGCCCCAAACCCTGCAGACAACGCGCGAGTTCGAAACCGACCTGGCCGTTGGCGCCCGTCAGCAAAATAAGCTTCCGCTCGGGTGCGGTCATGATCTATGGGTTCTCATGCGAAATGCTCGGCGTCGGCCAGGCGCACGCCCGCAGCGTCCTTCGCAGAAAGCAGCGGTTCGAAGTCGATCGGCCATTGAATCCCGATTGCCGGATCATTCCAGATGATGCTTCGCTGATGCTCCGGGTACCAGTAATCGGTCGTCTTATACAGGCACTGCGCCGACTCCGACAACACGACAAAACCATGCGCGAACCCCGGCGGCACCCACACCTGCCGACGGTTCTGCGCCGATAGTTTCACGCCGCTCCACTGGCCGAATCGGGGCGAGCTCTTGCGGATATCGACGGCAACATCGAACACCTCGCCTTCCAGCACGCGAACGAGCTTGCCCTGCGCGTGCCCGATCTGATAATGCAGCCCGCGCAGTACACCGCGAACCGAGTGCGAATGATTGTCCTGCACGAATTCAACGCCCGCCCTCACGTGCTCGCTGAAGTCGCGGCCGTTGAAGCTTTCGTAGAAAAAGCCGCGGGCATCGCCGAAAATTTCCGGCTCGATGACCACGACTTCCGGCAACGCCGTAGCGGTTATTTGGACGGCCATGCGACCTGGTCCGTCAGCAGGTTGAACAAGTATTGCCCGTAGGCAGTTTTCGCGAGCGGGTGTGCGAGCTTCTGCAATTGCTCGCCGTCAATCCATCCGCGCCGGAAGGCAATTTCCTCAGGACACGCAACCATCAGGCCCTGGCGTTTCTGCAATGTGGCGATGAACTTCGCGGCGTCCATCAGCGAATCGGGCGTGCCGGTGTCTAGCCATGCAAAACCTCGGCCCATGATCTCCACATCGAGTTTGCCCTGCGCGAGATAAAACGAATTCACGTCGGTGATTTCGAGCTCGCCACGCAACGATGGCTCGATGTCCCCGGCTATCTCGCAGACGTTGTTATCGTAGAAATAGAGGCCGGTGATCGCGTAATGCGAGCGCGGCACCGCCGGCTTTTCTTCTATCGACAGCGCGCGAAAATTCGCATCGAATTCGACCACGCCGTAACGCTCGGGATCCTGCACGTGGTACGCAAAAACCGTCGCGCCGTCGGCTTTTGCACTGGCGTGCTCGAGTTGCCTGCCGAGATCATGACCGTGGAAAATGT
The DNA here is from genome assembly GCF_030464885.1 of Caballeronia sp. SEWSISQ10-4 2. Taxonomy (GTDB): domain Bacteria; phylum Pseudomonadota; class Gammaproteobacteria; order Burkholderiales; family Burkholderiaceae; genus Caballeronia. The sequence continues at coordinate 49,190 of NZ_JALPRJ010000039.1, read as the reverse complement.
TGTCGCCGAGAATCAACGCGCACGGATCGTCGCCAATAAACTGCTCGCCAATGATGAACGCCTGTGCCAGTCCGTCCGGCGACGGCTGCACGGCGTACTGGACGTTCATGCCCCACTGGCTGCCGTCGCCGAACATCGATTCGAAACGCGGCGCGTCCTCCCGCGTGGAGATGATCAACACATCGCGAATCCCCGCGGTCATCAGCGTGGAGAGCGGGTAGTAGATCATCGGTTTGTCGTACACGGGCAGCAACTGCTTCGAGACAACGTGGGTAATCGGATAGAGCCGCGTACCCGAGCCACCGGCGAGAATGATGCCTTTGCGCGCCATCGTCAGTCCTTGTTCGGCTTATTGGGTTGATAGTGTTGACGCGCGTTGCGCATAGTTGGCCTCGACCCACTTTCTATAGTCACCGGAAGCCACTTCGTCGACCCACTCCTGATTGTCGAGATACCACTGGAGCGTTTTCTCGATGCCGGTCTCGAACGTTTCCGCCGGCTTCCAGCCGAGTTCACGCTCGAGCTTGCGGGCATCGACGGCGTAGCGGCGGTCATGGCCCGGGCGATCCGCCACATAGGTGATCTGGTCGCGGTATGAACCGGTCGGCTTCGCCTTCATCCGGTCGAGCAAGTCGCATACGGCATGCACGACATCAAGGTTCGTCTTCTCGTTCCAGCCGCCGATGTTATACGTTTCACCCAGCCGGCCATGCGCCAGCACTTCGCGAATCGCCGCGCAATGGTCACCGACGTATAACCAGTCACGGATGTTCTGGCCATCGCCGTAAACAGGCAATGGTTTGCCACTCAACGCGTTCCCTATGACGAGCGGAATCAGCTTCTCGGGAAACTGGTACGGCCCATAATTGTTCGAACAATTCGTCGTCACGACAGGCAGTCCATAGGTATGCAGATAAGCGCGCACCAGATGATCGGACGCTGCTTTGGTCGCGGAATACGGACTGTTCGGCGCATAGGGCGTGGTTTCGGAGAACGGGGCATCGTCGGTGGAAAGCGAGCCGAATACTTCATCCGTCGATACATGCAAAAACCGAAACGCCGCTTGATCCGCGGCGGGCAAGACTTTCCAATAAGCAAGCGCCGCTTCGAGCAATGTGAACGTGCCGACCACATTGGTCTGCACAAACTCGGCGGGTCCGTGAATGGACCGGTCGACGTGACTTTCGGCGGCGAAATGCAGGATTGCGCGGGGCTTATGTTGGCTGAGCAGCGCATCCATGGCTGTGCGATCGCACACGTCTGCTCGCGCAAAAATGTGCTTAGGGTTGCTTCGCAACGACTTGAGCGTCCCCAGATTGCCGGCGTAGGTCAGCTTGTCTACGTTGAGCACGGCTTCGCTGGAGGCGCTCAGCCAATCAAGCACGAAATTAGCGCCGATAAATCCAGCACCGCCCGTTACCAGAATCATAAAAGCCCTCTAAGCCGTTAGGGTCAGCGCATGACACACGCTTGATGTCGCGCGTTCTCGCCCTGTTCACGGTGCACAAATAAACGCGCGTCTGGGCCGGTCGATCAAGTATAGGTCTGCGTCGTACGTTAGCGGCGAGGCGGGTTTTATTTCAGCGGCTTCGAGGTTCCGCGTGGCGTGCGTTGTGTTCGGCCCGGGATCAACGCCCACGCAGGTCGCACAAAGCACCGCGCAATCGTCGACTGAAAACGCTCAGTGCCGCGGCGTCACCGCTTCGAACTCGCCGATCGCGCCCGCATCTTCAAGAACGGCCGCACTCGATACATTCAGCCCCTCCTGCATCCGCCGCAATGCCGCCTCCACCGCCGCCTGCGCTTGCCTCGCCAGCACGCGCCGGTCGGCGCCGGGTGCAATCGCATCGCAGACGTAAAGATGCGCTGTCAGCGGCGTATCGCGAAGCATGGCGTTCAGCGTGAAGGCGAGCGTCAGGTCATCGATATAAGCCGGTGCCTCCGACTGCCGCCCGTTCGCGTCTTCGTACATCAGGCAGATCGGCTGCACCGGACAAGCCGCCGATACAGCCGCCTGGAACAAATTGGAGTGGAACGGCAGCAAGTCGCGGCCAAGCGACGTCGTCCCTTCCGGGAACACGCACATCAATTCGCCGCGCACCAACCGCTGCGCGAGCTCATGCATGATGCGTTTGGCGTCGCTACGCTTTTCGCGTTGGAGAAATATCGTGTCGAGTTGCTGCGCGAGCCAGCCGACAACAGGCCAACTCCGGACCTCCGCCTTCGAGACGAAAGGCGTCGGCCGCCATGCGTTCACCACGTAGATATCGATCCACGACACGTGATTGCCGACCACCAGCGCGCCGCTATCGAGCCGCGCCTGATCGTTGTGCACGACGAGCTTCATGCCGCATCGACGCAACATTTCGACCGACCACGCGCGGTTCAGCTCCATGCGCACCTGCGGCGTGGCCTTGGGGAAACGCCTGGCCACCGTCCACATACCGTGCAGCAGATGCGCAAAAATCCGGGCCTTACGGAAGGCGAGCATGGTCAGGATCCGTCAACGCGCTTCATACGCAATATGTCCCGACACGATCGTCATGAGTACGCGCGCCGGCAATTCGTAACCGAGGAACGGTGAGTTGTGCCCCTGGCTCTTAAGCTTCGCGGGTTCGACGAGCCATTCGGCCGAGGGATTGAAGAGACAGAGATCGGCCGTTTCTCCAGCCGCAATGCGCCCGGCGTTCACCTTGAGCACGGCGGCCGGCGCGCTCGTGATGCGCGTAAGCGCCTTCGATAACGGCACCCCCGCCTCCCGCGCCCACTTCACCGTCAGCGACAGCAGCAGTTCAAGTCCCGTTGCGCCCGGCGTGGCTTCGGCGAAAGGCAGCAGTTTTTCGTCATCGTCGAGCGGGGTGTGATCGGAGCAGATTGCATCGATGGTGCCATCCGCCAGCCCCGCGCGAATCGCATCGCGATCGCGCTGCGAACGCAACGGCGGATCGAGGCGGAATTGCGAGTTGAAATAACCGATGTCCACGTCAGTCAGATGCACGTGGTTGATGGTCACGTCGCAGGTGACCGGCAAGCCTTCGGCCTTCGCCTGGCGCATCAGCGCAACGCCCGCCGCCGATGACAAATGCGACAAATGCACACGCGCGCCCGACACGCGAACCAATTCGAAAATGGTGTGCAACGCGATGGTTTCCGCCGACACCGGCACGCCCGACAACCCCAGCCGTGAAGCTACCGCCCCACTCGCCGCCACACCGCCGCTCGCCATATAAGAGTCTTGCGGACGCAGCCAGACGGCATAACCGTAGGTCGTCGCATATTGCAGCGCGCGCAAGAGCGTACGCGTATCGATAATCGGCGTATCCGCCTGCGAGAAGCCGATGCAACCCGCCTCCGTCAACTCGACCATTTCGGTGATCGCGAGGCCCTTGAGCCCCATGGTCAGCGCGCCGAGCGGATACACGTGCGCCTGATGCAGCTTCTGCGCGCGGAACTTGAGCATTTCGACGAGACCCGGTTCATCGAGAACGGGATCGGTATCGGGCGGACAGACAAGGCTTGTCACGCCGCCGGCAGCGGCCGCCGCCATTTCGGACTCGAGCGTGGCCTTATGTTCAAAACCCGGCTCGCGCAGCCGCGCGCTTAAATCGACGAAACCGGGCGCGACCGCGAGACCCTTCGCATCGATCACGCGGGCCGCGTGGAAATCGGCCGGGGCATCGCCAATGCTCACGATCTTCCCCGCCGCAATGAACACATCGGTGAGTGTTTCGGTGCCCGCAGCCGGGTCGATGAGCGTGCCGCCCTTGATATGGATCTTCATGTATTAATCGCGGGTTTAATCACTATTTCCGGCAACGATGCCCATTACCGCCATCCGCACGGCAATTCCGAATGTGACCTGGTTGAGGATCACCGATTGCGGGCCGTCGGCCACTTGCGAATCGATTTCCACGCCGCGATTCATCGGTCCCGGATGCATCACGATAGCGTCGGGTGCCGCCAGTGCAAGACGCTCGGGCGTGAGTCCCCAGGACTTGAAATACTCTTGCGCCGACGGCAGCAACGCACCGCTCATGCGTTCGTTCTGCAAGCGCAGCATGATGATCACATCGACGCCTTTCAGCCCTTCGTCGAGGTTGTGATACACGTGCACGCCCATCTCGTTGAGATTGCCCGGCAGTAAGGTGCGCGGACCAATCGCACGTACTTCGGGCACGCCGAGCGTGGTCAGTGCGTGGATATCGGAACGGGCGACGCGCGAATGCAGGATGTCACCCACAATCGCCACGCGCAGATTCGTGAAATCGCGCTTGTAATGGCGGATGGTGTACATGTCGAGCAAACCCTGCGTCGGGTGCGCATGACGCCCGTCGCCGGCATTGATCACATGCACGTGCGGCGCGCAATGCTCGGCGATCAGATACGGCGCACCGCTCGACGCATGACGCACGACGAACATGTCGGCGTGCATCGCCGAGAGGTTGTTGATGGTGTCGAGCAACGATTCGCCCTTGCTCGTGGACGACGCATTGATGTTCAGGTTGATGACGTCCGCTGAGAGCCGCTTCGCGGCAATCTCGAACGTGGTCCGGGTGCGCGTGGAGTTCTCGAAGAACAGGTTGAAGACAGACTTGCCGCGCAGCAGCGGCACTTTCTTGATCTCGCGATCCGTCACGCTGACGAACTGTTCGGCGGTATCGAGAATATGCGTGACGATCGCGCGCGGTAGTCCTTCTATGGTGAGCAGATGCTTCAGTTCGCCGTTCTTCGTGAGCTGCGGATTGCCTTTGAGAAAACCAAAGCTCGAAGGCACCGGTTTTCTGTCCGGCACGCTGCTTTCGGCAGAACCCTGAGTGGCCGTGTTCATGTCGATCCTGGTGGTGCGTTGTTTTTTGTCGGGGTGTCGGTGGAAAACGGCGCGGCGGTTTTTAGTCCGTGCGAGCTTCGGTCGTGAACGTCAACGTGCCGTCGTCGCGCTGCGTGAGCACGAGCGTGGCGTCCCCGGAGACATCGACTACGCCGCCGGTGAAACGCGCCGCCACGGGTAACTCGCGGCCGCCGCGATCGGCGAGCACCGCTAATTCCACCGATGCCGGGCGGCCATAATCATAAAGCTCATTGACGGCTGCGCGCACGGTTCGGCCCGTGGAGAGCACGTCGTCGATCAGCAGGATTTTCCGATTGTCCACATCGAACGGCAGCGAGGTCGGGCTGGCCTGGCTGTGCAGGCCCTTCTTGGCGTAATCGTCGCGATGCAGCGACACGTTCACCACGCCGAACCCGGTCACGTTGAGGTCTTTCGCGAGCCGTTCGGCCAGCCACACGCCGCCGCTATAAATACCGGCGAGCACCGGAGCGCCGGCTTGCGTCAGCGACTCGCCATAAGCCGCGCGGATCTGACCCAGCAACTCGCGATACAGCGCCTCGGCGTCAATGGAACTCATGATTGTCGTCAAGTCCGTCTAGATACTGTTGGAGGATGACCCGGGCGGCTTCGGCGTCGATATCGTCGTAACGGCCTTTTGCATTCATCTTCACGCCGTTGCGCTTTAATTCGGCCTTCGCTTCCACTGATGAATACCGCTCGTCCACCCAGCTCACCGGCACGCTGAAACGACCGTTCAATTGATTGCCGAAGCGCGTGGCCAGTTGCGTCATTTCGTGCGGCGTGCCGTCGGGGTGCATCGGCAGGCCGACTATCACGGTGGTCGGGTTCCATTCGGCGATCAGCTGACCCACCATCTCGAAGCGGTATTCACGGCTGCGATTTTCAAGCACGGTCAACGCCCGGGCGTGCCGGGTCAGCGTGTTGCCAACCGCGACGCCAATGCGTTTCTCGCCGTAGTCGAAGGCGAGCAGCGTGGCTTCGATCCGGGCGTCACCCGTCATGCGTGGCCCGCTTCGCCCGACAGCATGGAGAGCGACACGCCGAGCAGCGACAACGCCGCTTGCAGCTTGTCTTCGGCGGGGACGTCGAAAACGATGCGCGGATCGGCTTCCACAGTCAGCCAGCCGTTCTTGGCGATTTCTTCTTCCAGTTGCCCCGCGCCCCAGCCGGCGTGGCCGAGCGTGAGCAGGAAACGTGCGGGCCCCTTGCCGCTGGCAACCGCTTCGAGCACGTCCTTCGACGTGGTCATGGCAAGTCCGCCCGGGACGCTCATGGACGATGTATAGACGTCGCCGTCGGCCGGATCGTGCAGCACGAAGCCGCGCTCCGTCTGCACCGGGCCGCCGAAATAGACGGGCAGGTGCACGAGCGGCTCGATCTCGAGTTTCAGGTCGATACGATTGAAAAGCGATTGGAGGTCGATGTCGGTCGGCCGGTTGATCACCAGGCCGAGCGCACCGCGCTCGCTGTGATCGCAAAGGTAGACTACAGTCCCCGAGAACGTGGGATCGGCCATGCTGGGCATGGCGATCAGGAACTGGTTGGTCAAATTGATGCGATCGGAAGTCTTGGACATAATTCGGAATTTTAACAAAGGCGCTGCTTGATGGCCGACTTTGATCTGGGGCTAGTCTGGTTTCGACGAGACCTGCGCGTAGCAGACCATGCTGCACTCTATCACGCTGTAACACGCTGTCGCCGGGTGCTGTGCGCCTTCGTTTTCGACAGCGAAATTCTCTCGCCTCTGCCTCAAAACGATCGGCGCGTGCCGTTTATTCATGCCAGCCTGATCGAACTCGATAAAACCCTGCGCGACGCGGGCGGCGGCCTGATGGTGCGGCATGGTGTGCCGTCGCACGAGATTCCCGCACTCGCCCGCGAATGCGGCGTTGACGCGGTGTTCACGAATCGCGATTACGAGCCGTCGGCGAAGGCGCGCGACGCGAATATCGAGAAAAAACTGGCCAGCGCGAGCGTGGCGTTTTTTACGTTCAAGGATCAGACCATTTTTCATCAGGACGACGTGCTGACGGGCGCGGGCAGGCCGTACACCGTGTTCACGCCCTATAAGCGCAACTGGCTTGCCTCGCTCACGCCCGATGCGTTGAAGCCGTATGCGTCGGAGGACAATCTTTCTGCTTTGGCCCGGCCACCGGCTGGCGTGAAGCACGGCATTCCCTCACTGGAATCGCTTGGATTCAGCGCCGCACACGCGCCCGCGTTGCCGGCGGGAACGAGCGGCGCGTACCAGCTCTTCGATGATTTCCGCGACCGCATGGCCGATTACGACAGGACGCGCGATTTTCCGTCCGTCAAAGGTCCGAGCTATCTCAGCGTGCATCTGCGGCACGGCACCATATCGATTCGTGCGCTGGCCCGCACCGCCCACGATGCTCAGCGCCACGGAAATCGCGGCGCTGAAACGTGGCTGTCCGAATTGATCTGGCGCGACTTTTATTTTTCGGTGCTGCACCATTTTCCGCATGTGGGCGTGCCGGGCGATCACAAGGCGTTCAAGCCCGAGTACGACCGTATTCAGTGGGAAACGGGTGATCTCGCCGATGCCAATTTCGCTGCGTGGTGCGAAGGCCGGACGGGTTATCCGCTAGTCGATGCCGCGATGCGCCAGATCAACCAGTCAGGTTATATGCACAACCGCTTGCGGATGGTCGTCGCAAGTTTTCTCACGAAGGATCTCGGGCTTGATTGGCGGCGTGGGGAGCGGTATTTCGAGTCGCTGCTCAACGACTTCGAGTTGTCATCGAATAGTGGCGGCTGGCAGTGGGCGGCGTCGAGCGGTTGCGACGCGCAGCCGTATTTCCGCATTTTCAATCCGGTCACGCAGTCGGAGAAATTCGATGCCCGGGGCAAGTTCATCCGCCATTACGTGCCGGAACTCGCCGCTCTTTCCGATAAGGATATCCACGCGCCGTGGAAGGCGAAACCGGATGCGTTGAAGGAGGCGAAGATTTCGCTAGGCGCTGAATATCCGATGCCGGTTGTGGATCACGACGCCGCGCGCAAGCTTACGCTGGCGCGGTATGCGGTGGTCAAGTAGGTTTCGCTCGTGCCCTTGCTCTCGGCCGCGAGCGAAACCTATCGCGCCACGGCCATGCCCCGCTCGATCATCGCGGTCAACGCCGCCACCGCCCCCCCGCCCTCCGACGGTGCAATTCCCGCTGCAGCCTGATGCAGCATCGCGCCAAGCGCCTGAGCGGCGCGCTCGGGAATGGCGGCGTCGAGCGGCGAGCCATCTGGCGTGATCTGCGCCTCATACGCAATTCGCCGCCACGCGAGGCCAAGCGTATCGGCGAGCAGCGCAACATGACCCAACCCTAACGCACATGCGGCCGCGCCCAGCCTGTAAGCCGCATCGGCCGCTTTGAGCGCCGCCGGCACATCGATGCGGCCGGCTTCCCGAGCCGATATCCCATGCTCGATCAATGCGCCGATCGCCGGCTCTGCGCTCGTCAGAAAATCTTCGTACGCCACGGCGTTCACACGCAACACACCCAGATCCCGCGTTGAAGCATCACGCGCTTGCTCGGCGTTGCGCTCCCACGCAATTTCGGATGCCTGCGACGCCGCGACGTGCCAGTCGACCGTCAAACCATAATCGCGCAACACATCGACCTGAACGGAATCCTCCGCCGACGCACCGTATAACGCGTAATCGCGCCACAGCAGCGCCAGCGCGGCGCGCACCAGCGACTTGGGTGCATGCGACAAACCATGCGCCTGGTCAGCAAGAACCAGATTGAAGCGCGCGTAAAGACGACGCGCGTCAGCGGCGGTGTCGGGATCGGGCTGCAAACGCAATGCCTCGACCACCGCGCCCGCAAGACGCCAGAAATCGTAGGGATCGGGACCGGCCAAGTCGGCGAGACAGGCGTCGAGGATGGAGACAATTTCCGCCTCCCCTTTCCCCTCGCCCGCTTTCGAACGTAACAGCATCAGCAACGCACGTTCGTAGTGCGCCCGGACACGCGCGAGGCGCTCGGGGGATATGGAGCGCAGCGTGGCCGGCGGAATCGCGCGCCCGACGAGCGCGAGGTCGTCGAAGGAAACGGGTGCGGCGCGAGTATGCGCGGCCATCAGCGCGTGCAGCCCGCGATAATGCTCAAACAGCAGCGTGGAGCACGCGAGCTCACGCAGATTCCGACGCTCGACGGCCGCGCTGAAATCGCGCAACGCCTCGGCGAACTGGTTGCGGGTCCTTTCGCTCAATCCGGCCAGCGGCGACACCAGCACCAACGTCTCGCCGAAGCGCTGAGCCGGCAGCCAGCCCGCCGAATGCAACGCGCCAATGCCACGGCGCAGCACGCCAAGCGTGTCGCCTTCGCGCATGAACGCATGCAGGGCGTCGGTGAGCGCCATCTCCGCAATCCGCACGGCGCCCCCGCGTGGATTGGGCAATGCCTGGAACGTGTTGGTCAAGCCGGATTGAGTTGTCATGGAACGCTCACGAACCGATGCGCGGCGCCCCGCCATGTATCGGATAGATCTTGATCGAACCCGGGCGCATTTCGCCGATGCATGCCGCGGCAACCCTCATCTGGCGATAAAACCCGGACACACGCTGGACGAGTCGAATTGGGTCGATTCTTGCCAAGCGTTCCTGCTCACTGGTTTAACTGGTCACGACGCACCACGCAAGCCGCCCACATGCGCGCCTCTTATCTCCACGTAAACAAGGCGCGCCGCATGAAGGCATCCCATCCATGCGGCGCGGTTTTTCCTGCACGACGTCCGAGCCTTTGCTCAGATCTGGACCATTTCGAAGTCTTCCTTGCGTGCGCCGCATTCGGGACACGTCCAGTTGATTGGGACGTCTTCCCAGCGAGTGCCCGGCGCAATGCCTTCCTCGGGCAGTCCCGCTTCTTCGTCGTAGATCCAGCCACAAATCAGGCACATCCAGCTTCTGTATTCCATACTTATGTCGCGTCGGGCAATCGGTTAAATGAGTGCATGATGGTACCGGTTTGGCGACGCGATGCCTAGCAATGCAGCGCCGATGGCCGATCGGCCGGGATTCGGACGGGATTCGGGCGGGTTTCCCGCTTTCCTGCCCGGAACCGTTACACGGCGCGCGACGCCCTCGCAGCAAGTATCGGTCCAAGTATCGATCCTCGTCGCAGCGGTTTCACCCGGGCGTTCAGCCGGTTCCGGTGCGAAAAAAAGGCCATCTCATGTGCCGGCGTGACTTTAGGCCGCATAATCGTGCCGTTTGCGCCGACTCATTGTCCGTGTGCCTGAACGCCCCATCAGTAGCCGATAAATAGCCATAGATTGAACCAACGAATAATCCGATGCCCAGCGACACCCCTCCTATTGTTCTAACCTTTGGCCTGTCCGACCCCACCGGCGGCTCCGGCCTGCAGGCTGACCTGCTGACCCTTGCCAGCATGGGCTGCCACGGGCTGACCGTCCTGACGGGCTACACCGTGCGCGACTCGGCGACCTGCGACGAAGTCACCGGGCTCGACCCCGACACTGTCGGCACTCAGGCCCGCATGTTGCTGGAAGATATGCCGGTAGCGGCCTTCAAGATCGGTGCGGCGACGCGCGCGGAAGTGGTCAGTGCGATTGCGGAAGTCGTCGCCGACTACGACGATATTCCTCTGATCCTCGCGCCCGACTTCACGCTCGACGACGAACACGTGCTGGCAGCGGACGAATTGCGCGAATCGATGGCAGATTTGCTGGTGCCGCAAACCACCATGCTCGTGGCCGACCACGCCACACTCCTGCAGCTCGCGCAGCCGGACGGCGATGCCGAAGCGCCCACGCTTGACGCCGCGATCTCGCATCTGCTGTCGCAGGGTTGCGAGTACATCCTCGCGACGGAAACGGGCACGCACCGGCATGTGAATACGCTTTACGGCGAGGAAGGCCAGATCAGGCAGGACACGTGGGACCGTACCGAGCACCGCATGATGGGCATTACCGACACGCTCGGCTCCGCCATCGCCGCGTTGCTCGCGAACGGGCAGGAACCGGCGGAAGCCGCGCGCGAGGCGCAAGAGTATGTATTCCAGGCGACGCGAGCCGCCTTCAGGCCCGGCATGGGCGCATATTTGCCGGATCGTTTTTTCTGGGCGCGTTCAAACGATGACGACGAAACCCCGCCCGTGGTGGTCGACGCGCCACCCGTTACACCGGGCGAAGCCCGCCATTGAGACTTTTCTGGAGCGAGACTGACACATGCCGTTGCGCAAAACATCGCTCCACTCACTCACGCACAGCCCCGGCACTGTACGTGTCGGCTGCGCTGGCTGGGGTCTGTCAGACGCGGTCGCGGAACACTTCCCCGGCGAAGGCACTCACCTCGCTCGTTATTCGCAGGTGCTGACCTGCGTCGAAATCAACTCCAGTTTTTATCGGCCGCATCGGGCAGAGACGTATGCGCGCTGGCGCGATAGTGTGCCCAGCACGTTTCGCTTTTCGGTGAAAATCCCGAAAGCCGTAACGCACGACGCGCGTCTCGCAGGCTGCGAACCGCTGCTCGACGCCTTCTTCGAATCCGCGACTCAACTGGGCAGTACGCTCGGCTGCTGGCTCGTGCAACTGCCGCCCAGCCTCGCGTTCGATCCGGACACGGTTGAAGCGTTTTTTACATCGATGCGCGAGCGCACAAGCATTCCCGTCGCGCTGGAAGCCCGCCACGAAAGCTGGTTCACGAAGGGCGCGGCTTCGTTGCTGAAGTCGAACAAGATCGCCTACGTTGATGCCGATCCGCAACCCGATGATTGTTTCATCGCGCATCGGGCGGATACGTCGCTGGCGTATTTCCGGCTGCATGGTTCGCCGGAGATGTATCAGTCGTCGTACGAATACCCCTATCTCGATGCCCTCGCGCTTACGCTGCATGACCGGGCGAAAAAAGCGCAAGACGTATGGTGCATCTTCGACAACACCGCCGCCGGTCACGCCCAGTTCAACGCGCTGCGCGTGAAAAGCCGGAAGGCATTGAGCGTGCGTCCAAAGCGCGCTGCCGTGAGGGAGAAAGCCGATGCTTGAGTGCAGGAAATGGTTAGGTGCGCGGGTTATTACGGGCGTGGTGCTGGCTGTCAGTTGCGCTGCGTCGTTCGCCCAGACCCAGACGGCGCCCACTGCGGGCGCGAACGCTAATCCAACGCCTGTCGGCGACGGCACGTTTTTGCTGACTATCTTTCTGAAGCACGATGAGTCGAAGACGCTGCCGAAGATCAACGAACAACTGAAGGAGCAAGGCTTCTACAAGGCGTTTCCGCCGCCGGGCGTTCAGGTCGTCTCGTGGTACGTGATGATGGGCATCGGGCAGGTAGTCACGCTGCGAGTGCCCGCCGACAAACTGCGCGAAGTGAATCGCGCGATCGAAAATACCGCGTGGGGCGGCTATCGCACCGAGTTCTACCCGACCTACGACTACAAAGCGGCCGCCGAACAGATGCGCGAACAGAATAAATAGCGTTTCGACAACCCATAAAAAAACCCGCATTGTTGCCAATGCGGGTTTTTCTTTTGGCATGCGCCGAGCTTCCGGAGAAGCCCGTGCCGCCATGTAAATTCGGTTGAAACCGAAATTACATGTCCATGCCCATACCGCCCATGCCGCCGCCCATACCGCCGCCCATCGGAGCATCGTCCTTCGGCAGTTCCGACACAGCGCAGTCGGTCGTCAGCAGCAGACCTGCCACCGATGCCGCGTTTTGCAGTGCCGTACGCGTCACCTTGGTCGGGTCCACAACACCGGCTTCCACCAGGTCGCCGTACTCGCCGGTTTGCGCGTTGTAGCCGAAGTTGCCCGTACCGGCTGCAACGGCTGCCACCACGACGCTGGCTTCTTCGCCGCCGTTCGTGACGATCTGGCGAAGCGGCTCTTCCATCGCGCGCAGCACGATCTTGATGCCGGCGTCCTGATCAGCGTTGGCGCCCTTCAAGTCCTTCAGTGCCAGACGAGCGCGGATCAGCGCAACGCCGCCACCAGCCACGATGCCTTCTTCCACAGCTGCGCGCGTTGCGTGCAGTGCGTCTTCAACACGTGCCTTCTTTTCCTTCATTTCCATTTCGGTAGCAGCGCCAACCTTAATCACTGCCACGCCGCCAGCCAGCTTGGCGACACGTTCCTGCAGCTTTTCACGGTCGTAGTCCGACGTTGCTTCGTCGATTTGCGTGCGAACTTGCTTCACACGGTTTTCGATTGCCGAAGCTTCGCCAGCGCCGTCGATGATCGTGGTGTTTTCTTTCGCCACTTCGATGCGCTTAGCCGAACCCAGCTCAGCCAGCGTAGCCTTTTCCAGCGTCAGGCCGGTTTCTTCCGCAATCACTTGACCACCGGTCAGGATCGCGATGTCTTCCAGCATGGCCTTACGACGGTCGCCAAAGCCCGGAGCCTTGACAGCAACAGTCTTCAGGATGCCGCGGATGTTGTTCACAACCAGCGTTGCCAGTGCTTCGCCTTCCACATCTTCAGCGATGATCAGCAGCGGACGGCCAGCCTTGGCGACTTGTTCCAGGATCGGGAGCAGGTCACGGATGTTCGACACCTTCTTGTCGTGCAGCAGCACGAACGGGTTTTCGAGGATCGCGGTTTGCTTTTCCGGCGTGTTGATGAAATACGGCGACAGGTAGCCGCGGTCGAATTGCATACCTTCAACCACGTCCAGCTCGTCTTCCAGCGACTTGCCGTCTTCAACGGTGATCACGCCTTCCTTGCCGACCTTGTCCATTGCTTCAGCAATACGGTCACCAATCGACGAATCGCTGTTAGCCGAAATCGCGCCAACCTGAGCGATTTCCTTGTTCGTCGTGCAAGGCTTGCTGATCTTGCGCAGTTCTTCGATAGCAGCCGTAACTGCCTTGTCGATGCCGCGCTTCAGGTCCATCGGGTTCATGCCCGATGCAACGTACTTCATGCCTTCGCGAACGATCGACTGGGCCAGAACCGTAGCTGTCGTCGTGCCGTCGCCGGCGTTATCGCTGGTGCGGGAAGCAACTTCCTTCACCATTTGCGCGCCCATGTTCTGGAGCTTGTCTTTCAGTTCGATTTCTTTAGCGACCGACACGCCGTCCTTCGTGACCGTCGGGCCGCCGAAGCTGCGTTCCAGGACCACGTTACGACCCTTCGGGCCCAGCGTGACCTTGACCGCGTTGGCCAGGATGTTCACGCCTTCGACCATCTTTGCACGGGCGATATCGCCAAATACGACTTCTTTAGCTGCCATATTCAAACTCCTTGATTCGTTTCAGTTTTCTGACTTTCAATCAGGTCGTGCGAGATTCGCTGTGACGTATCAATCAACGGTTCGATCGCGCCGGCCAGGAAAGCCGAGTGGACTTGAAGGTGATTTACTTGACCAGGACGGCCATGATGTCTTCTTCGCGCATCACGAGCAGTTCATTGCCGTCGACCTTGACGGTCTGACCAGCGTATTTACCGAACAGCACGCGGTCGCCCACTTTGACGTCGAGGGCGTTTTGCGTACCCTTGTCATCGCGCTTGCCCGGGCCGACGGCCAGGATTTCGCCTTGATCCGGCTTTTCAGCTGCAGCGTCGGGGATGATGAGACCCGAGGCAGTCTTGGTTTCCTGATCCAGACGTTTGACGATGACGCGATCGTGCAAAGGACGAAGGTTCATACACACTCCTCTCTTAACTGAGACTATAAAAACGCGGGGACACCCGTCCGGCAAGCCAAAAGGCCACCGGGCGGAAAACTGTTAGCACTCTCGTGCGACGAGTGCCAAGTATATGGCACACCCATCGGTAATTTCAAGAAGGGATATCGGCAGGGGACGAGAAATATGTCGGCACGCAGAAAAACTGAGCGATCTGAAGCAGCAGAAGCTGGCAGAAGGCTTCGCGGCATCGGAATACGGCTGGGACGGTGTCGCCGACGAAGAACTCGTCGCGCATGACTCGGGACGGCGGTGCTCGTTCTGGCTCTGGCTGCGAAGGTGCGCCGTTGCTTGTCACAAACAATTGCGGCATGCTCGACGGCCCAGCGCCGTCGTGTCGAGCTGTCCTCGATCACGGCCCGGGTATGCCTGAGTTCGATCGTCCGCCTCGTTGCAGAGATCCCATCGGATCATCGCCGACATAGTTGACCGCCATGCCGAGATGCCGACGTTGGCGCACTTCGAGCGTTCGCTTCACTCCTGTCGGGTGCCACACAAAGTGAAATCTGTGCCAGGTAAGTGAAAAACTACTGGCACAGTTGGTGAAAAAATCCGGAGCGTCCGCCCTTCTTGCGAGGACTCGGCCCGTCCGCGGCTGTCGCCGACCCCACTCCGGCCGTTCGACACCGCGTCACTGACCGGGAAACTTTTAACCCAACGAGGTCGATCGCGCGCGCAACCTCAATGGCCGCTGCCGAAGTCGAAAGTATATCTGCCCAGACCGAGGCAACATCTGCTCTGACGAAGCGAACTTTAGGTTGCTCCCTCGCGAATAACCGGCTTCGGCTAGCTACGCTTTGAAGTGCGCCTCGATTCGATCAAAAAAATGACTCACCACGAACGTTTCCAACTGGGATAACTTATTAGCGACCAAATTTTCTAAGGTTTTTGTTTCCAGTTGATCTACTATGTATTCCTTTTGCGTAGTCTGATCACGAGAAGAAACCAGCCAATAAAACCTCTTATCATTCGTGAGGCCCATATAGCACGCTAAGTAAATATAGGCCAATCTTCGGTGTTCTTGGATTTTTTGGGATGGATCAAATCGTAGTGTGACGCTTTTGTTCCACACGTCATTGTCGGAGAGATTCAAGGTCAGCCCATAATTTCTTAGCGGGAAAACCATTTCACTTTCCCTCTTGAATACCGAAAACTTACCAAGACTGCTATCCAGATCGTGCTGATGGAGCGACATCATGCTAGACAGATGTTCACGAGTGCGTTCGATGCATGACTTAACTTCGCGCAATTTTATATTTACTTCAGAATTAAGTCGCGTTGCATCGATAAATGTGTCGCTATTGGCCACCTGTAACGAAAATGTTTTCATTGCCAAAACCAATCCGCGTCGCACACCTGCATCGGATTTTTCAGCATCAAGAATATGCTGCTTTACCGTCTCAACTTGAGAAATTAATTCCGCGATAGTCGGACGTTCGTCGGGGATCTGGGCGGTACACGCGGTCACGATACTTTGGGTGAGATTCGCATACTCTTTCGGTAAATAGCCTTTGAGATGATTCCCCGCAGCGCCTAACGTTTCGCAATCGTTCGGGGGATTACTTGCGGCAAGTACTGCCCACAGTGTCCGTCCCAGGCCCCAGATGTCACCTGGGCGATGATTTACGTCAGGATAAAAACTTAGCCATTCCGGCGCTCGATATCCTTGAGAACCTATTTGACCATTGATCGATGTTAACCTCTCGTCATCGGCAGTTGTGCACCATAACGATAATCCGAAATCAGATAGCGCGGGATCGTTCTGCTCGTCTATAAGTATGTTTTGCGGCTTAATATCCCTGATTGCTAATCCGACATCATGCAACCTTTTTACAATTTGCAAGACGCCCTGGAAATGCTCGAGTTTTTCGATGATGCCTATCGATCCTGCTTCGTTGACCAAATATCGATCTCGAAATGTCCCTCCGGCATAATACGGCATCACATAAAAAGGTCGCCCCTCATGAAGCCCATGATCCACGCACTTAACGCAACCAGCTATTCCGGACAAGTTTTTCACGATCTCTATTTCCGCCAAGAATCGGGCATGTCGTTCTCGACCTGGCTTGTCGCTGGTAAAGAGCTTTAGTGCATGCAAGTTGTCGCTTTCACCTTTTATCACATTTTTTACGAGAAATACTTTACTGTTTCCGCCGCGCTTAAATTCCTCGGCGTTTTCGCTTATCCATAGCCCCTCCCCCGAAAACTCTTTATTCATGGCAAAACTCTTTGTATTTAGGCGTCAAAAAATAAGATAGGTTTCTTTTTTAGGATGAGATTCACTTTTGGAATTATGCCATCAGTCCAGTCGCTACTGAGAGTCCGAGCAAAACGGCGCCACCGTGTCGCGTTGAAAGCGTCTGGTTTGCGCCGACTTTCTGCAAACCTCCCAGCATCACCCCAAGAGTCGACTGGCCGACACGCGCAGATTGCCCGTGCGTGACCGCCTCAGGGTTGTTAGATGCCAGCCGTGGTCGCCATAACTGTGAACACGCCGCGGCGCGTGCCGGCAGGCGTGTAGCCCAAATCAACGCGTTCGATAAATTCGCTTGAATACAACGCGGTCTTTATAGATGCTGCGCACCCGCGTGTATAGGAAACCGAGAGTACCAATGCCTACGATCCAACCTACTATCGACATTGAGTGAGGGAGTATCGATCCGACTATGCTACCTGCGACCACGGCCAGAATGACCGAGCCGAACACGATGGCTCTCGACGGGCCATACTTTAATTCGGCGTGACACCCTCGACAAACACTCGCACCCATCGGGACGCTGTTGTGGCAGTGAGGACAAGTAAGGTTGCTCATGTTTCATTCCTTATTATCTAACTCAATAACGTCTCCCTAACTTGCGGGGTGAAACAGGGAGTGCCTGGCGCAAAATAGTCGATTTACCTGCGTGTCGCGCCTTCTGAATATCGGCAGATCCACACAAAGCTTTAGATGGTGGGCCGACAGAGCCGAGGCATGGAACGCCGTTAGGTGGAGATTCAAGCTTCCTACTGCCCGCTAGGAATGGTTGTCGTGCAGGAGGCTCCTTGGATTCGAGAGACCCACCGCGACCCGTTGCCGCCGCACAGCTTCTTCATTAACGGTTGTTCGAGGAATCAAGATTCGATTGCGCGCCCACCGCACGACCGAACTGATCTATGACTTGCTTCGCGCACTTAGTTCCGAGCGATCGTCCGCATAGGCTAGTTTGCCGACTAGCGCTTGCTGTTTTAGCGGTGTGCCGCTGCAGAACTCAAATATTGATTTCTTTATATAGCCTCCATGGCGTTATGTGACGCCGGATTGCAGCCGTGGTAGGCGCGATCCGTACTGCAACACGTCGGCATTTAGCCCCGCGCCAGCAATAGCTGAGGTAAAGTTGTGATTTAGATTAATGCTCCAAATGCATGACATGATGGCAGCCACATTGTCTGAGCGCGTTCGCGCCCACCGCCAGAACCTTCGCGCAGCCGGTCTGCGGCCGATCCAGATTTGGGTACCTGACACGCGTCGTCCCGGTTTTGCCGAGGAGTGCGCGCGCCAGTCACGCGTGATCCGCGAAAG
Source organism: Caballeronia sp. SEWSISQ10-4 2 (assembly GCF_030464885.1). Lineage (GTDB taxonomy): Bacteria > Pseudomonadota > Gammaproteobacteria > Burkholderiales > Burkholderiaceae > Caballeronia. The sequence goes on along the minus strand of NZ_JALPRJ010000039.1, from coordinate 31,122 downwards.
TCACGCTGAAGGGGATCTGCTCGACTTCATCGAACAGATCGCCGATCTCGACGACCTGCGATAAAGGGGGCAACATCGTCGCCGTCGCTATCCAGGGCGACTTCGGCAAGGCTCGGCCGGCGCTTGCCGTGCAATCCGACCTGTTCACCGAACATCCAAGCGTGGCCTTGCTACTGATTTTCCTGTCCTTTGCCAGCCCAGCATTGGACTTCCGAATTGCCAGCGCGGTGAAGTTTTCAGCGGCACGACCGGCGCAGTTATCATCGCCGACATAGTTGACCGCCATGCCGAGATGCAGACGCTGGTGCACTTCGACGTTCGCTTCGGGTCCTCAAGCATCTTGCCGATGATGAGAGATAGCCTGTATAGCTCGGCGCTGGGAGCCAGCCCGAGTGCATCAAGAGAGAGGTCTATCGTTCAGGGAAACTTGTTTGATCAGCGGCGAAATTTCATGCGCGCGGTTAGCCGGATACGACAGCGGCTTCTCGAGCGTTCGCTCGAGCCACGCGTAGCGCTCGATGCAGTTCAGGCGAGCCGTGCCGATAGTATCGCCGGCGTTGTCGTTGCTGCGATTCTCCGCAAACGCCTGACATCGCGTTGCTCACCGCCACAAAGCTACAGCTGCGCACTACACGCGCGTCACCCCAATATGAATTGCGTTGACGGGCGGATACGTTTCATCCACGCACAACGACAACGGCTTAGCGCGCAGGGGACATCGAACGCTCAAGCCGGTCCGATATCAAGGCAAGAAGTGCCGCCATGTCGTGGCGCTCAACACAGTCCAGCGTCTCATCCTGCGCCGCTCTACTGCAGGTGGTACAGAGTCCGGAAATCGCCTTGAGCGCCGCTATAGCCTGGTACACGTCCCATTCCTGGTCACACTGCCGGACCAGTTCATCGTCGACGCGTCCAGATGCCTCGCCGAGAACTGATGCCACGTCACCGATCACCTGCTCACGTCTATCGTCCATGCCGTACCCCACCGTTTTCAAGTGTTTCCTTGCAGGTTCGTTTTTATTCCTACCGCCATCTATGCCAACACGCGCGAGTACGATCACCTTGTTCCACATTCGGCCGCGACGAGAGCGACAGGTAATCAAGTTTCAGGATCTGGCGCAGCAGTTATGTAAAGCGCGGATCATCCAGATCAGAAATCCTCGCAACGCGAACGAGCGACTTGATTGTCATCAGTCAGATCGGAGAGGCAGGATGTGCCGAGCCGGCCTCGCCTCCCCTCGCCACTATTGAATCCTCCATGCACCGACGCTAACCGCTGTCGCCCGTGTTGCAGGCGAATTTCGAGTTGCTATTTGCGCAACACCTTCGAGCTCTGGCAGCTGTTGCACGCGCGACCGCTCAACTCCCCTCTCCTCAACCCGCATAGCGCCCAATTTGATGCGACTTGCCAAAGTGGCACGCCACGCGTCGGCCGATTACCGTATGGACCATTAACGTGTGAAAACCGTATAAAGCCGCCTCCCGAGCTGACGCAAAAGTACGCATGGGATAGCTTTCCTCGACGTACCCACGACGAGCGGCGGTAAAATCGTTCGACATTGAACTACATCCGACAACGTGCTCATTACGTACACAAATATAGGATACAATTCGTACACATGTCAAGCAGCGTGGATAAGAATTCGTCCAAAGGCATCCGAGAATCGATATGGACGAAACTCCGTAAGGAGTCGGGCGCTCGGCTTCGCGAAGAACGAATGCGCCTCAAGCTTTCGCAGCAGGTGTTCGCAGAAAAGGTAGGCGTCCATCGCCGAACGCAAGTTAATTACGAGGCAGGTGAGCGTGAGCCCGACGCAGCCTATTACGAAGCGGCGGCTTCTTTAGGGATCGATCTCACCTACGTCCTAGAAGGCGAGAGAATCGAAACACTGCCCGCATTAGCGGCGAAAGTTGCCGGGAGGCTTTTTGGCGGGGACGTCAGCCCCGCGGGAGCCAGCGTGCACGCTCTGGAGAATCTGTTCTATCTATTCGGGCTGGATGAGGTACAGAGTGTCTCCCAATCTGATGCGCGCTCCATCAGCAAGGCGCAGGCGGAAGCGCTGGTTCGCATGGCAGTGGAGAAAAGCGAGTTGTTTGAAGAGGCGTTCGATGCGGTTTGCAGATATGCGGGACGACTCGCGAGTGTTTCGGCAAGCGACCTTGCCAACCTGATGTTGGAGACGCTACAGCGGCACGACATCGCCGTCTTTCCGGCAAACACGCGCGCGCGCGATAAGATCCGCTTGATCGCCGACGATGTCATCGAAGAACATCGAGCAAAGTTGGCCCACTGACGGCATTTGCGTCTACAACCATTTCCTTTTTGCGCCGCCTTCGGCACACCGATATCGATCAGTTGCTCGCTTCAGGCCCGCTCGGTTTTTTTTTGCATAAAGTGCCGGCGTGTTCATTCGTTTTGCCATTTTCATCTGGGTATCAGCAAACGCTAGCAAAGGCTGTCCAGCAGGGGTTCAAGCGAATTTCGTCCCTTGCGTATCAATGCTCCTCGCTTTGGGTGCTTCCCCACAGAGACATAGGTGGCAAAGCTGATCTAACGCTGAGTTTTGCGCTTTTAGCCGTGGGCTCGTTCGTGGCGAGTGAGCCGACTGGACACCGCAACTAATTCGATGATCACGGAAGTGGGGCGTCAGGTTTCTTTATCAGCTCGCCGGGGCGGCCCAGTCTTCGATGCGCAACCCGTGCACACGTTTGAATTCACGCACGTTGTTGGTCACCAGCACCGTGCCAGCAGCCAGGGCGTGGCCGGCTATAGCGGAATCGTTATCACCGATCGGTGTTCCGTAGCTCGCCAGTTCGATCCGTACGCGCGTCGTCTCATCAACCGCCGCGGCGTCCCACGGCAAGATACCGTCAAGCCGCGCGACAAAGGTCGACACCAGTGCCGCATGTTTCGGTGACGCTTTTTTGCCGATCGAGCCAAAACGCATTTCCGCATAGGTGATCGCTGAGATGACAATTCGCTGCTGGGCGTCGACACAGGCCTGCAGTCTCGCCAGAACCTCAGCCGGGCGCTCACGCATGATGAAGGAACAGATGTTCGTGTCGAGCATGTAGAGTTGCGTCACTGGCCCGGCTCTCCTGCGTCGTCATCCGGGCCGGAAAGATCAAAGCGACCGGTCTGAACAACGTCAGGACGCTCCGCAAGAAAATCTGTATCGGCGATCGGCTCACCCGCGAACGAAGTCCAGTTGGGCCGCACCGGGCGCAACAGGATGGTGTCCCCTTCGCGCTGGATCTCGAGTTCAGTCACCCCCTCGAACTGCATATCCTTCGGAATTCGGACCGCCTGGTTTGCGTTGTTCTTGAAAATGGATACGGTGCGCACGAGAGCCCCCTGAAAGCGAAAAGTGCACATCAATTTTATGCATATGCCAACATATGTCAAGTACTTCGCGCAAACGTCAGCCAGCGGCAGCGCGCCAGAAAACGGACTTGGCGTTTTAAAACACGGCTGCAACGACACCGAGGCCGCTCTTGCGCGACAGTTTGGAGGAGTGACTGAAACCGACGCTAAAGGTAATTGTAATCAGCGTCAGGCGTTTAGGAACGCGCTGGACGTTGCGGAGAAGCCGCCGCAGAAGCTGTTTTGAGGTCCGAACCGACCACTCAAGGCTCCCGATAATTTCTTGTTTTTACGTCCACCCGCGCGGCACACTACAATCTAGCCCGCCGATGTCCTTTGTTTCATCCTGCCGACTGTCATGTATATCCCGTTTGTCCGCCCGCTTTCCCGTCTCTCGCTCGCCCTGCCGCTGCTGATCCTCGCCGCGTGTGGCGGTAAGGCCGCGCCCACGCCCAGCTACCAGGCCGAAATGTTCTCCACCGGCACGAGCCCGTTCGCGCACAACTACGACGCCACGAGCCAGGAAACCTGCGAAGCCTCGCGCCGCGCGTTGCTGAGCCAGGGTTACATGACGACCATGACGCAGCCCGATACCGTCGACGCCACGAAGAACTTCCAGCCAACGCCGGATACACACGTGGTGGTGTCGTTTCATGTGGTCTGCACGGCTGGCGAGAACGCCAGCAACACGAGCATCGCGTATGTGAACGCCGTGCAGGATGGGTACACGCTGAAGAAAAGCGATACATCGGCGAGTGTGGGATTGAGCGTGCTCGGCTCGCTCTCGCTGCCGATCCGCTCGAACAGCGACTCGATGGTGAAAATTTCCAGCGAAACCGTGCCGGCAGGCAAGTTCTATGACCGCTTTTTTAGCCTCGTCGGACATTACTTGCACACCGTGCCGCGCAGCTCTCCTATCCCCGGCGAGAACGTCAGCAGCCAGGCGCTGGCGCCATCGCTGATTCTGAACTCGCCGGAGCTCACGCCGATTCCGATCGTGGTGCAGACGCCGGCTGCAAGTTCAGCCGCCCGGGCCGTAGTGGCTTCAGCGGCCAGCGCCGCGACAGCAGCGAGTGCCGTCTCAGCGGCCAGCGCCGCGACAGCAGCGAGTGCCGTCTCAGCCGCCAGCGCCACGGCGGTGACAGCGGCGGTGACTGCAGCAGCGCCGGCTTCCGCGCCGGCAGCAGCGTCGGCGACCACGCCTTAAGCGCTCGAAAATAGCCGGCATCCGATACGGTCAGCCTCTAGACGCTCGGAGTCACCCCTCAGTTAGGCACATTCACCCCGCCACCGCCGAACGTGATCGCGTTCGAGCCCGGCGAAGCGGAAATCGCCGGCAAATTGGCCACCGTCAACGCCGGCGCCGCCCCGGCCGTGCCGCCTCGCGGCACCGTGTGCACGACCTGCGAAGGTGGCAACGGCGCGCCATTCTTCAAATGCGCCCACATCAGGTTCAGCGCCTGCAGGTTGTAGTAATGCAGCGGCACGAAGCGTGTATCGAAGCCCGCGACGCCCAGGAACGCATCGAAATGCTGGCCGTTCGTCACCTCATAAAACGACAAATTGCTTGAATTGCCCTCGGCGAACTTGTTCATCGCGGCGTAGGGGCGCGACGCGTGGTTGATCGGCACGAGCGTGTCCGAGCGCCCCTGCACGATGATCGCGGGCTTGCCGTGCAGATTCGCGCTCACGCGGATCGCATCGACACTCGCCGTCATCCGCGCGTCGGCGTTCGTCCACAAACCGCGCAGACAAAACGCACCCGCGAAACTGGCATCGGCAGTAGCAAAGCGATGATCCGCCGCGCCCGACGTCCCGGCGTTGTAGACGAGATTGATGCCGTTGGTCGGCGGCACACCGTTGCCGTTACCGAACACGGTCAGCATCGGAGAAACCAGCGGCGTCACCCCCGCCGCCCCCGTCGCGGCATTGGTCGTACCGAAACTGAAATTGCAGAGGTTATCGGCGACGCTCGACTGCGTGTACGCGTTCGCGTACGTCACGGCGACCGCGGGCACGGCCTGCGAATCCCACATCGGCGCTTGCAGAAGGTCGGAGTCCGTCTGATAACCGGCCTGATGCAGCTTGGCGAGCGCATCGGTGGCCTGACTGTTCACATCGCCTCCGGCAATCGTGCCGTTCGCCGCCAGCGACGCGCAACGCGCTGCCCGGATCGCCGCCGTCGTGGCCACGGGCAACGCCGTGAGATACGGCGCGCCCGCCGCGGCCGGCGCCAGCGCCGCGCAAGGCTGCAACACGTTCGCGAGCGTCATGTAGTCGGCAAGCGGCCGGCCGAACGACGCCACCGGCACGCCGCCCTGGCTCACTGAAACCTGCGACGGCACGCGCAGGTTGATCTGCGGCTCACCGACCACCACCGCCGTGATCCACCCTTGCGTGTCCTGCTCGGCCGCCGCGAGCGACGCGCCGCCGCCGTTGCTCACCGACGCCGCGATGGTCGTCACATCGCCGCGGTTATAGCGCGTCTTGCGCGTGGTGCCGTCGAGCGGGCCGTAGGTGTCGTTGAGCGCCCAGTACGCGAACTGGATCGCCTGCAGCGTATTTGTGCCCCAGTTTTTCTCAGGATTCTGCTGCGAGTGCGCGTGCTTGAACGCGTAGCGATTCGGGAACTGCGTGTTGAACGTGGCGAGATCGGTTGTGCCGAGGTTCGCCGTGAACACGCTGGTCTTGCCCGCAGCAGCTGCGTTGAGCAACGTGCCGTCGATGAGCGTCGCCGTGTTTGTCGACAATTCGTGTGCGCCGTTGCCGCTGCCTTTGTCGGTGTAAGCGACCGCGCAGCCGCGTTTCAAGCCCCATTCACCCGCTGCCGATATCGCCCCGTACACGCCGCGCGACCCCGACGAAGTCGCCGTGACGATGCACGGCTGGTCAGGGTTGAAGCTCGTTGGAATCTGCACGAGCAAACTCACGTTGAGCTTGCCGCTGCCGTCGTCAGCGAATGCGAGATATTCCTTGCCGGCGATCTTCCCCTCGCCGAGCGTGTCGTTGCCGTTCAGGTCGACATTCGGCCCCCAGAAGCGCCCGTAGCCGCCATTGGCGGACATATCGACGAGCGCCCGATAGTTCGAATAGATCGCGAGGCGCCTCAATTCAGCGGCGCTTGGCGCGGCTGCGTTGGCAATGCCGGGCGGAGTCGCCAATGCCAGCCCGGTCTTGCCCAGCCCCGCTGTCAGCAGGTCGTCGCTCGAACCGTCATAGCTTTGCGTGCGTACGCTGCCCGAGACGAAGCTTGGCAGCGAGTTGGTCTGCGAACCGTTGTTGTCACCGTTGCCGTGACAGGCCGCGAGGCCGAACGCCGCCGCGGCCAGGCCAAGCGCCACGCCTCCTGAGAGTCGTTTCATCGTCGGTCTCCACCCTTTGTTTTTATTCGATGTGTTTCATCCGATGCACGTGGCAAAGCCCGGGCCAGGACCACAAGCTAAAACGGGTTCCGGTGCGAAGCACCGGAACCCGTTATTTAAACCACTGGACCAAACCGCGTCGTACGCTGCTCAAACGCTGCAACGACGCGCCGCAGCCCAAGGCTCAAAAACGCATCAGCCTCCACCGTTCGGTGCAGCCAGACCAATCTTGTTCGTCACCGACGTCACACCGGGCACGCCCTTCGCCACTTCTTCGGCCTTCGGAATCTGCGCGCCGTCCGGCACCGAGCCCGTCAGCGTGACTGCACCGCCGCGTGCGCGCACGAAGATGTTCGACACGTCGATGCCCTGTGCCTTACTCAATGCACGCCGCACATCGAGGCCGAGCTTGCGGTTGACCTGCTTGGTGGTCTTGGCCGTGGCCTTCGCCGACGCTGCGTCCGTCGTGGCCATGGCATCACTTGATTGAGCATAGGCGCTCGACGCCACTGCGACGCACACCACAACGCTCAGCGCCTTCAACATATCGACTACTTTCATGACTTCTCCTTTTGTTTCGCTTTGGACTTCGCAAAGTGTTACTTCTTGTGCTTCTTTTGGACCGCATCAACCCAGCGGCTTGGCTACGACATCTTGCGATCTGGCGGACAAACGAAGATCTGACGATCGACACATGCACGACACACATAAACAGACCGACGATGCTGGCGACACGGTGTTGCGAGAGACTGGCGAAAAAAACGAATGTCCGGCCGTTTTAGTACGGGTGTCATTCCGTTGGCTCACGACATAAGCTGCTGCACATCGCGCGACGCGGCCGGTTCTGCTCGGAGCATTTCTCCGAATGCCAGTTAGGCGGCGCGGATGCTGGTTCTACAGCGGCGAACGTCAATTTAATCCAGCCTCGCGAGAAGCGCAAAGCATTTAACACGATGAAGCGCGCACTTGCCCGTACTTCTCCGTATTGTCATACGGGATTAAGGCCTGCCCATGATCCAACGGCGTTGGCGATCATGTACCATCGGCGAAAAATGAAACACGGCGTGGGCAGCGTTTGTAATGGTGAACGTTTCGGCGTAGAAGCGCAGAGTTATTTTTACCGCCGGTACTGAATAAAAGGCTTAACGCGTGGCAACAGGCTTAATGCGTAGAACCCGGGCGTAGAACCCGGCGCGTTTTCACGTATCGTGATTTTGTTTAGTGATTTAGCAGCTATGAGGGTTTTCCCTTTGCAGTTTCCTGTTAAGAAAATCTACCGATTTAATGGGTTTGCGTCAACGCAGGTCCCGCTCCATCGAACCCGACAATGACCCAGCCTCCCGGCGAACAGCCTCCCGCTCCAGACACTCCGAAGAAACCCCGCACCCGGCGCATCGCTCCGTCAATGGCGCGTTTCGTCGCGATTTCGTGGCGTGACCTCGCCGTCTCCTTCGGGCCGATCCTGCTGATCAGCGCGGCTGCGATCTATCTCGCCGTGCGCCTGATCCAGCCCGCGCCGCCCAATACGCTGACGATGTCGGCGGGAACCAGGGGCAGTTCATTCTGGAACAACGCGCAACAGTACAAGAAGATTCTTGCGCGCAACGGCGTGACGCTCAACGTGCAGGAGTCGCAAGGTTCGCTCGACAACCTGCAAAAGCTCGAGAACCCGAATGTGAACGTCGATGTCGGTTTCGTGCAGGGCGGAATGACGGCGCCAGGCGCGGCCGACAAGCATGAAGACCTAATCTCGCTCGGTAGCGTCGCGTACGTGCCGCTGGCGGTGTTTTATCGTGGACCGGCGCTCACCCGGCTCTCGGAAATGAAGGGCAAGCGGCTCGCCATCAGCAGCGAAGGCAGCGGCACGCGCGCGCTCGCGCTGGCTGTGCTGAAGGCGAATGGCATCGAGCCGGGAGGAGACACCGAATTGCTGCCGCTGGGAGGCGACGCCGCGGCCGAGGCGCTGACGAGCGGCAGTATTGACGCGGCGTTTCTCACCGGGGACTCCGCACAGCCGCCGACCATGGGCAAGCTGTTTCGCACGCCCGGCATTCGTTTCTTCGATTTCACCCAGGCCGACGCCTACGCGCGCCGCTTTCCGTATCTGAAAGTGATCGAATTCCCGATGGGCGCCTTCGATCTCGCGAAGAACGTGCCGCCCCATACCATCCGGCTAATCGCGCCGACGGCCGAGCTGATCGCGCGCGACGGGCTGCATCCGGCGCTCTCCGACCTGTTGATCGAAGCGGCGAAGGAGGTCCATGGCCGCGCGAACCTGATGCAGTCGGCCAACGAATTTCCCGCGCCGCTGCAGCATGAGTTTCCCATCAGCGCGGATGCCGAGCGCTATTACAAATCGGGCAAAGGCTTCCTGTACCGGACGCTGCCGTTCTGGATCGCGAGCCTCGCCGATCGCGTGATCGTGCTGCTGGTGCCGATCATCGTGGTGCTGATTCCGGGCTTGCGGCTCGTGCCGAGCCTGTACCGGTGGCGCGTGAAATCACGAATCTACAAGATCTACGGCTCGCTCATCGGTGTTGAACGCGAAGCGATGTCCGATCCCGAGCCGGCCCAGCGCGAGGCGCTCATCGAGCGCGTGGACAACATCGAGAACGCGGTCAATCAGATGAAGATGCCGCTCGCCTATGCCGACCAGTTCTATGTGCTGCGCGAACATATCGGCTTTGTGCGGCAGCGGCTGACCATCGCGCAGGCCGCCGCACTCGATGCTCAGGCAGACAGCGTTCAGCACACCACGTAATATCGAAAGAAGAAACGACGGTAGCCCGAATTACGGATGCCGCGACGAGCAACGCACCAGGGAGATTCGTATGAGCGCCTCGCCTTCCATCGATCCGCATCAGCCGTACTTTTTCTTCGACTTCAATTCTCCCTTTTCGTATCTGCTGCTCGAACAGCATGATAAGTGGCCGAACATGCCGTTCGAAGTGCTGCCCATCGACTATCTGAAGCTCCTGAAGCACTGGGGCCAGCCGATACCGGGCAACATTCCGTCAAAGCGCGTGTTTTTGTACCGATACGCGCTCTTTCGCTCCGAACAGCTGGGCATCCCGTTCAAAATGCCGCCGTCGCATCCCTTCGATTCCAGCAAGGCGCTGCGTCTGGCCGTGGCGGCGGGCGGGGAGATTGGCTGTATCCGCGAGATTTTCCGGTTCATCTGGAAGGAAGGCCGCGATCCGTCGAGCGAACAGGGTTTTGACGATCTCTGCCGGCACGTGGGTCTGCCCGACGGCGCGAAAATGATCGAAAGCGAAGACGTCAAGGCGACGCTGCGGGCAAATGTCGAGCGTGCGATCGAACTCGGCGTGTTCGGCGTGCCGACCTTCGTGGTGAACGAGCAGTTGTTCTGGGGCGAAGACACGCTGCCGATGGTGTTGTACGTCGCCCGTTCGCCGAACTGGCTGGAGGGCAAGGAAGTGCAGCGAATCAGCAACCTACCGAGAACCGTGTCGGAAATGTAAAGCCGCCCGGGCGATCGGGGTGACCGGGGTGCTCGCCCGCGCCGGCTGGCGGCCGGGCTCCTATCCCATGCATAGCCCACACGCTATGGCGCACGGATGCGGCCGGGCTTAACGTAGTGCATCTTCGATCCGGCGTGCACAACGCATCTGCGTCGCGCCGCGAATTGCTATGCAACACCACGCCCAGGGCCCGTCCGAAGGCCTCGCTCAATGACCGATTCAGCCGATTCAGCCGATTCCGCCGACTCCACGGGCTCCGCCACCGATTCTCTCGACATCTGGCTGATCCGCGTGCTGCAAACGCTGCTCACCGAGCGCAGCGTCACGCAAGCCGCGCTGCGCCTCGGCCAGACCCAGCCCGCCATCAGCACTGCGCTGCGGCGGCTGCGCGAGCTGCTGCGCGACCCCATTCTCGTGCGCGGCAAGCAAGGCATGGTGCCCACCGAGTACGGCGCGTCGCTGCTGCCGGCCGTGCAGCGAGCGTTGCGCGAAGTCGAATTCGTCTCCACGCCGCACGGCGCCTTCGATCCCGCTACGTCGCGGCGCACGTTCCGGGTCGCCGCACCCGATTATCTGAACGACTTTTTCATGCCGACGCTGATTCGCGCGTTTCGCGTCGCCGCGCCGAACGCTCGGCTGGAGATCGAGTCGCTGACGCCGACGCTCGACCACGAACGCGCGCTCGATGAAGGCGATCTCGATCTGGTCATCGGCAACTGGGAGAATCCCGAGCCGCGTTTTGCGCGCCGCGATCTCTTCGTCGACAGCTTCGTGTGCCTCATGCGCCGCGGCCATCCGCTTGCCCGCGAACCGCTGACGCCGGCACGCTATGCGCTCGCCGCGCATCTCGCGCCCACCACGTATAGCGGCGCGAAGCGTCATCCCATCGATGTCGGCCTGGCGGGCGCGGGCATCCGGCGGCGTATTGTCGCGACCATTCCGTACTTCGGGCTCGTGCCGCAAGTGCTGCTGCAATCGGACCTGATCTTCACCGCCACGCGGCGCTTCGCGCTGCATTACGCCGAGTTGCTGCCGCTCGTCGTGATGGAGTCGCCGATCGAGTTTCCGCCCATCGAGAGCTACCTGATGTCCTTGCCGGACGTCAGCCGCCCCACCGATCTGGCGTGGCTGCAAACACTGATGGCCGATGTCTCCAGGGAATTGACCGGGCAGCCAGCGGCCGAGAAAAACCGGTAAGAACTTCTCGCCGGACAACCTGACGCGGACAAGCCACATATTCTTCGCCGCACTGCAAAATCCCGCCAACCCTTCCCCGATAAGCCTCGGCGCTATTCTGCATGTCCTGAAAACGTGTCCGGCTGGCCGCAGCTGGCCTCAACCTATGGGAGAATCACGCTTCTTCCGAGATATCAACCCCGCACTAACCCCAATGTCCACCGAAGCCCCGTTGTCCCGACGTGCCGATCTAGCCATCACCGGGCGGATTGTCGCGGTCGTCGCGTTCACGTTCATTTGCTACCTGACCATCGGCATTCCGCTCGCGGTGCTGCCTGGTTTTGTGCATACGGATCTCGCCTACGGATCGGTGATGGCGGGCGTCGCAATCAGCGTCCAGTACTTCGCGACACTTGTCTCGCGGCCGCTCGCCGGGCGTACCGCGGACAGCCTCGGACCGAAACAGACCGTGCTGTATGGCCTCACCGCCTGCGCGATCAGCGGCGTGCTGCTGCTTAGCGCGGCGCTCGCGTCGCAATGGCATTCGGTGAGTCTTGGGCTGCTGATCGTCGGCCGTCTTGTGCTCGGCTTCGGCGAAAGCTGGGTCGGAACCGGCGCGATCACCTGGGGTATCGGCCGGGTCGGACCCAGCAGCAGCGGCCGCGTGATCTCGTGGAATGGCATTGCCACGTATGGCGCGCTCGCGATCGGCGCACCGCTTGGCGTGGCGATGGAACGCTCGCTGGGATTTGCCTCGCTCGGGGCGTTCGTGATTGCGCTCGGCGGCCTTGGGTACTGGCTCGCTACGCGCATGGCGGCGGTTCCGATTGTGCATGGCGAGCGCATGTCCTATCGCAGCGTGTTCTTTCGCGTGCTGCCGCACGGCATGGGCCTGGCGCTCGGATCGGCGGGATTTGGGTCGATCGCCACGTTCATCACGCTTTTCTATGCCGCGCATAACTGGCCCGACGCAGCGCTTTCGCTGACCGTGTTCGGCACGATGTTCGTCGGCTCGCGGCTCTTGTTTGCGAACACCATCAAGGTGTTCGGCGGCTTTCGCGTGGCGATTGTGTCGTTTGCGTTCGAGTGCGTGGGCTTGCTGATGCTCTGGCTTGCCGCCGATCCCGCGTTTGCGCTCGCCGGTGCGGCGCTGACCGGGTTTGGCTTTGCGCTGATCTTCCCGGCGCTTGGCGTGGAAGCGGTCGGGCTCGTGCCGCCGGCCAGCCGCGGCGCGGCGTTGTCGGCGTATTCGGTGTTCCTCGATTTGTCGCTTGGCGTGACGGGGCCGCTCGCCGGCTATGTCGCGGGCGAGTTTGGATTCAGCTCGGTGTATCTGTTCGCGGCGATCGCCTCGGCGGCGGGCGTGGCGCTGACTGTCGCCCTGTACATGCGCACCGGGCGCGGGCTGGGTGGTGCGGCTACGGCTTGAGGCTTTTGCGCCAAGTCGATGCAAAATGCCCGATGAATTCATCGGGCGTTTTGCTTTGTGCGCGCTGATAGATGAGAAACGAGACGAGGAACGGCGAGGCGTTAGCGGGCACTCAGCCCATGCCATAATTTTGCATCGCGTCCCGCGATTGAAATCGTCCCGTTCATAAGCCCGTCGACCATGTCCAATCTGCTCTCCCGCCATTTTCTCAGCATGGCCTATAACAGCGCGTGGTCGAATCATCGCTTGCTGAAGGCTTGCGCATTGCTGAGCCAGCCGGATTTCGCCGCACATCGGACGAGCTTCTTTCCTTCGATCAAAGCAACGCTCAATCACAATCTGACCGTCGACTGGTTTTATATCGATGCGCTCGAACGCGAGCAGCGCAACGAGCCGCCCCATCCCGAGATCATGTCTTTCTTCGATCCGGAAGAACCCTTCGAGACCTGCGCCGAGCTGCAGCGCGAGCAAAGGCTCGCGGATCAGCGGCTCATCGATTACTGCGCTCAGCTCACCGACGACACGCTCGCGCGCCAGGTGACTATTCTGCGTGCGCGCGCAAAACAGCAGGAAACCCGTACGCGGCTGCTCGAACATGTGTTCCAGCATCAGATCCATCATCGTGGGCAAGTGCATGCCATGCTTGCCGGAACACCGGTCGCACCGCCCCAGCTCGACGAATTTTTCTGTGATATCGATGCAGAACTGCGCGCGGCAGACCTCGCCGAAATGGGCCTGAGCGAAGCGGCTGTCCGGGGCTGAACAACGCGCCGCCATATCCCTGCGCGAACGAATCCAAACCCCGCCGCGAACGAATCCAAACCGTCGTCGCGAACGAATCCAAACCGTCGTCGCGCTGCTTGTCTTAGAATCGGCGCTTGGTCCTAACTTCCTGCGCTCTATGAACTCCACATCGGAAGACCGCTGGCGCGACTTGCGCCCGGACCCGGACAGTGACACCCCGCTTTATCTTCAGCTCGCCCGCAAGCTCGGCAACGCGATCCACGACAACCGGTGGGCCGCAGGCGAAGCGCTGCCCTCGGAACGGGTGTTGTCGGAGGCGCTCGGGGTATCGCGGATCACGTCGCGCAAAGCAATCGCGTTGCTCGTCGAACAAGGGCTCATTCGCCGCACACAAGGCGCCGGTTCATTCATCACACCACGCTATGAAGATCCGCTCTCGCGGCTGTCGAGCTTCAGCGAAATGCTGCGTCGACGCGGTTTTACCCCCGGATCGAAGTGGCTCTCCCGCGTGATCGAGCCCGCGAATCGCGATGAAGTGATTCAACTCGGGTTGTCGCCCGCGGCTGCCGTGACACGCTTGCGGCGCCTGCGCACGGCCGATGGCATCGTGATGGCCGTTGAGAACTCGACCTTTCCGGCAGCGCTGATTCCGGACCCGCAAGCGGTCGGTGATTCGCTTTATAGCTTCCTGGAACAGCGCAATCTGTCCATCGTGCGAGCCCTGCAGCATTTCCGCGCAGTGAACGCGAGCGATGAGATCGCGGCGCAAATGGGCATCGCGCCGCACGACGCGCTGCTGCTGATCACGCGTGTGGGTTATACGGCCGACCAGCGCCCGATCGAACTCACCGATACCTATTGCCGCAACGACTACTACGATTTCGTGGCGGAATTGCGCAAGTGAATCGGGCAAGAAGTCACCGCCACACCGGCTGATCCGCCCCGATAGGCACCGGCGGCGAGCCCCAGAACGGCGGCGTAAGCGACATCTGCTCAGGCGGCTGCGTGCAGGTCAGCGAACCGAACGGCGAGTCGATGGTTTGCAGCATGTCGCGCACATCGTCGAGTTGCGGATCGCGCACTTGCTGACCGTCCTCGATCAGACCCATCGATTGCAGCCAGTGCCCCGTGCGCGCCAGCGCGACGCGCACATGCCAGCTTCCGCCTTCTGTGGCGCGGCGTTGCAACGCGATCATCGCGCCGAATGCGGCGAGGTAACCCGTGGCGTGGTCGAGTGCCTGGCAAGGTAAGTGGCGCGGTTGCTTGGTTCCCGCCGCCTGCGCCTCGGTCCACGCGATACCACTCGCCGATTGCACCAGGCTGTCGAAGCCCCGCCGCTGCGACCAGGGACCTTTGTGGCCATAGGCCGATATCGACACATACACGATACCCGGGCTCAGGCGTGCCACTTCTTCGGGGCCGAATCCGCGCGCTGCCAGTGCGCCGGGGCGATAGCCCTGCAGGAATACATCGGCGTCTTTTAACAGCGCGCGCAGTGAGTCGCGGCCGTTTTCCTCGCGAAGATCGAGCGTGGCCGAGCGTTTGCCGCGGCCGTTGTCGATGACCAGCGGCGGAATGTTCGGCAGGTGCGCGCCGTTGATCAAGAGGACATCGGCGCCGTGCTGGGCAAGCGTGCGCCCGGCCACCGGACCGGCGATGATGCGGCTCAGCTCGAGCACGCGCACGTTTGACAAAGGCCGCGGCGTGTCGCCTTGGCCGATCGGTTCCAGCGGGGCATCGTCGAGTTTTACGATTTCCAGCAGCGGCGTTTCCGCGATTGCCTGGGCCTGAGGCAAGAGCGCCCATTGCTGCGGCGTGCGGATCAGCGCAGCGCACAGGCCGGCATCGGCGAGCGCCTCGTCGAGCGTTGCGCCGTTCCAGCTGCGGATGGCCTGGGTGACGCCGGCGTGATCGTTCGCGCAGCCAAGCAGCTTGATCACGCCATCGCGATGATGCTTGAAGTTCGTATGAAGCTGGATCCACCGGCCGTCGCGGGTCTCGTAGAAACCCATCAGCGGATCGCGCAGCTCGGGCGCCTTGTCGGCATCGATGCGCAAATAGCGCTCGCTGCGAAATGCGATCGTGGCGCGCCGGGTGTCGAGATCGACTTGCTGCATCCGGCCGGTGCGATGCCTGAAACACTCGGCCGCCGCCAGCGCCGACGCCCCCACGCTCGCCACCGCTAACGCACTCACCCGATATACCGACGGCAGTTGCCGTTCATCACCGGTCATCGTGAGGTGATTAAGCGCCTCAGGGCTTCCTTGCGCCAGGCGCCAAAGTTCTTCGACAGGTTTCACGGCGATGCTCCTTCTCGATGCTTGTTCGGGCTCTGCTTGAATCAATCGTTATCCGCAGGTTCACCACCGATTGTATGGACCGCCGCCGCTGCGATCAGTTTCCGCCGCCAATATCGACGCGCAAGCCGCCGGCACATCCACGTAAAATCACCCCACTCCTCCCGCCGGCGACCTTCATGCCCGACACAATCCGCTCAAACGTTACACCCACTCCCTCCCCGCAAGCGCTCACGATCATGCTGTGGCTTGTCGCCACCGGCTTCTTCATGCAGACGCTCGATTCGACCATCGTCAACACCGCCCTGCCCGCCATGGCCCGAAGCCTCGGCGAAGCGCCGCTGCGCATGCAAGGCGTTGTGATCGCGTATTCGCTGACCATGGCAACGGTCATCCCGTTCTCCGGATGGCTCGCCGACAAACTCGGCACGCGCCATGTCTTCTTCAGCGCGATCCTGATCTTCACCATCGGCTCGTTGCTTTGCGCGAATGCCCACTCGCTCATGCAGCTCGTGATTTATCGCGTGGTGCAAGGCGTGGGGGGCGCCATGCTGCTGCCTGTCGGGCGCCTCTCGTTGCTGCGCGTGGTGCCCGCCGAGCGTTATCTCAGCGCCATGTCGTTTGTCGCCATTCCGGGGCTGATCGGGCCGCTTATCGGACCGACGCTTGGCGGCTGGATCGTGCAGATCGCCTCGTGGCACTGGATCTTTTTGATCAACGTGCCGGTGGGAGTGATCGGGTGTATTGCCACGCGGCTTTTCATGACCGATAGCCGCAACCCCGCTACCGCTCCCTTCGATCTCGCCGGTTATCTGCTGCTCGCGGTCGGCATGGTCGCGCTCACCATCTCACTGGACGGCCTCGCCGATCTCGGCCTTCAACACGCCATCGTGCTGGTGTTGCTCGTGCTGAGCTTCGGGTGTTTCGTCGCCTACGGGCTGCACGCCGTGCGCGTGCCCCAACCCATCTTTTCGCTCGATCTCTTCAAGATTCATACGTTCAGCGTCGGCTTGCTCGGGAACCTGTTCGCGCGCATCGGCAGCGGCGCGATGCCGTATCTGCTGCCGCTGCTGCTGCAGATCAGTCTCGGTTATTCGGCGTTTGAAGCCGGTCTCATGATGCTGCCCGTGGCCGCCGCGGGGATGGTGTCGAAGCGCATCGTGACGAGCCTGATCATGAAGCGCGGGTATCGAAGGGTACTGATGGTCAACACCGTGCTTGTCGGGCTCACGATGGCAAGTTTCTCGCTGACCAGCGCCGATCAGCCCCTCTGGCTGCGGCTCGTGCAACTGGCATTCTTCGGCGGCGTCAACTCCATCCAGTTCACCGCCATGAACACGCTCACGCTGAAAGACCTCGGAACCGGCGGCGCCAGCAGCGGCAACAGCTTGTTCTCGCTCGTGCAGATGCTCTCGATGAGTCTGGGCGTCACGATCGCCGGCGCGGTACTCGCGACTTTCACCGGCATCCTGCCTCGTGTCACCGAGACGAATTCGCTGCCCGCCTTTCACGCGACTTTCCTCTGTGTCGGCATCATTACGGCTGCATCAGCGTGGATCTTCGCGCAACTCGCGCCTGAGATTCGAGCCGTGAAGAGCACGAAAACCGATCCGTCGGAAGCGCATTGAAGGTTCGCCATTAACGTCCACGTCAGCCCGTGACGAGTCTCAACGCCGTGCGCGCTGCACTACGGAAGTGCACGTGGCGCTGCGGCTTCGTGACGATGAAAGCCGGGCCCGCAGCCCCGCCCCAGTCGGGCGCGGTTCCGGCGGGAATATCTCGAAATACTGACAAATGCGCATATTTCTTGCTCCTCCCGGAGTGGCCCTATCCTGTAAACTAGTTCTTTCCCGATGTTTACTCCCACTCGAGCCGCGTTCGAACGCCTGCCAATATGACCATGAGCATGGTTGATCTCGACCCTCCCCGCTTTCAGCCCCCCCGTCCCGTCGCGGGCGATGACGGCTCGCGGCGCACTGTCCTGTATGGCGAATACACGGTGTTCAGCGTGTTCCAGCCGGTGTTCTCGGTGTCTCACCGTCGCGCAATTGGTTATCACGCCTCGCTGCGCGCGCGCGACGATTCTGGCCGCCAGGTTCCATCGCATGAAGTCTTCACGCAGGCAGCGCGGCGCGGCGATCTGCTCGAACTCGGCCGGCTGGCTGAATCGCTGCATCTGGGCAACTTCTTCTCCTTCGATAGCGACGACGAATGGCTGTTCCTCAGCCTCCATCCAGCCGCATTGATGGACACAAGCTACGGCGACGCCCTGCTGGCATCGCTGAAAAATATCGGTCTGCCGCCGCAGCGCGTGGTGCTCGAAGTGCCCGAGCAAGCCGGCGGCGAGACAACGCGCTTTGCCGAAATCATCGATTCATTGCGCAAGTCGGGCTTTCTCATCGCGCTGGACGGCTTTGGCGTGAAGCATTCGAACATCGACCGTGTGTGGCATCTGCGCCCGGATATCGTGACGCTCGATCGCTGCATCCTGCAACAGGCGAGCGAACATTCGCATATCGAACGGGTGTTGCCGGGGCTCGTTTCGCTGCTGCACGAGTCCGGTCAGCTGGTATTGATGGGCGGCCTGAGCACGGAGCGCGACGCGCTGATCGCGCTCGAATGCAACGTCGATTTCGTGCAGGGCGCGTATTTCGCGGGGCCGAGCGTGGAAGCCGTGAAACCGCAAGCCGCGCAAGGCGTGCTGGACGCGCTGTCCGCGGCATCGCGCGAACGTGTGGCCGCGCGTGAACGCACGCAGTCGGCACGGCTCGCGCCCTATGTCGGCGCACTGGAAACGGCAGCGGCGCGTCTGATCGAAGGCGAGACGCTCGCCGATGCCACCCGCACGCTGTTGCAGCTTCACGAAACGGCGCGCTGCTTTCTGCTCGATGCATCCGGCCGGCAGATCGGCGACAACGTGTTGCCCGTCGTGCGTGCATCGCAGCGCGCCAAGCGTTTCCGTCCGCTGTTGCATTCGGAAGGCGCGAGCTGGGAACGGCGGCCATATTTCATCGAAGCGTTGCGCACGCCGGACCGCGTGCATCTGACCGCGCCGTATCTGTCGATCAACGAGGCGCACTTGTGCGTGACGGCGTCGATAGCCGCGCACACGCCGCGCGGCCTGCAAGTGCTATGCGTCGACATCAACTGGGACGTGACCTCGCAACGGCGCTGAGAGCCGCACTGCTTCAAGCATGCGAGCGCATCAAGGCAGCCTTCACGGTGCGCGCGAGATCGCCGATCTGAAACGGCTTCCTGAGGACCGCGTATCCGTCCACGCGGTCCTTCGATACATCCACCTCCGCGTATCCCGTAGCGAGAATCACAGGCAGTCGCGGGTGCGTGCGTTTCACTTCGGCAATGACCTCCAGCCCGTTCATGCCGGGCATCGCGAAGTCGACCATCAGCAAGTCGGGATTGTCGGCGTCCAGCCGCTCCACCCCGGCGCGGCCGTGCGACGCTTCGGTGACGGTATAACCCAGCATCTTCAGGCAATCGACGAGAAAGGTCCGCACGTCCACGTCGTCTTCGATCACAAGAATGCGCTGGTGCCCGTCCGAGCGCTCTTCGCCCGGCTCCACAACCTTCGCCTCGGGCGCCACGCGTTCGCGTAACGGCAGCCACAACTCGACGGTCGTGCCCTTGCCCGGTTCGCTGTGAATCCGCGCCGTGCCGCCGGCCTGGCGCACAATGCCGTAGACCTGGCTCAAGCCAAGACCCGTGCCCTTGCCGACCGGCTTGGTCGTAAAGAACGGATCGAAGACCCGCGACAGCAACTCCGGCGCGATGCCCGTGCCCGTATCGCTCACGCCGATCACCACGTACTGGCCCGACGGCACGGCTTCGTCCGGTGCAGTACGCTGGCTCACGCGAATGGAGAGCAGACCGCCCTCGGGCATCGCGTCGCGAGCGTTAATGGCAAGGTTCAGCACGGCCAGTTCGAGCTGATTGGCATCGGCGTCGGTCCACGCTTCCTGCACGTCGAAGCGGGTGCCGAAATGAATGCCCGTTCCCAGCGATAACGTCAGCATGTCGCGCATGCCATGCAGCATCGAAATAACGTCGATGGCCTTCAGGTCCAGATTGCTGCTGCGTGAAAACGTTAGTAACTGACCCGTGAGCTTCGCGCCGCGTTCGGTTGCCCGCTTGACGGTCTGGGCCATGGTTTGCACGCGTTCATCGCTGCTCACGCGCGTGATCAGCTCGGCATTGCCCATGATCACGTTCAGCAGATTGTTAAAGTCATGCGCGATACCGCCGGTCAGTTGCCCGAGCGCTTCCATCTTTTGCGCCTGCACGAGCACAGCCTGGACTTTTGCGCGCTCGTGGATCTCCTTCATCAGCCGGTCGTTCGCCGACGCCAGTTCCTGCGTCCGTTCGGCGATGCGGCTTTCCAGCGTGTCGTTCAACCGCTCGACCACCAGCTGGCTCGCGAGGATCTTCTCGTTGACTTCATGACGATCGGTGACATCCAGCGACACGCCGATGATGCGCGTGGTCGTTGTCCCGGCAACGCTGCCGGATGCGCGCATCGGGTGGCCGCGCGACTCCACCCAGCGGGTCGTGCCGTCCGGCCAGATCACGCGATATTCGATCGTCAGGTTCGTGTTGTTATCGATGCAACGCTCCAGCGTCTGCTGGCGCAGCTCGCGGTCATCGGGATGCACCAGCTGCTCGATCTGCGCATAATCCAGCGTCGACCCCTTGTGCCCATAGATCTTGCGAAACGCCTCGGTGGAGCGCAGCTCACGGGTCTCGACATCTAGCTCCCACGATCCCAGGCGGCCCGCCGCAAGCGCCAGATGCAGCCGCTCCTGCGCTTCCACGCGCTCGGCAAGCTGGCGCCGCGCCTCGTACTGCCGCAACCTCGCGCGCAATGCCGACGACGCCGCGCGCCGCAACGTCTCGGCATTCAGCGGCCGCTCCAGCACGACGACATTACCCAGCCGCTCGAGCAGATCGAGCGCGTGTTTCGGGCGTCGTTCAGTGCGTTTTGTCGCGAGCAGGATCAGCGGAAAATCGGACCATGTCGGCTGCTGCTCGAGCCACTGGAAGAGCTGCGGCATATCGTCGTCTAAGAGCGCTTCTTCCGCGATCAGCGCCGTGCCCGCGCCGCCGCGCAACTCGGCGTTCAGCATCGCGGCGTTGAGGCAGGCGAGACAGTTGCGCCCGTCCTTGCTCAGCACTTCACCGACCACGTCCGCGTCGCGGCCGCGCGGGGCGAGGATCAGGACGCGGTTCTCCACGTTTAACCATCCCTTGCGTCGAGGGTTCCCAGCATGGTCGAGCCGCCGCGATACGCCGGCAAGCCGGCGAGAACACCGTCGAAGTCACGCAGCGCTTCGCTTACTTCCAGCCCGCCCTGCGCCAGCCGGAACTGGCGGATAGTGCGCTCGTGCGCGCTGCCGCGGCTCTTGACCGCCGCGAGCGCCGTGAGCACTTCGCCCTGATGTTCGAAGTAGCGGAACAGGATCATCACGTCGCTGAGATAGCTGATGTCGATGTCCGTCTCCACCTCACCCACAATGCCGTGCTGCCCGAGTACGAGCATCGTCACGATGCCGCGCTGGTTGAGATATCCGAGTAGTTCATGCATTTGCAACAGCAGGTAACGCTCGCCCGGCATGGCCTGGAGATAAGCGTTCAGGCTGTCGATAGCCACATAGGTCGCGCCTTCGTCTTCCACTGCCTGACGCACATCGCTCGTAAACTGGCCGGGCGACATTTCGGCGGGATCGATCTGGTGCAAGGTCAGCAAACCGTTGTCGAGATAGATCGAGAGATCCATGCCGAGCGACTTCGAACGCATCATCAGCGTGCCCATCGTTTCATCGAAGAGATAGTAGACGCAGCGCTCACCACGCTTGAGCGCCGCTATCAGGCAACACACCACTGTCGTGGTCTTGCCGACGCCGGACGGTCCGATCAACAGCGCGTTCGTGCCGGGAATCAGGCCTCCGCCGAGCATGGCGTCAAGGCCATGCGCTCCGGTCGACACCGGCTCGCTTGAAAACGTCGCGTGATGTTCGGCGGCAACCAGGCGCGGATAGACATCGATACCGCCCGTCTCCAGCGTGAAATCGTGGAATCCTTCGCGAAACTTGATGCCGCGCATTTTTGCCACGCGCACGCGCCGGCGCGCGCCGCCGTAATCGTGGACCAGCTGGTCGAGGCTGATCACGCCATGCGCGATGCTGTGAAGCTGCAAGTCGCCGGGGTCGGAGGTGTTGTCATCGAGCAGGTACACCGTGCATTCGCGTGTAGCGAAATAGCGCTTCAGCGCAAGGATCTGGCGCCGGTAACGCAACGGGTTCTGCGATAGCAACCGCAGTTCGGACAAGCTGTCCAGTACGATGCGCACGGGCCTGAGCGTCTCGACCTGGCGCATCACGTTTTCGACTGTCTCGCCAAGCTCCACTTCCGCCGGGTGCAGGATGGACTGCTCGTACTCGGGGTCCAGCCCTTCGTCGGAGAGCAACTCGATGATGGACAACGCATCGACATCCCAGCCGTGGGAGTCGGCGACCGCAAGCAGTTCGGAGCGCGTTTCCGACAAGGTGATGTACAAACCCGCTTCGCCCAGCTCCGCGCCTTTCAGTAAAAATTGCAGGGCAAGAGTTGTTTTTCCAGCCCCCGGCGAACCTTCGATGAGGTACACGCGATTGGGCGTCAGGCCGCCGCCGAGGATGTTGTCGAGCCCGGTAACACCCGTGGACATGCGCGGTGCGGGAAGGGATGGTTGGCGTTTAGTGCTCATGGTA
Organism: Caballeronia sp. SEWSISQ10-4 2; assembly: GCF_030464885.1. Classification (GTDB taxonomy): domain Bacteria; phylum Pseudomonadota; class Gammaproteobacteria; order Burkholderiales; family Burkholderiaceae; genus Caballeronia. The sequence continues at coordinate 8,507 of NZ_JALPRJ010000039.1, read as the reverse complement.
GTAATAGCATTCAATAGGCGTAGCGATCTCGCGGAAAGCGCGGCTAAGGTCAGCTCTGATTCCCGAACCGCCGTCGTATTGTTAGGCAAAAGCAAAGAGCAGGCCTGTGCGGCGCAAGCCGCTGCGACCGGCGTCCGTGCGATACGATAGGCCGTTGACCCAGCAGGTAAAAACCGCTTTCCATGAGTTCGAGATCGCTGGATGTAAAACGTTGTTTGCTGCTCGCTGCGCTGCTGGCGTGGATCGGATCGCCTGCATTTGCCATGGACAACATCGAAACCGCGCAGCCATCAACGCTCGTGAGCGATGTCCATACCTTCGTGGTGGCGGAAGACGGCTCGCAGACGGAGGACGATGAAACGACCTTGCGCGCGAACACGCCCGCAGGTGTCGGCGACATTGCGCAGCGTTATATCTGGTTCGATAAATCCACCTCAATCATCGACATAATCGATGCCTACTCGCTCGGCCCCGATGGCATCAAGCACATCGTCGCGCCCGATCAGATTCGCGAGATCCAGGAGCCGCGTTCGGCCGGTGCGCCCACCTTCTCGGACTCACGCCTGAAAGCGGTGGTGTTTCCGGGCGTGGGCGTGGGATCGATCGTGCATCTGCGGTTTCACAAGACTCAGTCGAAGCCGGTTATCGCCGGGCAGTTCGATTATTTTGTCGAGCCCAGCCGTGGCCCGGTGGAAAACCAGCGGCTGATCTTCGACTTGCCCGCCGACAAACCGCTCTACGCCGATGCACGCGGTTATGTGGCCGTGTCGCCGGTGACGCAAGACGGCCGCACGCGCTACGAATTCGACTACAGCCGTACCCATTACGATCGTGTGGAAGCTGGCGCGGTGGGTTATGCGCAGTACGGCGACCGGCTGATGGTGTCGACGTTTCCGGACTACCGCAGCTTTGCCGCGAGCTATCGGGACGGAACCGTCGATCCAAGCGCAAATGATCCGGCCGTGCGCACCCTCGCGCAGTCGCTCACGCGCGACGAGACCGATGCACGCGCGAAAGCGGCCACGCTGTACGACTGGGTCCGGCACAACATCCGCTATGTGTCGCTGTTCCTCGGCCAGAGTCCCGCGATTCCCCACCGGGCGACAGATATCCTCGCCAACCGCTACGGCGACTGCAAGGACTATGTCGCGCTCTACGGGGCGCTGCTTGCGGCGCTCGGCATCGAGAACGAGCCGGCGTTGATCGGCCTTGGAGCGGTCTACACGCTGCCATCGGTGCCCGGCTATGGCGGCAGTGCGATCAATCACGTCATCACGTGGCTGCCGGGCCTGGGCATGTATGCCGACTCGACGGCATTGAGTATCGAGTTCGGCTATCTGCCGCTCGCGGACATGGATCGTCCGACGCTGCTCGTCGGCGACGGCACGCTTGCACGAACGCCCGCCACCGAACCGCGGTCGCGGGCGTCGCGCTTGCAGATCGATGTTGCGCCCGATGGCTCGGCCGCTTTCGCCGATCAAGTGGAAGACGGCGGGTGGAGCGTCGGCCCCGAGCGTGCGAATCTGCAGCACGCAACCGCAGAGCGCCGCAAGCAGATCGCCGATAACCGCCTTCGGGCAACAGGCCTGCGCGGTATCGCGACGCTCACCGCCAGCGATCTGGACGCTACCAGCGGCCCCCTGAGCACCACGATCACCGGAACCCTGGACGATGTCGTCTGGCCAACGGGCACGACCGCCCTGCCCGCGCTCACGAGCTTGTCCGGCGGGATCGCTTCACAGGTTGAAAACCTGCTGTCTGAACGCGTGCGGACCCAACCGTTCATGTGCACCAGCGGCACTTTCGATGAAGTCGCGCAAATCGCGTTGCCAAAAACGATTCGAGTGACCGATGTGCCGGCCGACGCGAGCTTCACGAATGCGTTTTTCGATTATTCATCGCGTTATGTCTTCGATCCCGCCACGAACCTGCTTCAGGCAGAGCGCCACCTGAAGGCAACCTTCGGCAAGCAGGTATGTTCGCCCGCGGACTTTGCCGTCATGCAGCCGGTGTTGAAGCGCATCGAACGGGACGCGCAGGCACAGATCGTCGTCAAGGCGATGGAGCCGTGACGGGCTCCGTTTAATCCACAGCGCGTAAGTTTTCGTAACGTCTACATCCCCCGGCTGTAACCGGAATGTCGGGCGCGGCCGCTAAGCTGCGAATTCGCATTGACGGAGCGCCCCGATGCGCACGGCCAGCCCATGACTCGAGAATCCGGCAACAACCCCGCTGCGCTGAATGATCGAGTGGAGGCGAGCGCCTCACCGGATCCATCGGTTCATCGCACGCTCGCCGATGCCAGCCGCAACGCCGGCGATGAACTCGGCGCGCTGGCCCATCTGATCGCCGCCCACACGCTCGACGCGTACGCCTCGGGCTCACCGGACGCCCGCGTCGCTGGCTTGTGCGACGTCGCCACCGGTTATTTCATGAAGGGCGATCACGAGGCCGCCGCACGCTGGTACGAGCTCGTGCTGACGCTCGATCCGGACGTTGCCGTTGCATGCCAGAACCTGGCCGCGATCCATGCGAGCGAAGGACGCGCAGCACTCGCCGATGTTTATCGCGAACGCGCGTATCGGATCCAGCGGGTTTTTGTTGAGGAAACAGCGGGCTGGACGCGCTCTGTCTTAATCTTGTGCGCGGCCCGAAGCACGGGCAACGTGCCCTTCGAGGCCTTGTTGCCAGGCACGAGAAACCGCCGTATCAAGTATGCGATCGACTACGCCACTGACGACGAAGACACGCAGCTTCCCGCCTTCGATGTCGTCTTCAACGCGATCGGCGATCCGGATATTGCAGCGCCGCTTGGGGCGAGGCTCGCGCGTTTCGAGTCGCGCTGCTCGCGGCCTTTGCTCAACTCGTCCGCCGCCATTGCCAGGACTTCGCGGCATCTGCTGCCCGTCCTGCTTGACGGCCTCGACGATGTGTCGACCGCGCCGTGCGTGCGGTACGAAGCGCCGCCTGCCTCGCTTCACGCGCTACTTACCGATAACGCCGTCACATTTCCGCTGTTGGCCCGGCCCGTCGCCGCCCACGGTGGCGACGGCCTGGTTCTATGCGACAACATGGATACGCTCGAAAGCCGGTTATCGACGCAAGAAGGCGCGCAGTACCTGACGGCGTTTCGCGATTGCCGTTCAGCCGATGGTTTCTACCGCAAGTACCGCGTGATCTATGTGGACCGTGAGCCGTTTCCCTATCATCTGGTGATCTCGCCGCACTGGATCGCGCATTATTTTTCCGCCGATATGGAAAGCCACGCATGGAAACTCGACGAGGAGTTGCGCTTCCTGCAAGACCCACGCACCGCGCTCGGCGAGCGTGCGATGAATGCCGTTACGACTATCGGCCGACGGCTTGATCTGGACTACGGTGGAATCGACTTCACCCTTCTGCCTGACGGTCAGGTCTTCGTGTTCGAAGCGAACGCGACCATGCTGGTGCATTACGAGCGCGGTAACGGCGTGCTGGCTCATAAGAATCAACATGTGCAACATATCGTCGATGCGTTCGAGCGCATGCTGGCGCACCGGACGGCGGGCTGATGAGCAAGACCATGAACTTCTCGGGCGGACCGGGTGCGTTACCGGCGTCGGTGCTGCGAGAAACGAGCCTTGCCATCGATGCGTTGCCCGAGACGGGTCTGTCGGTGCTGGGAATGAGCCATCGATCGGACTGGTTTCGCGGCGTACTCGACGAAGCCGAGCGCAACCTGCGTGTTCTGCTCGATATTCCCGGCAACTACCACGTGCTGTTCATGCAAGGCGGCAGCAGCCTGCAGTTCTCCATGCTGCCGATGAACTTCCTGCGCGCCAGCGGCAAGCATGCCGAATACATTGTGTCGGGTTACTGGAGCGCCAAGGCGCCGGTCGAAGCGCGGCATGAAGGGATAACGAGTGTGGTGTGGGATGGCAGCGCCGAGGGGTATCGCCATTTGCCTGCGCCGAATGAACTGCACCTCGCGCCAGATGCGGCCTACCTGCATTACGTGTCCAACGAGACGGTCGAAGGGCTGGAATTTACGGACATTCCGGGACTGCATGAGGTGCCGCTGGTCTGCGACATGTCATCCAATCTGCTGGCGGCTCCGCTCGACATCAACCGTTACGCGATGATCTATGCGCACGCGCAGAAGAACCTCGGGCCGGCCGGTGTCACCGTGGTAATCCTGCGCGATGAATTCGCTCAACGGGCGACGCATGCGTTGCCGACCCTGCTTGATTATCGGACGCACATTCGATCGCGTTCGCTTTACAACACGCCGCCGGTGTTCGCCATCTATGTATTGATGCTGGTGACACGCTGGCTGCGCGATGAAATAGGCGGCGTCGAAAACATGGCGGCGATCAACCGGGCCAAATCGGAACGGCTGTATCGCGCGCTGGATGCCGAGCCGGATTTCTATCGCGTGCATGGCGAGCGCGCTTGCCGCTCGACCATGAACGTCGCCTTCCGTCTGCCCGATCCAGCCATGGAAGCACAGTTCATCGATGACGCCCGTCGCGAAGGCTTGCATGGCCTGGAAGGACATCGATCGATTGGTGGTCTGCGGGCTTCGCTATACAACGCGGTAACGCCCGAAGCGGTGGCGGTGTTGTCGGACTGGCTGGGGGAGTTTCGTCGGCTGCGGGGTTAAGCGGCGCAGGTTGGATTGCGCGGGTTGCTCACGGCGTTCGCCCTCATCATGCGGCGGCGAACAGCCCCTCGGGAAAGACAGCGAGGGCCCGCTCGGCTAAAGGCCCCTGAACCGGTCGGCGTAGAGGCGGCTCACGCTCAGCTTGTCGGGGTGGCCGCGCAACGCCAGCGTGAGTTTGCCGGTGTCGTCGCGCAACGCGCTGGCAATGGCATCGCAACGTACGATCGTGCTGCGATGAACCTGCCAGAAACACTCCGGATCAAGCTGCAGTTGCAGTTCACGCAGCGAGATCCTGATCAGGTGCTCGCGCTCGACCGTGACCAGCCGCACGTATTTGTCGGCGGCCTCGAAGTACAGCACGTCCGCTATGGGCACCATGGTTATCGTATTGCCGACACTCGCCTGGATCATCCGCAGCGGGCTTGCGACCGGCGGTCTGCCTTGCGGCCTTGCGGCATCGACATGCAAGAGCTCGCGCAACGTATGAATGGCAGCTTCCCACGATGGCTCCGCCGCCTGCGATTGCGCCCTCTGCCGTAACGCGGCTTGCAGACGCGCGCAGGTTTTTTCAAGCCGGTCGGGCTGCACGGGTTTCAGCACATAGTCGACCGCCGCGTGCTCGAATGCGTGCAGTGCGTATTGATCGTAGGCGGTCACAAACACCAGCAACGGGAACGGTTTGGCAAGCTCCGGCCAGTCTTCGGCCAGCGCCTGCGCGACCTCGAGGCCCGTCATGCCGGGCATGCGAATGTCGAGGAAAAGCACGTCGGGTTGCAGTGCCAGGGCTTGCTCGACTGCGGTCTCACCATCGGCCACACTCGCGACGCAATGCAGCTCTGGCCATAACCGGGTCAACTGGGCCTGCAGGTCCGCGGCCAGCAAAGCTTCGTCTTCGGCAATCAGTACGGTGGCTTTCATGATCGGCACAGAATGTTCGGCGGTCGCAATTAACTCAGCGGTCGCAATTAACTCAGCGGTCGCAATTAACTCAGCGGACGGAATCAACTCAGCGGACGGAATCAAGATACAGGAAGGCGCACGATAGCGAGGGTACCGCCCTCGTCGTCGCTTGCGGCAATGAGTTCAAGCGACGCGGTTTTACCGTACAGCGCAGCAAGCCGTTCACGAACCTGCTGGATGCCAAAGCGGCTGCCACCGGGCGGCAAACCACCAAGACCCGCACCGCCACCGCCAATCCCCGCCCCCGTATCGCGCACGCTGAGCACGAGCGTGCCGCCTTCACGCTGCGCACTCACCCTGATCCAGCCGCCGGCAACCGTGGGTTCGAGTCCATGCTTGATGGCATTTTCGACCAGGGGTTGCAGCAGCAGCGGCGGCACGGACAACCCGCCAAGGTCGTCGGGCAAATCGAGCCGCCGGCTCAAGCGGTTTCCCATCCGGGTCTGCATCAACTCGAGATAATCGCCGATACGCGCAAACTCCGCCGACAGCGAATGTGATCCCAATCCCGAGCGAGAGGCGTCAAGCGTTGCGCGCAGAAACGCAATCAGCCGGTCGAGCATGGCCTGGGCACGCGGCGGGTCTTGCGCGATCAGCACCCGCAGATTGGCCAGCGTGTTGAACAGCATGTGCGGTTCGAGCTGCGACTCCAGCAGCTTGAGCTGACTCTCCGCGGCGCTTCGCAGCGCGGCCTCGGTGCGCGTTTCCATCGCAGCCATGCGGCCTCGGGCATAAAAGAAATACGTGATGCCCAGCGACAATACGAACACACCGGTCATGCTCAGCAATATCGCCCGGGGGTTGTCAGTCAGCGTGGCCGGTGCGCGCGGCACCCCCGTCAGCGCATCGCCGAGCATGTGCCCGGCGGCGTAACCCACTACGCCCGACACAACGATCCAGGGGGCCATCAGCCCCCAGCCGGGCCAGTTGCGCTGCGCGTCGAAGTTATCGGGGGAACGCTTGCGAATCCGGTAGGCGAGGCCATAGCGGCCCACCTCGATCAAACCCTGGATGAACAGCGTGCTGCAAAGCGAATAGATCAGGTTGCTCGCGAACGAATCGCGATACATCGCGTAGTAGAACAAGGTGCTCGCCGCCGATACCGGGACAAATATCCGCAGTTCGAGCCATAGCCGGTTCAGGATGTCATGAGCGTGACGCATGCAGTCGACGTGGGTGGTATGCAGTGATTCTGGCGCGGCTGGAGCCGTCCGGTTGTTCGGCTGCTTATTCGGCGGCCCGCGTCCGCGCGCGCAAGTCGGCGGTCGTATTGCCTTCGCCGTGTGGCGCCCAGCCGGGAGGCTTGAACAGGTATCCGAGGATCGCGGACACGCTGCGTGCGCCCGCCAGATCACGCAGCAGATCGACCCATTGCGCGGATTCTACGCGTAGCGGGTTGTAGCTGGTGATCGGATGCACGAGGCCGTAGCGGCAAGGCAGATCGCCGCACTCCCTGACATAGGTGCCAAAGAGCCGGTCGAAGATGATCAGCACACCGCCGTAATTCGCATCCAGATACTCGATATTCGCAGCATGATGCACGCGGTGCGACGACGGCGTGTTGAGAATCCCTTCGAGCCAGCCGAGGCGCGGAATCCAGGTCGCATGAAGCCAGAACTGATACAGGAGATTCAGCGACAGGACGGCGTACACAATACCCGGATCGAAGCCGAGCCAGACCATGGGCACGAAGAACAGCATAGTGCCGGTGAGCTTGCCGAACACACCAATGCGAAACGCGGCCGAGAGATTCAGCTCGTTCGGCGAGTGATGCACCGCGTGATTGACCCAAAACCAGCGCATCTCGTGCGCTGCCCGGTGATACCAGTAGTAACAAAACTCCTGCCCCACGAACAACACGAGCAACGCGATCCAGCCGGAGGGCTGGAGGGTCATCAGGCGATAGTGGTGTGCAAGCTGCAGAAACGGCGTGGCGATGGAGAGCGGGAATCCAATGCCGATCGCGATACGCGCAATCATGTCGATCACCGAGACACCAAAAGCCTTCCAGTCGTAGCGCTGACGACGCGACAGAACTGCTGCCTCGATCAGCGCAAACGCCGCCACCGCGGGCGGCGCAATGAACAGCATGAATTTGTCGAGCGAGATCATGGTCGCATGTTCGTGGATTGTGCGAAGAAGCTGGCGTAGGGAATATCGTGCGCTTAAGCCGCTCAATAAGCCATGCTGGACGGCTCGGCTTGGCGGGCGACGCGCCACATCGCGAGGCCGCGTGCGAGGAAGATGCCGCTGAAAGCGCCATACGCAAAACTCACCGATACCGCGAACAGCCCGTCGACTCTCAGATCGGGATGCATCGCCAGCATGACGTTGGCGCCGAATTTGATGATGAACAGGCCAAGGATCAGCACGAGCGGAAGCCAGCTTCCGGGCACGAGCAGACGCTGCTCGGCGGCAAGCCAGCGGGCCTTGCTGCCAATGCCGACAGCATGGAATATCGCAAGCGCCGCGAGCATCGCCGCTGCCCACGCGACCAGCGCGATGGACTCCTGGGTGAAGATGGACACGACGCCATAAAAGGAGAGTGCAGCCATCCCGATGGGCATCGCCGTGGCGGCGCGCAGCGTCCTTTGCCGTGGTTGCGTTTGCGAGACGCCGAGGGAAACCAAGGCTGCGAGCAGCCACCAGACCCAGTGCGGTGTGTGCTGAACAATGCCAATGAGCATGATGATCGTCCTTATCCGTAGGGAGGAGATTTCGATGATGCTCATGGTCGGCGTCAGCCTCACGCGTCGCGAGCGGTTTGCGACGGGACGACACATTGCGCCGCGAAACGCGCTTGGTGCGGCGCGAGTGGTCGGTGTGCAGACAGCTCGACGTCCTCGCGGCCCTAAAGGACCGGGATTCCTTCTGCAAGACGGCCACGTCCGGCCGCAGCATGGGT
>NZ_JALPRJ010000038.1 GCF_030464885.1 Caballeronia sp. SEWSISQ10-4 2 | reverse complement strand
CTGGAACAAGCAGCGCTGGGTCGACGCCGAAAATCGCAACGACACAACGTTGCTCGAGGCGGCGTAAGCCGCCGGGAATCCTCGTTCATCAGGGCGAGGAGGACGTCAAGGTTTTTTCGGTATGATCGAACGTGAAAAATTCCAAGGAGAGCGTCATGTCCCAGATCGCTGAACCAGCGGCTTCCGTCGCGCCAACACCCTCTTCCGAACCGGCATCGTTGCCGTGGATCAAGAAGCTCGTCTCCTTCGATACTGTCAGCCGCAACCCGAACATGGGCCTGATCGAAACCGTGCGCGACGACCTGCGCGCCGCCGGTATCGAGAGCACGCTCACCACCGATCCGACCGGCAAATGGGCCAACCTGTTCGCGACCGTGCCCGCGCACGACGGCGCAACGAACGGCGGCATCGTGTTGTCGGGACATACGGACGTGGTGCCCGTCGATGGCCAGAAATGGGACAGCGATCCGTTCAAGCCGGAAATCCGCGATGGCCTGTTGTACGGTCGCGGGACGTGCGACATGAAGGGGTTTATCGGCGCAGCGCTCACTCTGCTGCCGAAGATGCAGGCGACGAAACTCGCGCGGCCGATCCACTTCGCGCTTTCCTTCGATGAAGAAATCGGCTGCGCCGGCGCGCCGCTGATGATCACCGACTTGCAAAAGCGCGGATTGCGGCCGGACGGGTGCATCGTGGGCGAGCCGACCAGCATGCGGCCGATCATCGCGCATAAGGGCATCAACGCGTACAACTGCTGCGTGCGCGGGTTCGCCGCGCATTCATCGCTGACGCCGAAGGGTTTGAACGCGATCGAATATGCGGCGCGACTGATCTGTTTCATCCGCGACGTCGCCGACGAATTCCGCGCGCAAGGCCCGTTCGACGAACAGTACGACGTGCCCTTCACGACCGCCCAGACCAGCACGATCAACGGCGGCAACGCGATCAACACGGTGCCCGCCGAATGCAACTTCGCGTTCGAATTCCGCAACTTGCCGACGCTCGATCCGGAGCCGATTTATCAGCGTATCGAGAAGTACGCGCGGGAGGAGCTGCTGCCGAAGATGCAGAAGGAACACGCGAACGCTGCGATTGAGTTTTCGAAGATTGCTGCAGCTCCCGGGCTCGATGCGTCCGAGCAAGCCGCCATCACGCAACTCGTGCGCGCGCTCACGGCGAATCAGGAGAAGCGCAAGGTGGCTTACGGGACGGAAGCGGGCTTGTTCCAGCTGGCGGGCGTGCCGAGCATTGTGTGCGGGCCGGGGAATATCGAGCAGGCGCACAAAGCGAACGAGTATGTATCGCTGGAACAGCTTGCTGCTTGCGAGGCGTTTTTGGGCAAGTTCATTCACAGCATGTCGGTCGAGGCGCAGGCACGTTGATGTTCTTTGAAATCGCTCGTTGAGGTCAGAAGGCAATCCATGTCCACCTCCCATCACTCCGACAACACCATCGACGGCACGCCGATTCCCACACTCGACGATATCGCCGGCCAGCACATGACGCTCTCGCCGTGGGTCGCGCGCACGCCGACCTTCGAGCGTCACGATTTCCCCATGCTCGGTGGCACACCCATCAACTTCAAGTTCGAGTTATTGCAGGTCGGCGGCACGTTCAAGACGCGCGGCGCCTTTTCGCACTTGCTCGCGCTCACGGAAAACGAACGCGACGCGGGCGTGACCTGCGTCTCGGCGGGCAATCACGCCGTTGCGGTCGCGTATGCCGCCATGCGCCTCGAAATCGGCGCGAAGGTCGTGATGCTGAAGACGGCAAGCCCGGCGCGCGTAGGCCTGTGCCACCGTTTCGGCGCGGAAGTGGTGATGGCGGAAAACGGCGCGGAAGCGTTCGAGACCGTGCGGCGAATAGAAGCCGAGGAAGGCCGCTACTTCGTGCATCCGTTCAACGGCTACCGGACCATCGTGGGCACAGCGACGCTCGGATATGAATGGACCTCGCAAGCGCCGGATCTGGACGCCGTGATCCTGCCGATCGGCGGCGGCGGGTTGGCCGCGGGGGTATCGCTGGCATTCCGGCTCGCGAATCCATCGATTCACGTGTACGGCGTGGAACCCAAAGGCGCGGACGCCATGGGTCAAAGTTTCGTCGCGAATCACACGGTGAAGATGGGCGCCATGCACAGCATCGCGGATTCGTTGATGGCGCCGCACACCGAAGACTACAGCTACGAATTGTGCCGGCGGCATATCGACCGTCTGGTAACCGTCTCCGATACCGAGCTGCGCCACGCCATGCTGCATTTGTTCAACGAGCTCAAGCTGGCCGTGGAACCGGCCTGTGCCGCAGCCACCGCTGCGCTGCTCGGGCCGCTGCGTGAAACCCTGCAGGGCAAGCGCGTCGGCGTCTTGCTGTGCGGCACGAACACCGACCCGGCGACGTTGAACGAACATCTGGCAACGGCGGCTCAAGACGACTGAGCGCTGTTACATCAACGCTGTTACAACACCGGGGCTACAACACACTCGTCAGCCGCTTGCGCTCATTGCGCTGCATAAAATAATTCGCGGCAATCACGCCGACCGTCACGAACGCAATGAACAGCGTGGCGAGCGCGTTCATCTCGGGATTCAAGCCGAGCCGGACGCGCGAGAACACCACGAGCGGCAAGGTTGTCGATCCCGGTCCCGACAAAAACGCGGACAACACCAGGTCGTCGATAGACAGTGTGAACGACAACAGCCACCCCGCCACCAGCGCCTGCGAGATCAACGGCAGCGTAATCGAGAAAAACACCCGCAATGGCGTCGCGCCCAAATCGAGCGCGGCCTCTTCAATCGATGGATTCAATTCCCTCACCCGCGATTCCACAATAATCGCCACGTAGGAAATACACAGCATCACGTGGCCAATCCAGATCGTGAACATACCGCGCCCGGCAGGCCAGCCGAATACCTTCGCCATTTCAACGAACAGCAAGAGCAGCGATATCCCCTGGATCACTTCAGGAATCACGAGCGGCGCGTTGATCATGCCGGCGTACAGCGTGAAACCGCGAAACCGCCCCATTCGCGCGAGCACATATCCTGCCCACGTTCCAATTACGACCGACGCGCACGCCGTGAATACCGCGATTCGAATGGACAACCACGCGGCGTTGATCAGTTCTTCGTCGTGCACCAACGCGCGATACCACTTCAGCGAAAACTGCGTCCATACCGTCACGAGCTGCGACTCGTTGAACGAATACACGATCAGACTGATGATCGGAATATAGAGAAACAGAAATCCGATACCGAGAAAGGTGAACCGGAGCGGGCGACTGGGTTGAATCATCGCTTCTGCTCCAGTTGCTTGGCCTGGTAATACTGGAAAACGGCCATGGGGACGAGCAGCAACAACACCATCGCACAGGTGACGGCGGAAGCCATCGGCCAGTCCGCGTTATCGAAGAATTCATTCCACATCACGCGGCCGATCATCAAGGTATCCGCGCCGCCGAGCAGTTCCGGAATAACGTATTCGCCGACCGCCGGAATAAACACCAGCAGACAGCCGGCGATAATCCCGTTCTTCGACAGCGGCAACGTGATCTGCAAAAACGCCTTCCACGGTTTTGCGCCGAGATCGTAAGCGGCTTCGAGCAAGGTGAGATCCATCTTCACGAGATGTGCGTAAAGCGGCATCACCAGAAACGGCAGATACGAATACACCATGCCGATATAAACCGCGATATTCGTGTGATACAGCTCGACCGGCGTATGAACAATTCCCGTCCACATCAGGAAGTTATTCAGCAAGCCGTTGTTCTTCAGAATCCCGATCCACGCATACACGCGAATCAGAAACGATGTCCAGAACGGCAGCATCACAGCCATCATCAGCAGATTGCGGGTGGCCGGACTCGAACGCGCGATGTAATACGCCATCGGATAACCGATCAGCAGACACAGCAGCGTCGATACCCCCGCGACCAGCAGCGAGTTCATGTAGGTCGCGAAGTACAGGCTGTCCGTGAGCAGGAACGCGTAGTGCGAAAAATCGAGCGCGATATTCAGCACGCCCTCTTTGAGCGCCGTCAATTCCGTATAAGGCGGAATCCCAAGGCGCGCATCGGAGAAACTGATCTTGACGACCAGCAGGAACGGCACGAGAAACAGCAGCACAAGCCACAGGTATGGTCCGGCGACGACCGCCGTCCGTCCGGTCAGGCCGAAGCGTTGCTTCAGTGAATGCAGCGTTTTCATGCTGTGAGCACCACCCCTGCCGATGCGGTCCAGCGCACGAACACTTCGTCGTCCCAAGTGGGCGAATCGATCTGCCCGAGCGCGAGGCTCGACAGGTTCGCCACCACCACTTTGCCGCTGTCGAGCTTCACGTGATACAGCGTGTAGCCGCCCATATACGCAATGTTCGCCACCTTGCCGCGGCCCCAGTTGTAGGAGCCCTCGGGCGGCTTGCTCGTCAGCGCAATGCGCTCAGGCCGCACGGAGATGGTGACCGGCATGCCGAGCGGACCTGTGATGCCGTGGTTCACATACAGTCGCGACGGTAATTCCTTCGACTCCACGAACACGTGATCCGGTTCATCCTCGACCACCGTGCCGTCGAACAGATTCGTCGAGCCGATGAATTCCGCTGTGAACCGGCTGTTCGGATATTCGTAGACCTCGTGCGGCGTGCCGATCTGCACGATCTCGCCCTCGCTCATGACCGCGATCCGGCCAGCCATGGTCATCGCTTCTTCCTGGTCGTGCGTGACCATCATGCAGGTGACGCCCACTTTATCCAGGATGTTCACCAGTTCGATCTGCGTGCGCTGGCGGATTTGTTTGTCGAGCGCGGACATGGGCTCATCGAGCAGCAGCAGCTTCGGACGCTTGACCAGGCTGCGTGCCAGCGCCACGCGCTGCTGCTGGCCACCCGACAGCTGGTGCGGCTTGCGCTTCGCATATTTGACCATCTGCACGAGGTCGAGCGTCGTGTGCACGCGCTCCTTGAGTTCCGCGCCGCGCACGCCTTCCTGCTTGAGCCCGAACGCCACGTTCGATTCGACCGACATGTGCGGAAACAGCGCATACGACTGGAACATCATGTTCGTCGGTCGCCGATACGGCGGCATGGCCGCCAGATCCTCGCCATCGATAAAAATCTGCCCCGACGTGATGGACTCGAGCCCCGCGAGCATGCGCAGCAAGGTGGACTTGCCGCATCCCGAACTGCCGAGAAGCGCGAACAGCTCGCCCTTTTTCACCGACAAATTCACGCCTTTCACTGCGACGGTTTCGTCGAATTTCTTGACTACATCGACGATCCGCACGAAGTTTTCGTCAGCCCAATCCGGGTCCCGCAAACCCGGTTCCGGCCTGCGGCCGTTGGCACCGGACTGGCCACCCTGGCCGTTTTGACTGCCCGGTCCGGCGGGCACTGCGCTCGACTGCTGCTCACTCATGATCTGCTGCCCGGCTCCTGCGCTATGCGCGTTCGTGCTGCCTTTTTTCACTTCGCGTTCTACGTCATTCTTCGATCCGGCCGCCATTCACGTCCAGCCGTGCCGAAACAAATCAAGCCGTCCACGAACAAAGCCCCCGGAGAACCGGGGGCTTCGCGTTTGTCGACTGCCTAGTACGACTTCAGCAACCTTACCGGAACCAGAATCAGCGTCCTGACTTGAATTCCGTCCAGAGCCGCGTTTGCAAACGCTGGATGTCCTGCGGCAACGGCTTGAGCAGGAACAGCGTCTTGATCACGTCTTGCGGCGGGTACACGGCCGGATCGTTGGCGACATCCTTCGATACGTATTTCCGTGCTTCGCTATTCGCACTCGGGTAATACACCTCGTTCGTGATCGCTGCGTGAACCTGCGGCGTCTCGATGTAGTTGATCCACTCGAGCGCGGCTTGCTTGTTCTTCGCGTCCTTCGGAATCGCCATCACGTCGAACCAGACCGGCGCGCCGCCCTTGGGAATGTAGTACTCGATCTTGTACGCCTTCTTCGCCTCTTCCGCACGATGCTTGGCGATCACCACGTCGCCCGACCAGCCGTAAGCGAAGCACACGTCGCCGCCGACCAGGTCGTTGATATAACCCGACGAGTTGAACTGGGTGATGTACGGGCGGATCTTCTTGAGCATCGCGAGCGCGGCGCGGTAGTCGGCCGGGTTCGTGCTCATCGGATCCTTGCCGAGGTAGTGCAGCGCAGCGGCAAACATCTGGTCGGGCGCGTCGAGTACCGAGACGCCGCAGGCCTTGAGCTTAGAGATGTTTTCCGGCTTGAACAGGATGTCCCAGTTATCCAGCGGCACGTTCTTGCCGAGGATCTGCTGGGCCTTCGTCACGTTGTAGCCGAGACCCGTTGTGCCATATGCCCATGGTACCGTGTACTGATTGCCCGGATCGGCGCCCGCGACCAGTTTCATCAAGTCAGGATCGAGGTATTTGAGGTTGGGAAGTTTGGACTTGTCGAGCGGGGCGAAGATCCCTGCCGCGATCTGCTTGCCGGCGTAGTTGCTGGTAGGCACCACGATGTCATAACCCGAATTGCCGGTAAGCAGCTTGGCTTGCAGCGTGTCGTCGCTGTCGTAGTTGTCGTACTTGACCTTGACGCCTGCCTGCTTCTCGAAGTTCGGAATCGTGTCCTTGGCAATGTAGTCCGACCAGTTGTACACGTTGAGCTGGGTGTCTTTCGCCGATGCCGCCAGTGGTGCTGTTATCGCCGCCACACCCGCGATGGCCATGGTAATCGACATAACCACGCCCGGTACCCCCGAGCGCTTCGACAACCGGTCCGCCACTTTTTCTGTCATTTCAGTTTCTCCGTCCTTTCGTCTTGCCGACCGTTACTTTCCACATCTCGATGCGCCGTTATCTCCCCTGCCCAGCCCAGTCGAGACGCTCTTTAAAAAAACGAAAACTATCATCAAAAGGTATCTTCGCAAAAAACAATCGGCGAGGTTTGTCGCGCAAAGGGCACAAGGGGACGCGTTTGATTGACGCTGGGTTTGGGAGGGGTTCTCGGGGGATCGTGGGGAGGGTTCTTGCTGGGGGGCGGGATGGCGGGTGCGGGTGATGGCGGGTTGGTGCTTTCGGCCTTAGTCGTCTGCTCGAGTTGGCTGATTTTTTTATCACTATTAGCCACTGTGCGTGGCAGCACGTCATTTCTTTGCAAACACGCAAAGAAACGAAGCAAAGAAACGCGTTCCAACCATCGGCAAGTTAGTGTCCGGGGGTGCAGACCCCAGTTTTTGGCACCTAATAGCACAGTGCTCGCCAGACTTAGAAACCCTCCTTCTCACGAATTCTTACACGAACACGCTTCGCCCCCAACGCTCTCGGGCAAGATCGACCGCCCACGCAACCATACGGCCTTTCAAGCACCGCCGGCGTTCCGCAACGCACCCGATTCGCCACGGCGCTTCCGCGCGATTCGTCTCAGTAAAGACCCCACTCGAATTGTTGAATCCAACCGCGTCTTCACCCACGTAATGTCATTATTGAGGCGTTAATGCGAAATTTACGCGACACGCGCAATTGCGGGACCACACGTTTGTTTGCTCTGAGACATCTCGCAAGCGGATTTGATTGCCTGCGGCCATGTAGTCCGGACGTCAGCGGAACAGTCATTGCTAAGGCTCTCCACGCACTCGGTTCGGCAACTCGGCACGCATGCAAGCCCTTGTCCCGATGCAGCTAACGCCCGTTTTTCGTCACTCGTGGCAACGCGCGGTTTATCGAAGTGCCAGCCGGTGGCCTGCTTCACTGCACACGCCTTTTCCCCAACCGCTTCGCATCATCCCAGCTTCAGGAAACAGGCCCCAAGAACCGCATGAACACAAATCCGTCCGCTCTCACCTCAACCGGCCCCGCGGCTCCCCCGCAATCCGATCCCGCGCCCGAGTCCGAAGATCGCGCCGGTCCGTCAAACGGTTCTCCCTCCAAGCGCGGACACTGGTTCTCGTTCGTCGGCGCAGGCGCCCTGGTCGCAGTCGGCTATATGGACCCAGGCAACTGGGCAACCGCGCTCGCCAGCGGCGCTAAATACGGCTATCAATTGCTAAGCGTCGTGCTGCTGGCAAGCCTGATGGGCCTCCTGCTGCAATGGGTCGCATCGAAAGTCGGCGTCGTGACCGGGCGCGATCTCGCACAACTCTGCCGACAACGCTACAGCAAACGCACCACCCTCTTTCTCTGGATCACCAGCGAAATCGCCATCATCGCCTGCGATGTGGCCGAAGTCGTCGGCAGCGCAGTCGCACTGCAATTGCTCCTGGGCGTGTCTCTGACAGTCGGCGTGCTGATGTCGGCGGTAGGCACGTTCGCCATGCTCGCCCTCCAAAGCCGCGGACAACGACCGCTACAGATCGCCGTGACCACGCTGATCTTTTTTGTGGGCTTCTGTTTTGTCGTCGAACTCGCACTCGCCAACCCTTCATGGTACGGCGCGCTGGCCGGCCTCGCGCCGCCCGCCGGGTTGCTGCGCGACGCCGGCATGATCTGGCTCGCGGCCGGTATCCTCGGCGCGACCGTGATGCCGCATAACCTCTATCTGCACTCCGCACTCGTCAAGGATCACGCGAAAAACGGCAACGATGAAGCCATTTCCAACGCGATGGTCGGCGTCAATATCGATACCTTCGCGTCGCTTAGCCTAGCGTTCACGGTCAACGCGTCGCTGCTGATCGTGGCGGCGGCCGTGTTCCACGCCAGCGGCCACTACGACGTCAACGATCTCGCCGATGCCCACCGTCTGATCGCCCCGCTCGTCGGCACTCACTGGGCCAGCATCATCTTCGCGGCAGCATTGCTCGCGTGCGGACTGAACGCGACAGTGACCGGCACGCTAGCCGGACAAGCCGTCATGGAAGGTTTCCTGCAGTTGAAGATCGCGCGCTGGGCGCGAGCGCTCCTCACCCGGGCGCTCGCCATGGGACCGGCGCTGCTCGCGGTCGGCGCATTCGGCGAACACGGCTCAAATCAGCTGCTCGTCGCAAGCCAAGTCGTGCTGAGCCTGCAACTGCCGCTGGCCGTGATCCCGCTCGTGCGCTTCGCATCCGATGCCGGCCTCATGGGCCGATGGCGCATCAAGCGTTTTCCGCTCGCGCTGGCATGGCTGTGCGCCGCGCTGATCGTGCTGCTGAACGGCGCGCTGTTGTGGCAGTTGCTGACGGACAGTTGATGCGGCTGGGTTGGAGAGACTTCCTTCAGTAATCCCCGTTTTGCACCGCGAACGATGTTCATCGTGCGCTACGCGTTTCCCCGGTTGCATCGTTTAGTAATCGGATGATGCACCTTCCGATACGCGCCATACTCGGCGCCGATACGCTCAACACAACACCCCTCCAGTCTGGCTAGCTCGTCGCTGACTGAGTAAATCAATGCAAGTCAGGATCGATTTTTGCTATTGCCGCCCGTTCTGCGCCCCTTTTTTGAGATGATCCCTTCACGCGTTTACAATTATGCGTTTCGCGAATTTCACCCGGAGGCCGATTGGCAAACAAGCGGTCGCGAACTGCGCAGCATGGACGGCCCGGAAGACACCTCCTTGCCGCATCGCCCGCGCCCGACGCTACTTAACGCAACAAGGACGTTCGCTTCATGGCCCGAGGCTCCCTGACGTTTTCCACCCGTTTCCGACAACGCGATGTCGCGACGGTTTGTCGCCTGACTACGCTCACGCTCGCCCTTGGCTTGGGCCTGGGGAGCAGCCTCGCCCAAGCAACCGTTTCCGTGCTCCAACCGTTGCGCGAGGCGGCCGCACAGCAGCCGCTCGAACTGACGCTGCTTTATAGCGACGACGACAAACAGCCGCTCACCATCGATGTCCCCAAAGCGCTCAACGTCACGCTGACCAATGGCGATCTGCCGCCGCAACCGCTTGCGCTGCAACGCGAGCCCAACGCTCCCGACAAGCTGACGCTACGCCCCGGCCAGTATCGAAAGATTAGTTATTCAGCGCCTTGGCCGGACACGGCTCGCGGCGTGGTGAAGGTCGATCCGGTCGGCTTCGATTCTTCGCCGATGCTAATCACGCTCAATCGCGGCAAGACGCAGACGCAAGTCGTGGCGGCGGAGAACGCTGAAACACAGGCGAAAACACCGCAGCAACTGGCCAGCGCCGAAGCCGCGGCAAACACGTCGGCCGTGCCTACGACTACCAGCGACCGCATGCTGAGCGGCCGGTTATCGACCTTCGAACCGATGTATTTCGCCGATGGCCAGAACGGCGATAACCTAGCGAAATTCCAGTTCAGCTTCAAGTACCGCCTGCTATTGCCCGACGATCCCCGCTCGCGCGCGCTCCTCGACAACCTGTATTTCGCGTACACGCAAACATCGATATGGGATCTGACGGCTGAATCGGCGCCCTTTCGCGACACGAGCTACGAGCCGCAACTGTTCTATTACCTGGAGAACACGGGCTGGAAAAGCTCGCTGTTTTCGCGAATGGGCGTCACGGCCGGTATCGGACACGAATCTAACGGCAAGGCCGGCGCCGATTCTCGCGGGATCAATATCGCTTTCGTGCGCCCGACCTGGGATTTCGGCGACATCAACTCGAGCCACCTGACGATATCGCCGAAAATCTACTACTACATCACGAAGAGCGGCAACGAGGACATCCAGGACTATCGCGGTTACGTGGACCTGCTCGTGAAATACGGCAGCCCCGATAGCTGGCAACTCGCCGCGACGCTGCGCAAGGGCACAAAAGCGGGATACGGCAGCGTCGACGCCCAGTTCACCTATCCGCTCGCCAAACTGATCAATAGCGCGTGGGGCGGCTATTTGTGGGTAGGCTACTTCAACGGCTACGGCGAGGACATCCTCGACTACAACCGGCGACAACACTGGATCGCGCGGATCGGCTACAGCATCGCGCGTTAAACTTGGATTTTTTGCGGGCGTTGCGCTCTTCACTGCATGCGGCGCCCGACTATAGGCGTTTTATGGCATCGAACCTTCATGACTTGCCCGACAGCCCGTGTATCGGTGTCTGCTCGACCCTCTTCGACGACGTCTGCAAAGGCTGCGGCCGCATGGCCGGCGAAGTTTCCAACTGGGTATTTCTCAGCGACGACGAAAAGCGCGCGATCTGGGAGCGCATTACCCGCGAAGGCACGGCCATGCGCTTCACGCGCGACAAGGTTTAATCTCGGATTGACCCGGGCCCGGAATCAGGTTGAGGTACGGGCCGATACCCGGGCAGCGCCTTTGCTCCGACCGTCCGCAGGCTGCTCCATGGCACGCTGTTGAAATATTTTGCGGAGGCACGGGGCAGGACATTGCAAACTGCTATGTCAACAGCCAGCAGCACCCGCGCCGTTCAAGCCGCCGCCGCGGGCCGGATATCCGCAACCAGCAAGTCGAGCAGTTCACGCACGCTGCGAATCGCCGATCCGAACGGCAGCGCCTCGCGCCCCCGAAAGAACAGCCCGGTCGCACGATCCCCACGCAACGCAGCGGCCAGGCGGGTATCGATACAAAAGTGCCCGAACTTCTCGATGCCATCGCGCAAACCGCACGCCGCGAGGCAATTGAGGCCCGTCGGGCACTTCTGTGCACGCGAGCCGATCTTGTCGCGAATCCGTTGCTCGTTGCGCAGATAACGCTCGAGCCACGGCGTCTTCACTGCACGCGCCGGCAAACCGGTCACACTCACGAATTCGACAATGTCTTCCGGCGTTGCGTCGGCGAGAATCCGCTTGAATTCGGGATGCGCGTCACACTCTTGCGTCACCGCGAACGCCGTGCCGAGCTGCACCCCGGACGCGCCTGCAGCCAGCCAGCGACGCACCGCCGCGTGACCGTCGATACCACCCGCCACAATCAGCGGAATCTGCGTGCGGCTGATGCCGAGGGTATCGAAGGTGAGCATCGTTTCCTCGATCACACGAGCGAAGTCAAAACGCTCGCTCGGGATATCCGCCACGCTCGCCACGCCGAGATGGCCGCCCGCATGCCCCGGATGTTCGATCACGATGGCATCGGGCAAGCGGTTCTTTTTCATCCACTTCTTCAGCACCAGCGTAATGCCGCGGCTATCCGACAGGATCGGAATCAACGCGATATCCACGCTTTGCGTCAGGTCCGGCAAATCAAGCGGCAGCCCTGCCCCCATGACGATGGCGTCGGCACCGCTCTCACACGCCGTCTGCACCGATGCTGCGTAGGAAGCCACCGCGCGCATGACATTCACAGCCACCACGCCGCGGCCTTCGCTGATCGCCTTGGCCGCAACAATCTCACGCTGCAGAGCCGTCTGGTTGGCGGCTTCCAGCGTTGCCTGAACCGGATTGTGTTTGCACATCTCAAGCAGATCCGGATGGTGATGCCGCAAGTCGATGCTCGAAATCGTACCCATTGCGCCCTCCCTGGCCACAGATCCAGCCAGGCGATGCGCTGAAACACCCACACCCATGCCTCCCTGAACGATAGGGAGCAAGGTGCGGCCGCGAATGATCAGATCCTATGAGCAGGGGGGCGTCGACGAACTGATACGTAAAATCAGCGTGTCGAGTCCCTGTTCAAAGGAGAGAGCATCATGCGCACGGATCACACATTCACGACGGGTGGTGAGGAACTGGTGCTGGCGGTGTCGCTTGAGCTGGCTGCGGCGAAGTGGAAGGTCGCGCTGCACGACGGCCGGCGAGAAAAGCCGGCCGTGCACACGGTCGCGCAGCCCCAGGCCGCCGCGCGCCTGCAGGCGGTACTGGACCTGATCGAGGCGCACAAGGAGAAGTGGTCGCTCCCGGCGGGCGTACGCACCGTCGTCAGCTACGAAGCCGGCCAGGACGCGTTCTGGATCTGTCGCGCGCTGCAGGTGCAACACATCGAGTGCTACGTCGTCGATCCGGCCAGCATTCCGGTCGAGCGCCACAAGCGGCGCGCGAAGACCGACCGGCTCGATGTCATCAAACTGGTCACCAACCTGCGCGCGTGGCTGCGCGGCGAGCGCGACCGCATGCACGTGGTGCACGTGCCCTCGCCGCAGGACGAAGCGTCCCGCCAGCTGATGCGCGATCGCGGGGAACTGCAGAAGGAAGTGCTGCAGCATCGCGACCGGATGCGCAAACTGCTGGTCACGCTCGGCTGCTGGGATGAGGTCGATCACAGGGCCTTTGCCGGCCGGCTCGCCCGTGACGAGGTGAAGTGCCACGACGGTGCGCCGCTGCCGCCCGAACTGCGCGAGCGGCTGCTGCGCGAGTGCGAACGGCTGGCGCTAGCGGAACAGCAGCTCGCCGCACTCGAGAAGACGCGGCAGGCGAGCGTGCCGGCACCCGCGCGCCAGCGCAGCGATGACCTGGCGCGCCTGAAGGGAATTGGCGAAGTGGGTGCGTCGCGCCTCGCGCTCGAACTGTTCTGGCGGGAGTTCAGCAACCGGCGCGAAGTCGGCGCGTGCGTCGGGCTGGTACCGCAGCCTTATGACAGTGGCGAGAGCCACACCGATCAGGGTATCAGCAAGCAGGGCAACCGACGGGTGCGCGCGCTGCTCATCGAGATGGCGTGGACCTGG
Source organism: Caballeronia sp. SEWSISQ10-4 2 (assembly GCF_030464885.1). Classification (GTDB taxonomy): domain Bacteria; phylum Pseudomonadota; class Gammaproteobacteria; order Burkholderiales; family Burkholderiaceae; genus Caballeronia. Next base: position 74,401 of record NZ_JALPRJ010000038.1, on the reverse strand, counting down.
CTGCGCTACCAGCCCGGCAGTGTGCTGACGCAGTGGTTCAACCAGCGCACGCAGGGTACCGGGCCCAATCGCCGTGCGCGGCGCATCGCGATCGTCGCGGTGGCGCGGCGCCTCGCGATTGCGCTGTGGCGCTACCTGAAGGATGGTGTGATCCCCGAAGGCGCACAGCTGAAGTCAGCCTGAGCCAGCCAGAGGCATCGCAACCACGCAAGCCCTGAAACCCGACCTATTGGCTATTGGCCCGACTTGAAGTGAACATGCCCGTGTTCCCCCCGGGTTGCCGACGCAACCGATGCTTCAGATGGGGCATGCTCCTGGAGAAATTCCAGCGTAACGCGCATGCAGGATGAGGCCGGCCAACGCGCCGGCGGATAGAAGGTGGTCAGACGTCAAGTCTGACGCGCGCGATGACCGGCTTCACAATGGGACCTTAGCCATGGGCTCACGGGTCGAGCTGCGCCGCAACACGCGAGGTGCTGGAATGGCTTGTAGGGCTGGCGAACGCAATAACCCCGCGCTCGCCAGCCCCTGGGCCAGCCTATTGCGCCTTCGCAGCGTCAAGGGTCGCTGCGCTCAGGCACTGCCTGCCCTTGACGCCGCTACGGCGCTCGCGCACTGGCCGCACGAAAGGGAGAATGGTCACTTGACCGATGATTTGTGAGTCAGCTCGTGAAAGGCCTTGACAACTTCCTGCTCATAGAAGGGGGGAAAGAGGCATCATCGAAGGGTCATCTCCAGAGTCAAATTTTTGAGCTTGCAGGAGGTTGGACAAGTACGCATTGCGTTTTATCAAGCAAGTTCGACTATGCTGTGTTTCAGTTTTCCGAGCCCGCCTCGAAACACAAACGGCCCGCTTCTTGCGAAGCGGGCCGTTTGTTTTACTGCTTATTTTTGCTTGTTTCTATTGGCTGACTGCTGTGTTACTCGCAGCGTTTCCTGTGATGTTACTGAACGCCCTGGCTCGCCAGCAATTCCTCGTACGTACCGCCAAAGTCGCGCAGCGTGCCGTCGCTCTTCACTTCGATAATCCGGTTCGCCAGCCCGTTCACGAATTCACGGTCGTGCGACACGAAAATCAGCGTCCCTTCGTACTTCTCCAACGCAATCTGCAAGGACTCAATCGATTCCATGTCCATGTGATTGGTCGGCTCGTCCATCAGCAGTACGTTCGGGCGCCCGAGCATCAGCTTGCCCCAGATCATCCGGCCTTTTTCACCACCCGACAGCACCTTGACCGATTTCTTGATGTCGTCGGCGTTGAACAGCAAACGGCCGAGCGTGCCACGGACCATCTGGTCGTCGTCGCCATCCTGACGATACTGATCGACCCAGTCGGTCAGCGTCTCGTCCTTCGGAAACTCTTCGTACGTGTCCTGCGGCATGTAGCCGACCAGCGCGTTTTCCGCCCACTTGACCGTGCCGCCGTCCAGTTCGATCGCGCCCTTCAACGCACGCAACAACGTGGTCTTGCCCGCACCGTTCTCGCCGATGATCGCAATTCGCTCGCCCGGCTGAACGCTCAGGCTGAAGTGATCGAAGATAGTGCGGTCGTATTTCTTCGTGATGCTGGTCGCCACCACCGCGATGTTGTGCAACTTTTTCTCGAACTCGAAGCGAATAAACGGATTCTGCCGCGACGAAGGCTTGAACTCCTCGATCTTGATCTTTTCGATCTGTTTCGCCCGGCTCGTCGCCTGACGTGCCTTCGACTTGTTAGCCGAAAACCGGCGCACGAAGTCCTGCAGATCGGCCACGCGGTCTTTCGCCTTCTGGTTCGCGTTCGCCTGACGCTCGCGCGCCTGGGCGGAAGCCAGCATGTAGTCGTCGTAGTTGCCCGGATACACCTTCAACGTGCCGTAATCCATGTCCGCCATGTGCGTGCAGACCTGGTTCAGGAAGTGTCGATCGTGGGAAATGATCACCATGGTCGAGTTGTACTGGTTCAGTACGTCCTCGAGCCAGCGGATGGACGTGATGTCCAGGTTGTTGGTCGGTTCGTCGAGCAACAGCACGTCCGGCTTCGAAAACAGCGCCTGCGCGAGCAACACGCGCAACTTCCAGCCCGGCGCGACGTTGCTCATCGGGCCGGTATGGTCCTCAATTGCAATGCCGATGCCCAGCAGCAATTCCCCGGCGCGTGCTTCCGCCGTGTAGCCGCCGTATTCGGCGAACTTCGCTTCGAGCTCCGCGGCGTGCATGTAGTCGTCGTCGGTGGCGTCGGGATTCGCGTAAATGGCGTCGCGCTCGGACATCGCGTTCCACATCTCCGTGTGGCCCATCATCACGACGTCGATCACGCGCATGTCTTCATACGCGAACTGATCCTGACGCAACTTGCCCAGGCGCACGTTCGGCTCGAGCATCACGTTGCCGGCGCTCGATTCCAGATCGCCACCGAGGATCTTCATGAACGTGGATTTGCCGCAGCCGTTCGCCCCGATCAGGCCGTAGCGATTTCCTTCCCCGAACTTGACCGAAATGTTCTCGAAGAGGGGCTTCGGCCCGAATTGCATGGTGATGTTGGCAGTAGACAGCACAGCGCGTCCTTTTGAATGGTGTACGGCGAAAAACCGATAATTTTAGCAGTTTTTGGGACGAATTGCGGCATTGCAGCGCAAAGCTGCAATGCGCGGGCGACAGTTCGACAGTTCGACGCTTCGCGCGACGCTCCGAACCGCCCGGCGCCGCCCGTCCCGAGCCTAGATGCGCTCCGCGATATACGCCTTCACCACACTCGCATCCGCCGCGACGATATCGAATTTCTGTGGCAATTCTTCGATACCGATAAACGCCGCCGGCCGCTCCGGCTCGCGTTCAAGCGCTTCGCGGATGGTTTCGCCGAATTTGATCGGCTGGGCGGTTTCCAGGACGATCATTGGAACACCCGGCTTCAGGTGCTCGCGCGCCACCTTCAGGCCATCGGCAGTGTGCGTGTCGATCATCGTGCCGTAGCGCTTGAATGCGTCGCGGATGGTATCCACCCGGTCCGCGTGGCTGCTGCGTCCCGACACAAAACCAAATTCCTTTACCCGCGCAAAGTCGCCGCTCGCCGCCAGGTCGAATCCACCCTTTTCCTCGACATCGCGGAACAGTTGCAGCACGCGCGCCGGATCGCGACCGAGCAGATCGAACACGAAACGCTCGAAATTCGATGCTTTCGAGATATCCATGCTCGGACTGGTCGTGTGATACGTCTCGGCGGCGGTGCGCACACGATAAATCCCGGTGCGGAAAAATTCGTCAAGCACGTCGTTTTCGTTCGTGGCGACGACCAGTTGCTCGATCGGCAAGCCCATCAACCGAGCGATGTGGCCAGCGCAGACATTGCCGAAATTGCCAGACGGCACCGTGAACGACACCCGTTCGGCATTCGATTTCGTCGCGGCGAAATAGCCCTTGAAGTAATAAACGACCTGCGCCACCACGCGTGCCCAGTTGATCGAATTGACCGTGCCGATCTTGTTGGCCGCTTTGAACGCGTGATCGTTGGACACCGCTTTGACGATGTCCTGGCAATTGTCGAAGTTGCCGACCACCGCCAGGTTGAAGATGTTCGGGTCCTGCAGCGAGAACATTTGCGCCGTCTGGAACGCGCTCATTTTCTGATGCGGCGACAGCATGAAAACGCGCACGCCCTGCTTGCCGCGCATGGCGTATTCAGCCGCGCTGCCGGTGTCGCCCGAGGTCGCACCGAGAATGTTCAGCGTTTGCCCCTGCTTGGCCAGCGTGTACTCGAACAGATTGCCGAGCAACTGCATCGCCATGTCCTTGAACGCGAGCGTCGGTCCGTTCGACAATTCCAGCAGCGACACGGTCGTGCCGCCCTCTTCGCCCAGCGTTTTCAGCGGCGTGATCTGCGCCGCGCTCTCATGATCGCGAACATTGCTGTAGACACTGGCCGTATAAGTGCTGCGCGTGAGCGAGCGCAGGTCTTCGGCGGGAATGTCGTCGCTGAATTTGCGCAGGATCTCGTAGGCGAGATCCGCGTACGAAAGCGTGCGCCAGGCGGTCAGCTCGTCCGCCGTGACACGCGGATATTCCGTGGGCAAATACAGGCCGCCGTCCTTGGCGAGACCGCCGAGCAGGATGTCGGAGAAAGTATGGCGCTCGCCGATACCGGCGCCGCGCGTAGAGATGTAGTTCATTTCAAAGCCCTAGTTCAACGCTTCCATGCGCAGCTTCGTTACCTTCGAGACAACGGTGGAGAGCGCCTCGATCTGCGCGATCGCCGCGTTGACCTGCTTTTCCACCGTCTCGTGCGTGATCAGGATGATGTCGGTTTCGCCCTTGTCCTCACCGTCGACGTGCTCGGATTCCTTCTGCAACAACGCGTCGATGGAAATCGCCTCGTCGGCGAGGATCCGCGTGATATTGGCAAGCACGCCTGTCACGTCCGCCACGCGCAGGCGCAGGTAATAACCGCTCGTCACTTCCTCGATCGGCAGGATCGGCGTGTTGGCCAGGCTATCCGGCTGGAACGCCAGATGCGGCACGCGATGCTCGGGGTCGGCCGTATGCAGGCGCGTCACGTCCACGAGATCGGCAACCACGGCCGACGCGGTCGGCTCAGCGCCCGCGCCCTTGCCGTAATAAAGCGTGGTGCCCACAGCGTCACCATGCACGACAACCGCGTTCATCGCGCCTTCCACGTTTGCCAGCAAGCGCTTTTCCGGGATCAGCGTGGGATGCGTGCGCAATTCGATGCCCTTCTCCGTGCGCCGCGCGATGCCCAGCAGCTTGATCCGGTAGCCGAGATCTTCCGCGTAGCGGATATCGATTGCGTCGAGCTTGCTTATCCCTTCCACGTAAGCCCGGTCGAATTGCACGGGCACGCCGAACGCGATAGCGCTCATGATCGTGACCTTGTGCGCAGCGTCGACGCCCTCGATGTCGAAGGTCGGATCGGCTTCGGCATAACCCAGTTCCTGCGCGGCCTTCAGCGCGGTCGCGAAGTCAAGCCCGCGGTCGCGCATCTCCGAGAGGATGTAGTTCGTCGTGCCGTTGATGATCCCCGCGATGTACTGGATCCGGTTGGCCGTCAGCCCTTCGCGCAGCGCCTTGATGATCGGAATGCCGCCCGCGACCGCTGCTTCGAACGCCACCATCACGCCCTTCTTGCTCGCCGCCTCGAAAATCTCGCTGCCGTGCACGGCGAGCAGCGCCTTGTTTGCTGTCACCACATGCTTGCCGTTGGCGATGGCGCGCAGCACCAGTTCGCGCGCGAAGCCCGTGCCGCCGATCATCTCGGCCACGATGTCGATGGAAGGATCGTCGACAACCGCGTTGAAGTCGGTCGTGACGTCAATGCCCGCGGCGCCCTGCACCTTCGACGGCGTGCGCACCGCGATGCGCGTAATTTCGATGCCCCGTCCGGCGCGCCGTTTGATTTCTTCCTGATTGCGGCGCAGCACCGTGAAGGTGCCGCTGCCGACCGTGCCGAAGCCCAGCAGGCCAACTTTGATCGGTTCCATTGCAGCGTGATTCTTATAAGAGGGGTTTAGACAGAGTGACGTTTTCGATAGCCATCGAGAAAACGCGCGATACGGTTGATCGAATCGGCGAGATCGTCCACGTTCGGCAGGAACACCACGCGGAAATGATCGGGCGTCGGCCAGTTGAAGCCCGTGCCCTGAACGAGCAGCGTGCGTTCTTCGAGCAAGAGATCCGTGATGAACTGCTGGTCGTCGACGATCGGATACATCTTCGGGTCGAGCTTGGGGAACATGTACAACGCCGCCTGCGGCTTGACGCAGCTCACGCCCGGAATGGCGGTGAGCATGTCGTACGCCAGTTCCCGCTGCTTGAAAAGCCGCCCGCCCGGCACGATCAGGTCGTTGATGCTCTGATAACCGCCGAGCGCCGTCTGGATGGCGTACTGCCCCGGCACGTTCGCGCACAGGCGCATGGAGGCCAGGATGCCGAGCCCTTCCATATAGTCGTTCGCGATGCGGCGGTTCTCACCCGTCAGGCCGGAGATGAACATCCAGCCGGCGCGATACCCGCAGGCCCGGTAACTCTTCGACAAACTGTTGAACGTGACCGTCAGCACATCCTCCGACAAAGCCGCGACCGCCGTGTGCTTGAGGCCGTCGTAGACGATCTTGTCGTAGACCTCGTCGGCGAAAATGATCAGGCCGTGCTTGCGCGCCAGTTCGATCATCTCCAGCAGCAATTCGTCCGAATACAGCGCGCCGGTCGGATTATTCGGGTTGATGATGACCAGCGCCTTCGTATTGGGCGTGATCTTCGAGCGCAGGTCGTCGAGATCGGGCATCCAGCCGGCTGATTCGTCACAGAGATAATGCACCGGCGTCCCGGACGACAAGCTCACCGCCGCCGTCCACAGCGGATAATCCGGCGCGGGCAGCAGCACTTCGTCGCCGTCATTGAGCAGCCCCTGCATGGCCATCACGATCAGCTCGGACGCACCGTTGCCAATGTAGATGTCATCCAGCTCCACGCCCGCCACGCCCTTTTGCTGGCTGTAATGCATGATCGCCTTGCGCGCGGCGAACACGCCTTTCGAGTCCGAATAACCGGACGACGTGGGCAGGTTGCGGATCATGTCCTGAATGATCTCGTCCGGCGCATCGAAGCCGAACGAGGCCAGATTGCCGATATTGAGCTTGATGATCCGATGGCCCTCGTCCTCCAGCCGCTTCGCGTGCTCGAGCACAGGCCCGCGAATGTCATAACAGACATTCTGTAATTTATTGGATTTTAGAATCGGTTTCACGGCGGGAAAACTCACTGGGTTGCTTGGAAATCAGGCTCTGGAATCAGGAAAAATCGGCAAATAAAGTTGGCACGCCAGGTTCCAATCGGGATGAACCCGGCCGCGCCGCCGTTTTCGCCGGGCGCTTCAGACGCAGAGCGCGAAAAAACGTCGAAACGGGCCGGACACCACACCGAAACCCTAAGTAGCGACGCGGAACAGGCAGTCTAGCGAAAATGCGCCGGATAGAGGCGGGTTTGGGCGGAATCATGTGAGCTTATGGCCATCAGGCCAAGGCAAAACGCCCCGGATTGCGTGTCGACAAGCAGCTTGTGGCGGCACACGATGCAATGCGCCGCCCGGGGCTCGCAACCCGCTGGCGGCTGAAAAGTTATAATTTAGCGGATTATCCGTGACTTTCGCAATGCGCCACCGGTGGCCGCGTGCACTTTGGCTTCAATCGGGGTGCCCGGGCGAGCCGACGAGCGTGCATTGCGATCCCAAGGCTGTCCCGCTGTTACAGGCCTTCGCGCAGTCACCTCTCGCCTTCAACCCGCCTGTCGGAATATCGATTTGAAATTACATCAGGAAGCCAGCGGCGCGCTCAATACCATCACGAGTTACGGCGCCGATTACGTCGCAATCAATCTGCAACGCCATGAAGGCAGCATCATCGTGATGCCGGAAACGCCGGTGATCGCGTGGCCCGTGTCGTCGTTCGAGGCGCTGACGCCGGAAGATTTCGACGCGCTCATCGAGATCGCGCCTGAAGTCGTCGTGTTCGGCAGTGGCGCACGCCTGCGTTTTCCGCATCCACGGCTCATCGCCAAGCTCTCTCAACAGCGCATCGGCGTGGAAACGATGGACTTCGGCGCCGCGTGCCGTACTTACAACATTCTCATGTCGGAAGGCCGCCGGGTAGCGGCTGCGCTGCTGATCGAAGCGTGATTCAGGCAGTCCGGCTGCAGTTGGCCTTGCTGGCGCAGACGGCGAAGCGACGCCTGGGCGCGGAATCGGCGCGCCAGTGCGATAAACTGCCGCCCGGCGTCAGCATTGGCATTCGCGACGCCTGTTTTGCGTTGGGCGCTGAGTGACGCGCACGCCTGCTATGCCCGCCGCGCGGCGATCCGCACAAGGTACTGGCCGTTTGGCCGACTTGTACGCTTCGTCAAAGCAGCGGAACCTGCACGGACTGAACGGTAAAACGTGTGCGCAGCCAAATGCCTGGCCTGGCGTAAGCCGGCCTTAAGCCTCAGTGCGTCAAACTCGAACGCCCTTTATTTTGCTACCGCCGCGCAAGCGGCATCGGACAGGTCGACTCTCATGAACGATACGCCTTCCCGGCTACCGCTCACCCGCCTCTCGCTTCTATTGCTGATCGCGGCACTCGCCGTCATCTGGTTCGCGCCATTGGGCCTGCGCCATCTGGTCCCAAGCGACGAAGGCCGCTACGCCGAAATGGCGCGCGAAATGTTCGTGACCGGCGACTGGATCACGCCGCGTTACAACGGCTACAAATATTTCGAAAAACCCCCGCTGCAAACCTGGGCGAACGCACTGACGTTCGCGTGGTTCGGCATCGGCGAATGGCAGGCGCGCCTTTACACGGCTTTGACGGGCTTTGCCGGCGTGCTGCTGATCGGCTATTCCGGCGCGCGGGTGTTCAACGGCGTAACGGGGTTTTGCGCTGCCGTCGTGCTCGCAACTTCGCCGTACTGGAACCTGATGGCCCATTTCGACACGCTCGACATGGGCCTGTCGTTCTGGATGCAACTCACGCTATGCAGCTTGCTGCTGGCGCAGCGGCCGAATCTGCCGGCGAACCAGGTCCGGCTCTGGATGTGGCTCTGCTGGGCCGGCATGGCGCTCGCGCTGTTGTCTAAGGGGCTGGTCGGGTTGATCCTTCCAGGCGCGGTACTGGTGCTGTACACGCTGATCGCGCGCGACTGGGCGCTTTGGCGGCGTCTTTATATCGGCAGCGGGCTGATCCTGTTCCTGGCAATCGCCGCGCCGTGGTTCGTGCTGGTCCAGATGAAGAACCCCGAGTTCCTGAACTTCTTTTTCATCGTTCAGCAGTTCCAGCGGTATCTGACCCCCGAACAAAACCGTCCGGGTCCGTTCTACTACTTCATACCGGTGCTGATTGTCGGATTCCTGCCCTGGCTCTCGGTGGTGTTCCAGAGCGTCCGGCATGCGCTGAAGGTGCCGCGCCAGCCGAACGGCTTCGCACCGGTCATGCTGCTCATCGTCTGGTCGGTGTTTATCTTCTTGTTCTTCAGCGCGTCGCATTCGAAACTGCTGTCGTACACGCTGCCGATCGCACCCGCCATCGCGTTGCTGATCGCCATCTACCTGCCGTTGCTCACGCGCGCGCAATGGCACCGGCATCTCACCGGATACGCGGTGTTTCTCGTGGTGGCAGCTTTTGGCGCGATTTTTTTGGGCCGGATGGGCAGCGGTCACACGCCTAACGTGCTGTATCGGGAATTTCAGGTCTGGGTGTACGCCGCGCTCGCCGTGGCCTTCGTGGTGACGCTTGCCGCCATCTGGGTGAACCGGCGCAGTTCGATCGGCGGCGTCGTGCTGCTGGGAACGGCGTGGTTGCTGATGGGTACCATCGCCGGCACGGGTCACGACGTATTCGGCCGCGAAAGTTCGGGCGTGCGGATGGTGCCGGCAGTAAAGGCGGCCATGGCGAGATTGCCGGCCGACACGCCGTTCTACTCTGTCGCCAAGCTCGATCACACCATGCCGTTCTATCTCGGCCACACCATGATCATGGTCCAGGAACCCGACGAACTGAAGTTCGGGGTCATGACGGAGCCCCAGAAATGGGTGCCGACCATCGACGCGTGGATTCAGCGTTGGGATGCGCAACGCTACGGCCTCGCGCTGATTCCGCCCGACCGGTATGACGAATTGCTGGCGAAGCACGTGCCGATGCAGGTCATTGCGCGAGACGAACGCAGGGTGATTGTCGAAAAGCCGCAGCCTTGAACAGTGGCGCCGGGCGCTGATTGCAGCGCCGGGCGCCGGCGAACACAGAAGGAGGAGATGCGACAAAGCCTTACCGCTTCGCCGCGCTCCGCAAAAAAACCCTATTACGGCCCACGATGAACCCGATATCCTTCATTTGCATCATCACCGGCGTCATGTTGAACGCCGGCGCCCAGTTGCTGCTCAAGGCGGGCGTGAATGCCGTCGGCCACTTTGAGTTCACGCCTGCAAACATCGTGCCGATCGGCCTCAAGATCGCGACACAATGGCCCATCATCGGCGGACTGGCATGCTACGTGTTCAGCGTGGTGGTGTGGATCGTGGGGCTGTCGCGGGTCGACGTCTCCGTGGCGTACCCCATGCTCTCGCTCGGCTACGTAGTGAACGCGATCGCGGCGTGGTATTTATTTGGCGAAATCCTGTCATTGCAGCGGCTGGTGGGCATCGGCATTATCCTGATCGGCGTCGTTGTGCTGACGCGTGCTTGAGGGCCCAGAGCCCACCTGAGCGCGCCCAAACGAACCTGAGCTCGCCTGAGTGGGGCTGAAACTGTGTATCAAAGATCTCACCGTTCCTTTCCTTTGCAGAGTTTCCATGACCCAGAACGTGCCTTCTAAAACGCTTCCCTTTCTGCCTTTCGTACGCTCCGAAATCGACGAAGAGACGATTCAGGGCGTCGCCGACGTTCTGCGTTCAGGCTGGATCACGACCGGCCCGCAAAACCAGCAGTTCGAAGCCGAACTGTCCGCCTATTGCGGCGGCCGCCCGGTGCGCACGTTCAATTCCGGCACGGCGACCATGGAAATTGGTTTGCGTATAGCGGGCGTAGGCGAAGGCGACGAAGTCATCACCACGCCGATGACCTGGGTCTCGACCAGCAACGTGATCATCGAAACTGGCGCCACGCCGGTTTTCGCCGATATCGACCCGGTCACACGCAATATCGATCTGGATCTGCTCGAAAAAGCCATTACGCCGCGCACCAAGGCAATCCTGCCGGTGTATCTGTCGGGACTGCCCGTGGATATGGACCGGCTGTACGGCATTGCGCGTGAACACGGCTTGCGTGTGATCGAGGACGCGGCCCAGGCATTTGGGTCGTCGTGGCGCGGCCAGAAGATCGGCGCATTTGGCGACATCGTTTCGTTCAGCTTCCACGCGAACAAGAATGTCACGTCTATCGAAGGCGGCGCGCTCGTCCTGAATAACGAGGAAGAAGCCGTGCTTGCGCAAAAGTACCGGCTGCAAGGCATCACGCGCACCGGTTTTGACGGCATGGACTGCGATCTCCTCGGCGGCAAATACAATCTCACCGATGTCGCCGCCCGTGTCGGCCTCGGACAACTCAAGCACGTCGAGCGGTTCACGGAACAGCGCCGCGAGCTGGCGCGCGCATACTTTGAGAGTTTCGCGAACGGCGCGGCCGTGCGAACCGGCGTGCAATTGCCGGTCCAGAACTTCACCGACAGCAACTGGCACATGTTCCAGATCGCGCTGCCGCTCGAGCGTCTTTCGCTCACGCGCGCCGAGTTCATGGGGCAGATGAAGGAGCGCGGCATTGGCACGGGCGTGCATTATCCTGCGCTGCACCTGTTCACGCTGTATCGCGGGCGCGGCTTTCACGAGGGCATGTTCCCGCACGCGGAAAAGTATGGCGCGTCAACGGTCACGCTGCCGCTCTTCACGCAGATGAACCAAGGCGACGTGACGCGCGTCGTACAGGCAGTCGACGAAATCTGCGCGGCGCATACCATTTAAGGCGCACTAAAGGCAAAGGTGCGCTAAGCGAACATGCGGAACCCGCAGCAAAAAACAGAACCAGAACCACATTCACCACCACGGACACCTAGCGGAACCATCGCCAACATGAGTCAAACGGATTATCTGCCGACCGGCCCCGAATTAACGGTCGTGGTCCCGGTATACAACGAAGAAGAAGGCCTTGGCGCACTCTTCTCCCGTCTGTATCCCGCGCTCGACACGCTCGGCGCGACGTATGAAGTCATCTTCATCAACGACGGCAGCCGCGACAAGTCAGCGGCATTGCTCGCCCAGCAGTTTCGCGCGCGGCCGGACACCACCCGCGTGATCCTGCTGAACGGCAACTATGGCCAGCACATGGCCATCCTCGCGGGCTTCGAACAATCCCGCGGGGAAATGGTCATCACGCTCGACGCCGACTTGCAGAATCCCCCCGAGGAAATCGCCAAGCTGCTCGATAAGATGCGCGAAGGCTACGACTACGTCGGCACGATTCGCCAGCAACGTCAGGACAGCTTCTGGCGCAAGAAAGCGTCGCGCCTGATGAACCGGTTGCGCGAGCGCATCACGCGCATCAGGATGACGGACCAGGGCTGCATGTTGCGCGGTTACAGCCGGCACATCATTGACACCATCAACCGCTGCGGCGAGATCAACACGTTCATTCCGGCACTCGCCTATACCTTCTCGCAGAACCCGATCGAAATCGACGTGGCGCACGAAGAACGTTTCGCCGGCGAATCCAAGTACTCGCTATACAGCCTGATTCGCCTCAACTTCGACCTGGTGACCGGATTCTCGGTCGTGCCGCTGCAGTGGTTGTCGTTCATCGGCGTGATCCTGTCCGTCGGATCCGCGGGCCTGTTCCTGCTGCTGTTGGTTCGACGCTTCATGTTCGGCGCGGAAGTCGAAGGTGTGTTCACGCTGTTCGCTATCACCTTCTTCATGCTGGGCGTGATCATCTTCGCGCTTGGGCTGCTCGGCGAATATATTGGCCGGATCTACCAGCAAGTGCGCGCGCGGCCTCGTTATCTGGTGCAGACCATCCTGGAAGAACGCGACGGCCTGGTTGCGCGAACCATGCCACGTCAGGAAGCGGTGGCCGCGATTACCCGCGAGGTCGATCCGCTATGAGGTCGTTATGAATTCGGCGATCCAGCCACGCGCGAAGCCCCGTGCCGTTGTGTTCGCGTATCACAATGTCGGCGTGCGCTGCCTGCAGGTGCTGCTCGCGCGCGGCGTGGAGGTCGCGCTTGTTGTCACGCACGAAGACAATCCCGACGAGAACATCTGGTTCGGCAGCGTGAAGTCGGTGGCGGCGGATCATGGCATCACCGTCATCACGCCCGCCAATCCCAAGTCACCGGAACTGCATGAAGCGGTCAGCGAACTCGCGCCGGACTTCATCTTTTCGTTTTATTACCGGCACATGCTGCCGGTCGATTTGCTCGCGCTCGCCACGCGCGGTGCGTACAACATGCACGGTTCGCTGTTGCCGAAGTATCGCGGCCGCGTGCCCACCAATTGGGCCGTGCTGAACGGCGAAACGGAAACCGGCGCAACGCTGCACGAGATGGCAGCCAAACCGGACGCCGGGGCAATCCTCGCCCAGACGCCCGTGCCCATTCTCCCCGACGACACCGCCGCGCAAGTCTTCGACAAAACCACCGTCGCTGCCGAACAAACCTTGTGGCGCGCATTGCCGGCGTTGATCGCGGGCGAAGCGCCGCATCTGCCCAACGACCTCACGAAAGGCAGCTACTTCGGGGGGCGCAAGCCGGAGGACGGCCGCATCGACTGGTCACAAACTGCGCAGCAGGTCTACAACCTGATTCGCGCCGTCGCACCGCCGTATCCGGGGGCTTTTACGGACATCGTGCAGCAACGGTTTATCGTCGCACGAGCCCGGCTTGTTCCCGAAAACGGCTTGCCGGACATCACTGCGGACACCCTTCGCGCCGTCTCGAATTTGCCCCCTGGGCTGCACGTGAAGGATAATGCGCTGTTTGGCGTATGCGGCGACGGCCGCGTCGTCGCCATCCGTGAATTACGGCAGCCGTTCGTGGACGAAAGCCAGACTCCAGCCGGCGGCGAACGCGTCGTCAGTCCCGCCGAATTCGGCCGACTCACTCAATCACTTCCACATTCATGAAAAAAGTCCTGATCCTGGGTGTCAACGGCTTCATTGGCCATCACCTCTCCAAGCGCATTCTCGAGACGACCGACTGGGAAGTCTTCGGCATGGACATGCAACGCGACCGTCTCGGCGACCTCGCCAATCACGAGCGCATGCATTTCTTCGAAGGCGACATCACGATCAACAAAGAGTGGGTCGAATATCACATCAAGAAGTGCGATGTGATCCTGCCGCTGGTCGCTATCGCCACGCCGGCAACCTACGTGAAGCAGCCGCTGCGGGTCTTCGAACTCGACTTCGAAGCGAACTTGCCGATCGTGCGTTCGGCCGTGAAGTACGGCAAACACCTCGTGTTTCCGTCCACGTCCGAGGTGTACGGCATGTGCACCGACGAACAATTCGATCCCGAAGAATCGCAGCTGAGCTACGGCCCGATCAACAAGCCGCGCTGGATCTACGCGTGTTCGAAGCAGTTGATGGACCGCGTGATCTGGGGTTACGGCATGGAAGGCCTGAACTTCACGCTGTTCCGTCCGTTCAACTGGATCGGCCCGGGCCTCGACTCCATCTACACGCCGAAGGAAGGCAGCTCGCGTGTGGTCACGCAATTCCTGGGTCACATCGTGCGCGGTGAAAACATCAGCCTAGTCGATGGCGGCGCGCAAAAGCGTGCGTTCACGGACATCGACGACGGCATCGGCGCGTTGATGAAGATCATCGAAAACAAGAACGGCGTGGCGACGGGCAAGATCTACAACATCGGCAATCCGAGCAATAACTTCTCGGTGCGCGAACTCGCCAACAAGATGCTCAAGCTCGCCAACGAGATCAGCGAATACGCCGAAAGCGCGAAGTCGGTGCAACTCGTGGAGACGTCGTCGGGCGCCTACTACGGCGCGGGTTATCAGGACGTGCAGAACCGGGTGCCGAAAATCGACAACACGATCCAGGAACTCGGCTGGAAACCGGTCGCAACCATGGACGACGCGCTGCGCAAGATTTTCGAAGCGTATCGCGGCGATGTGGGCACGGCGCGACGTCTTGTCGAAGATCAGGCTTAAGGGCGGCGCGTGGCTCGGATCGTTCTGAAAATCGACGTCGATACCTTGCGCGGCACGCGCGAAGGCGTGCCGAATCTCGCGCGCCTGCTCGACAAATACCACGCCCGCGCCACGTTCCTGTTCAGTCTTGGACCCGATCACACCGGCTGGGCGTTACGCCGCGTATTTCGCCCGGGATTTCTCAAGAAAGTGTCGCGGACATCGGTGGTCGAGCATTACGGCATCAAGACGCTGATGTACGGCGTGCTGCTTCCGGGGCCGGATATCGGCCGCCGTGCCGTTGCCGAAATGCGCGCGATCCATGAAGCGGGCTTCGAGTGCGGCATCCATACGTGGGATCACGTGTACTGGCAGGACAACGTGCGTGCCGGCAACCGTGAGTGGACCGCCGTGCAAATGCAGCGCAGCCACGCGCGTTTCGTCGAAATCTTCGGCACGCCACCCGTCACGCACGGCGCGGCGGGCTGGCAGATGAACGGCTACGCGTTCGAGCAGATCGATGCCTGGGGCATGAAATACGCATCGGACGGACGGGGCCACACGCCCTACATTCCTGTGCTCGACGGCCGGACGCTGAATCACGTCCAGATGCCGACCACGCTGCCCACGCTGGACGAAATCCTCGGTGTGGATGGTGTCGATGTCAGCAATGTGGCCGCGCATTTGCTGAACCTCACGTCGAAGCACGCGCGCGACCAGGTCTTTACGCTGCACGCCGAACTGGAAGGACAAAAACTGGCCACCGTGTTCGAGCAATTACTGGCAGGCTGGAGCGCTCAAGGTCACAGTTTCTGCACGATGGGCGACTATCATGCGACGCTGGACCGCGCGACGCTGCCCACGTACCCTGTCGCGTGGGGCGAGATTCCAGGTCGCGCGGGCGAACTGATACTCCAGCCGGACTGACGCTGCTTCAGCCTGACTTCGCGCCTGACATTTCTGTTTCCAGGCTCGGTTTCAGGCTCGGCCGGACGGCCGCAGCCTTTCCCGGATCCGCACTACCGTTCCAACGGGCTCCTTCGCCAGAAACTGGCGTATGAGCACGCGCCTACCGATAAAAATAGGAGAAACTTCGTGCCGATCGCTGTCGATCAACCCGTTCCCGATTTCACCGCGCCCGCAACCGGCGGCGACTTTTCGCTGTCGACTCTGCGAGGCAAGAAAGTCGTGCTGTTTTTTTATCCAAAAGACAACACGCCGGGCTGCACGACCGAAAGCCTGCAGTTCCGCGATCTCTATGAGCAATTCAAGGCTGCGGGCGCTGAAGTCGTCGGCATCTCGCGAGACAGCGTGAAGTCGCACGATAACTTCAAGGCCAAGCTGGAACTGCCGTACACGCTGATATCCGATTCCGACGAAGCCATCTGTTCGCTCTTCGGCGTCATCAAAATGAAGAAAATGTATGGCAAGGAAGTACGCGGAATCGAGCGTTCGACCTTCCTGCTGGACGCCAAAGGCGTGCTTCGCCGGGAGTTCCGTGGCGTAAAGGTTCCAGGTCACGTAGAGCAGATTGTGGAAGCTGTACAAGCGCTTTGAGGCACGTTATATTGATTCGCAATGAGCGCTTGCCCCTCCCTCCATTTCTCTTTACGTAGCGTCCGGTGTTTCGCGGTTTCCCCCGCGACCGGCACGGGTACCCGCTACACGCCACGTCCGGAATCCAGGGGCGTGGTGGAAGTCGAAAGGCGTGTTGAAGCAGGCGCTGTAGAGCCGCTGGTCCCATCGTCCGGGACGGCGGCTTTTTTGTTTGCGGACGCTCCCTCACCTGCAGCGCGTGCGCCCTGGGCGTCCCGCGCCGTCCGTGCGTTTCATCCCCCGTTTCATCTTCAGGACGCAACTTCCAAGGAGCCGATCGAAATCTAGGCGAACCGGCGTTTTCGAAACCGAAGCGCGTCTCCGGGCGCAAACTGCATCGACGTCTACCCTTCTGGCATGAGGGCCCGAAAGTCGACCCGGCAGGATGCGACAGGCGACGCACGACATACGATCCGAATCCTTTCGAGGGAAACCATGCCTTTGCCTACTGCACCCGTCAAGCTCGGCAACCTCCTGCCGTCTGAAGAATACAAAGCCAAAGCCCGGCCTGCCCGATCATCGAAAAAGCAGGCAAGCGATGGCGATCTGGTTGATACAGAAACCGATTTCGGCGCGAGCGTCGGTGCTTTGCGGCCTGCTGCCGCGAACACCGCCAATACGTTGCGCGCCATCGCCAGCGAAACGCTCGCGAACGCGGCAAAAGGCTCGGCGGTAGAAGCCTCCGACGCGGCACCTGCCGCGCGCACCCGCCGCGCGAAACAAACGGCGGCTCTGCTGCAACCCGCTGCCGCGCCGGCCGAACAGGTCGAAACCGCAAAGCCCACCGTCGCCCGCGCGCCGGTCGAAGCACGCGAACGCGCTCGCTCCGAAGCGCCTGCCGCGCCCGTGGCCACAGCCGTTCAGCCGCGTGGTCAGCAGAAACGTCGCCAGCGTGGTCAGCCGGAAAACGAGATCGGCAAGCTGTTCGTGCTCGACACGAACGTGCTGATGCACGATCCGTCATCGCTGTTCCGTTTCGAGGAACACGACGTCTATCTGCCGATGATGACGCTCGAGGAACTCGATAACCACAAGAAGGGCATGTCGGAGGTGGCGCGCAATGCGCGTCAGGTCAGCCGCACACTGGATGCGCTGGTGGCGCACGTCGGCGAGATGGCGGCGGGATTGCCGTTGTCCGCGCTGGGCAATCGCGATGCAACCGGCCGCCTGTACTTCCAGACCACGCTCACGGACATTGAGCCGGTTGAAGGTCTGCCGGTCGGCAAGGCCGACAACCAGATTCTCGGCGTAGTCCGCGCGCTGCAGAAAGAACGTACGGATCGCCAGGTCGTGCTGGTGTCGAAAGACATCAACATGCGCATCAAGGCTCACGCGCTGGGCCTGCCGGCTGAAGATTATTTCAACGACCAGGTGCTGGAAGACAAGGACCTGCTCTATTCCGGCGTGCGCGCGCTGCCTTCGGACTTCTGGACGAAGCACGCGAAGGGTATGGAAAGCTGGCAGGACACCAAGACGGGCACGACGTATTACCGCGTGACCGGTCCGCAATGCGCGTCCATGCTCGTGAACGAGTTCGTTTATTTCGAACCGCAGAACGGCGAACCGTCGTTCTACGGCATCGTGCGCGAGCTGAACGGCAAGACGGCGCTGCTGCAAACGCTACGCGATTACAGCCATCACAAGAACAATGTGTGGGGCATCACGTCGCGCAATCGTGAGCAGAATTTTGCGCTGAACCTGCTGATGAACCCCGACGTGGATTTCGTCACGCTGCTGGGTCAGGCCGGTACCGGTAAAACCTTGATGGCGCTGGCCGCCGGCCTCGCGCAAGTGCTCGACGACAAACGCTACAACGAGATCATCGTGACGCGTGCGACGGTTCCCGTGGGCGAAGACATCGGCTTCCTGCCGGGTACGGAAGAGGAAAAGATGCAGCCGTGGATGGGCGCATTCGATGACAACCTCGAAGTCCTGCAAAAAACCGACGACGCTGCCGGCGAATGGGGCCGCGCCGCGACTCAGGAACTGATCCGTTCGCGCCTGAAGGTGAAGAGCATGAACTTCATGCGCGGCCGGACGTTCGTGGACAAGTACGTGATCATCGATGAAGCGCAGAACCTGACGCCCAAGCAGATGAAAACGCTCGTTACGCGCGCAGGTCCGGGCACGAAGATCGTGTGTCTGGGCAATATCGCGCAGATCGACACGCCTTATCTGACGGAAGGCAGTTCTGGGCTGACGTACGTGGTCGACCGCTTCAAGGGCTGGACGCATAGCGGTCACGTCACGCTCGCACGTGGTGAACGGTCACGGTTGGCGGATTACGCGTCCGAGATTCTTTAAGTTTCCTGACACGTTTTAAGAGCCCGGCAAGCAATGCTTGCCGGGCTCTTTTTGTCTTTTCATCGGGTATTGAGCAAAAAACACGTCCCGCCGAAGCAACACTTACAGCGTAAACCTCAAGTGACTTATCAAGAAAACTTGCCGCAGCCCCGGCTGACGGGCTAGTATCGCGAGACCGCCATCACGGCGAGCGCTCATGTTCACCCTCGGCTCGCCCTCCCGAATGCGTCGATTCTGGTCACTGCTGCTTCTCACCCTCCTCGTCGCCGCGTGCTCCAGCGCGCCGACGCGGGTGTCGCGTGCACCGGCCACATCGAGCACCACCGCTTCCAACCGCACCTTCGCTACGCCATCAGGTTTCCCGAATTTCGTCGATCACAGCGTCGGACGCGAGGAAATTTCCATCCAGGCGATGTCGCTGGTCGGTGTGCCGTATCGCTGGGGCGGGAACACGCCCGAAGCCGGTTTCGATTGCAGCGGACTTGTGCGATATGTCGTGGATCGAGCGGCATCGGTGAATCTCCCACGCACGACCGCGGACATGAGCGGACGTGGCGAATCTGTTGAACCCGACGAAGTCGCGCCCGGCGATCTGATTTTCTTCAACACGACAGGACGGCCACACTCGCACGTCGGAATTTATGTGGGCAAGCTGCGGTTCGTGAACGCGCCGTCGACGGGCGGAACCGTGCGGCTTGATTACCTCACCAACCCATATTGGGCCAAGCGTTTCGATGGCATCAGACGCGTCGCGCCGCCGAAATCCGCGCCCACACCATTCGATCCCCCGACGTACCTGGCATCGCCGGTCCCCCTGCCAGCTGATAGCGCATCGGGCCAGGGGACACAGGTTGCGGCGTCGAGCAGCAAAGCTACCGTCGCGGATCGTTATGAACCGCCACCCGTTATAGCAGCTGCACAACGGCCGGCTGCGGGTTCTCAGCCGATAGCAACTACGACGACCGCGACAGGTTCATACCGCACCGCCGCCGATCAGTTCGAACCGCCGCCGCCTTCGCTTTCCGCCGCGCAGCGTCAATCGCAGGCAGCAAACGCGATGTCGCCGCCACGCGAGTCGCAGGCTGAATCGAACGCGGTCGCGGCGGTATCGAATTCCACCGATCCCGTCACAGCCGCCGCCGACGCATTCGAACCACCGCCGCCCACCGCCCGGCTGGCGGCCCAGCAAGCACGCTCGGTGCAAGAGCAACAACCGTCATCGGTTGGTCGTATTCCTGCATCGGACCCCGCCGTCCACGTGATGCGCGCATCGACGAATTCGTTCGTGCCCACGCGTCCCGCTGCGACCGACGACCCCATCGCGAAGTTCGCTAACGGCAGCTACTGAGCCGTCGCTTAAGCCCCTATTCCGGAACCGCACATCCCCCGGCAGCGTCTGCTATCGTGTCTCGATAACGATTCCACGCATTAACGAATCGACCATCGGCCTCGATAGGAGTGAACCTCATGGACTTGGGACTCGCCGGCAAAGTCGTGCTCATCACGGGCGGCAGCAAGGGTATCGGCTTCGCGTGCGCGCGGGCGTTTGCAGCGGAAGGCGCGCGCGTCGCGATTGTTTCGCGCGATGCAGCAAACCTCGCACGCGCTCGCGAACAACTCGCGAAAGATGGCTTTCACGTGCATCTCGCGCGCGCCGATCTTCACGAGGCGCACAGTGCGCAAGACGTCGTGGAAGAAGCTACCGGTGCGCTCGGCCCGATCGATATTCTCGTGAACTGCGCGGGCGCCGCGAAACGCTACGATCCCGATCTCCTCGATGCCGACGCCTACAAAACCGCAATGGAAGCGAAGTATTTCCCCTGCATCTACCCGCAGCAAGCCGTGCTCAAGCAAATGGCCGAACGGCTGAGGGCGAACCCGAAAGCCGAGCCGGGGGCAGTGGTGAACATCATCGGGATGGGCGGGAAGATTGCGAGCGATATTCACATCGCGGGGGGCGCGGCGAACGCAGCGCTGATGCTGGCGACGGTTGGACTCGCGCATCATTACGCGAAGCTCGGCATTCGGATCAACGCCATCAATCCGGGCGCGACACTAACGGAACGCGTGGAGGAATCGCTCGCGCTCGAGGCGCAAAGACAAGGGATCACGCGCGACGAAGCGCTGGCCCGCGGACAGGCAAAAGTGCCGCTCGGCCGATACGCGAACCCCGAGGAAATCGCCGACGTTGCGCTGTTTTTAGCCAGTCGCCGCGCGAGCTACGTATCTGGCGCGATCATTCCAATGGATGGTGTTGGCGCGCCGCTGATCTGAAGCGCGAAGCGGGTGACCTGACCAAGGCGCCCGGCCATCACCCGCTTCAAAGAAAGCGATGCCCAAGCCACCAGGCGGCAGCGGACATCACGGCCGATGCGGGAATCGTCAGGATCCAGGCCCAGACGATATTCCCCGCCACGCCCCAGCGCACCGCGCTGAACTTCTGCGTCGCGCCGACCCCGACGATCGCGCCGGTGATCGTATGCGTGGTCGACACGGGAATACCGAGAAACGACGCAACGAACAGCGTGATCGCCCCGCCCGTCTCCGCACAAAACCCGCCGACCGGCTTCAGCTTCGTGATCTTCTGGCCCATCGTGCGGACGATGCGCCAACCGCCGAAGAGCGTACCGAGCCCCATCGACAGATAACATCCGCCGATCACCCAAACCGGCGGCGCATCGGCCGTAGCCGATGCATAACCGGCCGCGATCAGCAGCATCCAGATAATGCCAATAGTTTTCTGCGCGTCGTTACCACCGTGTCCGAGGCTGTACAAACCCGCCGATATCAGTTGCCACCGTCTGAAGCGCCGGTCTACCTTGGAGGGCGGCGTCCGGAAATACATCCACGACACGACCAGCATGAGCAACGACCCGAGCACGAAACCGAGCAGCGGCGAGATAAAAATAAACGAGACAGTCTTGAGCAAGCCGTCCATGTTTAATGAGTCCCACCCCGACTTCGCCCACGCCGAACCGATCAATCCGCCGATCAGCGCGTGCGACGAACTCGACGGAATACCGTAGCGCCACGTAATGAAGTTCCACCCGATCGCCCCGGCGAGCGCGCCGAAGATCACATATTGATCGACG
This sequence comes from Caballeronia sp. SEWSISQ10-4 2, assembly GCF_030464885.1. GTDB lineage: Bacteria > Pseudomonadota > Gammaproteobacteria > Burkholderiales > Burkholderiaceae > Caballeronia. The sequence goes on along the minus strand of NZ_JALPRJ010000038.1, from coordinate 52,759 downwards.
ATAGCCGGATCGATCGTCCCTTTACCGACGGTTGCGGCGACCTTCAGATGGAAGACGAAATACGCAATGACGTTGAACGCGGCGGCAAACGCCACGGCTTGCTGGGGTTTCAGCACGCCGGTGGACACGACCGTTGCGATTGAGTTGGCGGCGTCGTGAAAGCCGTTCATGAAGTCGAAAACCAGTGCGACCACGACGAGTGTAATGACAGTCCAGAGGGCGAGTTGAATCGAATGCATCGTTTATCGAGTAAGTGGCGCGGCTGAAATCAGGCGTTTTCCAGCACGATGCCTTCGATGATGTTCGCGACATCCTCGCATTTGTCGGTGATCGTCTCGAGCAGTTCGTAGATTGCCTTCAGCTTGATCAGCGTCTTGACGTTGTCCTCTTCGCGAAAGAGTTTGGACATGGCCGAGCGCAAGACCCGGTCCGCATCCGATTCCAGGCGGTCGATCTCTTCGCAGATCTTGAGGATTTCGCTGGCGCGTTTCATGTCAGCGAGTAGCTTGACGGCATGCTGCACGCGCTCGGCGGTGGCGGTACAAATGTGCGCGAGCTGGCTCATTTCCGCCGTCGATTCACGTACGTCGTACAGCGAAATGGCGGTGGCGACATCTTCCATCAGGTCGAGGATGTCATCCATCGTCGTGATGAGCTTGTGGATTTCGTCGCGATCAAGCGGCGTGATGAAGGTCTTGTGCAACAGATCGATGGTTTCGTGCGTGAGCTTGTCAGCACGTTTTTCGTTGGTCTGGACGTTCTGCTTGTGGACCTCCATCTGGTCCATGTTGTCGATCAGCAGTTCGAGTTCGTGACTTGCGTCGACGATGCACTTTGCGTGCGCATTGAAGATTTCGAAAAATTTGCCCTCGGTGGGCATGAAGCGACCGAACATTAAAGCTCCGAAATTCTATTTTTTTAATTAAAATCAACCAGTTACAATAATTCTCGCAAAACCATAATTGATCGATACGAAATTTATACGAAAAATCGACTTGCAACAATTCACCGTGACGATTTCGTGACAACTAGTGATTCTATCGGATAGTTCTCGATCACAGGCGCGCATGGTCTACGCATGTACCGGAGCCATCGCTCGGTTTTTGCCTCCTCCGGGCTCGATACCGTTCCGTAACTCGCTTGATACGCGAGGAGCGCGGCGGGTTACGCGAACCAACGAAGATCCCGTAAGATATTATTTAATGCTTACAAGACGGCTACACATTCGGGGGTAACGTGAGTGAAGGAATCCCGTTCATGAACACAACGGTTCGTGGGGGCCGGATATATCAAACGACCATCCTTGTCCCGCAATCGTCCGTAGCGTCGTTCCCACAGGGCGCGCACTGAATAACCGAACTACCTGCTATGCAGGCCCAAGCAGCGATCTGAGATTCCGACCTTCCCTCGCGTGCGCGCGCGTCATGGGGTAATTCCAAATCCCGCCTCCGCAACCGCTTGCGCGCATCATGGGTTATTTCGAAACTTCCCTTATCGTTCGATTTCGTTCACCGCGCAGGGCCAACCCTCGATTCCAACAAGGCGCTCAAAGCGTAACTACAAAAACATCTGGTCTAGCATTGTTTTTGTAACTACAATAACCGCATGCGCATCGAATATGACCAAAACAAAAGCGAGGCGAACGAGCGCAAACATGGCGTATCGCTCGTGCTCGCCGCAAAAATAGATTGGTCCGCTGTGTGGTGCGCGCCGGATGATCGCCGGGACTATGGCGAGCTTCGCGAGATTGGTTACGCGCCGATCGATGGGCACCTGTATTGCGTGCTGTTCACGCAGCGCGGAGAAGCGTTCCGCGTCATCAGCCTTAGACGGGCGAATTCGAGAGAGGTTAAACGCTATGTCGAGCAAACCTAAGCTTCACATGCCAACACCGGACGAAGATGCCGTGATCCAGCGAGGCATTGACGCCGACCCAGATACGTTCGTGCCAACCGATGAACAGTTCGCGCAAATGAAGCGGCGCGGCGGTCGCCCGAAAGTTGCCAAGCCAAAAGTGTCCGTGACGATCCGATATGACCATGATGTAGTCGAGCGGTTCAAAGCAAGCGGTGACGGCTGGCAAACCCGCATGAATGACGCTTTGCGCGACTGGATCAAGACACATCGAATCTGATTCGAAACACGCGGCCCGCTCGTGAAGAAATCATCGGCGGGCACAGTGTTACAGGATCGGCTTACCCTTTGGGCCGACAACGCTAATAACCCGGCGGTTCGTCGTCATCGTCGGGAGTTGCTTTCCCCGCCCGCTCGATTGCTGCGGCCAGCAACACGGCGCGGCTCTTTTCCAGCGATTCAATGCGAGCCAGCAGGATCGAAGCCTTAGCGCCGCAATCGACGCGTTCGTACACATGCTCGGGACCGGCTCCGAACATGAAAATCCCGGAAGGCGGCTCAAAATGGCGCTGACATAAAAGTGCCACATTGTACCTTCGCGGGACCGCCGCCGCACCCTGACGGGCGTCAAATCGAGTGCGTGCGGCGTATCAATTCCCTAGTCGCCGTAGAAATTCTGTGCCCCGGCAAAATTCTCGAACTTCGTGTATTGCCCTTGGAACGTGAGCCGAACAGGACCAATTGGACCGTTGCGCTGCTTACCGATGATGATCTCCGCCGTGCCCTTATCCTGGGTATCGGGGTTGTAAACCTCATCGCGATAAATGAAAAGAATCACGTCCGCGTCCTGTTCGATAGCGCCGGATTCCCGCAAGTCGGACATGATCGGACGTTTGTTCGGACGCTGCTCCAACCCGCGATTCAACTGCGAAAGCGCCATCACGGGAACATCAAGTTCCTTGGCGAGACTTTTGAGCGAACGCGAGATTTCCGAAATTTCCGTCGCGCGGTTTTCACCGGCCGAACCGGAGCCGGACATGAGCTGCAAATAATCCACGATGATCAGGCCCAGCTTCCCGCATTGCCTGGCCAGACGACGCGAGCGCGAGCGCAATTCCATCGTGTTCAGCCCACCGGTTTCATCGATAAAAATTTGCGCCTCGCTCATTTTCTGCACCGCGTGCGTGAGCTTCGGCCAGTCTTCGTCGGTGAGACGGCCGGTACGCATTCTGTGCTGGTCCAGACGGCCGACCGAGCCCAACATACGCATAGTGAGCTGCGTGCCCGGCATTTCCATGGAAAACACAGCCACCGGCAGGCCATATTCCACAGCCACGTACTCACCGATATTCATCGAAAACGCGGTTTTACCCATCGATGGCCGGCCGGCCACGATGATCAATTCGCCGCCGTGCATGCCCGACGTCATCCGGTCGAGATCGACAAAACCTGTCGGCGTGCCGGTCACGTCGCTCGGATTGGCGGTGTGATAAAGCGTGTCAATACGCTCGACGACCTGCGTGAGCAGCGGCCCGATCTCGAGAAAACCCTGCGTCCCGCGCGCGCCGCTTTCCGCGATCGAGAACACCTTCGCCTCGGCCTCGTCCAGCAACTGGCGCACTTCCTTGCCTTGCGGATTAAAGGCATCGGCGGAAATTTCATCGGCGACTGAAACCAGCCGGCGCAACACCGCGCGATCCCGTACGATTTCCGCGTATCGACGAATGTTCGCCGCACTCGGCGTGTTCTGCGCCAGCGCGTTCAGATAGGCCAGCCCACCGACTTCCTCGGCCTTGCCGGTGTTCGTCAGCGCCTCGTAGACGGTGATCACGTCGGCTGGACGTGTGGTCGCGATCAGCTTGCCGATCGCCTCATAAATGATCCGATGGTCGTAGCGATAGAAATCGCTGTGCGACATCACGTCCGCAATACGGTCCCATGCGGCGTTATCCAGCAGCAGGCCGCCAATGACGGACTGCTCGGCTTCGATGGAGTGCGGCGGAACTTTCAGCGCATCCAGTTGGGGATCTTTCGACGGTGCGTTCATGGGGAGGAATTATCGGCGAAATGACGGGCGGCGGCGAGACCGGAAAAACAAAAAGGCGGGAACCGCTCGCGGTTCCCGCCTTTCTTTTACTGCGGCACTACTTTTGCATCAGCGGCAGGACTCAGCCCGGCCGGCTAGATACTTAAGCGTGTTCGCCCAGCACCGACACCGTGACGTCAACAACCACGTCGGTGTGCAGTGCGATCTGGACGGCGTGATCGCCAACCAGCTTGAGCGGGCCGTCGGCCAGACGCACTTGCGACTTTTCGACTTCGGCCAGACCTTGCTTCTTCAACGCGTCAGCGATGTCCGCGTTCGTCACCGAACCGAACAAACGACCGTCGACGCCAGCCTTTTGCGAGATCTGAACGGTAGCACCGCTCAGCTTTTCGCCCAGGGCCGTAGCGACTGCCAGCTTTTCAGCCGCAACCTTTTCCAGATCGGCACGGCGCACTTCGAATTCCGCGATTGCGTCTTTCGTTGCACGGCGAGCCTTCTTGCCCGGGATCAGGAAGTTACGTGCGTAACCGTCCTTGACCTTCACGATGTCGCCGAGGTTGCCCAGGTTGACGACTTTTTCCAAAAGAATGATTTGCATTTGGCTTTTTCCTTATTGCGTCGTCTGATTAGGCCTTGTGCAGGTCGGTGTACGGCAGCAGCGCGAGAAAACGAGCGCGCTTGATAGCCGTATCGAGCTGACGTTGGTAGTGAGCCTTCGTTCCTGTCAGACGAGCCGGCGTGATCTTGCCGTTCTCACCAACGAAGTCCTTCAGCGTTTCCGTGTCCTTGTAGTCGATGTACTCGACATTGGCCGCGGTGAAACGGCAGAACTTCTTGCGCTTGAAGAGCGGGTTTTGTTGCTGACGACGTTTGTCGAATTTCTTACCAGTCGGGCGGGGCATGTTCAGTCCTTTCCAATATCCTGCAATTCTGTGATGTGAAACACCAGGGTTCGCGCGTTGCGGCTTTTCTTGGCCATGAAGCCCGTGAAGAGCGTTTCAACGCCCATCGCGATGCCTTCCAGCTTGCCGCTCGCAGCTCCGGCCGCTACCGCCGGGAGAGTCAGTTCGATTTGCCGGGCAATGCCCGCTTCGACGACTTCCGTACGGTGATGCAACGTGCAACTTGCGATCGGGACGCCGGCGGGGGTGTACCGCACCGGTTCGCGTTCCACGACGCTTGCTGTCAGTTGCAGCCGGTTCACTTAAATCCTGGTGGCTTGACGCCTGTAAGGGCTGTCTATTAAGCCTGCGCTTCAGTCGACGGCTGGCTGGCCGCCTTCTTGGCTTCTTCGCGATGCACTTCCTTCATCATCGGCGACGGACCGGTTTCGGCCTTCTTCATCTTGACAATGAGGTGACGCAGCACAGCGTCGTTGAACTTGAACGCGTGTTCCAGTTCTTCGAGCGTTTCCTGGCTGCATTCGATGTTCATGCACACGTAGTGAGCCTTCGCGAGTTTCTCGATCATGTAAGCCAGCTGACGGCGGCCCCAGTCTTCGATGCGATGGATCGAACCACCGTGAGTCGTGATCGTGGTTTTGTACCGTTCGATCATGGCGGGCACTTGCTCGCTTTGATCCGGATGCACGATAAATACGATTTCGTAATGACGCATTGTTACTCCTTGAGGATATAAAGCCACCCGGGCGTCGGACCGGTGCGGCAAGAGAGAAGCCAGCGATTATAGCGAGATCAGGTCGGCCGCACAACTGATTTACGCATTTCGCGGTTTACTTCCGCTGTGTTTTCAAGGGCTTAGCCGTGTGAAGCTGCGTTCCCCCGGAGCGTCACCGTTCGCGGCTCCAGTAATCCGGCTGCGCATAGATTTTCTTCAAATAATCAATGAAGTAGCGCACTTTTGCGGGCACGTAGCGCTGCTGCGGATAGACCGCGAGGATGTCGTAGTCGGGCAGCGCGAACTCGTCCAGGACGGTTTCCAGCTCGCCGGCCGCCAGTTGCCGCTGGATCTCCCACGTGGAGCGCCAGCCGAGCCCGTGCCCTTCCGACACCCACCGGTGCAGCAATTCGCCGTCGTTGCAATCCAGGTTGCCGGAGACACGCACCGTCACGAGTTTGCCGTTGCGACGGAAATACCAGCCGCGGTTCTGGCCGCCCTGCAAGTTGAACGCGAGGCAGTTGTGGCGCGGCAGGTCATCGAGGGATTTCGGCTTGCCGTACTTTTTGAAATACGCCGGCGTGCCGCAGACCACGCGGCGGTTCTCCGCTAGTTTCACCGCCACGAAGTTCTGGTCGACCGCGCCGCCGATCCGGATCGACAGGTCGTAACCTTCGCGGATCAAATCGGCTACGCGGTCGTTCAGGTTGAACGACATCTGCAGCGCGGGTTTATCGGCGAGAAAACCGGGGGCGTGGGGCGCCACGTGCATCCGTCCGAACGCTGCGGGCGCGGACACGATCAGATGGCCATCGACGGTGCGCTGGCCATCGGCGAGTTCGTCTTCAGCCTGGTTCCAGTCGGCCAGCAGTCCACGGCAGCGCTCCAGAAACGCCGCGCCCTCTTCGCTTACCACCAGCCGGCGGGTCGAACGGTACATCAATTTCACGCCCAGACGCTTCTCGAGCGCATCGATACGCCGCCCCAGAATCACTGGCGACACGCCCTCCTCCAGCGCCGCCGCGGCAAGACTGCCGGCCTCGGCGACCTTCACGAATGTCTCAATCTGCCTGAAGCGGTCCATTTGAGTGTCTCCATTCCATACTTTTTGTATTGGATAAAACGACCATGGCTGATCTTATCAACACTCCGGCATACGCATAAAGTCCACTAAACGACGTCCCGCAGTGGCGGAACGCAGCAGAACACAATGGAAGGAGACAGAGATGACAAAAATGCGAGCAGTCGACGCAGCCGTTCTCGTGCTGGAAAAAGAAGGGATCGAAATGGCGTTCGGCGTTCCGGGCGCGGCAATCAACCCGTTCTACTCCGCCCTGCAACGCGCCGGCAGCATCGGCCACGTGCTGGCGCGCCATGTGGAAGGCGCGTCGCACATGGCCGAAGGATATACGCGGGCAGCGCCGGGCAATATCGGCGTGTGCATCGGTACATCGGGACCGGCGGGAACGGACATGATCACCGGGTTGTATTCCGCCCAGGCCGACTCCATCCCGATTCTCGCGATCACGGGTCAGGCGCCGCGTGCGCGTCTCTATAAAGAAGACTTCCAGGCCGTCGATATCGAATCGATCGCGAAGCCGGTGACCAAGTGGGCAGTGACCGTGCGTGAACCGGCGCTCGTACCGCGCGTGTTCCAGCAGGCATTCCACCTGATGCGCTCGGGCCGTCCGGGTCCGGTGCTGGTCGATCTGCCGATCGACGTGCAGCTCGCGGAAATCGAATTCGATATCGATACGTACGAACCCCTGCCCGTCTATAAGCCCAAAGCGACGCGCGGTCAGATCGAAAAGGCGTTGACGATGCTGACGGCGTCCGACCGGCCATTGATCGTGTCCGGCGGGGGCGTGCTGAACGCAGCGGCCGAGGATCTCCTCGTCGAATTCGCCGAACTCATGAACGTACCGGTTATCCCCACGCTGATGAGCTGGGGCGCCATTCCCGATGACCATCCGCTGATGGCCGGCATGTGCGGTCTGCAAACCGCGCATCGATACGGCAATGCCACCATGCTCGCGTCCGACTTCGTGCTGGGTATCGGCAATCGCTGGGCTAATCGGCATACGGGCAGCGTCGAGGTTTATACGAAGGGCCGTACGTTTGTGCACGTGGATATTGAACCGACGCAAATCGGCCGCGTGTTTGGACCGGACCTCGGCATTGTCTCGGATGCAAAGTTCGCGCTCGAATTGTTCGTCGAGGTAGCGCGCGAGTGGAAGGCCGCAGGCAAGCTGAAGGATCGCGGCACGTGGGTTGGCGAGTGCCAGGAACGCAAGCGCACGATGCATCGCAAGACGCACTTCGACAACGTGCCGATGAAACCGCAACGCGTCTACGAAGAGATGAACAAGGTCTTCGGCCGCGATACCTGCTACGTCTCGACCATCGGTCTTTCACAGATCGCCGGCGCGCAGTTCCTGCATGTGTACAAGGCGCGCAACTGGATCAATTGCGGTCAGGCCGGCCCGCTCGGCTGGACCATTCCGGCTGCGCTCGGCGTGCGCGCTGCGGACCCGCAACGGCCAATCGTGGCGCTGTCCGGCGACTACGACTTCCAGTTCATGATCGAAGAGCTTGCTGTCGGCGCGCAATTCCAGTTGCCGTACATCCATGTGGTGGTGAACAACTCGTACCTCGGCCTGATCCGTCAGGCACAACGCGGCTTCGACATGGATTATTGCGTCCAGCTCGCCTTCGAGAACATCAACGCACCCGATCTGAACGGTTATGGCGTCGATCACGTCGCGGTGGCCGAAGGACTCGGCTGCAAGGCAGTGCGCGTCTTCAATCCGGAAGACCTCGCCCCCGCCCTTCGCAAGGCGCAGGGAATGCTCGCGGAATTCGGCGTGCCGATCATCGTCGAAGTGATCCTCGAGCGTGTGACCAATATCGCGATGGGCGCGGAGATCGATGCAGTCAATGAATTCGAGCCGCTCGCCGAAACCGAGCAAGACGCGCCGACGGCCATCGCGCACCACGCCTGAGAGAGAACTGAACCATGCCGAAATTCGCAGCAAACCTGACGATGCTGTTCAACGAAGTGCCGTTCCTCGACCGCTTTGCGGCGGCGTCCGATGCGGGCTTCGAAGCGGTGGAGTTCCTGTTCCCGTATCCGTACCCGGCAACGGACCTTCGTCAGCGTCTTGACGCCAACAATCTCCAGCTTGTGCTGCATAACCTGCCGGCAGGAAATTGGGAGGGCGGCGAGCGCGGCATCGCGTGCCTGCCCGATCGGAAAGAGGAATTTCGTGAGGGCGTGACGCGGGCTATCGAATACGCGAAAGCGCTGAACGTGCCGCAGTTGAATTGTCTCGTCGGCATTCCGCCTGCTTCGGTGAGCCTCGCGGAAGCACGGGCGACTATTGTAGAAAACCTGAAATTTGCGGCCGATGCGTTGAAGAAAGAAGGCATCCGTTTGCTGGTTGAACCGTGCAATTACTTCGATATCCCCGGCTTCGCGCTGAACCGGTCGCAGGAAGGACTGGATGTAATTCGCGACGTCGGCTCGGACAATCTGTTCCTGCAATACGACATTTATCACATGCAGCGCATGGAAGGCGAACTGGCTGCCACGATCAAGCGCAACCTGCCGTCGATCGCGCATATTCAACTGGCCGATAACCCCGGCCGCAACGAACCGGGCACGGGCGAGATCAACTATCCGTTCCTGTTCTCGCTGCTGGACTCACTCGGCTACGACGGCTGGATCGGTTGCGAGTACAAACCGCACGGCACGACTGAAGCCGGCCTTGGCTGGCTGCAGGAAACCGCTGGCTGGAAGACTGCGCGAGCAGTGGCATAACTGGAGGAGACGAACGTAATGGCAACAATTGGTTTTATCGGCCTTGGAATCATGGGCGCGCACATGGCGCGCAATCTGAAGAAAGCTGGCCACGCGCTGGTGCTGAACGGGGCGTATCCCGTGCCTGACGACCTGCGCTCGCTGGGCAAACTGGTTGCCAGCTCGACCGAAGTCGCTCGGGCAAGCGAAATCATCGTCTTGATGGTGCCGGACACGCCCGATGTCGCGAACGTCCTCTTCGCTGAAGACGGCGTGGCGAAGGGACTCGAGAAAGGCCAGCTTGTCATCGACATGAGCTCCATCTCGCCGCTCGAAACGCAAGCGTTCGCGAAGAAAATCAACGCGCTCGGCTGCGATTACCTCGATGCGCCTGTGTCAGGTGGCGAAGTGGGTGCCCGCGAAGCGACGCTGACGATCATGGTCGGCGGCCCCGAAGCAGCGTTCGAACGCGCAAAACCGCTCTTCGAAGTGATGGGCAAGAACGTGACGCTCATCGGCGATAACGGCGCGGGACAGACGTGCAAGGTCGCGAACCAGATCATCGTAGCATTGAACATTGAAGCGGTGGCCGAGGCGCTGCTGTTCGCTTCGAAATCCGGCGCGGATCCCGAGCGCGTGCGGCGTGCGTTGATGGGTGGGTTCGCCGCATCGCGGATTCTGGAAGTTCATGGCGAGCGCATGACGAAGCGCACGTTCAATCCGGGCTTCAGGATCGAATTGCATCAGAAAGATCTGAACCTCGCGCTGGAGAGTGCGAAGAAGCTGGGTCTGGCGTTGCCGCATACGGCGAGCGCGCAGCAATTGTTCAGCGTGTGTGTGGCGAACGGTGGGCGCGAATGGGATCACTCGGGAATGGTGAAAGCGCTGGAACTGATGTCGAATCATCAGGTTACCGAATGAACTGCCTGAAAACCGGTTGATGCATACGCATAGCCGGTTGCATAAAGTGCAATAAAAGCTGGGTCCGTCGAGCGGCGCCCGGTGATGACGTGGAAGCCTTGGTCGGTCAGACGTCATTGCCGGGTGTCCGCCTGCCGGATCTTTTTTTGTTTTACCGCCTGACTGTGGGCCTGACTGCGAGCCCGACCCAAGTTCCATCCACACAGTATTACAACTCCATCGGCGAAATCCGAGAGCTATCGGTTAGTTCTCGCGACTAACCGGCTCGGCTCTATCGAGCCGATTCACCCGGTTATTACAGGAGTTGCAGCATGGGCATGTTCAGTTTCATCAGGGAAGCAGGCGAGAAATTGTTTGGCGCCGTATCGACGACAGCAAAGGCAGCGCCCGCTGGCACTACACCGCCGCCCAATATCGCAGCGTTGAACAAAACAGCCGGCGACGCCATCGCTACCTACGTTCGTTCGCAAGGCTTGAACGCCGACAACCTCCAAATCAGCTTCGACGGTGCGTCGCACACGGTCACGGTCAGCGGCCAGGCAGCCGATCAGGCGACCAAGGAAAAGATCCTCGTGGCAGCAGGTAATGTGCAACACGTGGACAAGGTCGACGATCGACTAACCGTGCTGAACCCCACGCCCGTTTCGCAATTCCATACCATGGTTTCCGGCGACAACCTCTGGAAGATCGCCGACAAGTACTACGGCAACGGTGCGAAGAACGACATGATCTTCGAGGCCAACAAGCCGATGCTCAAGAGCCCGGACAAGATTTATCCGGGACAGGTCCTGCGGATTCCCGCCGTGGCTTGAAGACCGGTTGAATGGTTGAACTGTTGAATAAAAACGCGACTCGAGGGTCGCGTTTTTGTTGCGTGGGATTTCGAAGGGTTTGATATGCCCTGGTCGAACGACAACCCTCGCGTGGCTCCTTGCAAATGATCCAGGCTGGCTCTTTTGGGCTTGGCGAAGGCACTCTATGATCTCCTTCACCATTTCGCACCATCCCAACACACGCCAATACAAGGACGACCATGACATCAACAACCTCTCTTCAGATCAGATCGGTGGCCGTTGCTGATTTTGATGCGTGGTTGACGCTATGGCGCGGCTATCAGGCCTTCTACAAGACCGACATCCCCATGGATACCACGCGGCGCACGTGGGGGCGAATGCTCGATCCGGCAGAACCGGTGTTCGGCGCGGTAGCGGTCATGGACGGGCGTGTAGTCGGAATGGTGCACTGGATCATGCATCGGTCGTGCTGGACCACCGGCGACTATTGTTATCTGCAGGATCTGTTCGTGGAGAGCGATACTCGCGGCGCGGGAATCGGACGCAAGCTCATCGAGCACGTCTATGCCAAGGCCGAAGAAGCGCAATGCTCGCGGGTCTGGTGGCTGACCCACGAGACCAATACCGATGCGATGCAATTGTATGACCGCATCGCGGACCGGTCGGGGTTCGTGCAGTATCGGAAGATGCTGGGGTGAGCGGTAGCCAAGGCCCAGCGTTTCTCTTCCGTCAGTACGTATCGAACACGTGTTGCAGGTCCGCCGGTGTGGTGCCCGCCGCCAGCGCCAGCATCAGCAGCACGCGCGCCTTGTACGGATTCAAAGCGCCCGCCGTAATCGAGCCAAGTGCATCGTCCGGCGCGGCGCCGTTGCGCATCACGTGCCCGGCGCCCACCCGTGACGACCGCACGACCGCCACGCCTTGCTTGACGGCATCGGCGAGGGCTTGCTGCAGCGCCGAATAAATCGAGCCGTTGCCCGTCCCTGCGATCACCAGGCCTTTGACACCGGCAGCCACGAACGCATCGATAGCCGCTCGCGACGCCCCCGCGTAACTCGTCACGATCTCGACCGCCGGCGGCTCGGCGCTTATCTGGAACGGGCTCCGCAACGTATGCGGCCTCACCACCGAGCGCTGGAATTCCACCTGTCCGTCCTGCACCCAGCCGAGCGCACCGCCTTCGGGTGACCTGAAGGCATCGACGGCATAGGTGCTCGTCTTGGTTACGTCGCGAGCGCAATGGATCTGGTTGTTGAACGCGACCAGCACGCCCTGCTTCCACGATGCCCGGCTCGCCGCGACCGTCGCCGCATTTAAAAGATTCAGCGGGCCGTCGGCGGATAAAGCCGTTGCCGGGCGCATGGCGGCCGTCAGTACGACCGGCTTCTCGCTTTTAACGGTCAGATGCAGCAGGTACGCCGTTTCCTCGAGCGTATCCGTGCCGTGCGTGATGACGATTCCATCGATATCGTCCTGCGCCAGCAGCGCGTTCACGCGCGCGCACAACGTGGCCCACAGCGCCGGCGTCATGTCCTTGCTGTCGATGCTCGCGACCTGCTCCGACTGAATCCGCGCGACTTGCGACAGCAACGGCACGGCGCCGAGCAATTTATCGACGCCGACTACGCCCGCTTTGTAGCCCGAGGTTTTCGCGGCATCGCCGGCCTCGCCCGCGATGGTTCCGCCGGTGGCCAGCACGGCGATCCGCGGCAATGAAGTGTGTGAAGAGTTCATGGCCGCAATTGTAGCGGAGCGGCGGCTGGCCGGTCTCTAAGCGGCTTCCCGCAATTGCGCCGCGATCTGCGCTTCGTCGAGTTGCGGTGCGAACATCTCGATCAACCGGTACGCGTACGCCCTGAGGAAAGCGCCCTTGCGCAAGCCCACGCGCGTGGTGCTGGCTTCGAACAGATGCTGCGTATCGAGCGCGACGAGTTCGGTATCGCGCTTCTCGTCGAAGGCCATCGCCGCCACGATGCCGATACCCATGCCCAGCTCAACGTACGTCTTGATCACGTCGGCGTCGATAGCGGTCAGCACCACGTCCGGCAGCGCGCCCACTTTCGCGAACGCCTGGTCGACGTGCGAACGGCCGGTGAAATCGTGATCGTAGGTGACGATCGGATATTCGGCGATTTCATCGAGCGTGAGGTTTTCACGGCCAACGAGCGGATGCCCCTTCGGCACAACCACCGTGTGATGCCACGAATAGCAAGGGAACGTGACGATATCCGGATAACGGTCGAGCGCTTCCGTCGAGATGCCGATATCCGCCTCGCCATTGATGATCATCTGCGCGATCTGTTGCGGACTGCCCTGGCGCAGTGCGAGATGGACTTTCGGGAACACCTCGGTGAATTGGCGAATCACTTTGGGCAACGCATAACGCGCCTGCGTGTGAGTCGTCGCCACGACCAGATGGCCGTTGTCCTGATCGGCGAACTGGCGGGCAACGCGACGCAGATTCTCGGCGTCGAGCAGCATGCGCTCGATCACCTGATGCACTTCCTTGCCCGGCTCGGTCAGGCCTGTCAGGCGCTTGCCGCGTCGAATGAAAATGTCGACGCCGAGTTCGTCCTCGAGATCCTTGATCTGCTTCGATACACCCGACTGCGACGTATAAAGCACGTTCGCGACCTCGGTCAGATTCATGTTCTGCCGGACGGCTTCACGCACGAAACGCAATTGCTGGAAGTTCATGTCAGCCTCTCTTCTTGAGTATTCTTAATGCGCCGGAAACACGCGCAGGACGCGCGGTACGGCAGTCACGCCATCGCCGATATTCAGGTTCAATCCACGCCAGGTTTCGCGATCCAGTTCTGCTTCGAGCACATTACCTTCAGCGCCCTCCAGATCCACGCGCACCGAACCGCCCAGCGTCACGACGCGCCGGACATCGACCACGATGCCATCGCGATGACCGCTAGCCGTCGGGAACAGCGTGAGGTCGTGCGGCCGGACGTAGGCCACGGCCGGGCCCGCGAAATTCGCTTCAGTGGCGATCGGTTGTGCTGCGCCTTGCGCCACAAAACCGTTTGCATCCACGCTGCCTTTGAGCCGGTTTGCCGCGCCCAGGAACTCGTACACAAACGACGTCTGCGGATGATCGTAGACATCTTGCGGGCTGCCGACCTGCTCCACATGTCCACGATTGAGCACCACGATCCGGTCCGCGACTTCAAGCGCTTCTTCCTGATCATGGGTCACGAAAATAGTGGAGATATGCAAATCGTCGTGCAGGCGACGCAACCAGCTACGCAGTTCCTTGCGGACCTTGGCATCGAGTGCACCGAACGGTTCGTCGAGCAGCAGCACTTTCGGTTCGACGGCGAGCGCCCGGGCCAATGCGATCCGCTGCCGCTGTCCACCCGAGAGTTCCGACGGAAACCGTTGCGCCAGCCAGTCGAGCTGCACCAGCTTCAGCAATTCATGCACTTTTTCGCGGATCACCGCTTCAGACGGCCGCTCCTTGCGCGGTTTCACGCGCAAGCCGAACGCCACGTTCTCGAACACCGTCATGTGACGGAACAGCGCGTAGTGCTGGAACACGAAACCGACCTGCCTTTCGCGAGCGCCCACGGCCGCCACGTCCTCGCCGTTCAGCACGACCGAACCGGCGTCCGCGTATTCCAGCCCCGCGATCACGCGCAGCAGCGTGGTCTTGCCACAGCCCGACGGTCCGAGCAACGCGACGAGTTCACCCGCCGGAAAATCGAGCGAGACGTTGTCCAGCGCGACGAAATCGCCAAAACGCTTCTGCAAATTGCGAACGATGATGCTCATGGTGATCTTCGCCTTCTAGTTCTGGATTGACACTGACGCAGCGGGCACATCGGCGGGCCGGGCTTGCGCGGCTTCTATCGATTGCGCCATGCGGTTTTCGGCGAGCAGCTTGAGGCCCAGCGTGACGAGCGCGAGCAGCGCCAGCAGTGAGGCCACGGCGAACGCGGCCGAGAAGTTGTATTCGTTGTAGAGAATTTCGACGTGCAGCGGCATGGTGTCGGTCTGTCCGCGAATATGGCCCGATACCACCGATACCGCGCCAAACTCGCCCATAGCGCGCGCGTTGCAGAGAATCACGCCGTAAAGCAAACCCCACTTCACGTTCGGCAGCGTCACGCGGCGAAAGATCTGCCAGCCGGACGCGCCGAGCACGTGCGCCGCTTCTTCCTCGTCGTTGCCTTGCGCCTGCATCAGCGGAATCAATTCGCGGGCAACGAACGGGAACGTGACGAAGATCGTCGCGAGCACGATGCCGGGCACGGCGAAGATGATCTGTACGTCGTGGTCGATGAGCCACGGTCCGAACCAGCCTTGGGCGCCAAACATCAGCACGTAGATCAGGCCCGAGACGACCGGCGAGACCGAGAACGGCAAGTCGATCAGTGTGGTCAGAAAGGCCTTGCCGCGAAATTCAAACTTGGCGATACACCACGACGCCGTCAGCCCGAACACCACGTTCAGCGGCACCGCGATGGCTGCGGTGATCAGCGTGAGCTTGATGGCGGACCACGCGTCGGGATCCTTGAGCGAATCGAAGTAATACGCCACGCCCTTCGCGAAAGCCTGTGCAAACACGGCAGCCAGCGGCACCACGAGAAATAGCGCGAGAAAAATCAGTGCGATGGCGGTCAGAATCCAGCGCACGGCGCGCGACTCGGTGACCGGATCGAGCTTATGTTCGATCGGGCGCGAAGCCGCGACACCCACTGCTTTAGGGTTAACCGTGCTCATGCTTTCGCCCCATCGATATGCAGCGCACCGGCCGAAGCGGGCGCGGGCCCTGCCCCGCTGCGGCTGGTGCGCCGCTGCAGGAACCATTGCAGCGTATTGATCAGCAGCAGCATCAGGAACGACACGCACAGCATCACCACGGCGATTGCGGTCGCCCCGGCGTAGTCATATTGCTCAAGCTTCGTGATGATCAGCAGCGAGGTGATTTCCGACTTCATCGGCACATTGCCCGCGATGAAAATCACCGACCCGTATTCGCCCAGCGCACGCGCGAACGCGAGCGCAAAACCCGTCAAAAGCGCGGGAAACAACGACGGCAACACGACGCGGCGAAACGTCAGCCAGCGCGTGGCGCCAAGGCACGCGGCCGCTTCTTCCTGCTCGCGCTCGAAATCTTCCAGCACGGGCTGCACGGTGCGCACGACAAACGGCAAGCCGATGAACGTCAGCGCCACGAGCACGCCCAACGGAGTGAACGCCACCTTGAGCCCGAGCGGTGCGAGAAACTGGCCGATCCAGCCGTTCGGCGCATACACCGCCGCGAGCGCGATGCCGGCAACGGAAGTCGGTAAAGCAAATGGCAGATCGACGACCGCATCCACCACGCGCTTGAACGGGAACGTGTAGCGCACCAGCACCCACGCCACCAGGAAGCCGAACACCGCATTGATCAGCGCGCCGCCGAGCGCAGCAGTAAACGTCAGCCGATACGACGCCAGCACGCGCGGCGCCGTGACCGCGCGCACGAACGTCGCCCAGTCGAGCGTGGCTGTCTTGGCGAACGTCGCGGCGAGCGGGATCAGCACCACGAGGCTCAAATACGCCACCGTGATGCCGAGCGTCAGGCCGAAGCCCGGCAGTGCGCTGGGCTTGCGGAAAGTGAAAGTCGTCATGCGTGAATCATCCAGTTCCGTGGCGCCGCGGGGACGGCGCTTCGGGGTCAAACTTCGGGTTGGTTTCTGGCCGTCTGACGCGGCCGTAGTGTAATTTCAAGCTTCTTTACGACTACAGCACCGCGAGCGCTTCGGCGCCGGCGATGCTGTCTTTCATGCCACCGTGCTTACTGCGGCTGATAGATCGAATCGAACACACCGCCATCGGCGAAATGCGTCTTTTGCGCCTTGGTCCAGCCACCGAATGAATCGTCGATGGTGTAGAGCTTGATCTTCGGGAACTGCTTCGTCAGCGCGGCGGGCACTGCCGTCGAACGCGGCCGATAGAAGTTGCGCGCCGCGATTTCCTGACCTTCCTCGCTGTACAAATACTTGAGATACGCCTCGGCCAGCTTGCGGGTGCCATGGCGATCGACCACCCTGTCGACGACTGCAACCGGCGGCTCAGCCAGGATGCTCACCGACGGCACCACGATCTCGAATTTGTCCGATCCGAATTCCTTCAGCGACAAAAACGCCTCGTTTTCCCAAGCGATCAGCACGTCGCCCTGACCACGCTGCACGAAACTCGTCGTAGCGCCCCGCGCGCCGGAATCCAGCACGCCGGCATTCTTATAGAGCCTGGTCACGAAATCCTTGGCGGTCGTCGCATTGCCGCCGGGCAGATGTTCCGCATACGCCCATGCTGCGAGGTAATTCCAGCGCGCCCCGCCCGATGTCTTCGGATTCGGCGTCACGATGGACACGCCCGGCTTGAGCAGGTCCGGCCAGTCCTTGATCTGCTTCGGGTTACCTTTTCGCACCAAGAACACGATCGTCGATGTGTACGGCGACGCGTTGTCCGACAAGCGCTTCTGCCAGTCCTGGGCTACCAGCCCCTTGGCTGCCAGCGCATCGATGTCGTAGGCCAGCGCCAAGGTCACCACATCGGCCTGCAAACCATCCAGGACCGAGCGTGCCTGACCGCCCGAGCCGCCGTGCGACTGTTTGAACGTGACGGTTTCGCCAGTTTCAGCCTTCCATTTCTTGCCGAACGCCTGATTGAATTCTTGATACAACTCGCGCGTCGGGTCGTATGACACGTTGAGGAACGCTGTGTCGGCGTGTGCCTGCGTGATTAAACCCACGCCCGATGCCGCCCCGATCACGGCCATCGCGAATAGCTTTCTTGCGCGTGCGCCCCACCCCGAATTCCGACTCCGCATTCCCCGTTCTCCGTCTTATGTGTTTGAGGAACCGAGTCTATCGACGGGCTTTCATTATTAAAAATAATTGTTATTCATTCTTTTAGATGAAAAAGTGCTAATGACCGCTGGAAGCGGCGTTGCGGCCATCAAACAGGCGTTGGAGCACCATGTTTTCCCCTTCTGTGTGGTTCCGACGACGTCGAACTTAAAGTAAAGCTTGAAAAGCGCCGAATACTGTATAAAACTACAGGCATCTGTTCATCCATACAGTGGACGACCTGCCATATAAGGGGCAAAAGCACGTGACCAAAATGAGCAAACTGACTGCGCGGCAGCAAGAGGTTTTCGAACTGATCCAGCGCGCTATCGAACGCACGGGGTTTCCGCCCACGCGCGCCGAGATCGCGGCGGAACTCGGTTTCAGCTCCGCCAATTCGGCCGAAGAGCATCTTCGGGCGCTGGCGCGTAAAGGGGTGATCGAACTGGCCGCGGGTTCATCGCGTGGCATTCGCTTGTTGAGCCAGGGCGGCCCTGATGATGGACCCCATCAGTTCACTTTGCCGCATGCGAGCATCATGCAATTGTCCTTGCCGCTGGTCGGGCGCGTGGCAGCTGGCAGCCCGATCCTCGCGCAGGAACATATCTCGCAGCATTACACCTGCGATCCGGCACTGTTCTCCAGCAAACCAGACTATCTATTGAAGGTGCGTGGTCTTTCCATGCGCGACGCGGGCATCCTCGACGGCGATTTGCTCGCCGTGCAGAAGAAAAACGAGGCGAAGGACGGGCAGATCGTCGTGGCGCGGCTGGGCGACGACGTCACGGTGAAACGCTGGAAACGTCGTCCGGATGGCGTTGAACTGATCGCTGAGAATCCTGACTACGAGAATATTTTCGTCGCATCAGGCAGCGACGACTTTGCGCTGGAAGGCATCGCAGTTGGGTTGATTCGTTCCGGCGAGCTTTGATTTCCGCAAGGTTTTCGGTTGCTGATTCTGTTTTGATTTCTGTTTTTTGATTCTTCCGATATGCAGTGCGGTGGCGGGCGTTCCCGCTTCCAGCCGCGCTGCAGTTGAATTCCGGTCTTATAAAGCGTGACGGACATCGCAGCCGCGATGAACTGGCGCGCGTCCTATTGTCAACGGAGAAACATCATGGAACGATTCGCCCGCCTGTTTTCTGCCTCGTTTTTAACGGCATCTTTCGCACCGGCTGCACGCTCGCCCCTGTCGTTTCGGCAATTTCGTGAATTCGGCCGGTTGCGGCATCTGCGTGCGCTGATCTCTTGCAAGACGCAAAAGCCGGCCGATACCCGCGATCTCTTCGACGAAGTTCCGGTCCTGCCCTCTCGGCAGCCGGCGTTCGCCCGGGTATCGCTGAGCGCGTCGGTGCATACGCAGGCCGAGCAACGTGCGCCGGTGCGGGTTTATCGCGGGGAGTCGCGGGTCATCATGGTCGGCAATATCAACGCCGTATCGCGCATGATCGACCGGTGTATCGACGAAGAACATGCGGGCGTTGAAGACGGGCTACTCGCCTGATTTTCAGTATCGATGAGTTTTGTTTTGCAGGGATAATTTCGGCGCCATTGCGGTCCATCTGGAGAGTTGAGCTGTCTCTACTCTCGCATTCGAGCCGCATCCATCTCATCAGCCACGAGGCGCCCTAGCGTATGTCCCGCACCAGCAAGTCCGTTGTATTCACGCTGATCATCGTGGTTGTCGTAGCGGCACTCGGTTTGATCTATGCGTCGCCGTATATCGCGCTCGACCGGTTGAAGCGCGCCGCCGACGCCCGTGACGCGCAAACCGTGAATCAGTACGTCGACTTTCCGTCGCTGCGTGAAAGTCTGAAAGACCAGGTTGGGCAGTTGCTCACGCGGAAAATCGATATACAGAAGAGCGGCAATCCGCTCGCGATGATCGGCGCCATGATTGGTGCGGCGTTGATCGGCCCGCTCGTGGATTCGTACGCGACGCCCGACGGCGTGGCGGCGCTCCTCAACGGCATACCGCCGCGAGGCGATCCGGGCGAGAAACCGCCGGTTCCGTCCAAGGCGAACAGCGCTGCTGGCGGGGCTCCGGAAGCTGCGCCAGCGACGCAACCCGCGCCTGCTGCTGCACCATCCGCACCGAAGCCCCCGCCGCAAACCACGGCGGGGTATCGGAGTTTCGATACTTTCGCGGTGAACTACCAGCATGGCGCCGGCGACGCCCGCTATTCAGCGATTCTCCGGCGCTACGGGCTGTTCTCGTGGAAGCTCGTCGCGGTGGAGTTGAACGGCTGAGCGAGTAATCAACTTGGGCTCGCGGCAACAGGACTATCCACCCCGTTGCAATCCATTGGCGAATCCGGCTAAGCAACGCGCCGCGCCCGGACGCATCAGACATTCGCCTCGGCTTTCGCGGGCATCGCCGCGTGCGCTGCATCTTCCTGCTCGGCCGATGTGCCCGTCGGCGACACCGCTACCAAAATGCTGCATGACACGCGATCCATCAGCGGCGTGTTACCCGCGCCCATCCACCAGCGTGCGAGACCCGTGCGGCACCGATGCCCCACCACTACCAGATCGACCTGCAAGCTCTGGGCGAGCCCGGCAATTTCATCGATAGGATGGCCGAACGCAAAGTGACCCTCCGCCTTTACGCCCCGCTCGGTCAGCCATTCCACGCCTTCACGCAGAATGTCCCGGGCGGCGTCCTCGAAACGGCCACATGCCATATCGGTGAGAAGGCCTGCGCTTTGGGCAATGCTGGAGCGCATATCGACAACAGCCAGCACGTGCGTTTCGGCTTTCAGGTCGAGCGCCAGATTCGCGCCGTCGCGCAACGCCTTGCGCCCTTCACGGGAACCGTCGTAACACAACAGGATTTTTCGGTAGCTCGCCATGGTGGTTCTCCGCGCTGCACAAGGGCAGCAAAGGGCATCGAAAAAACGGTCGTCAAAGTCTTGCAGATTCTGCCCCGTGGGCCGGGCGGGCGACAAAACCCGGGCCGCGTTGCCTTCATCATGGTGCGTCGCTGAAACGGTGACAACGATGGAAAACGCTAATGCGGACCCAACGTTGGCGAAACGCCAAGCGGACACCGTGCCAGGAGCGTGAATCCCTTGATGGACGGGCTTTCCAGCCACCAGACCCGGCACAACTAACGCGCCGTGAGACCACAAAATCACCGGCATGCGCACCCGCAGTGCAGGTCGCGCGACGGGACGCGCCTCGTTGGTGCAATCGATTAAACTAGTTAGCTTGTTTTCAGACCCAACTTCCGACCCAACGCCCGAGTGTTTGCGCATGTCAGATGCAGCAGTGTTACTCAGCCACGCGACCCGCATGACAGGCGCGCCGGCAAACCCGGCGATCGAATTTATCGACGTCGAAAAACATTACGGTGGCAAGACGGTCGTCAACGGCCTGTCGTTCCACGTCCAGCCCGGCGAGTGTTTCGGCCTGCTTGGCCCCAATGGCGCGGGCAAGACGACCACGCTCAAGATGCTGCTCGGCCTCACCGCGCCGGATGCGGGCACGATCCGTCTGGTCGATGAACCGATTCCTTCTCGCGCCCGTTATGCCCGGCGCCGCGTGGGTGTCGTGCCGCAGTTCGACAACCTCGATCCCGACTTCACCGTGCGCGAAAACCTGCTCGTGTTCGGCCGTTATTTCGGCATGAGCGGCAGCGAGATAGAAGCCGTGGTGCCGTCGCTGCTGGAATTCGCGCGGCTGGAAAGCAAGGCGAATGCGCGGGTCGGCGAGTTATCCGGCGGGATGAAACGGCGGCTGACGCTCGCGCGCGCACTCGTGAACGATCCCGACGTGCTGATCATGGACGAACCGACCACCGGGCTCGATCCGCAAGCGCGGCATCTGATCTGGGAGCGGCTACGCTCGTTGCTCGCGCGCGGCAAGACGATCCTGCTTACCACGCACTTCATGGAGGAAGCCGAACGGCTTTGCGACCGGCTGTGCGTGATCGAGGAAGGCCGCAAGGTGGCCGAGGGAAAACCGGACGACCTGATCCAGCGGGTGATCGGCTGCGACGTGATCGAGATCTACGGTCCCGATCCGCAAGCCCTTCGCGAGGAGCTGTTGCCGTTCGTCGGCCGGATGGAGATCAGCGGCGAGACGCTGTTTTGTTATGTCGATGACCCCGCGCCCGTGCATCAGCGGGTAAAGGGGCGGTCAGGCGTGCGTTATCTGCATCGGCCGGCGAATCTTGAAGATGTGTTTTTGCGCCTGACCGGGCGCGAGATGGTGGACTGATCCATGTCGAGCGAACCGAATGTGAACACCGTGGAATCGCCACCGCGCGCTCCGCGCTCTGTGCAAAAGCCGGAGCACGAGCCGTTCGTGGCCGCGATGCCCGCGAACGCGACGAACTGGATGTCGGTCTGGCGGCGCAATTATCTCGTCTGGAAAAAGCTCGCGATCGCCTCGATGTTCGGCAATCTCGCCGATCCGATGATCTACCTGTTCGGCCTGGGTCTCGGGCTCGGCCTGATGGTCGGCCGCGTGGACGGTGTTTCGTACATCGCGTTTCTCGCGGCGGGTACGGTAGCGTCGAGCGTGATGATGTCGGCGAGTTTCGAGGCCATGTACTCCGGCTTCTCGCGCATGCATGTGCAACGCACGTGGGAGGCGATCATGCATACGCCGCTCACCCTGGGCGACATCGTGCTCGCGGAAATTGTTTGGGCCGCGAGCAAGTCGGTGCTGTCGGGCGTGGCGATCATGCTGGTGGCCGGCGTTCTCGGCTATGCAAGTTTTCCATCGATGCTTTATGCATTGCCCGTGATCGTCCTGACCGGTCTGGCGTTTTCCAGCACGGCGATGATCGTGACCGCGGTGGCGCCCAGCTACGACTTCTTCATGTTCTATCAGACGCTCGCGCTCACGCCCATGCTGCTGCTCTCGGGCGTGTTTTTCCCGCTTACGCAGTTACCTGCAATAGCGCAGCACGTCTCGCTGCTGTTGCCGTTGTCGCACGCGGTCGAACTGATCCGGCCCGCGATGCTCGACCGGCCGGCAGAGCACCTGGTGCTGCATGTGGCGGTGCTGGCGGCGTATGCCATCGTGCCGTTCTTTATCTGCGCGATGCTGTTTCGTCGACGGATGATGCGTTAAGCGGATGGCTGAGGCTCGATGCCACCTAAAGCGCTTAATAAAAAGCCGTTCCAACTTACGTTGGAACGGCTTTTGTTTGCTGTACTCCGTTCACTTCAGCCCAGGCGTGAATTCCTTATGTCCGCCGAACCCGAATCGCATCGCCGATAACATCCGGTCTGCGAACGAATTATCTTCACGCGACCGGAACCGCGAATAAAGCGCCGCCGATAAAACCTGCACCGGCACCGCTTCCTCAATCGCCGCCTCGATCGTCCAGCGCCCTTCGCCGCTATCGGCCACTTCGGAGGAATACTTGTCGAGCGTGCTGTTACCGGCCAGCGCACCCGCTGTCAGATCCAGCAGCCACGACGACACCACACTGCCGCGCCGCCAAACCTCCGCAATATCTGCGATATCCAGATCGTAGCGCTGCGCCTCAGGCAACTCCGTCGACGACTTGTGCTTCAGGATGTCGAACCCTTCCGCATACGCCTGCATCAAGCCGTACTCGATGCCGTTATGCACCATCTTCACAAAGTGCCCCGATCCCACTGGCCCCACGTACATGTAGCCGTTTTCCACACGCGGATCGCGGCCTTCGCGATTCGGCGTGGCGGGGATATCGCCGCGTCCGGGAGCCAGCACGGACAAAATCGGATCGTGCCGCTGCACCACGTCCTTCTCCCCGCCGATCATCATGCAATAACCGCGTTCGAGTCCCCAGACGCCGCCCGACGTGCCTACATCGACGAAATGGATACCCTTCTCTTTCAGCTTCGCCGCGTGGACGATGTCGTCCTTGTAAAAACTGTTGCCGCCATCGATAACCGTGTCGCCCGCTTCCAGGATCTCATAGAGATCGTTCAGCGTGTCTTCGGTGATCTTGCCCGCCGGCAGCATCAGCCAGACCGAGCGCGGTGCAGCCAGCTTTTGCACCAGATCGCCCAGATCGCTTGCGCCGGTCGCGCCATCGGCCACGACCGCCTGCGTCGCTTCGGGCGCATGGTCGTACACCACGCACGTCTGCCCGCCGCGCATCAACCGGCGTGCAATGTTCGCCCCCATACGGCCTAGTCCCACGATTCCGATCTGCATGATGGCTACTCCTTATGACTGGTTTTGACGCGTTCGATCTGCTTTTTAGCTTCGTCGTAGACGTGTTCCGGCGTGAAGCCGAATTTCTTCTTCAAGTCGGAGAGCGGCGCCGACGCCCCGAACGTATGCATCACGACTTGCGAACCGAGACGGCCCACATAACGATCCCAGCCGAGCGTGCCGGCCTGCTCCACGCACACGCGCGCATCCACGTCCGGCGGAAACACGGAATCCTTGTAGGCTTCATCCTGCCTTTCGAACAGATCCCATGACGGCATGGAGACGACCCGCGCCGCGATCCCCTCGCTCTTGAGCTTTTCGTAGGTATCGACGCAAACCGACACTTCGCTGCCCGTCGCCATCAGGATGACTTGTGGCTTCTTGCCGTTTTCGGCGTCGGCGAGAACATATGCGCCCTTGTGAACGCCCTTCGCCGATGCATATTTCGAGCGGTCGAAAGTCGGCAGCGGCTGGCGCGAGACGATGATGCAAGCCGGCCGTTGCGGCTCGGACAGTGCAGCACGCCACGATTCAGCGACTTCGTTTGCATCGCCCGGACGGTAGCTGCTGAGTCCCGGCACGCCACGCAACGAAGCTAACTGTTCGATCGGCTGATGTGTCGGACCGTCTTCGCCCACGCCGATGGAATCGTGCGTGAACACGTAGATCACCGGCACTTCCATGATCGCGGAGAGCCGGATAGGCGGCTTCATGTAGTCGCTGAAAATCAGGAACGTGGAGCCGTAGGGGCGCAGGTTCGACAACGCGATGCCGTTGCAGATTGCGCCCATGACATGCTCGCGAATACCGAAGTGCAAGTTGCGGCCGGCGTAGTTGTCGTGCTCGAAACTGCCCGCGCCTTCGAACTTCATATCGGTTTTAGTCGATGGCGACAAATCCGCCGAGCCGCCGATCATCCACGGGAAGCGCTTCGCGATGGCGTTAAGCACCTTCCCCGACGATTCCCGCGACGCCATGCCCTTTGCATCGGCGTCGAAGGTCGGGATGTCCGCGTCCCAGCCGTCCGGCAACTCATGCGCCTCGATCTGCGCAAACTCCTTCGCCAATTCGGGATACTTCTTCGCGTAGACGTCAAAACTCTTTTGCCAAGCTTCGCGCGCCGCTTTGCCACGCGCGCCGATGCCTTCATTGAAGTGCTCATACACGCCGTCCGGCACCAGGAAACTGGAATCCTCCGGCCAGCCGTAGAACTTCTTCGCGAGCTTGATTTCATCGACGCCCAGCGGTTCGCCATGCGCCGCCGAGGTGTCCTGTTTATGCGGCGCACCCCAGCCGATAATGCTTTTCACCACGATCAGCGTGGGTTTGTCGGTCGTTGCCTTCGCCTTGTTCAGCGCGGCTTCGAGCGCGGCGCCGTCGTTGGCGTCGTCCACGTGCATCGTGTTCCAGTTGTAGCCCTTGAAACGCGTTTCCACGTCGTCGCTATACGCCAGGTCCGTGTGCCCTTCGATCGTCACGCGATTGCTGTCGTAGATCCAGATCAGGTTCGACAACTTCAGATGCCCCGCCGTCGACGCCGCTTCGTGCGAGATGCCTTCCATCATGTCGCCGTCGCCGCACAGCGCATACACGCGATAGTCGAAAATCTGCGCATCCGGCTGATTGAAATGCGACTCGTACCAGCGCGCGGCCATCGCCATGCCGACGCTATTTCCAAGCCCTTGCCCAAGCGGACCCGTCGTGGTTTCGACGCCCGTTGTCATCCGGTATTCCGGGTGGCCCGGCGTCTTGCTGTCGAGCTGCCGGAAATGCTTGATGTCGTCCAGCGACACGGCCGGGCCATCGGTCGGCTGACCAGCATGATCGACCGCCTTCACCCCGGTCAGATGCAGCAGCGAATACAGCAGCATCGACGCATGACCGACCGACAGCACGAAGCGGTCGCGATTCGGCCACAGCGGCTCGGTCGGGTCGTAACGCAGGTGGTTTTGCCACAGATGGAAGCCGACCGGTGCGAGTGCCATCGGGGTACCCGGGTGACCGGAATTGGCTTTTTGCACCGCGTCCATGGACAGCGTGCGAATGGTGTTGATGGCTAGGGTGTCGAGATCGGAAGAGGACTTCGAGGGGGATTGCGGCATGAGCGACGACTCCTTTTGCGTAGAGCGCGCTGAGGCACGAGAGGCGCCACAGCGGGCAACCGGACCTTCGAGCAAGTGTAGTGCCATGAAAACAGGCGCGTCACCAAAGAACAATGAAGCGAACAACGAAGCGCGCGCCGCCAAAGGAGCGGCGCGGCTTATGACAGACGATTACGACATCGGACGCGACAACAACTTTACGCTTGAAACTATGCAAAAACGAACGCAATGGGTAAAAAATCGTGCTGCCTTTCGATCACCGGGTGTCGACCACCATAACGGGTGCGTATGACATTTTCCGGTGGTTTTATCAGGGCGCTGGATTCGGCTGCGCTTCCTGAAGCGCATCGATTTCAGCCAGGATCTCGTCCGACAATTTCACGTCCACGCTGCCGATGTTCTCATGCAATTGCGCGAGCGACGTTGCGCCAATCAGCGTGCTGGTCGTGAACGGCCGGCTGTTCACAAACGCGAGTGCGAGTTGCGACGGGCTCAGGCCGTGACGCTTGGCGAGTTCAACGTAGCCGCTGATGGCCTTGATCGCATGCGGCTTGCTATAGCGTGCAAATCGTTCGAACAGCGTGATACGCGCGCCGTCGGGACGCGCACCGCCTTCGTACTTGCCGGACAGCCAGCCGAACGCCAACGGCGAATACGCCAGCAAGCCGATGCCTTCCTTGTGCGTGAATTCCGAGAGCCCGGTTTCGAACGTCCGATTCACCAGGCTGTACGGATTCTGAATGCTCACGATCCGCGGCAGGCCGAGTTTATCGGCGGCATTCAGGAATTGTGCGACACCCCAGGGCGTCTCATTCGATACCCCGACGTAGCGGATCTTGCCCGCCTTCACGAGATCGCCGAGCACGCTCAGCGTCTCTTCGATAGGCACCGTGTATTCGTCCTCGACCCACGGATAGTTCGCGCGACCGAACGTCATTGTGCTGCGGTCCGGCCAGTGCAGCTGATACAAATCGACGTAATCCGTCTGCAGCCGTGCAAGGCTGGTATCGATGGCTTCGGTCAGGTTCTTCCGGTCGAACTGATTGCCCGCGCCACGAATATGCCGCGGATTGTGCGGCTGGCGCGCGGGTCCCGCGATCTTGGTCGCGAGCACGATTTTCTCGCGCGCGCTCCGGTGCGCTGCCAGCCACGTGCCGATGTACTCCTCCGTGCGCCCTTGCGTCTCGGGGCGCGGCGGCACCGGGTACATCTCGGCGGCGTCGATCAGGTTGACGCCGGCGTCGAGCGCGGCATCGATCTGCGCGTGCGCCTCGGCTTCCGTGTTCTGCTCGCCCCAGGTCATCGTGCCCAGTCCGATCAGGCTGACATTGATATCCGTTCCACCGAGTTTCCGGTACTCCATCGCGTGCTTCCCCATGTTCGTGTTCAGGTTTTAAAGGCGCTAGCCGAATGCCGAAGCTACCATAGCCCCGGCCATGCTGCATCGAAGCTCATCGCAACGGCGCTGTCCGGTCCACAAGCGATGAAGCTTCCGTTCTGCCTGTCATCGCCTTACATATCACCATCATTCAAGATCCAAGCAGGAGAACGCCTTCGATGCAGGCCCCCGACCTCACCCACACCACGTCCGGCGCGACGAACCCACGCGGTTCCTCCGTCATTGTGATGCTGGTCGCGGCGACCTTCTTCATGGAGAACCTCGACGGCACGATCATCGCCACGGCGCTGCCGCAGATGGCGCGCTCGTTTTCCCTGCATCCCGTCGATCTGAGCCTTGGTATTACGTCGTACCTGCTGACGCTTGCCGTGTTCATCCCGATCAGCGGCTGGGCCGCCGATCGCTTCGGCCTGCGCACCGTGTTCGCCAGCGCGATCGCCGTGTTCACGATTGCGTCCGTGCTGTGCGGCATGACGTCGACGCTGCCCACGTTCACGGCGGCGCGCGTGCTGCAGGGTATCGGCGGCGCGATGATGGTGCCTGTCGGGCGGCTCGCGGTATTGCGCGCTACACCCAAGGAAGGCTTGATGCGCGCAATTTCGATCATCACCTGGCCGGGCCTTGTCGCGCCCGTGATCGGGCCGCCGCTCGGCGGGTTTATCACCACGTATTCGTCGTGGCGCTGGATCTTTTATCTGAATCTGCCGCTTGGGGTCATCGGTCTTGTGCTGGCGCTGCGTTACCTCGACAACACCCGCGAGCATGCCGGCCGCCGCTTCGATTTTCCGGGTTTCGTGCTGTGCGGTCTCGCCTGCACCACCCTGCTCTACGCGATGGAACTCATCGGCCGTAACGACACGCCGTGGGTGCTCGCGAGCGGTCTGATTGCGACGGGCTTGATCGCAGGCGCAGGGGCGTGGCTGCATGTGCGGCGCTCGACCCAGCCGGTGGTCGATCTCACCGCGTTGCGAATCAAGACCTTCGCTGTGGCGATGGGCGGCGGTTCGCTGTTTCGCATCTCCATCAGCGCGGTGCCGTTTTTGCTGCCGCTGATGTTCCAGGTCGGTTTCGGGCTGAACGCGTTCGAATCCGGGCTGCTGACGTTGTCCGTATTCGCCGGCAATTTATCGATGAAACTCGTCACCACGCCCGTCATGCGGCGCTTCGGCTTTCGTCCGGTGCTGATCGTGAACGGAATTCTGGCGGCGGTGTCACTGGCGGTGATGAGTTTGATATCGCCGACAACGCCGACCTGGATCGTCGTCGCCGTGTTGTTCGCGAGCGGACTGTCGCGCTCACTGCAATTCACCGCGCTGAACACGCTCAGTTTCGCCGACGTCCCGAAGGCCCAGATGAGCGGCGCGTCCGCGTTGTCAAGCACGCTGTTTCAGTTGACGATGGGCGTAGGCGTCGCGTTAGGCGCGATTGCGTTGAGGCTCGCTGAATGGATGCATGGCCGCGATATGCAGACAGTCGTGCCGGCGGATTTCAACGTTGCGTTTCTGATTGTGGCGGCGCTCGGGTTGCTGGGCGTGGCGGATTTGTTCAGCCTGCAGCGCGATGCGGGGGCTGAGGTGAGTGGACATCGGCGAAAGGGGTGAGGGAAGAATTGGCTGACTGCGGATTTCAGCGGTAGCCCCGCCCCGCGAGCGGCCAGTCAGTGCTCTTCCGAGCGTTACGGTAAAATTACAAACTCGGCGCCGGAAAGGCGTCCAACGCTCAAAATTAGCAGTTCCCATGTCAACAGCTTTAAAACCCAGCCCGCGCCGCGTAAGCGTCGCCCCGATGATGGACTGGACTGACAGGCATTGTCGGTCATTTCATCGCATCTTGACGCGGCATACGTGGCTCTACACCGAGATGGTCACGACCGGCGCCTTGCTCCACGGCGACGTCGCGCGCCATCTCGCGTTCACGTCAGGCGAAGCTCCCGTCGCGTTGCAGCTTGGCGGCAGCGAACCGGCCGATCTCGCTCACAGCGCGAAGCTGGGTGAACAGTGGGGTTACGACGAAATCAACCTGAATTGCGGCTGCCCGTCCGAGCGCGTGCAGCGCGGCGCTTTTGGCGCGTGCCTGATGAACGAACCGCAACTGGTCGCGGATTGCGTGAAAGCCATGCGCGATGCGGTATCCATTCCTGTCACGGTCAAACATCGGATCGGCGTGGATGCGGTCGAGGACTACGCGTACGTGCGAGACTTTGTGGGCACGATCGCCGATGCCGGATGCGAGGTGTTCATCGTCCACGCGCGCAACGCGATCCTGAAGGGTTTGAGCCCGAAGGAGAATCGTGAGATTCCACCGCTGAAGTATGAATATGCGTATCAGTTGAAGCGCGATTTTCCGCATCTGGAGATATCAATCAATGGCGGCATCAAGACGCTCGATGAGGCGGAAGAGCATTTGAAACACGTCGATGGCGTGATGCTCGGTCGAGAGGCTTATCACAATCCCTATGTGCTCGCGGCCGTCGATTCGCGTTTTTACGGCGCGCAGACACCCGTGCTCGCGCGCGAGGAAGTGGAGGCCCGGTTGATCGACTATGCGCGTCAGGAAGTGGCGCAAGGGACGTTCCTTGGCGGCATCACGCGCCATTCGCTGGGCTTGTATCGAGGTGTAGCGGGTGCGCGTGGCTGGCGTCGAGTGCTCTCGGATAGCCGCAGGCTCGCGACCGGCGATCTGGCCATTTTCGATGAAGCACGCACGCATCTGCGCGAAGCCATCGAATTGATCGAATAAGGGACTAGGCAAACCGAATCTTTGTTCGTATAATCTCGTTTCTCGATTCGGCAAGCCAGTTCCTGGTGACCCAGAGAGGCAGTAAGAAGTAAGTCAGTGGTGGCTGTAGCTCAGTTGGTAGAGTCCAGGATTGTGATTCCTGTTGTCGTGGGTTCGAGCCCCATCAGCCACCCCAAAAGATTAGTTAAGGCTAAGCCGTTCCGAATTAAACCCGGAACGGCTTTTGTCTTTTCTGAAGTCACTCTGTTGCGCTCAGCCTTTCATCCCGTATTGACTATCGCATTTATGGGGCGTGCCGGTCTTCGACGTCTACGCAAAAGTCCCTAGATGGTTTTCAAACTAGTCCCGCGGGCAAAAAAAAACGAATCTTCCGCATTCTCCGGTGTCACAAAAGCAAAAGGCAGCGCTTGCCAGTCTCGATCGAAACGCGCCGCCGATCCGGAGAAACCCATGAACTGCCGTGCGATCAAAGCGCTCCCCGACACCGTCGTTGCCCTTGCCTTGCTAACGACAGGAATCGGCATCGGCATCGGAACAAGCGTGCAAGCCCAGACCGCTGCGCCAGCCGGTTCCGCGTCGATGGCCAGACCGCCTGTTGCCCCCAGCGCCCCGAATGCGAACGGTGCGCGTATGTACAACCCAGACAACATGCCGACGAAGCGCCCCGCCCTGCCGCCCAACAGCGACCGCATGCTGCACAACAACCCGGCAAGCGACGCGATCGCCAAATAAAACCGGCGGGCGAAAGGCATTGCTCCAAAACCCACACACGCCACTCGATCAATCCAGAATCCATCGTGGCTCTGGGCAAGCACCCCGTTGCATCCACCGCAAAGCCGGTCTCGATTGCACCATAACGCGGCATGCCCGACCCTATAATGACGCCACCTTAAAATATTCGCGCAGCCGCTGCTCGCGTCCCAAGCGGTGCTTTTCAATGCAAAAAGTAATTCTGCCGTTCGTCGCGGGCTTTCTCGCCGCCCTGTTCTTCCGTGAGTCCACCATAGCGCTGTTTCACGCAGCGGGTGTCGTCGATCCAGCCGGCTACTCCACCGCTCCGTTCCTGCCGCTGGGCATTCCCGAGTTCATCGTCAATGCGTTGTGGAGCGCATTTTTCGGCATTCTGATGGCATGGCTGCTGCGCGTCGCGCCTGACCGCACAGCGCCATGGATCGGTGCACTGGTGTTCGGCGGGATGGTGCTGACGGCTGCGAGCGTGTTCGTAGTCGATCCGCTGCGCGGCATCTGGCCGAGCGGCAACATGCTGCCGCGGCTAGCACTTGGATTTGCATCGAATGCGATGTGGGGCTGGGGCGCGCTTGTCTTCATGCGCGCCTTCATGGCCGGCAGCAACGCGGACTAATCCGCGAGTGCGGCAAGCGGATGGTCGTATCCAGTCCACGGGCTATCGAACATCCGCAGCACCTCTTCGCGCGTCACATCTTCCATACGCGTCACCTTCCACGCCGGCTGATTGTCTTTATCGACGATGCGCGCCCGGATACCTTCCATCACATCGCCATGATCGAACGTCGCGCGCGTGAGCCCGAGGTCGCGACGCAGCGTCTCGGCCATGCTCGACGACTTCGCGCGGTCCACGAGTTCCAGCGATACATCGACGGATAACGGCGAACGTTCGCGCAACTCAGCCGCCGTATGCGCTGCCCACTCGCTTTCCGCGCAGCTCGTCACGCTCTCCAGCGACTTCAGGCAATCCGCGCCGTTGCCCGAAGCAAAATGCTTGTCGATAAACGCGCGGTCCCGCTCGAGTTCGCTCGACTTGCCCACATCGCACCGAGCCTCGGCTTCGATAAACCGCACAACCTCCGCGCCTGAGGCGAAAGATTTCTCCTTCAGCGTGTCCACGAGCGCGGGCAGCGCTTCATCGTCCATATAGGCGTCGGCAAGACCGGCGTGGAGCGCATCGGCGGCATCGATCGTCGCGCCCGTGGCGGCGAGATAACGCCCGATCGCACCCGGCGTGCGCGCGAGAAACCAGCTCACGCCGACATCCGGAAACAAGCCGATACGCGTCTCGGGCATCGCCATCTTCGTCGAGCCGGTGACCACGCGTACGCCGCCCGTATGCCGTGCGCCTTGCGAAATACCCATTCCCCCGCCCATCACCACGCCGTTCAGCAACGCGATATACGGCTTCGGGTACGTGAAAATCGCGTGGTTCAGACGGTATTCATCGGCGAAAAATTCGTCGATGGCCGCGCGCTCGCCCGTCTTCGCCGATTGGTACAAAAAGCGGATATCCCCGCCGGCACAGAAAGCGCGGGGATGCGGGCTGTACACGACCACCGCGTGCACCGACGCGTCGTTGCGCCAGGCCTCGAGCGTGCGATGAATGGCATGCAACATTGGCGTGGACAGCGCATTGAGCGCCTTCGGCCGATTCAGCGCGATAAAGCCAATACCCTGTGCACGTTCAATACGAATTTCGTCGATAGTCTCGGTCATATGCGATACGCGTCTTGATGAATGTGATTAGAACTGGAGAGTATGGCGTCAAACGTCAGGCGGTCCGCGCGGACGGCCTCCTGCGAGCGGATTTTTTCTTGACGCCGACGTAGAGAGCCGGCAAACAAAGGTCAAGCGTTGCGTCAATAAGCACATCGGCCGGCGTGGGCAAATACTTCGCCGCGGTCAGGCTCAACGACACAATGCCATGCAACGCAGTCCACACTATTTCGGCTGCGGCTGGCGGGTTATCGGAGGATGTCAGCGCCTGCGTGAATAACGACAGCGCCGACTCGCCGGCCGCTTCGGGGTCGCTGAACGCTGCATCCGTGTACGCCGGATTCTGCATGAATATCAGCCGATACACCTCCGGATGCGCCCGCCCGAACGCGACGTACGCATGCGCCATCGCCTTCACGCGCTCGCCGGGGTCCAGCATGGAATCGTGCGTATGCAGCGAGACCAGCAACTGCGCGTAACCTTCGATGCACAGCGCGTGGGCGATTGCATCGCGTCCGCTGAAATGCAGATAGAGCGAAGCGGGCGAATAACCGACAACCTCGGCGAGCTTGCGCATCGACAACGCGTCGAAGCCCTGGCGCACAACGATAGAGCGCGCCGCATCGAGGATATGGCCTCGCTGGAGCGGTTGATTAGAGAGGTGTTGCGTTGAACGGGCCATCCCGCGCATTTTCCGGATGATACCGGCCAAGTCAATTCAAAACTGAACGGTGTTTAGCGCGGTCGCCTTTTCAGCATCTGTAATGAGCCTGTCATCATGCCGCGCCCGGCGGAAAATGCCCGCTTTTCAAAAGCACCGGCGCGCCCTGACTGATCGACAGGTGCTCCCGCGCCACGGCTTCGATCTTCGGGCGCGCCGCGTCGAATGCGCGGATCCAGCCGCTGCTGTCGAAACTCTCCACGCCGAAATGATCTTCAAGCGCTTCGACTGAAATCGCACATGGAATGCGCTCCCCGTCGACCAGTGCGGCAAACACCACCGTCAGATTCGTGTCGCGATACGCGGGCGCATCGGCCGGAAAGTGGATGTTCATGATTGCCTCGGGCGCAAGAAAAACGGGATCGCAACGATGGTACTCGCGGCGCACGGATTCGGTCTACCCCACGTACCCCATGGCGGCCATGCTCTTGCGGACCAGCTCGGCCGGCACATCGACAATCTTCAGCGAAACCGCGTCCGGATCGGCGTAGTCGAACTTCAGATGCCGGCTCATGTCCCTCACCTGCTCGCAGAACCGGTGCTGGGCGGGTTCGGAGGCGAGATCGAAAAGACTCAGCGCTTCGGCCTCGAACCGGTAATGCACGCCCCAGGCGATATTACCCGGGTGGCTCGCCATGCCGCCCGTGCGCCAGCTCACGAACAGGCACGGTTTCGCGTCCGTGCCGATTTCGCTGATATCCGCGCCGCTCGGAAACAGATCGAGCAGCGCCTCGGCAACACATCGCATAGCCGGGTGACGGATGTTGAGCGTGCGCATCAGTTATTTTGCAACAATCTGTCAATGTAGGCGCGGGCCGCTTGCTCTACGTGACCCAGCGCCTCGTCCTCGGTCGCGAAGCGCTGCTGTTCGCCGAGATCGACGAGTGCTTCGAACCGGTGGACGTTGTCCGGGCCGCCCTGCGCGACGCTGACCGTGCCGACGTAAATAGGCGGACCCGGCTCGCCGCCGGCCGGATCGGGTGATTGGATGAGACGTGCCGCAGCACTGACGTAATACCCGCGATATGGGCCGCTAACGCGTTCAGCCATGGCTTTTTCCTCTCATATGTTTTTTAGATGTTCGTCAATGCTCCCGCTTCTGTAAGGCGTACGTGCTCGCAATAAGTTCTCGCCCGTTGCATCCGGTTGCATTTTCTTCCGATCACCGGATGTCCGCTGCGTTAGAAAGTTGGATCGATGAAACGCGTGTTGCAAAGGCAAAGCGCGCCAGCAAGCTGAGTACGAGGTTTCAGGACAAGTCCTTCATCGAAAGCGTCTTTGACGACCGTCAAAGACGCGGCTTTTAACCGCGCTCATTGGCGTGTGGGAAAATGCTGCACGAAACATGTCCGGGAAAACGTCTGAGTGTAAGGTCCCTGTCGGGATCGATCCTGGCTCAATCGTGGCTCGGACGCAATCCGGCGTTGGTCACCAGAGGAACAGAATGAAGCAATTTGCACGGCGCTTGCCGCTTACCCCATCTCTTCGCGCTTTGCGCGTTCTACAGGTCGCTGGCGTGGTCGCAGCGGCCGCGGGCGTGATGAGCCTCGGCGGATGTGCATCGTCGACCGATGCCTCGCTGATCCATCTCCCCGATGGCCAGAGCGGCTACGCCATCAACTGCAGCGGCGCGGACGCCAGCACGACGTGGGCGAGTTGCTATGTCATGGCCGGCAATAAATGCGGCGCGACGGGCTACACGATCGTATCGAAGGATAACGAGGAAGGCGGACCGTCGGGCGGCAGTATTACCAACGTGGTATCGGCGAATGTGAAAAATCGTTCGATGGTTGTGCGTTGTAACTGACTTTAGGAGCGCCCGTCCTGCTACAAAAACTAGTGCGGACTCACCTTCGAAAAAACGTTGAGGACGATCACGCCCACCACGATCAGGCCCATGCCGAGCACGGCGGGCAGATCGGGGATCTGCTTGAATAAAAGCGCCGCCACGAGCGTGATCAACACGATGCCCGCCCCTGACCACACGGCATACACAATGCCGACGGGCAGCGACTTCAGCGTCAGCGAGAGCAAGTAGAACGAGATGCCGTAGCCGATCACCACAATGACGGACGGCACGAGCCGCGAGAATCCCTCCGATGCCCGCAAAGCCGATGTCGCCACGACCTCGGCAACGATAGCGACCGCGAGCAGCACATAAGCGGAAGAGCGCATGGATTAAGCCTTGTCCGATGCAAACGCGAGCGCGCTTGCATCGTGGCCGAGGACCGCGCACAGCGCTTCGACCACGAACTCATGATCCTGGCGTTGCGGCAAGCCGGACACCGTCACCACACCGATCACGCCGGCGCCTTTGACCGTCAGCGGGAACGCGCCGCCGTGCGAGGCGAACTCGGCGGCGGGGAGACTGTATTTATCGGCGAGGGTTGTCGATGCCTGCTGCAGGCTCAGGCCGATCGCATATGAACTGCGGCGAAAGTGCTCGACCGTACGCGCCTTGCGTTGTACCCAGCGGACGTTGTCGGGCGTGGTGCCATTGAGGGCGGCGAAAAACAGCGGCAAGCCGAAAGTGCGCACGTCGATCACCATCGCCGCGCCGCGCGCGACAGCCATTTCGCGAAGCTGCGAGCCAATCTGCCAGGCACGGTCAGAATCGAAGTGCGGGAAGACGAGAGTCTTTTCCTGTTGGGCGATGGTCTGCAGGTCGTGGGGAATGTTCATAAGCAATGGTTCCTGGCAAGTGATAGATCAAGCGACGCGGCCATAGAACGCGCGACGCAATTAGACAAATTGTGACACGGTCAGGCGATCGAGCTTGCGTGATCGCGTCATTGAACTGCTCTTCGACGACGAGTGCGCGTCGTCGACACTCGATTTGCGGATCGCCCCCATCGCCCAAGAATTCCCAACTAGTCTTAAATCGTCCTATAAAGCCCATTGATTCGGGTGCCTAATATGTTGTTTATCTTGTACTACGAGGTGAATTAGGAGCTTTCTCATTAGGGCATTCAGGCTTGCTCAGTAGAGTTCTAACCCTGTCCACACAGCCATCGGCGAGTCCAAGCGAATTCGACAACGGCACTGGCCCGGCACGCAGATCACGCCTCATCTCTCTGCGAGCTCGCGTCATGGATTCGGATCAACTTTACGCAGGTATGCAAAATGAATAATGTTTACAAGTCCGTCTGGAATGAAGCCCTCGGCGCATGGGTCGCGGTTTCGGAAACGGCAAAGGGTCGAGGGAAGAAATCTAACAAAAAGATAGTCAGTTCTGTGTTGCTGGCGAGTGCGTCAGCAGCGGGAGGCATGGCGTTTGCACCCGCAGCATTTGCCAGTCAGATATGCGGTACGAACGCTAACGGCGCCTTAACGTCATCAATACAGGGAGGTTCAACTTCGCTTGTGCCAACTGTGGTACCAACGCCTATCTGCCTTCCGGACGCGATATTGCACAACTCGAGGCCGGAGCTTCAGTGGTGTATGTCGACGGTACGGCGGGTACCATCGGCTTTCGTGCGACTTCTACCGGGAATATCGTCACGATCAATTCCGCCGGACAGATCCGCAACATTGGTGCCGGTACGTCGAACACCGACGCGGTGAATGTAGGCCAACTCACGCCTCTCGTCAGCGCACTCGGCGGCACAGCATCGCTTAATGCCGACGGATCAATCTCCGCACCGTCGTACAAAATCGGAACGACTACAACGGTTCGCAGTTGTTCGCCACAAACGCGGACGTCTCCACACTCAAGACTTTCGCCAACGACATCAACAATGGTGGCGGCATCAAGTACTTCCATACCAAGTCCACCCTCATCGATTCGTCGGCAACGGGCACAGACTCGGTCGCCATCGGTGGCGCGGCGGTTGCATCCGCCAATAACGCGGTCGCACTGGGTTCCAATTCGGTAGCGGACCGCGCCAATGCCGTGTCCGTCGGCTCGGCGGGCAAGGAACGCCGATCACCAACGTTGCAGCGGGCACGCAGTCCACCGACGCGGTGAACCTCGCGCAACTCACAGCGGTATCGAAGGATGCGACTAACGTCACGTTGCTTGGCGCGAGTGCGATCAAGTACGACGCCAACGCCGACGGCACGCCGGACTATGCCAACGCTACACTCGGCAACGGCAACGCAGCGGGCACGGCGCTCCACAATGCCGCTGCGGGCACGAGCGGCATGGACGCGGTCAACCTGAGCCAGGTGAACGACATGATCGGCCAGGTCACCAACATCGCGAACGGTGCGTACAACCCGCTCTTTAACGCCGATGGCAATCGCGACACCGAAGTCGCCACGTCGAGCGGCACGCACTCGGTAGCATCGGGCGCAAACGCGTTGGCATCCGGAGTGAACGCAGTGGCTTCCGGGGCTACATCGGTCGCTAGCGGCGCCGATTCGGTCGCAGTCGGTTCGAACGCATCGGCTACGGCGAACAACGCGGTGGCACTCGGCGCAGGCTCGGTGGCGGATCGTGCGAACTCGGTGTCGGTGGGTACGACGTCGGCAGGCGGTCAGCGCCAGATCACGAACGTCGCAGCCGGCACGGACGGTACAGATGCCGTCAACGTGAACCAGATGCAGCAGTCTGTGAACACAGGCGTGAAGTCGGCCAAGGGTTACACGGACGCGCTTCGCTCTGACATGAACAGCGGCCTGTCGCTTGCGAATAACCACATCAACAACGTCGGTGCGATGAGCAGCGCCATGGCGATGATGGCAGGCAGCGCAGCAGCCATCGCGGACAAGGACAACCGTTTTGCGGCAGGCACCGGCGTGTATCGCGACAAGGCGGCAATTGCGATTGGTTTCCAGAAGCGCTTCGGGACCAACATGGTGCTGACGGTCGGCGCTTCGACGACCGGCGAAGAAACCACGGGCGGTGCGGGCTTCGCGTTCGGGTTCTAACCAGCATTCAGGCAACTAAGAAGCACAGTTGAAAAACGCGGCCGCTGATCTCTCTCACGAGATCAGCGGCCGCGTCCTTTTATTCGCCCAACGCCATGCAGAGCAACTCGAGCAACGCCTCGCACTTGCGGCACTTGCGCTCAGCTTCTTAAAGCATTTGCCCACGAACATAGTCGATGCTCCTGATAGCCCGATGCTGTGTTCAATCACGTCATCAACCAAAGCAACATGACAAACATGTTGCACTGCAATCACGGTTGTCTTATAATCTTTTTCGCGGGGTGGAGCAGTCTGGCAGCTCGTCGGGCTCATAACCCGAAGGTCATAGGTTCAAATCCTATCCCCGCAACCAAGGATTAAAAGTCAAAAGCCCGGTTCTCCGGGCTTTTTTCATTTCACACGCTGATGTTCTCTTTCGGCCTGTAGATCCAGTGCCTTGAGCAATACCGTTGCCGCAACAGGTCGTATCGCAACCGAACGAATGGCGCTTCCACGCGTGGCATAATCGAGCGCTCAGCCGCTTTGGAAGCCAACGTTAGCCTCATGCGCCGTCGCCTAGTCCGCAAGTTCGGCAGCCTCATCGGATTGCTTGCAATCCTGATGACCGTGCTCGCTCCGGCCGTATCGCAAGCACTTGCTTCAGGCACTCACGCAGAGACTATTCTTAGCGCTTACTGCTCGGCGGCATCGCAGACTCAAGCCGAAAAACACACGCCTTCGCAGCACTCCGCCACAGGCCATTTGGACGCGTGCGGCTACTGCAACTTCGTGGCCCATTCACCTGCTGCGCCACCTTCAACGCACACGCTTGAACCACGGCTCGCAGCGGCATCCCAGGCTGCCAACGCGGGTGCTCAATCCATCGCGCCGTATGCGCCGGTGTTCGCCGCGCAACCTCGTGCGCCGCCCTTCTCCGCCTGATTCTTCGCACTGTCGCCGGCGCTATTTTGCCGGCTCTCATCTCTCGCGTAAAAACAGGATCCGCATGACCTCGCCCATCGCAAACATCGCAAACATGGCCAAGCGCGGCGCGCTTGCCGCCACGCTTCTCGTGACCGCTCAACTGGCCTTCGCTCACGCGCTGCCAAAGCAACAAAGCCCTGCGCCCGACTCGACCGTCGAAGCGCCGCATGAAGTCATCATCGATTTCTCGGAAGGTCTCGAGCCGGCGTTCAGCACGCTGGTTGTCGTCGATGCCGCCGGCAAACAGGTCAACAGCGCAAAGTCAGCCGTCGATGCCAGCAACAAGAAGCACATAAGCGTCGCGCTCGGCGATCTCAAGACGGGCACGTATCAAGTGGAATGGACAGCGGTAGCAGACGACGGCCATCGGACTAAGGGCCACTACCTGTTCAACGTCAAGTGAGCCGGCCATGAAAAAAACTACGCTGATTCGCGCCGGCATACTTTTGCTGTGCGCTCTTGCGGCATCGGGCGCGCAAGCCGCGACACTCGAAGCACATGATTGCTGGATCCGTTCGATGCCGGCGAACCTGCCGTCGTCAGGCTACTTCGTGGTATCGAATAGCGGCGATAAACCCGCTACCCTCACCGGCGCCGAAACACCCGCGTTCGGCATGGCGATGCTGCATAAATCGACGAGCAACGGCAGCACATCGACCATGTCGATGATCGAGTCCGCCGAGGTCCCCGCTCACGGTACGCTTGCGTTTGCACCGAGCGGTTATCACCTGATGCTCGAGGACGCACCCAAGCCTTTGAAGGTCGGCACGACGATCCCGTTGAAGCTGACGTTCGCGGACCAGTCGAGCATCCAGACAACGTGTGCAGTGAAGCCGGCGTCCACATTAGGCAAGTAGGTTCGCAGCAGTAATAAAAAAGCGCGCCTCAATTGGATTGCGGCGCGCTTTTTTACTTGACGTTGTCTGCGCCCCAGGGACGGGCGCATCGAACAAACATGCCGTTCAATGCCCCTTGAAGAGATCCATGATCTCCTTGCGCTCGGCCGGGTTCACGTTGGGCGGCGGCACGCTCGGAGGCGTCATCCCGCCAGGACCGACACCGCCCACCGCATCGCTTGCACCTTCAGCCGGATTCGCCGAATCCATGCCGATACTCGCGACAAAACCATTGCCCGGCGTTTTATCGGCGTAGAACAACTCGCCGTCGACGGTCGTCAACCCGTCAGGCATCGCCATGGGCTGCTGCGGAATCTTGGCGAGCGCCCGTTGCATGAACTCCACCCAGATCGGCAGCGCAAGTTGCGCACCGAACTCACGGCCGCCGAGCGATTTCGGCTGGTCGTAACCCATCCACGCCACCGCCACAAGTTGATGCTGGTAGCCCGCGAACCAGCCGTCCTTCGCGTCATTGGTCGTACCGGTCTTGCCCTGCAAGTCGCTGCGCTTGAGCACGTTGGTGCCGGCGCCCGTGCCGCCGGTTGCGACCGAATGCAGCAAGCTGTTCATGACGTACGCGTTGCGCGGCTCCAGAGTCTGCGGCGCGTTGCTGCCGGCAATCAGCGGATTGGCGCGCGAAATCACCGTGCCGCGTGCATCGGCTACTTCGCCGATCAGATACGGATTGATCCGCGAACCGCCGTTGGCGAACACCGAATATCCACCGGCCAGTTGCAACGGCGTGACAAGACCGGCGCCCAGCGCGAGCGGCAGATAAGGCGGTGTCTTGTCAACATCGAAACCGAATTTCTGCGTGACGTAGTCCTGTGCGTACTTCGTGCCGATGTACGAAAGGATGCGGATCGACACAAGGTTCTTCGACTTCTGCAAAGCGGTGCGCATCGACATGGGACCATCAGGCTGGTCGTCGTCCTTCGGCTCCCATGCCTGGCCGCCCGGTGAAGTCGGCGGGAAATACAACGGCGCGTCGTTGATGATGGTTGCCGGTC
This sequence comes from Caballeronia sp. SEWSISQ10-4 2, assembly GCF_030464885.1. GTDB lineage: Bacteria > Pseudomonadota > Gammaproteobacteria > Burkholderiales > Burkholderiaceae > Caballeronia. The sequence continues at coordinate 11,552 of NZ_JALPRJ010000038.1, read as the reverse complement.
CAAGCCCCTTTTCCAGCGATGCCGAATAGATAAACGGCTTGAAGCTCGACCCAGGTTGACGCCATGCCTGCGTCACGTGATTGAACTTGTTCTTGTTGTAATCGAAGCCGCCGACCAGCGCGCGAATCGCCCCGTCCTGCGGCACAAGCGAGACCAGCGCGCCCTCCACTTGCGGCAACTGCGTGATGCTCCAGTTGCCCTTCGCGTCCTGCATCACACGCACGATGGAACCCGGCTTGATCCGCACCGCTGCCGGCGCATTGCCGCGCAAACCAGCTGTGGCGAAACGCAAGCCATCGCCGGTAACGGTCGCCGGATCGGCGTTGACGAACGTCACCACCACCTGCTTCGGACTCACCGATGTCACCACGCCCGCGACCAGATCGCCGTTATCGGGATGATCGGCGAGCGCATCGTCGATGGCCTCATCGCGGTCGTCCTGGTTCGGCGGCAGATCGACGAACCCTTCCGGCCCGCGATACCCATGGCGCCGCTCGTAATCCATCACGCCCTTGCGCACTGCGTTGTACGCCGCCTCCTGATCGGCGGAATCGACGGTCGTGGTCACCGAAAAACCGCGCGTGTACGTGTCGTCGCGATATTGCGCGTACATCATCTGCCGCACCATCTCCGCCACATATTCCGCGTGCACGCTGTACTCCGTGCCCGTCACACGCGCGTGTATTTCTTCGGCGCTGGCCTGATCGAATTGTGCTTGCGTGATGAAATTCAGGTCGAGCATGCGCTTCAGGATGTATTGCTGACGGACCTTTGCGCGTTTCGGATTGACGACCGGGTTATAAGCCGACGGCGCTTTCGGCAACCCGGCGAGCATCGCGCATTCGGCCAGCGTTAGGTCCTTGAGGTCCTTGCCGAAATACACCCGTGCCGCCGATGCAAACCCGTACGCCCGCTCGCCCAGGTAAATCTGGTTCATGTACAGCTCGAGAATCTGGTCCTTGGTCAGCGCCCGCTCGATCTTGTAGGCGAGCAGCATTTCATAAACCTTGCGCGTGTAGGTCTTCTCACTCGACAAGAAGAAGTTGCGCGCGACTTGCATAGTGATCGTGCTTGCGCCCTGCGACGCACCGCCGTGCATGATGTCGCTCAACCCCGCCCGCGCAATGCCGATGAAATCGACGCCGCCGTGCTCGTAGAAGCGGTAATCCTCGATCGCGAGGACCGCCTTCTTCATCTGGTCCGGAATCTCGTCGAAGCGCGCGATGCGCCGCCGCTCCTCCCCAAATTCACCGATCAGCACGTGATCCGCGGTGTAGACGCGCAACGGCACTTTCGGACGATAGTCGGTCAACGCCTCGAGCGACGGCAGGTTCGGCCCCATCACGACCAGCGCATAACCGATGATCAGCGCGCCGACTATCGCCGCGACGGCGAAGAGGCCGACGAACCACAACACGATGCGCGCTGCGATCGAGGGCCCGGCTGACGACTTGACGGTGGGTTGACGGTAACGATTGGGACCCTCTTGATCCCGGTCATCGCGTGGAGCGTTCGAGGAATTCGGTCGTTTGATGATTGGCATGACTTGGATTGAACGGCGCGCCCCTAAGGCGCCCGGTGCGCCACGCCCTGACACTGCGTGGCGATAAATGTTGGGGTGGGCGAAAGCCGTGGCCAGCTCCGCCGTGTAGCCGATGTGTAGCGCCGCGGCCCGATCGAAACGTGCAAACGCTCAAATAAACGTGTGCACGAAAAATCGACCTGGACTGCTGCGTCGCGTGCCGTTGCCCCCCGGACTGGCTGCGCGTTCCCGCGAATGACGCCGTTATCACATTGTAAGAAAACCTGCAACGCTGGCGGCCACGCGGAATAACAGCGCATTTTAAAGAATTCGAGCGCCGAGCACCGGCAGCGACACGATTTTTTTGTAAGTAAATCCCGTGGAATGGAGCCGCCGCACAAGTATGCCCGGCAAGGCTGACCGTTCGGGGCCGCATCGCGGACACGGCTTTATCACCACTATCTCAATATTGCAAGCCATTGATGCGGCGACCGTTTGAAGTGCGGCTTGGTAAATGTGCGGGGGCGCACGAGAAGATGGCAAAACGATATGATGGAAACCTTGGTTGCGTGGTTTGCCGTACCGCCGCGCATACTTAAAGCGCATCAAATGGCGTTGCCCGTGTCGGATATCGGCCGTTCGGACTTGCCCAGCCCTGCTTGTGTGAGGCGCTCATGACTACCAAACCCAGCGAACGCATCGTTGTTTTTGTCACCCCCGCGCAGAAACTTGCGATCACCAGCACCGCCGACGGCCTTGGCATCAGCGTGAGCGAACTCATGCGCCGCGCCGTGCTGAGCTTCAACGCGACCAGCGAACAAGTGAAAGTGGCAGGTCTTGTGGACAAGTTGCGTGCGCCCAAAACGCCTGATCCGCTGAATGTCGCGCTGCGGCAAGTCGCCGAACGGGCGGCAGCACGTGAGGCCCGAGACGCCGCGCAGGTTGCCAAGGTGGCCAGCAAACGCACGTTGGCCGCCGAACCGCCAGCAACTTCGGCTGCGCGCAAGCCGGACATGGACGACGTCTTGCCGGAAACCTGCGATTCCGAAGAGGACCTCGGTTCGCCGGATGAATCCGGGGAAGATGCCTCGCTTTCCGGACGCTCCTGACGGAACTGCCTGCCGAACCGTCTGCAGACGGTCTGGCTGTTCAGGCGCGCGGCGCCACGCGCAGGGTCACCGCCACCGCAACGGCCGACGCGACCGCGCTTGCGAATGCGCCCCACGCGATATCGATGAATACAAGCGTTGTGCTCCAGCCTTTCAGCGTGGCGAGATTGGTCAGGTCATACGTGGCATACGCGACGATCCCGAACAACGCTCCGCTCACCAGTCCGCGCATGGCGCTCTGACGGGTCACACTCGGCACGACGCAGAAATGCACCAGCCCCGCTATGTAGATCACATAGAAGATTGCCGCCGCGCCAAAGTTGGGTTTCGGCAACAATAAATCTCCAATCTCACGCCGATACAAATTTCGCGTAATCACGCCGAGCCAGATGGCATCGAGAACTAGGAAAGCGACCGCCGTAACGGCAAACGCAACAACAAACATCCTGAACATGGTCGATCCGTTCTCAATTCGTTCAAAAATGTGAAATTCCGCGCCGATGCTGGCTAAACCAACCGCATGGTGTACCGTTAAGGTAGAACAGTTAAGCCCGGTTTAAGCCGTTGCGTGGTTTAATACCCCGGCAAAAATCGGATAGTGGGCACGGGCGAAAGCATGAAGTTTAAAGATCGTGCACTGCCGGCCAAAACCAGCCGTCAAGCTACGGATTCCAGTTCGCAACAAAATGTACCGGTGAGCTTGCAATCCGCGCGCCTGGCCCGATTTATCCGACGCGCGGTGCCGTGGGCGCCGCGATTAATCAAACGTTCATCGAATCTTCATCGAACGTTGCTGCTTCGCAGCCGACTTCATTTCGGAGGAAACTCATGTCGCTTTTGGATTCCATCTCGCGCACCGTCAAGGGCCTGCTGAACGACGCCGCCGATACCGTGCAGGACCCGTCGCGCGACGCTCGCCAGATCGTTCGCGAACTCGACGACAGCATCGCAAAGGCCGAGAACTCGCTGATCGAAATCGAGGCGCAGGTTGCCACGCAGCAAAGCAAGCGCGACGTTGCCGCCGAGAAGGCGAAGAAGTATGAAGACGGCGCCAAGCGCGCGCTGCAAAACGGCGACGAAGCGCTGGCACGCGAAGCGCTGGGCGCCCAGGCAAATGCCGAAACAGAACGCGATGCGCTGGCTGCCGAGTTGGTGACGCTGGTGCCATCGGTGGATCATTTGAAGCAGCAGATCGACGATATGCGCCAGCGGCGCAACGAGCTCAACTCGCGCTCGAACATTCTTCAGGCCAAGCAACAGATCGCGACCGCGAAAGATGTTGCGGCGACCGCGTTGGGTGGCATCGGCGGAAAGAACCTGTCGGAAGACTTTCAGAAGCTTGAAGACAAGGTGCAGCTGTCGAATGCGCGCTCGGATGCACGGCTGAACTCGGCTGATCAGAAGAGCGGCAAGGCCCTTGAAGACAAACTCGCGGCGCTCACGCGCGGCCCGTCTGTCGAAGATCGTCTGGAAGCGCTCAAGAAACAGATGAATACGCCGGCACAGTAAGACGTTGGTTCATGCCGGCGCGAAAACTCGCGCCGTGTACGAACCGCAGGACCAAGGCTTGCGCCCTTGCGAGGCGCGCGCCGACAAGCGCGGGTGAGTGTTCAAGCTGCGCGCAGTCAAAGGCGCGGGGGACTACGGAATACCGTGGTTCGCTGCGGGCAGCATTGGGATATTGCATCGAAATGTCGCATGGAATGGAGACGGGTGCGAACGCCCCCGGTCCGCTGATGAAAAAATATGTGATGGCTGTGGCTGCATCGCTGATGCTGGTTTCGGCGGCGGCATTTGCCGTGCCGAGCGCCACCCAGATCGAGCAATCGATGACACAAGGCAACTGGAGCCAGGCCGACGCCCAATTGACCGAAGTGCTGCAGGCGCATCCGAACAATGCCAAGGCGCACTATCTGTACGCGCAAGTGCTCGACCGCGAGGGCCGTTCCGCCGACGCGCTCGCCCAGGTTCAACAAGCGCGCACGCTAGATCCCGCCATCAAATTCACCGATCCGTCGCGTTTCAACGCCATGGAAGCACGTATCCGCTCGGATGCGAACCGTGTGAATTCATCGGCGAATACGTCTACCGCGGTCACGCGCAATCCGTTCAATCAAAGCGCTGTAGCGGCCCCTGAGAAACACGGTGCTTCGATGGGCATGTGGGTGTTGCTCGCGATCCTGTTCGCCGGCATTGCGCTCGTGCTGCGCTGGTGTCTGAAACGCGCGCGTTCGAACGACGACGGCCAGGCCGATGCCGAACGCCGCACGCAACTCAAGCGCGCAACCGAACTGCTCAACGACGTCCGGTCGCTGAAGCTCGACGTCCGTTTATCGACACAGCCGGGTCATGAAGCGATGCTTCAGGAAGTCGAAGGTATCGAGACGCAATTGCGCCAGATGGTCGAAGCGCTGTCCAACTCGAAGAACCCCGTGCCGCCGTATGCGATCGAAGATCTGTCGAAGCAGATCGACAGCGTGCGGGCACGTTCGGAAGGCCGGCCTGATCCGCGTGCGACCGTGGCGCCGTCAAGCACCGATGGCCAGTCGGTCTACGCACAGGAAGCGGAGCGCTTTGGGCGCAACCCGCAAGGTCAGCCGCCGTATTCGCCTTATCCGCCGCAGCCGCAACAACAACCGCCGGTCATCGTGCAGCAAGGCGGTGGTTTTGGTGGCGGCATGGGCGGATTGCTGACGGGCGTGCTGTTGGGCGAGGCGCTTTCCGGTGGTAACCGTGAGCGCGTGATCGAGCGGGAAGTTCCTGTCGACGACGAATTGCGACGCCGTGGCGGCAACAACAACAACGGTGGCGGTCTCGACTTCGGCAACGGTTCGAACGACTGGAGCGACAACGGCGGCGGTGTCGACCTCGGCAGCAACGATTCCAGCGACTGGGACAACACCTGAGTTGCTTGCCGGTCAGACGTTAAAAAGCGCCGAACGAATCTATTCGAATCGTTCGGCGCTTTTTTATTGTTGCGGCAGATCAGACGCAATAAGGGGTTTTCATCCGCCCCCAAGAAAGCGCAGCAGCGCCCACAAGAACTTAAAGAACCCCACCACGAATTCCCAGATGCGCTCGAGCTGATCCCAGTTCGCGACACGCGCGAGTGCCTCGAACATCACGTCGCCCGGGCGCACTGCACGACGCGCTGCAATGCGGGTGGAAACGGTGGCTGTGAATGGGAGCGCAACAGTGTGTCAAAGTTCATGACCCGCATGATAGCCGTTACAAACCGCTGCCGTAGATCACCGCCTCTTACTCCGCGTTACCGCCTTCCGGTTCGACTTCGTCGGTGAGCGCTTCTTCCAGGCGCTTGAAGATCCGCTTCGTCGCGCCGCGCGCATGCAGCGCGAACAGCAACAGCGATCGTCCGGTTACCTGATAAACCCCGCCCGAATCGAAGTCTTCCAGTTCTTCGCGGATCGGCGCGTTGGTATCGATCAGGCAGCTCCACTGGTCGCTGCCGGGAATCTCGGGCAGCGTCAGATCCACGACATCGTGATGCGCGTTGAGCACGAGCAATAATGTGGCGTCCGATGCCGGACGGCGAATGCCCGTTGCCTGCGCGCGGCCATCGATCACGAGCCCGAAGCAGCGCATCGCCGGATCGTCCCACTGTTCCGGCGTCAGTTCCACGCCTGCAGGACTCAGCCATTTCACGTCGGAGAGTTGCAGGTCCTCGTGAAACTCGCCCGTCAGGAAACGTCCGCGACGCAGCACCGGCAGCGTGTGCCGCAAGGTGGTGAGCTTGCGCACGAAGTCGTTGAGCGCGCGGCCATCGTCGTCGATGTCCCAGTTGACCCAGCTGATGTCGTCGTCCTGGCAATACGCGTTGTTGTTGCCTTGTTGTGTGCGCCCGAACTCGTCGCCGGCGAGGATCATCGGCGTGCCTTGCGAGAACAGCAGCGTCGCCAGCATGTTGCGTTTCTGGCGTTCACGCAGCGCGCGGATCTCAGGGTCGTCGGTCGGACCTTCCTCGCCGCAATTCCATGAACGGTTGTCGGAACTGCCGTCGTTGTTGTCCTCGCCGTTCGCCTCGTTGTGCTTCTCGTTGTAGGAGACGAGGTCGTTGAGCGTAAAACCGTCGTGCGCGGTGATGAAATTCACGCTCGCCCACGGACGGCGGCCGCGGTGGTTGAATTTGTCGCCGGAAGCGGTGACGCGCGTGGCAAGTTCCGCCGCCACGCCCTCCTCGCCCTTCCAGAACTCGCGCACGGTGTCGCGGAATTTATCGTTCCATTCGGCCCAGCCCGGCGGGAAACCGCCAACCTGATATCCGCCGGGACCGCAATCCCACGGTTCGGCGATCAGCTTCACGCTGGAGAGAATCGGGTCCTGGCGGCAACTGTCGAGGAAACCGCCACCTTCGTCGAAACCGTAGGGCTCGCGGCCAAGAATGGTCGCGAGATCGAAGCGGAAGCCGTCCACGTTCATCTCCGTCACCCAGTAGCGCAGGCTGTCGGTGACCATTTGCAGCACGCGCGGATGCGACAGGTTGAGCGTGTTGCCCGTACCGGTATCGTTGATGTAATAACGCTTGTCTTCAGGCAGGCGATAGTACGACGCGTTATCGATACCCTTGAACGATAGCGTCGGCCCGCGTTCGTTGCCTTCGGCCGTGTGGTTGTAGACCACGTCGAGAATGATTTCGAGGCCGGCTTCGTGGAAACGGTCGATCATCTGCTTGAGCTCGGCGACCGCGCCCGGGCCTTGTGCAAAGAAGCGCGGATCGGCGGCGAAAAAGCCGATCGTGTTGTAGCCCCAGTAGTTGGTGAGGCCTTTGTCGGTGAGATGACTGTCGTTCACGAACGCGTGGATGGGCAGCAATTCAACCGATGTCACCCCAAGGCTCTTGATGTGCTCGATCACCTCCTTCGTGCCCAATCCCTCGAATGTGCCGCGCAAATGTTCGGGCACGGCCGGATGGCGCTTCGTGTAACCGCGTACGTGGGTTTCGTAGAAGATCGTCTGCTCCCAGGGCACGCGAACGCGCGTCGGGTGGACCCACGAAAAACTCTGATCGACCACCTGGCACTTTTGTACGAACGGCGCGCTATCGCGTTCGTCGAACGTGAGGTCGTCGCCGTCCGCATTCAGCGTGTAGCCGAACACCGCGGGGTCCCACGTAAGCTCGCCCACATGCGCCTTGGCGTACGGGTCGAGCAACAGCTTGTTCGGATTGAATCGATGCCCGTTCTCCGGCTCGTACGGACCATGCACGCGATACCCATAGACCGCGCCCGGCTTCAAACCGAACAGGTAGACGTGGAAAACTTCATCGGTGTATTCAGGCAACTCGATGCGTTCAAGTTCCTTTTCGCCGTTGTCATCGAAGAGGCACAACTCGACCTTCGTGGCGTGCGCCGAGAACAAGGCGAAGTTGACGCCCTCGCCGTCCCAGGTCGCGCCCAGGGGAAACGGCGAGCCTTCGGCAATGCGGATATCGTGTGCCATGTATGCGGGTGTCCAGGTATTGGGTGCTTCAATCGATGTGGTAATGGCTGCTCCAGCCTGCCTATGCCGCGAACGTTGGCGGGGCATGGGGCAACGGATCTTCGCGTCACGCATGCAGCGGCATCGGAAGCTCACGGGCAGAAGAAAGAGCAGGTTTCGTGCCCATCGAAGAGCGTCCATTTCGGACAGCTTCTGGCTACTCGGGCTTTCCGCCCTGTTTCTATTCTGCAGCTTCGCCGTTGTGGAAAGCTCGCCGCCAGCGTGTTCGGGTACGTTTGAGCACGTTTGGAACGGGGGACTGTACGAAATTGCCGTTGGCGAGCATCGTGTTCATGTACTTCCGTATCGGGCCGACCGCAGTATCAAACCAATCGCGTCGCCCACGCCATCGCTTAACCCGAGGATTGCCATCTTGCCCACCCATCCCGCTTCAGCCGCGAATCCACCGGTCAACCTGGCCGGCGCGTCCATCGGCAGCGCTGAGGAAAGCCGCGTTCTTGGCCGTTCGCGGCGAGACTCGGTCCCCTTCGACGCGCACGCCTCCTGGCGGCCGGAAGGCGGCCGCCCCGACCCGGTTGCGCGTGTGCTCGCCAACAATGCGGGCCGGCAGGAACGGCTGATCCCGCTGCGCATGTCGCGCATGGCCGCGTCTCCGTTTGCGTTCCTGCGCGGCGCGGCGAGCGTGATGGCATGGGACCTTGCGCACACGCCATCCATTGGGCACCACGTGATGATCGACGGCGACGCGCATCTGAACAATTTCGGCCTGTTCCGCACGCCCCGGCAAGATGTGGTCTTCGACCTGAACGATTTCGATGAAACGCTGGTCGCTCCGTGGGAATGGGACCTGAAACGGCTCACCGCCAGCATCAACGTGGCAGCGCGCGAAAACGGAGTCGATGCCGCCGGGCGCGAACGCGCCGTACAATCCGCCTGCGCAGCCTATCGGACCACGATGTCAACGCTCGGACAGGTCCCCGCCTACGAGCTGTGGCAAATGCGTTCATACGCGAGCGTGTTGCATATCGAAGCGCCGGTCACACTCGATTCAACCGAGAAGGCGACCATTGCGAAGGCCGTCGAGCGCGCCACCAAGCGCAGTCACGCGACGATGCTGGCCCGCGTCGCCGAGCCGGACGGCAAAAGCTGGCGTTTTCGCGACGATCCACCCATCCTCACGCAGCTTGACGCGGCGCGGAAGAATCACGTTATAGAAGGGCTGCGAGGGTACTTGGACACCATAGCGGGGGAATGGCGCACGATGCTCGAACGCTACGATGTGGTCGATGTCGCGCATCGCGTGGTGGGCGTAGGCAGCGTCGGGACACGCGCGTATCTGCTGCTGTTGCTTGGGCGGGCTCACGGCGATCCGCTCTTCATGCAGGTGAAGGAAGGCATTGTGCCGGCGGCGGCGCCGTTCGTACCGGCGCTGCCCGAGCCGTTCAGCCATCAGGGGCGGCGCGTGGTGCACGGCCAACGCCTGCTGCAAAGCTCGTCTGACCCGCTGCTTGGCTGGACGACCATCTCGGGCCGCGACTTCTACGTGCGGCAGATGAAAAACATACGCGGCTCGATTCCGGTCGAGTGGCTGCACGGTGCGACCTTCGACTTCTACGCCTGGTGCCTCGGCTTGCTGCTGGCCCGCGCGCATGCGCGAACCGGCGATGCGGCGCTGATCGCCGGTTATTGCGGCAACTCGGACCGCCTCGATGCAGCCTATGCCCGATGGGCGGAAAGCTATGGCACGCAGACCGTCGACGACCACGCTGCATTCGTCCAGGCGATCGCGCAGGGCCGCGTGACGGCCGCGCCGCCGGAGAAAGCGTAGCGCTACGGATCAGGCCCAAACTTCAGGGCCAAAAGAGCGGGATCGATCCGCCAAGCCTTATCCAATCAGCCGATGACGTCAAAAACCCGGGACGCAAATGCTACCGATTGGCTATCATTGCTGTTATCCGTTTCAAAACGGTGAGAGCCTGAACAGAAAAGCAAAGGCCAGGACGGCCGCCCGAAATACGGCGTCGTCTAATGGCACGTCCCTTGCTGCCGATTCTTATGAACTTAATGGAGGAAGCAACGCATGAGCATGATTCAGGAGTTCAAGAGCTTCGCCCTCAAGGGCAACGTGATGGATCTGGCTGTCGGTGTGATTATCGGCGGCGCGTTTTCCACCATCGTCAATTCGATCGTCAAGGATCTGATCATGCCGGTGGTGGGGCTGGTCACGGGCGGGCTTGATTTTTCCAACATGTTCATCAAGCTGGGCAACATTCCACCCACGTTCAAGGGCAATCCCGACTCGTACAAGGACCTGCAGACCGCGGGTGTCGCCGTGATCGGTTATGGCTCGTTCATCACCGTATTGATCAACTTCATCATCCTGGCGTTCATCATTTTCCTGATGGTCAAGTTCATCAACAAGTTGCGCAAGGCCGAGGAACCGCCGCCTGCTGCAACGCCGGAAGACGTGCTCTTGCTGCGTGAAATTCGCGATTCGCTCAAGGCTGCGCCGCGCGTCTGACCTGAGACGGCGGCGGTTCAGAAAAGCCCGCGACGGTCGTCGCGGGCTTTTTCATTTTTGGATGCAATCCCGGGGCAAATGGCTTTCATGACACGCGTTTGAATTTTCCTAGTGATTTTTCGTCGCAGCGGGGTTTCGTAGGTCTATTATTGAGACTGAATGCCATGCGAGCCGCAGCAGGGTTATCGGCATGATTCGTGCGGCGCCGTGCGGCCGGTCGAGCCTGACCTGCCTGCGGTGTCCTAACCTGAATCGCCGTGAATCCACCACTTCGATGTGCTATAAAAGATCGATGTGTCCAGACAAACGAGCGGCCCGCCAGACGGGAGTGGCCGCATGAGGACGCTGCGTTTTTTGCAATTCTTTTTCAGGCGAATTTTTATGTCCTTCCCGAAAAAGCGTAGACGCGCAAAGGTCGACGGTGACGAGTCTTTCCTCGCCGTGCTTAGGCATTTCAAGCCGTTCGGCCAGCTTGATACCAAAATTGCACGCGCCCGCGCACAGGATGAGCCGGTGTTGTACGCGCACGTGCTGCCGGGGCTCGACGTGCTTCTTTGCAGCGTTCGCGGCGCGCAACCGCCTTATCCGGCGGTGGACGAGTTGCGTCGCCGGTGCATTGAATGCATTACGAACGCGCTGGAGCAACCGCTCGATGGGTTGGAGAATGGCGGTTACTGGTATGAAGCCAACGGCTTCGGGTTTCTGGTGTTTGCCAGCCGGGCACGAACGCAGATCTTGAGCGAATTCGGCGCATCGGCGAGCGCGCGGACGAGGCGCGGCGCGCGCCGGCAGGATGCGGGGGATGCGGCATCGCGATTGAGGTAGGGGTTTCGTTCGCACTGGGGTGTTGGGGTGGGTCAATGCCGGGTTGGTGCTTTCGGCCTTAGTGGTCTGCGTGAGTTAGCTGATTTCTTTATCACTGTTAGCCACTGTGCGTGGCGGC
>NZ_JALPRJ010000037.1 GCF_030464885.1 Caballeronia sp. SEWSISQ10-4 2 | reverse complement strand
CGCCACGCACAGTGGCTAATAGTGATAAAAAATACAGCTAACTCACGCAGACCGCAGACCTAAGCAGCAGCAACCCGGCACCGACCCCGACCGCTACGCCAGAAAACCCTGTGCAAGCCAGCATCACACCAAAACCGCGCCGCCGGCAGCCCCCAAAACCCGTCCACCGGCGCGAGCGAAAACCAATCGACCATTCAAGCAGCCCTGCTTTCTGCAATGAAAGCACGAATGACGTCGCTGAAATTACGATCGCCCGCCAACCCCAGCTTCTCGCCTCGCGAAGTCTCCCACGCCCCCGGCCAACTCCCCACAATCTTTTCGATCTTCGGGTCCGGTTGCCAGTCGATCAGCGAAGCGACCTCTTCCCCCGCCACTTCTTTCAGTGCGTCGACCATTTCCGCGACACTGACCGAGAGTCCCGGCATGTTGACCACCGGCCATGTGCCGAGCGCCGCCTGCTCAAGCTCGCAACCGGCGATCAGCGACTCGATCGCCTTTTGCGGCGACAGCAGCCACAAGCGTACATCGCCACTCACCGGACACACCGCGCGCTCGCCATTCAGCGGCTCACGAATGATGCCGCTGGCAAACGATGACGCCGCCGCATTAGGCCGCCCCGGACGCACGCTGATAGTGGGCAAGCGCAGCACGCGGCCATCGACGAAACCGCGTCGCGAGTAATCGCACAGCAACAATTCAGCGATCGCTTTCTGCGTTCCATACGATGACTTCGGGTTCAGCGCCGTATCGTCGCGAACCACATCGGGCAGCGTGCCGCCATACACCGCGACCGAGCTCGTGAACAGCACCCGCGGCGCGTGTCCGAGCGAGCGGCACACATCGAGCAGCAGACGCGATGCATCGAGATTGATACGCATGCCAAGGTCAAAATCCGCTTCCGCCTGACCGCTCACGATCGCGGCAAGATGAAAGATAGCCTGCGTGTCAGCACCAATGCACCGTTCCAGCACACTGCGATCCGCGATGTCACCGGTCTCGGCTCGCACCCGCTCGTCACCAAGATCCGGGGGACGCACGACGTCCAGCAGCGTGAGTCCGGTGATCGGCTTGCCCATCAAACTGCCGCGTTCGAGAAGACGGCGTGCCAACCGTTGTCCGAGAAAACCGGCGCCGCCTGTAATAAGAATTTTCATGGTGCCCTCACGCACGTTGCAGATAAGGTCTAATCCAGCCGAGTCCGTCGGAGGTTGCTGCTTTCGGCCTGTATTCGCAACCGATCCAGCCCTCGTAGCCGAGCGAATCGATGAGCTCGAACAGATACGGATAATTCAGTTCACCCAGGTCCGGTTCGTGCCGCTCCGGCACGCCCGCGATCTGGATATGGCCGATGCCCGCATGCGAGCGTTTCATGTCGCGCTTGAGCTTGACCGCGAGATCACCCTCCACGATCTGGCAGTGGTAACAATCGAATTGCACCTGCAGGTTCGGTGCGCCGATCTCCTCGCAGATCGCCTGCGCGTCGTCCTGGCGGTTGAGGAAAAAGCCGGGGATGTCGCGCGTATTGATCGGTTCGATGACAATCGTAATACCGGCTGCACGCGCAGCGTTCGCCGCCCGTTCGAGGTTCTTAAGATACACCGCACGATGTTTTTCGCGCGACTGTTCCGGCGTAATAAGACCGGCCATCACATGCAAGGTCTTGTTGCCGAGCACGGCGGTGTATTCCAGCGCTTTATCGAGCGCAAGTGCGAACTCTTCCTCGCGTCCGGGCAATGACGCGATCCCGCGTTCACCCGCCGCCCAATCGCCCGGCGGTGCATTGAACAAGGCCTGCGTAAGGCCATGTTCGTCGAGCCGTGCCTTGATATCGGTTGCGACAAAGTCATACGGGAACAGGAACTCCACACTTTTGAAACCGTCCTTCGCTGCAGCGCCGAAGCGGTCGAGGAACGCGTGTTCGGTGTACATCATCGTGAGATTGGCGGCAAAACGGGGCATAACATCGACTCCTTGAATGAGTTCAGCGATTCACGAGCTTGGCCGGCACGAGCCACGTGGCAATGGCGCCGATCACCAGCATGCCGGCGAGCACGTACATGCCCGTCGCCGTGCTGTGCGTCAGGTCCTTCAGGTACCCGATCATGTAGGGGCTCGCGAAGCCCGCCAGATTGCCGATCGAATTGATAACCGCAATCCCGGCAGCCGCCGCGGCGCCCGACATGAATGCTGTTGGCAGCGACCAGAACAAAGGCGCGCAGGTCAGCACACCGGCCGCGGCCACGGAGAGCGCCACGATCGACACCGCCGTATTGCCCGCGAACGATGCCGCCACGGAGAAGCCAACCGCAGCTCCAAGCGCCGGCACGATCAGATGCCAGCGGCGCTCACGATGTTTGTCCGCGCTATGGCCCAGCACATTCATCACGACGATCGCGACAAGAAACGGAATGGCGCTCAGCAAACCGATATTGAATGCTCCGCTCACACCCGTTGACTTGATGAAGGTCGGCATCCAGAACGTGAGACCGTATTGCCCCGTGACGAATGCGAAGTAGATCAGCGACATCCACCACATGCGGCTATCGGCGAAAAGCGCGCGCAGCGAATGTTTCGTGCTGTCGCCGGCAAGCTGCGGCTGCGCGTTGATTTCATCTTCCAACAGGCGCTTTTCGCGTTCGCTGAGCCACTTCGCGCTGCGGATGTTGTTGTCGAGATAAAGAATAGTCGCAATACCGATCAGCAGCGCCGGGACCGCTTCAATCAGGAACATCCACTGCCAGCCTTCGAAGTGCTTGTTGTCCGAGAAGGTCTGCATGATCCATCCGGACAGCGGATTTCCAAAGATCCCCGCCACGGGAATAGCCGACATGAACACGGCGACAATCTTCGCCCGCCGATGCGACGGAAACCAGTAAGTCAGGTACAGGATCACGCCCGGATAAAAACCAGCTTCGGCCAGTCCGAGCAGGAAACGCAGGATGTAAAACTGCGTGGGCGTCTTCACGAACACAAAAAGTGCCGAGAGAATGCCCCAGGTAATCATGATCCGCGCGATCCATATCCGCGCACCGATCTTGTGCATCAGAATATTGCTTGGCAGTTCGAACAAAAAATATCCGAGGAAAAAAACGCCTGCCCCGAGGCCGAATACCGTCTCGCTGAAACCCAGATCCTGCGACATCTGCAGCTTCGCAAAACCGACGTTCACACGATCCAGATACGCCACCACATAACACAGCATGAGGAACGGCACGATGCGCCAGAACACCTTCGAATAGGTGCGGGTGAGTTCTTTGATGTCGTAGCCAGATGCTACAGGCGTGCGCGAGCCGCCAGGCACAGCTTGGTCAGGGGTCATGCTTGTCTCCGGAAGGCAGTTTCGTGTTGGTGATTCGACCAGGCAAGGCGCTACCAGCGCACGTTGAAGGTCTTGCGCAAATCCTCGATGTCCGCTTCTTCGAGCGGTTCTGGAGGCGGTTCGTTAATCGAGCGCGCGAGGAGCCAGAGCCGAGCCGTTTCCTCGAGCTCTTCCAGCGCATACGACGCGTGGCTGACCGATTTTTCCCAGACGACCGGTCCGAGCCTTTCGAGCAATACGGCGCGCACCTTCGATGCAAGCGCCGCAACTTGTTCCGCGACTACAGGGTCACCCGGACGCCGATAAGCAATCAACGGCACGTGGCCCACCTTCATCACGTAGTACGGCGTGATTGGCGGCAGCACGTCGTCGCGCCGCCAGACACCGGCGAGCGTCAACGCGACCAGATGCGTGGAGTGCGTGTGGACGACGCCGTGCGCGTCGCCGTTATGTTCATAAATCTTGCGATGCAGCGCCAGCGTCTTCGACGGCTTGCCGCCGGACACGTGATTACCCTCTGTATCGACTTTGGCGATGTCGGCGGGATCGAGGCGTCCGAGGCAGGCATCGGTCGGCGTGATGAGCCAGCCGTCGTCGAGTCGCGCACTGATGTTCCCGGCGGTGCCGACGGTATAACGGCGTTCGTAAAGACTCGCGCCGGTCTCGCAGATTTCTTCTCGGATACGGCTTTCGGCGGTCGCCATGATCACGCGGCTCCGTCGAGAGACTTCAGCGCCTTCACGAAGAAAGCTTTCGTGCCGAAATTGCCCGACTTCAACGCCAGCCCAAGCGGTTCTTCGCCGATAGACTGCGTCGCCGGCACACCCGGATCGATCTGCGCGCCGATGCGCAGCGACTTCACGCCAAGCGCCTGAACGACCGCGCCCGAGGTCTCGCCGCCCGCAACCACGAACTTGCGCACGCCTGCATCGCGAAGCCTGCTTGCAATCGATGCCAGCGCTTGTTCGACCAGATGCCCAGCTTTCTCGACGCCCAGTTCCTTCTGCACGGCCTTGACTTCGTCCGGCGTGGACGTGGCGTAGATCAGCACGGGTTCATCGGCATGTTTCGACGCGAATTCAACAGCCTGCTCGACCACGGGTTCGCCGCCCGACAACGCGAGCGGGTCGATACGAAAGCTCGGTCTCGTCGCCCGCCATTCCGCGACCTGCTCGTTGGTCGCCTTCGATGCGCTGCCCGCCAGCACGACCGATTTACCTTCGATCTTCGGCAGGTCCGATGCGTGGCCGGCTTCGCTCAACAGGTTCGCCGCGCGGAAGTTGTCCGGTAGACCAAGCGCAATGCCCGAGCCGCCCGTGATCAGCTTAAGAGCCGAGCACGCCTCGCCCAGCACATAGAGATCGGCATCCGAAACCGCATCGGCGATAGCGAGGCGCACGCCATCGTTGCGCAGCGACGTGATCCTCTCGCGCACGGCTTGCGCACCCTTGGCGATCACGTCGTAAGCGATCAACCCGACCTTCGATTTCGTCTGCCGCTGCAGCACACGCACGAGGTTCGGATCGGTCATCGGCGTGAGCGGATGGTTCTGCATGCCCGACTCGTTTAGCAGCACATCGCCCACAAACAGGTTACCGCGAAAGATTGTGCGGCCGTTCTCGGGGAACGCGGGACAGGCAATGGTGAAGTTGTCGCCGAGCGCATCGAGCAGTGCGTCGGCGACTGGACCGATGTTGCCTTTATCGGTGGAATCGAAGGTCGAGCAATACTTGAACAGGAACTGTTTGCAACCTTGCACACGCAGCCATTCGAGCGCGGCCAGCGATTGCGCAACCGCTTCTTCTGCGGGGATGGTGCGCGATTTCAACGCGACGATCAGCGCGTCCGCCTCTATCTTCATATCCGATGCCGGCACGCCAATGCTCTGCACCGCGCGCATGCCCCCGCGCACGAGCATGTTGGCGAGATCGGTTGCACCGGTGAAGTCATCGGCGATGCAGCCTAGCAAGGCTTTCGTCATCATTTGGCTCCCTTCGGCACTTCGATGCCCGGGAAGATCTTGATCACGGCGGAGTCGTCTTCGCCGCCATGTCCCGCGGTCGACGCCATCATGAACATCTGGTGCGCCGCCGCCGACAACGGCAGCGGAAACTTCGACGTGCGCGCTGTATCGAGTACAAGACCGAGATCCTTCACGAAGATATCGACGGCTGACAGCGGCGTGTAGTCTCCTGCGAGAATGTGCGGCACGCGGTTCTCGAACATCCACGAGTTACCCGCGCTGTGCGTGATGACCTCATAGAGCGCATCCGGGTCCACGCCTTCGCGCAGGCCAAGCGCCATTGCTTCAGCCGCCGCTGCGATATGCACGCCTGCAAGCAGCTGGTTGATGATCTTCACCTTCGAGCCCGCGCCATGAGCCTCGCCCAGCCGATAAACCTTGCCCGCGATCGCCTCGAGCACATCCTCGCAGGCCGCATACGCCGATGCGGGACCGGACGTCATCATCGTCATTTCGCCGGACGCGGCGCGCGCTGCACCGCCGGACAGGGGCGCGTCGAGCATATGCAACCGGGCCGCTTCCAGGCGTTTGCCCAGTTCGACCGCAAAGGCAGGCGACACCGTGGCGCAGGCCAGCACGACACTGCCGGGTTTCATCGTGGAGACGGCGCCGGGTTGAGTGTCGGAGCCGAACAGCACGGTTTCCGTTTGCGCCGCGTTGACGACGACGGTCACCACGACCTCGCACTGGCTGCCCAACTCGGCCGGCGTCGCGCACGCAATGCCGCCCTCGCCCGCGAACGCTTCAAGCACCTGGGACCGCACGTCACAGGCATGAACCTTGAAGCCCGCGCGCAATAGCGAACGCGCGACGCCCAAGCCCATTGCACCCAAGCCGATTACTCCCACGTTTTTGGACATTTCGTTATCCTTCGAATTGATTGATCAGCAAATGCCCGCTTCCGCGAGGCGGCGAGCGGCGTTGTATAAGTGGGTCTGCGCGGCGTTGCGCGCAGCCATGGGATCGCGGGCGCGAATCGCAGCTACGATCCGGGAGTGTTCCTCACGGACCTGCCGCGAAAAGTCCTCCCGCAGCGCTTCATTGCGGCGCGTAACGAGCGTGCCGGCCTCGAGATACTGGTTCAGGAAGGCAAGCGTGGTCAGGAAATACGGATTGCCGGTTGCACTGGCAATCGCGCGATGAAACTCGACATCCTCGGTCACGCCGTCCTCGCCTTGCGCGGCGGCGACATCGATCTGCGCCAGCTTCGCTTCGATCACATCCATCTGCTCGTCGGTTCGGCGCATCGCCGCTTCCGACGCAACTTCCGCTTCGATCGCCCGCCGCAACGCAAGGATCTGCACGACCGCGCCGGGCTCGACGGCTTGCGCGTAGTCGATACGCAGCGGCCTGATACCCGCGCGCTCGACAATAAACACGCCACTGCCCTGGCGCGGCTCGACCATGCCTTCGTTCTTCAGCCGCGATATGGCCTCGCGGATCACCGTGCGGCTCACGCCAAACTCCTGCGCGAGCACAGCTTCGGTCGGCAGCTTGCCGGTTTTCACGAAGCTGCCCTTTTCGATCTGCAATTGAATCTGCTGCGCGACCGTGTCGCTCAAAGCCTGCGCAGGAATTTTATCGAACATGCAGTCTCTGATTTGTTGGGTGATGTGGTCATCATACAAATTTTGGATCTTTTCGACATACTAGAGATAACCCTGAGGACGCGATACGAGACAGCGCCAATTCCCTTGCCACGCTTTTCGATCGCAATATTTTTCACATAAGAGTGAGAAATGTTCGTTTGGCCGGTGTAAGGTGCACGCCTACGATGGCAGGCATATCCAGCCGTATTCCGCCGCCGTATCCCGCCGCATACGTGTAGCGAACCATGACGTCTTCATTTCACGCCAGCGTGAACCATCTTGCGCTGCTGCGCCCTTACGATGGCTTCACGTCGCGACTCCACTGCGCTCGACGTCCACAAAAATGAATCCTGTAAACATCGTCCAGTTGCTCATCCTCGCCGCCCTGTGGGGAGGCTCATTCCTTTTTATCCGCGTCGGTGTGACCGACTTTGGCGTTGCGCCATTGATGGCGTTGCGTGTGGGCATCGGCGCGTTGTTCCTGCTGATCGTGCTGATCACTCGCAGGTCCGCGCGCGATGCTTTTCATACGCTGCGCGCGCATGCGTGGCCGCTTTTCGTTGTGGGCATCCTGAACTCGGCCGCGCCGTTCTGCCTGTTTGCGTATGCCGAACTCACACTGTCCGCGGGCGTGACGTCGGTGATCAATGCCACCACGCCTCTGTGGGGCGCTATCGTCGCGTTCCTGTGGCTGAAGGATCGCTTGACCGGGCTGCGCGTAGCAGGGCTCGTGATCGGTTTCGTGGGTGTGGTCGCCCTCGTCTGGAACCAGATGGATGTGGGCACGAGCGCGGCGACGGCCGTGACGCCGGCAGCGACCGCACTCGCCGCAGCGGCTGCGCTCGGCGCAACGCTGTTGTATGGGATCGCGGCGAGCTACACCAAGCGGCATCTCACGGGCGTCGATCCGCTCGCGGTCGCCGCCGGCACGATGACCGGCGCGACCGTCGTACTACTGCCGTTTGCCGTGTTCTGGTGGCCGGCTGCACCCATCTCGACGCAGGCCTGGGGGTCGGTGATCGCGCTCGGCGTCGCGTGCACCGGCATCGCTTATATGCTGTTCTTCCGCCTGATCGCGGCGACTGGCCCGGCGCGCACGATCAGCGTCACATTTATCATCCCGATCTTCGGCATCCTGTGGGGCGCGTTGCTCCTTTCCGAACACGTATCGCCGGGAATGATCAAGGCGTGCGCGACTATTCTGGTGGGGACTGCACTTGCCACGGGTGTTATCAAGTGGCTTCCGGGCATGGGTACGCGGCGCAGGGTTTCTGCGAAGTAAGTAGTGAGAGAGCCTCAGTACTCTTTTCGATGAACGCAGCTTGCCGTCAACCTATGTTGGCGGCAACCTGAAAACCATCACGCGTCGACGATCACTTCGAAGCCGCCGTAAATCATCCGCTTGCCGTCGAAGGGCATCGCGTTCGTATCGGGCTGCAGCCGCGGGTCGGCCATCACCGCCTTCATTCCCTCATCCCTCACCTGACGCGACGGCCAGACGACCCACGAGAACACGACAGTCTCGTCGTCCTGGCGTTTGACCGCCATCGGAAAGGACGTCAGCTTCCCCTCCGGTACGTCATCGCCCCAGCATTCGACCACATTCAGCGCACCGTTCTCCTTGAAGACCACCGCTGCTGCTTCGGCATGCTTCCTGTACGTTTCACGATTGCCCGTTTGCACGGCGACGACAAATCCATCTACGTAAGTCATGAACGCTCTCCGTTTCGGTATGAATAAATTGGGGGCGCAAAGCGACTTCGTTTTGCATTGCCACATCGCAGCCCTACGCCCTATATGCATGACGAACGGTACGTCCATAAATCGACACGACTCACCAACTTTTTTACATACCCCATCGCAACGAAGGCGTATGGACCGCGCTATCCCAGTGCGTTTTCATCTCGTCGTCCAGCACTGAGAGCGTGATGGATGCGCCTGCCATCTCGAGCGATGTGGTCAACGCACCGACCTGTGCACGGCCGATGTTCAGGCCGCGCTGCCCGAGCCAGGCTCGCGTCGAGTTGAACAGCAGGTAAAGCTCGCCTAGCGGCGTGCCGCCCAGACCGTTGACGAGGACGAGCAATTCGGCATCGGCCTGTGGCTTCAGGTCGTCGACAATAGCGCTCAGCAATTCCGCCACGATGGCGTCGGCCGGCGCCATCTTCGCCCGTCGCCTGCCCGGTTCGCCGTGAATGCCGACCCCCACTTCAATCTCATCGTCGCCGATCTTGAACGTGCGCGTGCCCGCTGCCGGCACGACACAGCTCGTGAACGCAACGCCCATTGAAGCCGTGCGCTTGTTGATGTGGTCACCGAATGCCTTGCACTGCTCGAGGCTCGCACCGCTTTCCGCCATGCTGCCGACCAGCTTCTCGACGATCACCGTTCCGGCTACGCCGCGTCGCCCGGTCGTATAACTGGAATCCTCGACAGCGACGTCGTCGTTGATCAGCACGATCGCGTTCTGCACCTCGGACATCTCGGAGGCCATTTCAAAGTTCATCACGTCGCCGGAGTAATTCTTCACGATGAAAAGCACGCCCGGACCGGTATCGACTGCCATGGCGGCGGCCATCATCTGGTCGGGCGTCGGCGAGGTGAAGATCTGGCCGGGACAGGCTGCGTCGAGCATGCCGTGGCCGACGAAACCGCTATGCAGCGGCTCGTGTCCCGACCCGCCGCCCGACACCAAGGCCACTTTGCCGGGCTTGAGCACCTTGCGGCGCACAAACACGGGCTCGTTGTTCAGCACGACAAGGTCGGCGTGCGCGGCCGCGAATCCGGCCAAGCTTTCGGCGAGAAAATCGTCGACGTGGTTGATGAATTTCTTCATGGTCTGCGCTCCTTCACTCAATACGTTGTGCCAGATACGCGCACACCGCCGCGATCATCAGCTCGCTGGAACGCGCGCCCGGATCGATATGGCCGCGCGAACGCTCGCCGAGAAACGACGCCCGGCCCTTGGTCGCGAGCATGTCGCGGGTGGCGAGCATTTGTATGTGCGCCACCCGCGGCAATTCGTCAAGCAGCGCTTGCGCGGACGCTCCCGCGGCCGCCAGTTCACGATAGCGATTCGCAACCGGAATGAGCACGTCCATCATCGTCTTGCTGCCCACGCCCGTCTTGCCACGCTGGCCGACGGCGTCCACGCCCGCGGCAAAGATGGCTGAAAATCCGGGGACGTCGAGCGCGTGCGTGGCCGCGCCCTTCGACATACCGCTCAGCAGGGAAAAAAATAGTGGTCCTGATGATCCGCCGACTGTCGACAGTATCTTGGCCGCCGCCACGTCCAGCGATGGTCCGAACGCGGCTGCTTCAATTTCACTGCGCGCCGCGAGCAGCGCCTCCATGCCGCGCAGCAGGTTGAAGATGTGGTCGCCGTCGCCGATCTGTTGATCGAGCGACGCGATCTCGTCCGTGTTTTGCTTGAGCGTCGCATGCGCGGCTTCGATGCACGCCATGACCGTCTTGCCGTTCATGTCGCTATCCTCCCGCCGTCGGCGCGAAAATATAAGAGGCTACGAGGGGGCAACGACACGCCTACCGACTGCCCCGCGCTGAAATTGCGCTCCGTCACTGTCGTCGCCACCACGGCGGTGCCATTGCGATCCAGAATCAACAGATGACGCAGCGGCGAATATTCAAGCACCTTCACATCCATAGCGTTGCGCTCGCCCGCTTCAGCCACGACGATATCCTCCGGGCGTATTGCAACGGTCGCCGTCCCCTCCGGCACAACCGCCGAATCGAAGAGCGACGGGGGCAGCAGGTTGATCGGCGGCGAGCCGAGACGCCGCGCCGCACTCACGCACGCAGGATTGCCGTAGACCTCGCGCGGCGTGCCGAGCTGCACCAGGTTCCCATGTTCGAGAATCCCGATGCGATCCGCGAGCGTGGTCGCTTCCACCTGATCGTGCGTGACGTAGACAATGGTCGCGCCGATGCTCTTGTGCAGGCGTTTCAGCTCGATCCGCAGTTCCTCCCGCAGCTTGGCATCGAGCGACGACAACGGCTCGTCCATCAGGAACACCCGCGGCTCGCGAACCAGCGCGCGCCCGATCGCCACCCTCTGCATCTCGCCACCCGAGAGATGCGTCGCCATGTTGTCGAGCTTCGATTCCATGTGCAGCATGGCGGCCACGGTCTGCACGCGCATCCGCACCTCCGCCTCGCTGCTGCGCCGGCGTGGGGACCGCAGCGGGAAAGCGAGGTTGTCGAACACCGTCAGATGCGGATAAAGCGAGTACTGCTGGAAGATGAACGCCACGTCCCGGTCCGACGGATGAACGTTTGTCGCCAGCTTGCCGTCGATGAATACATCGCCTGCATCGGGCCGTTCCAGGCCCGCGATCAGGCGCAAGGTCGTGGTTTTTCCGGCGCCGCTCGGCCCGAGCAGCACGACGAATTCCCCGTCCTTCACGTCAATCGACAGATCGTCCACAGCCACCGTCGGGCCAAACCGCTTCGATACATTCTGTAGTTGCACTTCAGCCATGAACGTCTCCCGTTTCGGCATCCACCAGCACGGCCGCGGGAAGCCTCCGACCCGACATTGCGTCGTACAGCAGCACGCGCTCCTTGCGAAACGACAGCCCGACCATCGCGCCGGCGGCAAGACGCACCTCCTTGCCCACGCGCGCCCGCACGACACCCGCGGCCGTCTCGATCATGAGCACCTGATGCGAGCCAAGGAACTCGTCGGCGATCACCTTGCCACGCAGTGCCCCCTGTTCGTCGATGACAACATGCTCCGGGCGAATCCCGAGTAGCACACGTTCAGCCGCAGCGTTGCAATGAGGCACCGCCATGGTTGCACCATGCACCTGTACTTGCGTCGCGCCGGCTGCGACCGGTCCGTCGACGGGCAGAAAATTCATCGGCGGGCTGCCGATAAAGTTGCCGACAAAAACCGTCGCCGGAAAATGATAGATCTCGTGCGGCGCGCCGGCTTGCAGCACTTCGCCCTGGTTCATCACGACGATGTCGTCGGCCATCGCCATTGCCTCGCTCTGGTCGTGCGTCACATAGACCGTGGTCGCGTTGAGCTGGTCGTGGAGCTTGCGCAACTCGAGGCACATCAGTTCGCGGAAGTCGGCATCGAGCGTGCCGAGCGGCTCGTCCATCAGGAACGCCTTCGGCTGGCGGACGATGGCACGTCCCAGCGCCACGCGCTGACGATCGCCACCGGAAAGGCCGCCGGTCTTGCGGTCGAGGATTCCTTCAATGCGCAGCATGCGGGCGGCGGCGTCCACCCGCGCTTTTATCTCGCGCCGCGGCACATGCTCGTTCTTCAGCGGAAACGAAATGTTGTTGCGCACTGTCATGTGAGGATACAGCGCGAACATCTGGAACACGAAGGCGATGTCACGCTGACGCGCGCGCAGCGCCGTAACGTCCTCGCCGTCGATGAGGATCTGGCCGGACGTCGGCAATTCAAGCCCCGCGATCATGCGCAGCGTCGTGGTCTTGCCGCAGCCCGACGGACCGAGCAGCACCACGAAACGCCCGGCGCCTACGGCCAGATCCGTGTTGCGCACGGCGGTGAAATCGCCGAAGCGTTTGTGCAGGTTGACGAGCGTGATGGCGGACATGGATCAGTCCGGGAAATGGCTGGTGATGAGGAACGCCACCGCGCCGGCGAGGATCACGGGAAACGACCACGTGAAGAGCGCAAGCGAAAACGGTTGCACGAGCATCGCGATGCCGGCTCCGATCGCGACCGTCGCCGCAGCTTCGCCATGATCGCGACGCAGGAAGCGCGCACGCGGCGCCACGAGTTGTCGTTTCATTTGCGTACCGCTCCGAAGGTGATGCCGCGCAACAAATGTTTGCGCAGCACGACGGTGAAAAAGAGAATCGGCAGGACGAACAGCGTTGTCGCCGCGGCCACCGCAGGCCAGTCCTGCCCGCCTTCGCCGATGATGAACGGAATGAACGGCGGCATGGTCTGCGCGTCGCCGCTTGTGAGGAGCAACGCGAATGCGTATTCGTTCCAGGCGAAGATCAGGCAGAAGATCGCCGTGGCCGCGATGCCGGTAATCGCCTGAGGCAACACAACCTTCACGAATGCGTGCAAGCGCGTATAACCGTCGACGAGCGCCGCTTCCTCGTACTCGCGCGGGATCTCGTCCATGAAGCCCTTGAGCAGCCACACCGCCAGCGAAACATTCACGGCCGTATAGAGCACGATCATGCCGACGTAGCTATCGCTAAGCCCCAGCGCGCGGTACATCAGGTAGATCGGGATCGCGACGGCGATGGGCGGCATCATGCGCGTAGAAAGAATGAAAAACAGCAGGTCATCTGCCAGCGGCACCTTGAAACGCGAGAAGGCATAGGCCGCGAGCGTGCCGAGAAACACCGCAAGAAAGGTCGAGCCGAAACCGATCACAAGCGAATTGACGAAGCGCGGCAATACCTTCGACGGACCCGCGATCACCATGTTGCGCTTGCGCACGTCGCGCTCGTACCAGGTCGTGGCAGGCGGCAGGCTCGCGATGAACTCGGGCGTCTGACGGGACCGGATGGTAAAGAGATTGACGTAACCTTCGAGCGAGGGATGAAACAACACGACAGGCGGATACGCAATCGCATCCTCCTGGGTCTTGAAGCTCGTCATGAAGATCCACGCTATGGGCAGCGACGTCACGAGCGCATACACAATCACGACCAGCGCCGCGAAGGTCTTGCCGCGAGCCGACGCCGCGACCACCGAGTGAGCATTGCCGGGCTGTCTCATCGCTGTTTGATCCGGTTGAGCGCCTTGATATAGATGTTCGCCGCACCGAACACCGTGACGAAGAGAATGATTGCAAGTGCCGACGAATAACCGGTCTGCCACTTTTCGAACGCGGCGCGCTTGAGCGTGATCGACACGGTTTCCGTGACCGACCCCGGACCGCCCGAGGTCAGCAGGTTCACCATGTCGAACATCTTGAAGTTTTCAATCCCGCGGAAGAGCACGGCCAGCATCAGGAACGGCATGGTCATCGGCAGCGTGATCGACCAGAACTGGCGCCAGGGTGTTGCACGGTCGACTTCGGCGGCTTCATAGATATAGTCCGGAATCGAACGCAGACCCGCGAGGCAAATAAGCATCACGTAGGGCGTCCACATCCAGGTATCGACCATCACGATCGTCCAGGGCGCGAGCGGCACGTCGCCGATCATCTGGAACGAGGCCGGCGATATGCCGGTGACAAGGCTGACGACCTCGTTGAACAAGCCCGTCTGCGGCTGAAGCAGGAACGTCCAGAAATTGCCGACGACAGCGGGAGACAGCATCATCGGCAAGAGGATCAGCGTGGTCCAGAAACTGTGGCCGCGAAAGCGCCGGTTGATCAGCAGCGCGAGCCCGAAACCGAGCAGCACTTCGAGGCTCACCGACCAGAACACGAACCGCGCGGTGACCTGCATCGCGTACCAGATGTCCTCGTCGGTCAGGATATCGACGTAGTTGTCGATACCGATAAAGCGTGCCGGCACGCTCGGCATGTTCGACTTGAAATTCGTGAACGACAGCCGCAACGCCCAGATCAGCGGGAAGATGTTGATCGCGAGCAGAAGCAGGATTGTCGGAAGAATGAAGAGCCATGCAATAGTCCGGTCCGAGAGGCCGCGCAAGCTGCTGCCGCTGCGCGTCCCTCGTCCGGACTCCAGCTCCTGTGAAAGCAAAGGCTTGTCTGCCAACATGCCGTCCTCCTGATGGCGTACTGGCGCGGTCACACGGCCGCCGCCAGTACCGATGCATGAACCTCACTACTTGCCTTCCTGCTTGAACACCTTGTTCCAGTCCTTGACGAGCAGATCGAGCGCTTCTTTCGCTGAGCCCTTGTCCGCCACGACGTAGTCATGCACGCGCTTTTGCATGTCGAGCAGGAGTTCAGCGTACGCCGGCTCCGCCCAGAAGTCCTTGACGATCTCCATCGATTTAAGAAAGGCCGGCGCGAACGGTGCGCTCTTCGGAAAGCTCGGGTCCTGCACAACTGATTTTGCCGCCGAGTAACCTCCGATTTGCCACCATTTCTTCTGCACATCGGGCTGCGCGAACCACTTGATGTATTCGAGTGCATCCTCCTTGTGGTCCGAGTAGGAGACAACCGATATGCCCTGCCCGCCCAACTGCGTGAATTGCTGGAGCTCACGCGGCGTGACGAAGAATCCGATCTTGTCGCCACCTACATTCGGGTCCTTGTACAGGCCGGGGAAGAACGCGAACCAGTTCATCTGCATCGCCACCTGGCCGGACTTGAACGCGTCGAGCCCTTCCTGCATGTAGGCGTTGGTCATGCCCGGCGCCGTGCAACATTTATAGAGCGCCTTGTAGAACTCGAGTCCCTTCACCGCGTTCGGTGAATTCACGAAACCGTCGAGGTGATAGGGTTTCTTCGGATCCTCGTACTGGAACCCCCATGCATAGAGCGCATTCGTCACGCCCATGGTGATGCCTTCAGACCCGCGTTCGGTGAAGATGTAGACGCCATACACGGTCTTGCCGTCGATCTTGCGTCCCTGGAAGAACTCGGCGGTCTGCTTGAGTTGGTCCATGGTGGTCGGTGGCTCCAGTTCCCGTTTGTATTTCTGCTTGAACTCGGCGCGCAACTCGGGCCGTGCAAACCAGTCCTTCCGATAGGTCCACCCAACGGCATCGGCCATTGCCGGAAGCGCCCAATAGTTCGGCGTGTTCTTCGGCCATTCCGCATAACCGACGACGGTTGCCGGCATGAAGTCGTCCATCGAGATCTTGTTCTTCGTGAAGAAGTCGTTGAGCTTCACGTAGTGGCCGTTGACTGCCGCACCACCGATCCACTGACTGTCGCCAATAATGAGGTCGCAGAGCTTGCCGTGCGAATTCAGTTCGTTGATGAAGCGGTCGGCATAGCTCGTCCATGGAACAAACTCGAACTTCATGTTGATACCGGTCTTGGCCGTAAAGTCCTTCGATAATTCGACCAGCGCGTTCGCGGGATCCCAGGCCGCCCAGCACAGTGTCAGTTGCTTCGCCTGGGCGTGAGCGCCCGAAGCCATACCCAGCCCCAGCGACAAGGCGAGCGCCGCAGCCACTCGTGTCGACGTAAGTCGTGATTTAAGCCGTAACATGTGTCTTCTCCTTTTATTTCGGTCTCCGATACTTATGACGATCGGTGCCCATGCGCCGGGCACCGTGTTTCGGCTCTGCGGATTCAGCCATCGGTCCGCGTGTCGCGAGCGTCAGGCATGCGCATTCTCACGAAGGTAAATTCGGGTTTCCGGCGTCGGGATGGCCAGTGCGCCCCGCACGTCGTTCAGGAAATTGAGTGCGGCAAGCCCCGCCCAGTGGACAATGCCGCGTACGTCCTGGTCCAGGATGACGTCAATTGCGCGCTCGGCCAGCTGCGCGCGCGTCTGCGCCGTGCACTCGTGGCCGATCAGGACAACGCGCTCCTTGTCGCCGGATTCCTGCAGCGCCGACGCAATCCCGGCGATACCGCCACCCGTCACGTAGACACCCACGAGATCCGTATGGCGCGCGAGCAAGCCCTGCACCGCAAGGCCGGCGCCGCCGTCGTCTTCCGTGAAATCAGGTTCGGCGACCCAACGCAGGTTGCGAGAGTCTTCTTCGAGGACTTGCGAAAACCCGGTGCGCCGTTCGAGCTGGTCGTGCAGGCGAGATGACCCCGACAGCACCGCGACGGTACCGATTCGCGTACCTAGAAAGAGCCCCATCAGCAGTCCGGCGGTACGTCCCGCAATGCGGCTGTTGACGCCGACATAAGCGGCCCGGCGACTGCCCGGCAAGTCCGAGAACACGGTGACCACGGGAACACCTGCGTCGCTCAGTTCTTCAATGAAATGCGCGACCCAGGGATAGTCAAGAGGCGCCAGAACCACCGCGTCATAGGCGATCGCTTGCTCCGAAAACGATGCCGTGTCGCGTTGGACCGCGAAATCGCACCGGTAAAACGACGAGGTGATGCGGTGCTCGCGAAAGAAGCTCGCAGACAGCGCGATATCGCGTTCGACGTGATCGAGGAAGCGCGAGTTGATCTGTGGAAGAACGAACGCGATGCGGAAGGAATTGGCTTTTGCTGGCCGGCCACGGCTCGCGCGTTCGTCGCGCAGATTGGCGAGCGCCAGATGAACGCGTTCAGCCGTTTCGGGTCGCACGGCCTGATCGTCGCGCAGGACGCGATCGACCGTGGCCACGCTGACGCCCGCTCGACGCGCAATCATCATACGTGTGGCCGGCATTGTCCCCTCCGGTACCGTGCTGCGGATTTTTTGCGAAGAATCCTTTTGTTTACCTAAGGTAGTTTTTCCGCCAGAGAATGCAAGCTTTTTTGAGGATTTAAACCCGTCATTTGATTCTTGATGACGCCTTCTATTTATATGGATTATTTAGTTAATTTACGAACCGACTCCTAAACCGCGCTTGGAGAATGGTCATGGATCGGTGGTTGTCACCCGATTCCGCCCCGGCCCTGCTCGCGCGAAACCGGGCTCTCGCTGTTCTATCCAGACGCGTATGCTTTCGTGGATGCCGTTGGCTCAGGAGAAAGACCATGGCCGATTCCAGGCCCATGCCGAGCGTCACTCGCTTCGGCGATCACGTCCGGCTTGAATTGCATTCGCTGGATCCGCGTGTTGCGACAGTCGTTCTCGACCGGCCGGAGCGTCGCAATGCGGTCGACCGCCAAGTCGCCGATGCACTGCGCGCAGCTTTCGAAACCTTCGATGCCGACGCGTCGCTGGCGGTGGCCGTGCTGTGGGGTGCTGGCGGCACGTTTTGCGCGGGCGCAGATCTCACTGCGCTGAACGACGACGAGCATCGCAACGAGATTCATCCCGACGGCACGGGTCCAGGGCCGATGGGACCGACGCGGCTGATGCTCGGCAAGCCCGTGATTGCGGCCATCGCGGGACATGCGGTAGCGGGTGGGCTGGAACTCGCAGCGTGGTGTGATTTACGGATCGTCGAAGAGGATGCGGTCCTGGGTGTTTTCTGCCGGCGTTTCGGCGTACCGCTGATCGATGGCGGGACATTGCGGCTGCCTCGATTGATCGGCATGTCGCGTGCACTGGATCTGATCCTTACCGGACGGCCTGTCGATGCCGGCGAGGCGCTGGCGATCGGTCTCGCGAATCGCGTAGTCGAGCGTGGCGGTTCACGTGCGGCAGCGGAGGCGCTTGCGTGCGAACTGGCCGCGTTGCCGCAAGCAGCGATGCGCGCAGACCGGCGTTCGGTCTACAACAACGCATTCTCCGACGATTTAACCGGCGCGCTGCGCCGCGAAGGCGCGGGAGGTTATGCGGCGGTGTTTGCAGAAGGTCTCGCCGGCGCAGGCCGGTTTGCTGCGGGCGCCGGCCGGCATGGCGAATCGCAGTCATCGCTTTGATTGAGCTTCAATACCGCTCTTACTCGC
Source organism: Caballeronia sp. SEWSISQ10-4 2 (assembly GCF_030464885.1). Lineage (GTDB taxonomy): Bacteria > Pseudomonadota > Gammaproteobacteria > Burkholderiales > Burkholderiaceae > Caballeronia. The sequence continues at coordinate 72,250 of NZ_JALPRJ010000037.1, read as the reverse complement.
GCAACAGGTCGAGTTCGAGCCCCCGGAAATCCTGCGGCGACATGCCAAAAAAGCGGCGAAAAGCGCGCGTAAAGTCGGAGTGGCTGTTGAAGTCCAGTCCATAGGCAATCTCCGCTACGCTCACGTGCGGGAATCGAATCAGATCGTCGGCTGCCTCACGTAGCCTGCAGTTGCGGATATAGGCACTTAACCCGCCCTCGGGTTCGAACATCCGATACAGCGTCGGGCGTGGCAACTGGAATATCTGAAGAATTCCGTCAGGCGAGAGCTTCTCGTGATGGAGATTCGCTTGAACATAGCGCTTCACCTCGTCAAACATCGCGGCACGGGTCGCCGCCCGGGCGCCTTCACTCAAGCGAGCCTGTTTGCCAAACGCCGCGATGAGCAGATTCGCGCACGTTCGCAACGTGTGTTCCGCGTCGGCAGCGTTCATCGAGGAGAGGCACTGGCCGAGCGTGAGCAGGTGCCTGTGAAGCAAGCGCGTCAGGGGCGAGCTATAAGTCAGCACTTGGCCGTGGATCGATTCCGCGTCCGGGATTGCCGACTCCACCATTGCGCGAGGCAAAAAGAACGCCAGCACACGGGCGGAACTGGGACGGCTCATGCGCATCGGCTGATTCATGTCCAACGCCAGGACACCCGGTACGAATTGCGCCGATTTTCGCGGATGGTGCGTACCTGTTACGGTTTCAACGATTCCATCGACAGCCACGTGGAACACAAAGTCGTGCACGCTATCGGTGGAAATGCGCGCCGTGGTTCGCGCCTGGGCCACTGGATCAGTTCGGGCGTCCAGGAAAACCATGTCCTTGAGCACATAGGTATCGATTTCGCCTCGAAACCCGGTCGCCAGTTGTGTGCGGGATATGGGTACATCGAGGGTTCTTCCTACGTAGTCTCTCCACGCAGGTAGCTGCAGCCCCACGGCTTCGTTAGCCACGGTGAAATGCCGATGAATGACGCGTGGAGCAAGCGCGGCCTCAGCGCCGGTCTCAGCCGGATAGACGTATCTCTGATGACGCGCTGCAATGAGTTGATCCACAGCTGGCGAATAGGATTTAGTCATACTCGGAGTGCAGCACGGCGGCAAAGTTGTTATCGGTTTATCGGCCGTGGCAGGAATAACTTTAGGCTTAGGAGTGTGGTGCAGAACCTCGCTTTATCAAGGGTTTTGTTGCATTAAATAAAACAGACCAGACGACGCCAATATGATTAGCATTACTCATAGACAAAATGATTCGGTATCGACCCGCGACGGACCGGTGTAACACAGAACTCGCGACAAGCAGGCTACACGCTGCCGTTCTCGACCACGCGGCCTTCCGCTCGCCAGCGCAGCATGCCGCCGGCGAGGTTGGCGATGGCCTCGAATCCTGCCTGCCGCAGGATGATCGTGGCTTGCGCTGAACGTCCGCCAGCCCGGCAGACCGTTACGATCGGGCGTTCCTGTGCGAACTCGCTGGTTCGCTGGGCTAGGTCGCCGAGCGGAATGAGCCTGGCTCTGGGAATGCGCCCCAGCGGCCCCTCGAACTCCGCAGGCTCGCGCACGTCGACGATCTGCACCGAATCGAGGTTCTCCTCGAGCCATTGCGAATTGATTTCCCAGATGCCCGCAAAGGTGTACGCCAGCGGCGCCCAGCCGGGCTCGGCTACCTGCATGGGGTCGCTTGCGGCGACGCCGCATTTCAGGTTTGCCGGCACCGCTATGTCGATCTGTCTGGGATGCGGCAATCGCAGATTCGTCATGTAGACGGTGAAATCGTCCTCGCAGAGTTCACCGCCGAGACGCGGATTGAAGCGGCGCTCCTCGCCTACACTCGTGACGCTCAGACCGTGATAATCGTGCGCCGGGTAAAGCAGGCAAGTGTCGGACAGCGTGAAAATCCGGTCGTGGATCGCCCGGAACATCGCGCGCGGGTCACCCTGCTGGAAATCCGTCCGGCCGGTGCCCCTGATCAACAGGCAATCGCCGGTAAACGCCATGGTCTCATCGTCGAGCACGAGGCTGATGCAGCCATTCGTATGACCAGGCGTCGCACGCACCGTCAGATGTCGAGCGCCGAATACGCACCTGTCGCCATCGCTCAGATAGCGGTCCGCGCCGTCAGCGCCGCTTGTAGCCGATATCGCAATCTGACTGCCCGTGCGCCGCTTGAGCATCCACGCGCCGGTCACGTGATCGGCGTGAACGTGGGTATCGACTGTATAAAGCAGGCGCAATCCAAGCTCTTCGATCAAGGCCGCGTCCCGGCGTACCTGTTCAAAGACCGGATCGATCAGCACGGAATCTCCGGTCGCGCTGTCGGCGAGAAGATACGTGTAGGTAGACGATTGCTGGTCGAACAATTGCCTGAAGATCAGCACGATTACGCTCCGTCGTCCGCCTCTGCGAACGCTTGAAAATAGTGGGCAAAACCGGCGCTGCTGACCTGGTCGGTGCGAGTCAGCGGACGCCGGCCGCAAGGTGCCGGCGCTCGCCACTCTGCTTGACGAGGGCGTTACCTCGGTTGCGCCACGTAGCGCAGGTACGGCTTCACGGTTTTGAAACCCTGCGGATATTTCCGCTTCGCGTCATCGTCAGAAACAGATGTCGGAATGATGACGTCTTCGCCCGGTTTCCAGTTTACCGGCGTTGCCACCGTGTATTTTGCGTTCAACTGCAGCGAATCGAGCAGCCGCAGCACCTCGTCGAAGTTGCGGCCGGCACTCATCGGATACACGAGGCTGGCCTTGACCTTCTTGTCGGGCCCGATGAGGAACACTGAGCGCACCGTCGCATTGTCGACTGCAGTGCGCGCCCCGCCACTGGCGTTCGGATGAATCATGTCGTAGAGCTTCGCGACAGTCAGGTCTGCGTCGCCGATCAGCGGGTAGTTGATCGCGTGTCCCTGCGTTTCCTCAATATCCTTCAGCCATCTCTGGTGGTCGCTGACAGGATCCACGCTGAGTCCGATAACCTTTGTGTTGCGCTTGTCGAATTCCGGCTTGAGCCCGGCCATGTAACCTAGCTCGGTGGTGCAAACGGGCGTGAAGTCCTTCGGATGCGAGAACAGGATCACCCAATGGTCGCCGATCCATTCGTGGAAATGGATCGGCCCTTCGGTTGTTTCGGCCGTGAAATCGGGCGCTTCTTCTCCTAATCGAATCGACATCTCTTCCTCCATGGGGTGGGTGCGTCAACGTACTACCGCTGCAGACGGAGCGACGGCCCCCCGGTTGCCCGGGGTTGTAGTCAGGTGATTCAATCGTCATTTCAATCGCTTATTTCCATCGTTTAACTAAAGATCCCTACTTTGCCCGTTGCCAAACCACGGTTGCGGCTCCATAGCCAAAGGACCCGGGTGTGATATAGGTAAGCCGGTCCCCGACGAGCGTGAACGGTCGTGTTTGAACATCACCGTCCCAGTTCGGGAAGGAGCTCTTCTGGATGTGGAAAACAATAGCGCTGCCCGCTTCGTCGACAGTATAGGTCCCGAAATGTGCCACGGTGCCCTCCGCTATCATCCTGTTCTCTTCAGTACTGCCAGCCAACCTGCTGCCCTCCGCGAGCTTCGGCAGGTCGGCGCGAATCCCCATTAACACGTAGCGGCCGTCGCTGCCGAATATGAGTTGGCCCTGGGGCTGGGGCCCGAGAAGATTCAACTGATTCCCACTCCTTTGAACAGTCAACGAGACCAATGACCAGGAACCCACGATCGAGGGCGCCGTTTGCGCGTGAGTCCCGACTGCCGGGAGACACAGCGCAATCAGCATGGCTACCGCAGCAGTCAGGTATTTAAGGAGTTGTTTCATGGCTCTCTCCGCCATGCATCGGCGCATAGAGTGTTGACAACCTAGACGGTGTGAACCTATGCCGAATGGTGTCGTCGCTCCCTAAGAGTTATAGACCCGGATCGAGCATTGCGGTATCAGCATTCGCTCTTTGATTGTGCGCTGGCAACGCCATTAACTCAGCGCAAAACAAGCGCGTCTGCGCCGCTGGCGGTTCATCGCTAAAATTTAGGACCGAAGCGACATTAATCAGTGGAACGGCTTTTGCTAAAGCGTTCCGAGCGAGATGACACATCTGACAAAAGTTCAGACGATGGCGGTGCTGAATGATGGTTGGTTGCTAGCAATTGGATGACCGCGGGTTACTGCCAACCGCGGTCGATGCTGTCCAACAAAGGAAATGGAGGCGCTGTGGCATCAACGACCTGCGCAGAGAAAATTTGCAAAACGTGCGACGTCGCGGTAGCGGGCATGCCAACTTTGTTGGCGAGGGCGACTGCCGCAATTGCCGTCTTCGCTGCGCAGGCTGCCCTCGCTCAAACTCCGTCGCCGCTCGGCGAATGGCAATACTCGGCGGGTATCGCGCTCGAAAAACTTTATCAGCCGAAGGTTCCGGATTGGCAACTGCGAGTTGGCATTGGGTCCACGTTCGAGCCGCGCTATGACGGCTCGGATCGCTATCACATGCTCGTGGGTCCAAGCCTCGACGTCCGTTACCGCGATCTGGCCTTTTTGTCGACCGGCGAAGGCATTGGTGTGAACGTAATTCAGGGGCCGAATTGGCGCGCCAGTATTTCTGCCGCCTATGACCTTGGCCGGCGCGGACACGACGACCCTTCGCGCTTGAACGGCCTTGGGAATATCAATCCCGCGCCAGAGCTGAAAATGGCCGGTGAATACGTCGTGTCCAAGGAATTTCCGCTTGTTTTCCGCGCGGCCGTCACACGCAGCATCGGAGGTTCCAATGGCTGGACTGCAGACCTGGGCACGTACATGCCGATGCCCGGCAGTTCGGAGAAGTTCTTCTGGTTCGCAGGTCCGTCGGTGACCTTCGCCGATTCGACCTATATGAACAGCTGGTTCGGCGTCAATGCGGCGCAGGCAGCCGCGTCCGGATACCGGCAATATGACGCAAGCGCCGGACTCAAGTCCGCCGGCTTCGGCATTACGATGATCTGGTTCGTCGACAAGCACTGGTTCGTCACCGCGGACGGGGCACTCAAACGCCTGCTCGGCAGCGCGGCGCATAGTCCAATCACCCAGACGAAGACGGGCGGCGTGTGCGACGTGTCGATCAACTACCAGTTCTGATCGTTTTGCAGGGCGCAGGTGGCAATGCGCCAAGCGAAGAGCATCGATATCTTCTGCATGCGAGCAATGTCAGATCTTTGCCTGGGGTTATCAGCCCTTGCCGCTCATAGAGCCGCGACGCTTTGATCGACACACCGAGGCGCCTGGCTGCTTCTGAAGCGTTCAAAAATGAAGGAGAAGAACTCATGTCCGAGGCCATGCAAGCCATTGCGCACGGCAACCCGGTGCACATAGCCGGCGATCGGGTCTTGAGTCCCCCAGTACTTTTCGTCTTGCCATGAGAGTGACATCGTCGCAACAGGCATATCGTCCTGTTCGATGACATACACCTCGCTTCGATCCGGACTCTGCTGCACGCCCATCTCGGTCCATCCTGCTTTGCCCCCAGCGGAATCGCCGTGACTGAGCTTGTACGCGAGGGCATCGTTCAGGATGTGTGTGAGAGCCGGCACATCTTCAATGGCCGCTTTGCGTATCGTTCTCGTCGTCATCGCTCACACCCTTCGACATGGTCGGCATTGGTGGACAAGTCTCGCATCGCGTACTGTAGCGCATACGCCCGCGAGCACAATTCACGGACCGATGAAGTGACATGGAACCTCGGATAGTCTCCGGCGATGATGCTGTCGGGCTGCCCTCTTACAAGCCCAAAACCAAGAGCACTCATGAAGCCACGAATATCCGTAATCACACTGGCGGTCGACAATCTCGACCGCGCTGTCGCGTTCTATCGCGACGGTCTGGGACTTCCTTCCGAGGGTATTATCGGCACGGAATTCGAGCATGGAGCCGTTGCGTTCTTTGATCTGAATGCGTCGCTGAAATTGGCGGTCTGGGCACGCGCCAACCTGGCCCACGACACAAGATTGCCACAGACCGCTCCCAGTCCGACCGATTTCTCGATTGGCCATAACGTTAACAGCCGGGACGAAGTCGATGAGGTGATGGAGCAAGGCCGCCGCGCGGGCGCAAAGATCGTCAAAGCGGCTCAGGACACGTTCTATGGAGGATATGCAGGCTATTTCCAGGACCCGGATTGTCACCTTTGGGAAGTTGTCTGGAACCCGCAGTTTCTTCCCGGTGATTAACCGGCTATTCCCTCGAGAATCGATTGACGGACGCGGATGGAAAGCTTGGCGGCATCACCCGGCTCGCAGGCGTGTGCTTTGCAAAATTTTCAATGCTTGCAGGAATGCCTTACGGTAGCTCGGTGTCGAGAACATCGAAGGAAACGCAGGTGCCCCTCTTCGGGAAAATTGCTGTCTTTCAGATCATGGTTTCTATACTGGTTACCGCGACCGTCGCTCGCGGAACAAGGCAGGTCGGGCCAATGACGAATAATTGAAACTGGGCTGCGCACCTATGCTTCCCAACTTGGGATGAACGCTTCAGCATCGACCATGCGGCAGCGCAATAATCAGTACACTATGGTCCGTAAAATGCTTTTCCAAACGACTTGCCATGGCTCTTGATGACCGACTTCACCGTGTCCTCCACTGAAAACGCCGATAATTGCCCCGTATGCGGCAATCCGCTCGCATCGCCTGATGTGGCGTGTCCGCGCTGCAACGCAAAACCTGCAACTGCCGCTGCAACCCTGATTGCCGCTGAACCTCCCGCGCCGGAAGCAGCGCCGGAAGACATGTTCTCCGACCGGTTCGCAGGCAAGCGGACCCCAGTGGATTCGCCCTATCCAAACTTCTCAGAACCGGAAACGACGGCTCCGGGCTCTAAAGGCCAAGCGGGTCGACGTCTCAAGCTTTTCGGGATCGCCCTGATAGCCTTGATCGGACTGGTCGCGGGCGCGTCGTATCTCAATCACGGGTCGGCGCCTTACGACCAGGAAGCAAAGCCCGTGGCCGGAGCACTTGCGAACGGCCTTCCTGATCCTGCTCCGCCAGGCAAAATCAATTCGCCCGTCAGCGCGAGAAACACCTCGCTTGATCTGATGGGAACTATCGATGCTGCGCGTTCGGCCATGGTGCGGGGCGAACTAAACTCCGCGCGCAAACAGTTGGCGATGCTTCCTTCCAGTCAGGATCAACGCAGCGATGTGCGGCGAATCGCCGACGAACTGAACCAGCGTGAACATGAAAGAGAGTCGGCGCTGGGCCTTGCGCGGGCCTGCGAGAAGGCTCGCGACATGCCATGTGTCTTGCGATCGGCAGGCGACGCCCTGGCGAGCGACGTATCCAATTCCGAAGCGCGCGACATGCTGTTACGCGCCGTGGCGCAGTCGGGCGTAAACCAGGTCGCTGCCGTAAACACGAACGAACAGGCCGATCCCGCTATAGCGACGCATCGACGATCGCCAGCAAGACATAAGGTCCGACGCGAATCGCAGATGCTTGCGAACGAGAACGAGATTTACTCGAAACATTGAGCAAAGTGCCGACGGTGCAGATTCCGCCGCCGCTCGCGGCGTCACAACGCGGCGGTCAATTGTCCAGTTCCGTCGACCTCACGATGCTCTGTTGCGCGTCGAGTTTGGCGAGCGCCCGAATCCGCAAGAACTGCCGGTGATGAACCAGGTGCGGTTCGACTAACCCTCTCTTAACACAGGATGACTAGGTAATATCAATGTCGATCGACAACTTTCATCCATTACTTCGCTCGCCGGATGGCTTTGCCCAAAGAGATGGGACGCGGTCATCTGGAGGCTGAAGCAACCGACGTCTCAAGGGAACATCCGGCGTGCAAATAGCCTTCTAGGCTTATCTCATTCGGCTCGCGTTTCAACCATCCTCAGGAACCGCTGCGTTCGTTCATGCTTCGGATGATCGAGTACTTCATTCGGCGGGCCTTCCTCGATCACCTGTCCTTCGTCCATGAAGATCACGCGATCCGCCACCTCACGCGCGAACCGCACCTCATGCGTGACCACCATCATGGTCATGCCGGCCTTGGCGAGCCTGCGAATAACAGCCAGCACCTCACCCACCAGCTCGGGATCGAGCGCGGAGGTCGGTTCATCGAACAGCATGAGGCGAGGAGAAATGGCGAGCGCGCGGGCTATCGCCACACGTTGCTGCTGGCCGCCGGATAAACGATGAGGCAGATGATCTGCATGGGCCGCCAATCCAACCGCGCTCAACAAGTCGAGGCCGAGCGCGTGCGCTTTTGCCGCCGGCTCCCCATAGACATGAACAGGCGCCTCGACGATGTTTCCCAGCGCGGTGAGATGATCGAACAAGTTGAAATGCTGGAACACCATCCCGATACGGGCGTCGGCCCGTGCTTTCGCAAGATTGCGAGTCGGGCGCAGGCCGCCGCCAACCTGCTTTTCATAACCGACATATTTACCGTCGACGGTTATCTGCCCCCAGTCCAGCGGTTCCAGATGATTAACCAGGCGCAGCAGCGTGCTCTTTCCTGAACCGCTCGGCCCCATCAAGACCACGACTTCACCACGCTTGATCACCAGGTCGATGCCTCGAAGTATCTCCTTTTGCCCATAGGCCTTCTGCACGTTGTAGCAGACGACGAAGGGATCGTCGGAGACCGGCACCGGGGTATCGGCGGTTCGAACGGCATCGATCCATAGGAGGTTCCTGGCCGGCGGAGCAAGCGACCTATCCGTGCTTTCGATAAGCGACGGCAACGCTGGGCGCTGCTTGCGTTCCGTCTCCGGATTGAAGGCACGCTCGAGATAGTATTGCGCCACGGCGACAGCGCTCGTCATCACCAGATAGAGGACACCGGCGGCCGCGAAGACCGTGAAGAACTTGAAATTCTGGCCGACAATCTGCTGCGCCCGGAAAGTAAGTTCGTTCACGAAGATCACCGACGCGATCGACGTGCCTTTAATCATGGAAATGCCTTGATTGGCCATGCCCGGCAGGATGGCTCGCATCGCCTGAGGCAAGACGATGCGCCGTAGCGTCAGGAGCGGTCCCATGCCGAAGGATGCCGCGGCAAGGCTCTGCTTCCGGTCCACGGAGAGAATTCCGCCGCGGATAATCTCAGCGCTGAAGGCGGCCTCGTTGAGCATGAATCCGACGACCGCAGTAGTGAAGCTATCAAGCTCGATGCCCACCACGGGCAACGCGTCATACAGGAAGATGATCTGCAATATGACCGGCGTTCCGCGCATGAACCAGATGTAGGACCACGCCGCCCCACTGACCGCGCGGACACTGGACAGCCGCATCAAGGCGAGGATCAGGCCGAGGATCGCGCCGCCGACCATTGCGAGAGCGGCTATTTCGATGGCGAGGAGCGCCCCTTTCGCGAGGAACGGATCGAAGAGATAACCTATCGCCGCCTTGATCGCCGATACGGTGATCATCGACCGGGTTGCGGCTGAAGTAGCCGTTGGAGGCAGTACCGCCGGTGCCGCTTTAGGTGTTGCCTTGGGCGTCGATGCAGCGTCCGGGCACCCTACTATGCAACCACCGCTTCCGAAGTTTCCTCCCTGCCCGCCCACCAGATCGTTCGCCGCGAAAGCCGTTGTCAGAGACAGCGCGAGCAATCCTCCGATCAGTAAAGTCCGCTTCGGAACGCTTCGATTCAGGAACCGCACGCCGACATGAAGCAGATCCCGCAACCCGTGCAGCAGTGCGATGAATGGCGTTGTCGTTCCAGCATTAGTTCGGGCAACGGATCGGTATGCCATTGACAAATCTTCCTTCTCGCCGGCCTTTGCCGGAAACGGGTCTGATAGGCTCCATTAGAAATGTCGACACTTCGCCGGGCGCGAGCAGCCGTTCAACTGAGCGGTTCCTGTTGTCATGCCGCGTTGGACAAGAGCGGCCTTCCGGCCGCCCCGGCACGCCGTGTCAGCCGCTATTCCGTCTTGATCTCGACGGGATACTGCAGCGACGGATCCACCTTGTACTTCGCCAATATTGCCTTTTCCTGGCCGCTCGCCTGGACGACCTTCAACGCTTCGGAAATGGCCTGGAGCAGTTCGGTCTCGCCCTTGTTCACCGCGACGCCAACGTGAAAGCCGCTCAGGATATTGAATGCAAGGGCGAGGTTCTGCGGCTGGTCGGCGACAAGGATGTTCGACATGGCAAGGTCGGTCATGATGACATCCACGCGGCCGCTCGCCACCTGACGCAGCCCGGCATTGAGGTCAGTGTAAGTGACCAGATTAATGTCAGGCTTTCCCATGCTGACGCACTTCTTTCCCAGGTCGTGGAACGCCGCCTCTTCAACCGTGCCAAGGCCGGCTGCCGCATTCAGGCCGCAGATGGAATCGAGGCTATCGACATGCTTGGGATTGCCCGCATGCACGATAAAGCCGGTAGCAGCGGAAAGATACAGCGCATAGTTCACCTGCTTGGCGCGGGCCGGCGTGTAGTTCAGCGTGTCCCACATGACGTCATTGCGGCCCTCGGTCACCGACGTAATCAACCCCGCCCAGACACCGACGCTTTGCGTCCACGGCACGCCGATGCAATCGAACGTCGCTTTGGCGAGATCGATATCGACGCCGATGATCCTGTCGGGATTTTGAGGGTCCCGATAGGTGAACGGCCGCTGCAGGCCATCGAGGGCTACCTTGACCGTCCTCCCGACGAGGCTGGGATACTTCTCCTTGAGTCTGGCCGGCTCACATTTGGCATCCTGTGCGTGGGCAATGCCCGCCGTAGCGAGGAACAAAACTATCAGTAAAACAAAGCTCTTGCGGATCATGGCAATGTCTCTCCCTAAGCGGCTCGTACCACAGGTGTTTTACGAATGTCCGATCACCCACTCAGACGACCAGCGCGACCGCGCGCACCGGACAACCGGTTCCCCCGATGGTCTTGATCGGGAACGCGCAAAAAAGGAAATCCTTTTGAACCAGCTTGTCGAGATGACAGAGCTGCTGAACCATGCAGATATTGTTCTCGAGCCACGCCAGATGTGTCGGGTCATGCCATTCATCCGGATGATCCATGCCGATGAGGTCGGTAGCGAACAGCGTGACTCTCTTCTCCACCATCCATTGCGCCGATTCCGCCGGGATATGCGGCCGGATACGGTTCATATTCTTTTGGCCCCACACCTTGTCAACACCGGTCCAGCAAATTAGCGCGCTTCCTGGGCCCACCGGCTTTCCCGACGCCGTCTCGGCTTCCTCGAAATCCTCGACCGTGATCGCCTCGCCGACCTTCCGATGAGTGAGGTCCAGGAGGTGGCCCGGCAGACACAACTGTTCGACGGGAATAGACGCTACGTCCATGCCATCTTCGACGAAATGGCGAGGGGCATCGATATGCGTGCCCGTGTGCTCCGAAATAAGGATCATTCGGGCTGCATAACCCACCTTTCCGCCGCTCAGTTGCCTTGTCTTGGCGATCGTATCCATCATCGGAAATGCGGTCGTCCACCCCGAGATATTTTCCATGTTCTCGGAGACTTCGTGACTTAGATCGATTACTTCCTTGATCGGATTCTGAAACATTAGCTAGTTCTCCCATTCCATCGTTTATGGTCGGCACGACACGCGTGGCGTCGATGTCTCAAGATACGATCGGGTTAAAAAAGCGGCTTGGATCAGCACGAATGATCTCTTGCCTATTTTCGTTGCAGTCGCGGCGGTTGCTTTTTTGGCTCAGGCAGATCGGGCCAGTATTGAATCAGGTGCATGGTCGCGCCACAGCAATGTCGCGACGCGGTTCACTCGCCGGTCAGCAGACACCGCTGTCGAGCGCTCTGCCGGGGTCTTTGAAGGCCTCAAACCGCTGCCCGCAGCGTTGCGTGCGCCAGCCCACACTTCACCGAAGATTCCTCACACCATTAATTTCGTCTGATCTATATTCAGTTCCACAACTTCAAAAACAATCCGTCTACAAGTCACCACTGCAATGCGCTGATTCGTCTATCGGCGCTCAGTCGGCATTGAGAACGGGTGTCGGGGCGTCGGGGCCAAGAACAAGAACTAAAGGCATGTCTGATCAAAGCACCCTTCGGGGTGCTTTTTTTTCGGTTCCGCAGTCGTCGTTAAAAACCGCACGCGCACGACAAGAGATGAAATTTGAAGATTTACCAAGCATTTAGGAATGCAGATCCTTGGCGGAAATTTGCGGTCAAATAAGCCGCTTACGTTCAGGACACACTCACGTTCCGGTAAAAACACTTTTGCGAATCGAGCCGTGCACGCCCCAGTTGGCGTCCACAACCTGAGTCACGCCGAAGTCCGCCGAGACCGACATCAGCGCAATCGCTTCATCCTCGCTCAAGCGATGCACGGTCATGAGGAAACGGCGCAATTTCCGGAAAGCGTCGCGCATGGCCTTGTCGAGGCTGGCGTGTTGCGCCACTTCAACCTGCGCGTTGGGCCCGAGTTCGGCCAGGTAGTTGGGAAAAGTGAAGCCGTACACAGACCATTGCTGCTCCGTTTCGAGCATGGGGTGAGTCAATCCCTCCAAAATCGTCCCGCCCAGTTGATCCTTTTTATGAAGGATGAATTCGAAATCGCCGGTGAGCGAGGCCTCGATCGCGGTGCCGCCAAGTTCGCTATCCCCTTGCGCCGCATGCGGATCGCCCACCGAAAAGAAGGCGCCCTCGACAGCAACCGGGTAATACATCGTCGCACCCTTGCCGACGCGCCAGTCGTCAATGTTGCCGCCTGTATAGCCTGGCGGAATCGAGCTCACATAGTCCGACTCGGAAGGCGCCAGTCCCATGGTCCCGAAATGCAGCCGCGCCTGCACCTTGATGTTGGGAAGAATTTTTTCCCGTCGCCGCACGAGCGTCTGGTCTACCTGCACGCCGGGATAGTCGATCACCGAATGGACGATGCCATCGGGATCGGTTTGCGGCGTCCAGACGTAGTTGTAGACCGCGCGCGCGAAGGGCTCGCCGGAGGTATCGAGCTCAAAGATGGTGACGACTTCCCGGGGCTTCGGTTCTTCGATCAGGTCGTGATACTGGAAGCCCCAGGAGGCCGCCACGTTCGAGCCGAAGCAGCGGCCTGCGTGACAAGCGTGGCAGCTCGGCCGGGGGCGAACGTCGAGGATGCGAACCTCCAGGATATCGCCGGGTTCCGCGCCTTCTATGACCACCGGGCCGGTCAGCAGGTGCACGCCGATCCCCTCGCCCGAGCCGAGCCTGAAAGGGCCGTCTGTCGGGCCTGCGCCGCGGCGCGACACCGCCTTGTGCTCCCGGGTCCAATGGAACACGCTCTCGGCGCCAGGGTCGCCGGCAATCATGCGCTCGTGGTCGTCGTTCGCATGATGGGTCAGCGTCTCGATGGTGGCCCGATCGCCGGACCGTAGCGTCAGGCTTGGCGCCACGCACTTGCTGAAGTATCCCCAATGCACGGTGGCAGGCGATACGAGAAGAATGTGATGCTGCATGTCCGGACCTCGAGAAGCGACGCACGCGGGGATTCGGCGCCAAGGCACGCGCCCAAGCGTACGCGAACGAAGTCTTAAGGACTTGTCTGGCCGCGCACAACTGCTAGTACAGGTGTGCACGCCAACGTGGAGAAAGACAGCACGGTGCGAGTGAAAGACCGTAAAAAATGGCTCGCGCAAAGTGCTTCATCGTGCATGGATGCGCCGCAACGGCGCATCCATGCACTGCGCTACGGCAAGCCACGCGTCGAAAACCACCCTCCACCCATAACGTCCGATGGCGCGAAGGTTGCTTCGAACTCCCCGTCATTCCGCTTTTCTTTGGGGAGCCTTGTTTGGACCTGTCGCGCTTTACTACCGAGTCATATCCCGAGGTGGAACGCGTGCGCGCATGGAGCACAGCGCTCGACCGGCTTGGCTGGTGCGGCACGCTCGAGGCTTCCGAGCACACGCTGCACGGCACGTTGACGTCGCAGACCTCGGCGGGCGGCTTCGAGCTCACGTCGCTTGCTTCTGTGCCGCAAACGCTCGACCTCAGGGCCGATAACACCGACAGCCTCATGATCGTCCTGCATCTCGACGGCGACGCGACGCTCGTGACCGACGGCCTGCGCGAACGCCTGGCTCTGCGCGACATCGTCTATGCATCGTCACAGGAAGCGGCGTCGCTCGTGTTCGCCACGAACTTTCGCCTGTTCATGGTGCGGGTTCCGCGGGTCGCGATCAACGCCCGCCTACTGTCGCCGTTTTCACTGCGCGCAGCGCGTCTTTCGGGCGATACCGGTATCGGTCACGTCTTCTCCGGTTTTCTCGTGTCGGTAGCGGAAAGTGTCGAGACGCTCTCCGCCGGCGAGCTGCGTCCGTTGGAACTGGCGCTTGCCGAGTTCCTCGTGGCGAGTCTTGCCGGGCATGAGCACAAAGGTTCGTTCGGTGGGCTTACGCCATCGCAAGCGGCTATTTTTTCGCGCATGTGCCGGTCCATCGAAGCTAACCTCGGCGATCCCGAACTGGGCGTTGGCACACTCGCAAAAGAAGAGCGCGTGTCGCCACGATACGTGCAAAAGCTGTTCGAAACCGCGGGGCAAAGTTTCTCTGCCTACCTTCGTTCGCGCAGGCTTGAGCGCTGCCGTGCAGAACTCGTCGATCCGCTGTACGAAAAGGTTTCCGTCTCCGATATTTGCTTTCGTTGGGGTTTCAACGATCCCGCGCATTTCAGCCGCGTCTTTCGCGAACGTTACGGCGCGTCCCCGCGTACGTTCCGTCACGAAGCGAGTCTCGAGATCGCACGCCATCTCGTGCGCCGCATCTCGCGTGGTTTGCCGGTCAACGCGACCGGCCTGCTCCTGCATGCGAAGCAAGGGAGTGCCGAGGCGGACGCGGATACGCTCGTTGCGCTCGATGATCCCTGCGTCGACGCGGTCCAAGTAGCAGCGCCCGCTCCGCGCGACAAGCCGCGTCATCACCTGCTGCGCGCGACGGCAAACACCGTACACTGGGGCTATTTCAGCCACAACCTGAAACCCGTGCTCGAAGTAGACAGCGGTGACACGGTCACCATCGAGACATTGACGCAGCACGCGTCCGACGACTGGGAGCGCATGGTCGCGGGCGACCCCGGCGCGGAAAGCGTTTTCCACTGGACTGCCGAGCGCAAGAACGTGAACCGGCGAGGCGCGGGGCCGATGGATGCATCGATCTTTGGCCGCGGCGCTGGTGAAGGCTTCGGCGTGCATATCTGCACGGGCCCGATCGCCGTTCGCCACGCGGAGCCCGGCGACGTGCTCGAAGTTCGCATTATCGATATTCACGCGCGGCGTTGCGCCAGCCCCAAATTCCATGGCCGCGCCTTCGGCAGCAATGCGGCTGCGTGGTGGGGCTTTCACTATCGCGAGCTGCTGACGGAACCGAAGCCGCGCGAAGTCGTCACCATCTACGAGATCGACACGGAACCGGCGCCCGACAGCGCCACCGCTTACGCGCGTGCAGTCTATAACTACCGTTGGACGCCGCAGCGCGATCCTTTCGGTGTGGTCCATCCGACCATCGACTATCCCGGCGTGCCGGTCGATCACTCGACGGTGGTCGAGAACCACGACATCCTCAAGAACGTGACCATTCCAGTGCGGCCGCATTTCGGCGTCATCGCTGTGGCCCCACAGCAGGACGGCCTGATCGATTCCATTCCACCATCGGCGTTCGGCGGCAACCTGGACAACTGGCGGGTCGCGCGCGGCGCGAGCGTTTATCTGCCGGTGGGCGTGCCGGGCGCACTGCTGTCGATCGGGGACCCGCACGCGTCACAAGGCGATTCGGAACTGTGCGGCACGGCGATCGAATGCTCGCTGACTGGTGACTTCGAACTCGTGCTACACAAGAAGAAGTCGCTGACGGACCAGCCGTTCGCCGATCTCACCTATCCGCTCGTCGAGACCGACGAAGAATGGGTGTTGCACGGATTTAGTCATCCGAACTATCTGGCTGAGTTCGGCGCAAATGCGCAGAGCGAGGTCTACCAGAAGTCGACGCTCGACCAGGCCATGCGCGACGCTTTCATCAAGACACGGCGCTTCCTCATGTCCACTAAGGGCTTGTCCGAGGATGAAGCGATCTCGCTGATGTCGGTCGCCGTGGATTTCGGCGTGACCCAGGTGGTGGATGGCAACTGGGGTGTCCACGCCATCATCCGCAAGGCGCTTTTCACTGCATGAAGCCGATCGGCTCACCACCAGCTCAAAGCTGTACACCCCGCGTGAGCGCACCATCGACAACGAGATTTGTCCCACTGACAAAACTTGCGGCAGGGCTCGCCACGAAAACCACCGCGTTGGCGATCTCCTGAGGATTCGCCATGCGTCCGGTCGGGTTCAACGCGAGCGCCTCGGCGTAGAGCGTCGGGTTGTTGTGTTCGATCCAGTCCCATACGCCGCCCTCGAAGTACACGTTGCCGGGAGACACCGTATTGGCCCGGATACCACGGGGCGCCAATTGATAAGCGAGGCCCTGCACGTAGTGAACAAGCGCCGCTTTGAAGGTGCCGTAGGGTCCGGCCGCAAAGTCTATTTCACGCCCGGAGACACTCGAGATCGCGACGATGGACCCAGCCTTGCTCGACTCCAGAAACGACAGCGCTGCATCGACAAGATTCACCGTGCCGAGCAGGTCTGTTTCGAATTCCTTGCGCCACGATTCGATATCGTTGCCGATCGCAAGAGCACTCACGTTCGCGACCACGATATCAAGGCCGTCCCACTGCGTCCCGACGCTTGCGACCCACGCCTTCAAGGCGGCGCCATCGGCTACGTCGATTGACGCGCCCAGCGCACGCCCCCCGCTAAGTCCTTTCAGATCAACCACCGCCGCTTCGACAGCTGCTGCATCCCGCGCGCAAATCGCGACATCGACGCCCTCCCTCGCAAGCGTCCGTGCGATCGCGAGGCCAATGCCCTTGGTGCCGCCGGTGACGATCGCCTTCAAACCCTTGAGTTGCAAATCCATGGTCGTTGTCCTGAGAAGCAAGATTGCTTTATCACGGTCACCGCTTCGGAAGGTATTTCTTCGCCACCTTGCAGACGTAGGTGAACTTCGGATTGACCATCTGCGTGCAGCGGGCTTCGGCTATCTGTCCCAGCAACATGTAGGCTTCCGACGCAGGTATCCGGTACTCCTCCTCGAGCCAGTAGATCATTTCCTCGAAGGCGATGCGCAAGGCGTCGTCAAGCGGACGGGCGCAGCCGACAGCACAGATATGTGTCGGCGTTTCGATGCGCGGCCACGTCATATGTTTAGGCGCCGGCACGAGGTCCACCCTCAGGGTCAGGTGACCGCGAATTTCGATAGCCCCCATGCCGTTGCATTCCGCATCGCCCTGCAAAGCATGCACGTCACCAAAATAGAGGTACGCGCCTTCATGGAAAACGGGGAACATGATGCGGTTGCCGTTCGTGACCTCCTGAATGTCCAGGTTGCCGCCATGCACGCCGTTATCGATTGTGAGCGTGCCCCCGGCGACCGGGGCTACCCCGATCACGCCGACCATCGGGTGCGCTTCAAGCTTCAGGGTATCGCTCCAGTGCACAATGCCGTTCTCCACCACGACGTTGCGGTTCTGGATGCCGAATTCCTTCTTGCGCACCCAGTCGGGAAAGATCCCGATGCCCGGCCAGAGCGCCGTATAACCGAGTCCATGCACGCCGACTTCAAGCACGTCGATCACCACCATGTCGCCGGGCTTCGCCCCCTTCAGCCGCACCGGCCCGGTAGCCGGATTGACGAACGGCAGCGTCACCTTCGTTTCGTCGAGCTTCTCGTGCACATGCGTGATCAGATGGCCGCCGATATTCAGCTCCGTCTCCACCTCGAAGGTTTCACCGGGCACTACTTCGGCGATAAAGCTGTCGGTCGCGGCGAGCGCGTATTTCAGTTGCTGCTTGCTGATGACCTGATGGTGCGTGGACGCAATGTTCATGGTTTCATCGGTTTCCGGTGAGTAAGCAGGATCAGTCGAACTTGTGCCAGGGCATCAGGAAACGCTCCAGGCGTCCGACGAGAAACGAAAGAAAAAGCGCAAGGACGATGGTCACCACCACACCGGCGAACACCTTGGGAATGATGTAAAGGCTGCCCGCCTTGAAGATGGCATGCCCGAGCCCGTCGGCCGACGACATGAACTCGCCGAGGATCGCGCCGATCAGCGCAAAACCGACGGTCAGCTTCAGGCCCGCGAAGATATCGCGCAGCGACGCGGGGATGACGAGTTTGGTAAAGACCTGACGCTTGGCGGCGCCAAGGGTGCGCATCAGGTTGATCTGGTCGTCGTCTACTGCGGTCGCGCCCTTGTAGGCGATCACCAGCGCCACCACCACTACCGATAGCGTAGACATTGCGAGCTTCGAGGCAAGCCCGGTGCCGAACCAGATGATCACAAGCGGCGCGAGCGCGACCACCGGTATAGACCCAAGCGCGACGATGAATGGATGCGCGACCTTCGAGACGAAGCGCGAATACCAGAGCAGCAGCCCGAGCACCGTGCCAATGACGTTGCCGAGCAGGAACCCCAGCAACGTCTCCATGCCGGTCACACCCGCATCGTGGACAAGGCTGCCGTCCTCCTGCATCTTCACGAGAAAACCCCAGATCTCTGAAGGAGAACCAAATAGAAACGCGTTGAGTGCCTGCTTCGATGTCGCGTATTGCCACAGGCCGAGCAGCACGGCGAGCAAACCGAACTGGCAGGCAAAAACCGCGAGCCTGCCACGCAATCGCTTCCACGCGCGGCGCCGCTTGACGGACGCCAGTGTGCGAGGCGATGAATTCATGGGCGCCGCGCTGCCTGCTTCCTCGAACATGCGTCTCATCCTCGTCAGGTGCCGGGTCAGGTTTCAGCCATACGCACGTCGAGCTCGGACCAGATCTCGCGTACCAGCGCAGCGAACCCCGGGGCGTCGCGCATTGCCATCATGTCGCTGCGATCGCCCTGCAGGCGGATATCGTGGATCACCTTGATCCGCGACGGCCGATGCGTCAGCACGATCACGCGGTCCGACAACGACACAGCTTCCTCCACGTCGTGCGTGATGAGCAACACCGAACGCCCGTCGCTGCGCACAAGCTTCGCCATGTCGCTTTCGAGCACGACCTTGGTCTGGAAATCGAGTGCGGCAAAGGGTTCGTCGAGCAGGATCACATCGGGGCCGGTGACCAGCGTTCGCGCCAGCGCCACGCGTTGGCGCATGCCGCCGGAGAGTGCCGTCGGGTAGTAGTCGTGGAACGCTCCGAGGCCGACCCTGTACAGCATCGCGTGGGCTTTCTTCTCACGTTCGGCGCGCGGCATGCCGGTCAGCTCAAGACCGAGCGTGACGTTGGCAAGCGCCGTGCGCCACGACATCAGCATGTCCTTCTGCAGCATGTAGCCGATACCCTTCGGGACATCGGTGAGCGGCTTGCCGTGCCACAGCACGTCGCCGCGCGTCGGCCGCACGAGTCCGCTCATCAGGTTCAGCAGCGTGGTCTTGCCGCACCCCGATGGTCCGACCAGACTCACGATCTCACCCGCCTTCAGGCTGAACGAAATGTCACCGATGACCGGACTCGCGTCGTCGTCATCGCCGTAGGTCTTGCCGATGTTGCGCGCAGTCAGCGGCACGCCGGTTTTACCGGGCGTGCCGGTTGCGCTGTATGGTGCTTCACTCTCAGGCATGTGCGCCTTGCTCACTCACTTGGCGGCGACGGCCGTGCCGCCGCCGGCCGCGGCCATCTTCGCCGCCTTGTCGGCGTACTGGTTGTCGATCACATCGCCGAATGCAATCGACGCCTGCACATTGCCGAGGTACTTCTGCATCGACATCAGGTTGGCCCACTGCTTCTGGTCGACAGGGATCGTCTGCGCCGGGATCTTGTATTGCAATTCCATGTCGATGGCGCGATCGACGACGTCGCCGGGCACGTCGGGAAATTCAGTGCGCGCGACCTGCTTGGCGTAGTCCGGCTTCGCGTAGGTCAGACGCGCCGACTCTTCGAGCGCATCGACAAGCGCCTGGACCACGTCGGGATGCGCCTTCGCGTACTCGGGCAGGACCATCACGCCGGTGTTGCAGAACGGACCCATGTAGCTCGAGAAGTCGAACACGACCTTCGCGCCCTGCGCGATCGCCGCCGCGACATTCGGCTGATATGCGACGGCCACGTCGGCGCGGCCCGCGAGCATCGCACCGATCTCCGTGCCTGGATTCACTTCGATGATCTTCGCGTCGGCGCCGAGCTTCAGCCCGTTGTCCTGCATGAGCTTCTTGGTGACACTGTAATTCGTGTTCGGATCGGGCGAGGTCACGAAGGTCAGTCCCTTGAACCCCTTGGGATTGGTGATCGGCGCGGCGACAGTCTTCGACACGCCGAAGTAATGGGCACGCTGCACCAGTGTGCCGACGACCATCCCGGGACCGCCTCGCTCCCGCGACATCTCGACCATTGTGGGGTCACCCACCGCGAACTGCGCGGTCCTGCCGAGCACGGCGGCGAAGGCCTGCGTGTCACCGCCGGCTGCTGTCAGATGCAGCGTTAGCCCGTGCTTCTCGAAGATCTTCGCGTGCTGGCCGACGTAGAGGTCGATGTACCCAAGGTTATGCACGGCTTCGACGAATTCGATGGGCTGGAGTGGCGCAGCCAGCGCCGTTTCGCTCAGGCCGACGGTGCCTGCGAGCAATAGCGCGGCACAAGCGCAGGATCTGGAGATGGTCGTAAGGGTTGTCATGTTGGTCGGGCTCCGTGCAGCTTGCCAGTGAATGGAAGGCTATCCGTCACCAGGCACGCGCCCGGTATGCGTCTCGCTCGGAACATCATATGAACTCAATAAATACCCTATATGCGCTGGCGCGAACGAAATCTTGTCGTACGGCGCACAAGTAGACGACCGATGTGTCGGTCAAAGATGCCAATGCGTTGGAGTCAAACTTACCGGGCAAGCATGTTCTTGCCGGTGCGGGATCAATGCGAGATGTGCTTGGCCCAATCCAACCAGCCGAGCGCCTTTGCGGTGTTATCGCCGAACTGGTTGGTGTGGTTTAGGTCTGCCCGGACAGCCGCCTCGCCTCGCTTGGCTAACTCGGCTTCGAACTGCTGCACATCTTCGTCCATTCGCTTCCCCGGCAGCCGAAAAAATCAACCGGGCGCGACGCATCGATCGCATCGGCAAGCACGTGCCAATGCGGTCGATACATCGTGCTCCAACAATGGGGACGGGACCGTTACCTGGGATCAGCTCCAGTCGTCCATGTCGTGCTTGATCGAGTGTCGATTGGCGATCAGTTCATCGATAGTCGGTTCACCGGTCAGCGCACGGCGAATCGCGAGCTTGGTCGCTTCGTAGTTGGTGCGGTACATATCCTTCTTGTCGAGATTGGGATCCGTCACACAGCGCGGGTCGATCCAGACCAGGCTGATGATGCACAGCTCGTTTGCCATCTCTTTCGGGATCAGCCCTTCAATCACGCAGTCGATGACCGCATCGGCCGTAGCCGATTGCACCACGCCGCCGAACAATTCGATGGTCGCCATGTCCTTGAGCGTCACCTTCGGCACGAGCATCGTGACCGGGCGCACGAGCTGGTTGCAGGCGCGGATGGCAAACATGGCCGTGTGCCCCTTGCTCTGCGCCATCATGTTCGCAAACGCCTGGCCGACCGGCCCGTCGACGCGGCCAATCAAGATTTCCGGCATGGCGTCGGTAGCCTGGCCAGGGGCGGCAAACACGGTGGCTTCGCCAGCATGGAATATGAATTTATCGGTCATCGAGCTGTCTCCTTAGCGGGTTCGATGCAAAGCGGTTACTCTATCACCGCGTTTTCCGTTGCAGGCTATTGCGTCCTATGGCTGCGAAAACCTTGAATCATTCCTCATTCAACTGCTGTTGCGCATGAACGCCATTTCCACATCGTCCGACCGCCGAAATCGTCACCGTGTTTCATGCATCATTTGCGCATTCAACGAGGCCCCGCGGATTGGCGCGGTGCTCGCGGTCGCATCCGCGCATCCACTGCTGGGCGAAGTCATCGTGGTCGACGACGGCTCGACCGATGGCACTGCCGAGATCGTCAAACGCTTTCCATCAGTAAGCTTGATTCAATGCGAGGTGAACCGCGGTAAGAGCGCGGCGATGGCCGTTGGCATCGCCGCCGCCCAGAACGAGTTGCTCATGCTGCTCGATGCGGACCTCAAGGGGCTCGCCGCCGAACACGTCACCGCGCTCGCGGCCCCCGTGCTGAGCGGCGCCGCGGATGTCAGCCTGAGCCTGCGGCAGAACAGCCTGCTGCTGTTTCGCGCGATCGGTCTCGATTTCGTTTCGGGAGAGCGCATGGTCAGGAAAGAACTGCTGAGCGAGGCGCTCAAGGAAATTCATCGCTTACCGCGCTTTGGAATTGAAGTGTTCATGAATCGCCTGATCATCGCGCGCCGGCTCTCGATTGCGGTCACCCACTGGCCCAAGGTCACGCAAGCCCGCAAGACTGAAAAACTCGGCTACTGGAAAGGCATCCGCGCGGAATGGCGCATGATCGCCGACTTGTTGACGGTCACTTACCCGCTCGCCCTCCTGTCACAGACGTGTCATCTATTTGCTCTACGAGTCGATCATGCCGGACACGCACCGTTCTCCGTGCGGATCAGGAGGCCTCGCGATACCGCGGCTTAATCCACCCTGCGCTACCCTGCGGGACTCAGTCGGGAGCGGCAGCTGACGTGACCATGTACCGCCGCCATGCAAGGGCAGCAAAGCCAGCGGCGCCCAGAATCAGCGGGCAATAGAGCGTGGCGAAACGCCAAAGCATCAGGGCCGTCGCCATGGCCGCCCGTGGAACCCAGGCCGCGAACGCGGCAGCAAGCGCAAGATCGCCGCCGCCTCCGCCAGCGGGCACGCCCGTCCAGAGCGCCGCATGCAGCACCACCGCCTGCACCGCCAGAACGAATCCGAGGGGCAACCGGTACCCAAGTTCGAGCAGGACAAACCACAGGGCGCTGTAGCGAAGCAGCCATTGCAGCGTAGTAAGCAGCAATAATGCGGCGAACCGGTCGCGCGGTCCCGTCAATAGCAATACCCACTGCTGGCGCACACTCTGGCGGAACCGCTCCAACCGGGCCCGCCGCGCTTTGATCCATGGGACACGGTGGCCCACCGCGTCAAACGCACGCGCGATATACCCGCGACATGCCCATAGCGCGCCGATCAGGATCGCGACAACTCCCAACACTCCGGCGACGGTCGACAAGCTGACTCTCGGGGCTAGATAAGTCAGTGGGCCCACGGAAAACACAAGCGCGATCGGCACCGCTATCGCGAAGAACGTCAGATCGAGTGCCTGGTCGGCGCCGACAACAGTAGTGGCAATCGCCCACGAGGCCCCGGCGCGCTGCAGCAATGCCATATTGACCCCATACCCGGCTGCTCCCAGAGGCGAGACGAGGAAGGCGAAATCGGTTACGAGGGTAATCGCAAACGTGCGCAAGAAACGCAGACGAAGCCCAAGCGTCGCTTGCAACAAGTGCAGCTTGCCAGCCTTCGCCAGCGCGCTCACAGCGGCGCTCGCTGCCAGCGCCAGGAATACTTGCACCGGCACCGTCAGCAGGCTCGTGAACAAGCCCTGGGGGCCTAGTACGAAGGGCACGCCCATTGAGAGTCCGACCCCCAGCACGGCGAGCATCGTCGCCGCGTTACGTGTGTGAGCGCCGGTCACGAGGTCCGCCCTTGCCGCCGGGCGCATGAACTCGACATCCGCAGGCTATATGGCGATGGAGCGATCGAGTCGTCTGGCACGATCCGTGGTTTGAGAGGCCGAAGAATATGCATGCGGTTGGGCGCGTCCTTAAAGCAGCTTGATTACCTGAGTTCGTGCGATGCGAGACAACGCAGCGCTCTGCATCGTCCGGTCGCCGGTGTGATCGAACCCGCATTCTCCAGTGCGATGATGACAGTCGCACTTCGTCGCACGGTGACAAGCACGGCCTTGGCCACCGCGCTCCTGCAGAGACAGCCGTCACGACTCTATCGTTCCGCGACCGTTTGATACGGCACTGAATCTTCCTCTATCCATCGTCCACGCACGCAATGCTGTGTTGCGAAGATCGGCCGCTCACGTCACACAACGGTCGTCAGACCGGGGTAGCTTCATAAGCCTCCCCGCACGAAATTTGCATGTTCTCACTTCACCGCCAAGACGCTATTTGCATTGGCCGCCAGCGCGTCGGCGCATGGGACCGAAAGTGCTGATTTTCTTGGCGCGTATCCGGTTTTAGTTATGCGCTCAGTGGGGAAAAGTAACATTTTCACATCGACAAATTGCAACGCTACAGTTATTGCAATCCGGCAATTCATGAAAGGAGATGCGATGGTCTTTTATCACCACGGTGCCGCTATTCAACCCTCCGTAACACGACTAGGCAACACGTTCCTTGCGCGCGTTTCCATTCTGGAGGAAGACGGCGAAGCTACGTCTCTTGGGGATCTTGGACAGTTTGCCAATCGCGATTGTGCCTACGAGTTTGCTGTACGCAGTGCCACAGCGTTCATCGATGGCGAGCCCTTGCCGCGCTCGCCATTTCAACAATTACCGGCCAGGTGAAACGACTTGCGGCCACGCGCTAGCGGCGCACAGTGGCACGTCGTTCCGCATACGGTCGAAGCGACGCTGGAAGTGCGGAAATGATGAACTCCATCCGGGGTGGAGCCATGTTGGCTCCACCCCGGCGAGTACCGCTGTTGCACCAGCGCTCGCCCTGCTTCCGATGCTCTAGCGCCGATTACTCACCCGTGCCACCCACAGAAGCTCCCAGCCAGAACGACAGTTCCGCATTGTTCGGTTTGCCGTTCGGCGAAAAGTAGGCGCTCTGCCACGAGTCGTCTTCATGCAAGCCCTGCCAGCTATCCTGGGTTCCGTGCTGCGCAAGCAGATAGCGCCACCTGTAGTGGTCGTACACGTCGAGCACGTGGACTGCGTACGCGCATGCCAGACTGACATTGCCTTCGATGATGACGAAGTTTTCATCGTTGGTGGACGACGCCTTGTTGCCCAGGTTGTGGCTGCCGACCACCACGGTGCACCGGTCAGGATCGAACGGGTCGATGACGACTATCTTGTCGTGAATCACCGCGTGCCCCGCTTTGGCGAGCTCCTTTTCCCAGACGCCGAACGCGTCATTGACGCCCTCGGTGGGAATCACTTGCGCCGGGTCCGTTGGCGTCGAATTATTGTTGTGCAAGTCGATGACAAAGTTTCCCGCCCGGTCCGCGTTCGTCAGCGCGCCGCGGATGAATAGCTTTCCGTTCTTCTCCTGCGCCGAAGCAGCGGCATCGATGATGCTGGGCTGCCCCGGATCGAATGCGAGAAACAGCACCGCGGATTTCGCCCCCTCGATGCGGGCATACACGTCTGCCATGTCGGGCGGTGTCACATCCTTAGCCTTGTTCTTCTGAAGCGTGTTGGGCGAAAGCCAGAGCGTGGCTTTCTTGGCGCCTGGAATCTGCACGGCAATCGGGGCGGCGTTTGCCGTACGGAACGCTTTGCTTTGCAACGCGTGTGGGTCCGTGCCCGCGCCCAGCGTATCTTTCTTGAGCGCGTTCCAGTACGTCGAATAAGCACTCGCCAGCGACGCTGAGCGCAGCACGATGCTGTTGTTGGTCTGTGCGCAAAGACCGGTCGGTGTCCAGTTGGTCGAGCCCGTCAGCACGGTGTCCGGCTTGCCGTGAGAATCGACGTAAAGCATGAACTTGTTGTGCCCGATATGACTGCCGTCAGGAAGCATCCGATCCGTTACATCGACGCCCGAATGATGCAGCGCTTCGCGTGCGGGGGCGTTTTCTCGGTCATCGTCGTGGGTCGTGCTGTCGAAGGTATTCGACAGGATCAGATGCAATTGCTTGTTGCCGATGAGGGCCGCTTCAAGTTGTTTGTCGGCGAGCTCATACAACGCTGCGTAGCAACTTCCACCGTGCGCTTTAGCCTCCTCAAGCAGCGACGGCAGCACCGTTACGAGGTCGCCTGCCAGCGACTTGCGCAACGGGTCAGCGGGGTCCGCAATGCGTTTGAGCAGCACGCCCGAATCCGGCAGATCGCTCTTGCTCTTCGGGAGTTGCCGGGCAAGCGCCTGCGTCGCGAGAATGCCCCGGTTGAAATAGCATTTGACGGCGCCCGGGTCGTCCTTCGGTCCGTGTTCCGCCGTCAGGCTGACGGGGTTTGAATAGAGGATGGGGGCACCTTCGAGCGGCGCTAACTTCGGAGGCGCATCTTTGCTGAATGTGCCTTGAAGCGGGATGATCTGGTAGACGGTGGCGCCGTGCGTGTGAGCGTCCCTGACATACAGGTCCTTCCAGAAAAATTTCTGGATCGGGCCCTGTGCCGTCGTCTGCCCGGCGTGTCCCGAATCGGGGTTGCTGGGAAAACCGGCCATGGCAGGTAACGACACCCCTTGCGGGGCGCTGCTTCCCGTCTGCACTTCTGACGCATCAACGCGCCGGACATCGAAACCGACACAGCCGGCAAGCTTGTGCTCGAAGGTCCATGCAACAAGAATGACGTCGTTGTTCGAGAGAGCAATACATTTTGCAGACATGCGTATCTCCTGGGTACCGGGGTGGCATGCGCGCCATGGCCGCGACTGCTCGTGGCTGCTCGTGGAGCAGCGGCGCGGTTCTTTGCGGCCGGGTGAAAGTGAAGGTGGCGGACGGACGCGTCACTGACACGGCGTGTCAGTGAGCAGATAGTTGCCTAACGGCTTGAACGTTTGATGACGCTTTGATGATGAGGGCGCGGTTTTTGCTCGCGCTGGTGGGCGGGGTTTGGTGGTTGTAGGGGGAGCGGTCGGGGTCAATGCCGGGTTGGTGCTTTCGGCGTTAGTGGTCTTCGTGAGTTAGCTGTATTTTTTATCGCTATTAGCCACTGTGCGTGGCGGCACGTCATTTCTGTCCAAAGCGACAAAGAAACGAAGCAAAGAAAGCGCTTTCCAACCACGGGCAAGTTAGTGTCCCTAGCGTGCAGGCCTCACTTTTTGGCACCTGATAGCACGGTGCTCGCCAGACTGGAGAATGTTTGAACCCCGACCTCTCCGAACACGGATACCCACACGCTTCGCCACCAGTGACGGAACCTGCCCAAGGGATACCCCGCGCTATCCGCGTACAACCATCGCAAGAAAAAAGCACGCAGACCACGTAGCCAACCCACCACGAAATGAGGCAACCAGCACACGTGAGGCCGTACTGGTTTGTGGGTCATCGTGCTTGCCCGAGAGCGTTGGGGGCGAAGCGTGTTCGTGTCAGGATTCGCGAGAAGGAGGGGTTCAAACATTATCGAGTCTGGCGAGCACCGTGCTATCAGGTGCCAAAAACTGCGGCCTGCACGCTAGGGACACTAACTTGCTGATTGTTGGGAGGCGCTTTCTTTGCTTCTGTTTCTTTTTCGCCGTTGGACAAAGAAACGACGTGCCGCCACGCACAGTGGCTAATAGTGATAAAGAGAACAGCCAGCATAGACCGGCCACGGACGCTGAAAGCAGCAACCCAGCATCAACCCCGACCGTTACCCCAAAAAACCAGCCCCCCGACCGAGTGCGAACGAAAAGCCCGCCTCGCTATGCAAGCCGCCGCAACTGAAAGCGCCCAGCTGCGGCCTTGAGCAAGCCCGTCTGTTCATCGAGCGACGCTGCCGCCGCAGCAGCCTGCTCGACCAGCGCGGCATTCTGCTGCGACATCTCGTCCATTTGCGAGACCGCTCGATTGACTTCCTCGATGCCGTCGCTCTGTTCCGCGGATGCCGTCGCGATCTCGCCCATGATGACGGTCACGCGGCGCACCGCAGCACGAACCTCGCCGATAGTCACGCCCGCTTCATTGACGAGCAGCGAGCCGTCTGCCACGCGCGCCGCGGACACGTCGATCAGTTCCTTGATCTCCTTCGACGCAACGGCGGAACGCTGGGCCAGCGTGCGAACCTCCGCAGCAACCACCGCGAACCCCCGGCCTTTGTCGCCCGCTCGCGCCGCTTCCACCGCGGCATTGAGCGCCAGGATATTGGTCTGGAATGCAATCCCTTCGATCACGCCGATGATCTCGCCCATCTTCCTGGCGCTTTCGTCGATCTGCCCCATGGTCGTGACCACCTTGTCGACGACATCGGCTCCCCGGGTCGCGGCAACGTTCGTGGATTCCGCCAGCGCCTTGCCTTGCCGTGCGTGCTCCGCGTTCTGCGTGACCGCGCTCGTCAGCTGTTCCATGCTCGCGGCGGTTTCTTCTACCGATGCCGCTTGCTCCTCGGTGCGTTGCGAGAGGTCGGTATTACCGGCCGAGATCTGGTGCGTGGCTGCTGCGATCGACTCCGTGCCTCGCGCGATCTGCTCGATCATCGTGGCGATACCGTCTTGCATCGTACCTACGCTCACGGCCAGTTGGCCCATTTCATCGCCGGCGTCGAGGTCCAGTTTCTCCGTCATGTCACCCCGGGCGATCCGGTCGAGATGACGCAATGTGAGATTAAGCGGGCGTGTGATCGAGCGCAGCAGGTTGAACCCGCTGACGACACACGCAAGCAGTCCCACCGCGATAGCAATCAAGGTAAACGTCTGCAAGGTATCGTAACGATCCTGCGCCGACTGATAGCGGGTCGCACCCTGCTCGTTGCGGAACTTGTCCAGCGCAGCGGATTTCTGTGTGAGCGAGGCAGATAGCGGTGGAACGTCGACCATCGCAAGCTTGTCCGCCGTTGCGTGGTCGCCCTTTCTGATGGCCTCTATCATCGGTTCGATCGCGTTATGCAGCAGCGCGGCACGGGCATCTGACACCGCTTTCGACAGCACCGCTTCGGCATCGGAGGCCGGCAACGCCTGGTAAGCCGTCCACGCCGTGTTCGATACCGCCAGATAACTCAATGCCTTGTCCACGAGCGCGGCCGTGTCAGGCGCCTCGGGATGCAGGAGCACGCGGTCGAGCGTCGTGCGCACGACCGTGAGGTTCAGGTTGGAACGGCCGAGCGCAGTGGCGGCAGCCACATCGTTCAGGTAGGCCTGTTTGACGGCGCCGTTAGAGGCGCGCATGCCTGCAATTCCAAGTATCCCTGTTGAGACGAGCAAGACGCCGAGCAACGCCAGCGTGGCCAATAAACGCAACTTGATCGTTAGCTTGAAACGCATGAAGTTCACATCTTTTTTCAGTGAGTCAAGATTGGTTATCGGCAGATACGTCAGCTAACTTTACAGTCGCGGACGATCCCGCCGCCCGCGTCTGGTCTCCGGACGCCGCGCGCCATTTGGCGAGGATCTTCAACTGCTCGTAGAACGTGAGGTGGATGTTCATCGCCTGGGCCACGAAGATGGCGGCCGGTCAGGGAGACGGGCTTGCCGTTTGCGGCGTGGCGCAAGCAGGCACGCGTGCTGGATGCCGTATCGAGGCTCGCTGATAGCGAGTCGGTGTCGGCGGTGGCTGCCCGGGTCGGCTACGACCATCCAGGTTCATTCACTGCGATGTTTCGCAGCGCGCTTGGCGCAGCGCCGACGCGGTATTTTTCCAGCATTGAGGACGAGGACGCAGCCTGAGCGCGACAGGTAAATATCCCGCCTTTCGTGAACTCACGGAAAGCGGATCTGGAAGAAAACCGGCAAGCTCCGTCGGCTGGCTCAAGGGTGCTCAAGCCAGCCGACAGACAAAAAAAAACCGCTAAGCAAGCAGCGTGTGCGGGTTATTGCAAAGATCCGGGAACGCCATCGCCCTTCATTCTCAACACGGCTGCTTGAGCCGTATCCGTGATCTTTTGCTCTGCCAGATTGGCCTTGAGGACAACAATCTGGTGTTGCGTTCCTTGATTGAAGTCCGCATCGAGTTCACTGATGCGACGGTTGTACCAGTTGACCACGCAGGTCTTGTCTTTGCAGTTGCGCTGACGCCATTGCCACTGCTTGACGTGGTCGTCCTCAAAGGCCTCTGCGTCCGGAGCCACGTCTTTCGCGCGTTTGAAGGATATCGCCAGCTTGTCGTCGAGAGATGACAATTCCGGGTCCGTGCAAACAAGCTTCTCGGAGCTCGAGACTTTCTTGCCGCAATGGAAACTCGCTGCGTGCGCGGATCCGGATACCAAGCCGCCGCCCAATACCAGTAACGTCAGCGTGACGGTCCCGGCCGCACGCCTCACGTTGAACAATTTCGTTTTCAATTTGCCTGACCTTGCCATACCTACCCCCGTCGATCCATCGTTAAAGTTGCGTTTGTGAACATGCTGCTATTTCGCCACGGTCTTCCCGGCCGGGCTTCTTGAGGCTCCAACCGTGAAAGGGACGGTTGCACGAAGACTTTCGGAAGCGCGTTTGACGACTCGCAAAGGTTCACGTTTCATCGCTCAAGTTTCCGATGCTGGTCGCAAGAGCGGCTCCCCAATGTCTTCGTGAGACAGGTTGGAAAACCTCCCATGGGCGAGTGCCTGCCAGCGGAATTCGTTAAGGTGATGATCCTAGTTTTCGAGCGAGCGAACCCCTCGAAAAGGAGGCGACCTTCTCAAGGCCTTACAGAATATTTCCCCGGTGTTTTGGAAGCGAATCGCAGCGGTGCGACCACAATCCTGTGTAGCTCCGTGATAGGTGAAGCGGGTCGACTGACCCGGCTTTTGCAACCTGCATCGACTATCAAAAAAATGGAAAGGTCCAGGCAGAAGATGCTCCCACCGGCAGCTGCGACAACGAGATAAGGATGCGTTAAGGGTAGCCGTGTATTCTCGAACCATCCTTTGTGAATCAGTCACCGCAGCTCGCATCCCGCGTTGTTGCAGTACCAATTGCGTCACGAATAACCCAATCACCCGCACGGATCTGCGTGCTCGAATAAAAAGGCGCAGATACGCAGACGGTCCCAACGCTCGTCGGCTGTTACTGCTCAAAGCAGATCCAAAACCGCCGCTGCACGTTGGTCGACACACACCAAACTTAGGGATAGAAAGATGCACGATTTTGAGAAAAATGCATTGAGCAAGGTCCCAGAGGTGACTTTGGCCTTTTGGATCGTAAAGATTGCTGCCACGACCTTAGGTGAAACTGCTGGCGATGCAGTCTCGATGTCCATGCACCTGGGCTATCTCATCGGCACTGCAATTTTCGCTGCGATATTTTTAGTCTCAGTATTTTTTCAGATAAAAGCGGATCGCTTCAGGCCATTTCTTTATTGGCTCACCATCATAGCGACCACCACAGTAGGGACGACGCTGGCGGACTTTGCGGATCGCTCGCTGGGGATCGGCTACGCGGGTGGTACAACGCTTTTAGTCATCCTGCTGCTGGCTTCTCTGGCGGTATGGCACCGGACGCTGGGCTCCATATCCGTCGGTAACGTCAGCTCGCCGAAAGCGGAGATGTTCTATTGGGTAACCATCATGTTTTCGCAAACACTTGGTACAGCCCTTGGAGACTGGACAGCGGATTCAGCGGGTCTCGGATATCAGGGAGGCGCGTTGGTATTCACAGGCCTGCTGGCGCTCGTGGCACTGGCGTACTACAAAACCAGGGTGTCTCGCACCCTGTTGTTCTGGGCCGCGTTCGTCCTCACCCGTCCGCTTGGTGCGGTTGTAGGAGACTTCCTCGACAAGCCCCTCAATGCAGGCGGCCTCGCGCTAGACCGCTACTCCGCATCGGGAGCGTTGTTCTCGTTTATCGTGGCGAGTATCTTGATCTTCCGGCAAAGAGCGGCGAGGCAAGGCCATTGATACTTTCACTGCGTCGGTGCATTCGATGAACCTGTGCTCCTGAGACGTGGAACGCTTCCCGCGAATCACACCGAATTTGCGATGTGCTCACGCAGCCATTGATGCGCAGGATCGCGATGGGAGCGCTCATGCCAGAGCATGGCCATCTCATAGCCGGGTATATCGACAGGTGGCTCCGCTACCCGCAGCTCGCTGGTGTCGCGAACCAGGCGCGAAGGCAGCATCGCCACGAGGTCGGTGCTCGCCAGGACCGACATCATGAACAGGAAGTGCGGAATGGAAAGCACCACCCGGCGCGCGAGACCTGCCTCCGAGAGCACCTCGTCCGTGATCGCCCGGAATCCCCCGCCATCCTGCGACACGACCACGTGATCGAGTTGGCAGAATTGAGCAAGCGTTGGCCGGCGCTTCAAGCGCGGATGACCGGCGCGACCTGCCAGAACATACCGCTCGGTAAAGAGCGGCCGCCGATGCAATCCGGAAGGAGCGTCCTCGCTCGTATGGAGGGCAAGATCGATCTCCCCCTGTTCCGCCTGCTTGGCGATGCGTGGCGGAACGAGTTGCAGGACTGCCAGCCGGGTACCCGGCGCCGCCGAGCGCAAGCCGGCCAACGCTGGCAGCAGGACCGTCGATTCCCCGTAGTCGGCAGCGGCAACGCGCCACGTATGACTCGCCTCGGCTGGATCAAAAGAGCGGGCGGGCGACACCGCGCGCTCAAGTGCATCAAGTGCCTGACGCAAAGGCTCGCGCAACTCTTCGGCTCTCGCGGTGGGTCGCATTCCTCGTGGCCCCGGCAGCAACAGCGGGTCTCCAAAGACATCCCGCAGCTTGGCGAGATGAACGCTTACCGATGGTTGCGAGAAGTTCAGGCGTTCTGCCGCGCGGGTCACATTGTGTTCTGAAAGGAGGACATCGAGTGTTACCAGCAGGTTAAGGTCCAGCCTTCTTAAATTATTCATGGCAATACCTGTGATATTGGATATTCATTTCCAATATACCTGACCAAGCCCTATTCTGCCCTCTTCCAGCAACGGAGGCCCAGCCATGAATGTTCTTCTCGTCTACGCCCACCCCGAACCCCGGTCACTGAACGGCTCGCTCAAGGACTTTTCGATCAAACGTCTTGAAGATGCGGGACACGTCGTCCAGGTGTCTGACTTGTATGCAATGAAGTGGAAAGCATCGCTCGACGCGCACGACAGCACGGACAGGCAGTCCGAAATGCCCTTTGATCCATCCCTTGATTCCAAGCATGCGTTCGAGAATGGTCTGCAAACCAAAGACATCGCGCTCGAACAGGACAAGCTGGTGTGGGCGGATGCTGTGATCCTGCAGTTCCCCCTGTGGTGGTTCTCGATGCCGGCGATCCTGAAAGGCTGGGTGGAGCGCGTCTATGCGTACGGCTTCGCCTATGGCGTAGGGGAACACTCCGACGCCCGCTGGGGGGACCGCTATGGGGAAGGCACGATGGCAGGAAAGCGAGCGATGCTGGTTGTCACTGCGGGCGGATGGGAGCCTCATTACAGCCCGCGGGGTATCAATGGCCCAATAGATGACCTGTTGTTCCCCATCCAGCACGGGATTCTGTATTACCCCGGCTTCGACGTCCTGCCACCGTTCATGATCTATCGGACAGGCCGGATTGACGAAGCAAGGTATTCAAAGATTTGTGACTCGCTCGGACAACGTCTTGATGATCTTTGGAAGACCGCGCCGATATCATTTCGCCCACAGAATGCTGGTGCGTACGAGATCCCGGAACTCACGTTGCGGCCTGAAATTGCGTCCGATCAGAGCGGCTTCGCCGCGCACATTGCATAGAAATTACGCCGTCGGGCATTCCTGCATTGACGCAGGTGAGAGATGGACAACTGCTTGGAAAGCGGGAGATGGACAAGTCACGGGCAAAGCCATGCCCACCCGTCTCCCTCACGAACAGGACAGTGCTATTTCCGCCCGGCCAGCCACCCAATCAGCACTCCCACACCCAAGGCTACGCCGGCTGTCGACCATGGACGCTCATGCACATAGTCGTTCGCAAGACTCGCTGATTTCCGCCCCTGTTCAATCACCACGACTTGCACATCGGCCGCCTTCTTCCGGGCCTGCTTGAGACGGGCTCGGACCTTGCCGGATTCCGGCATTGATCCGGCGACGAAATCCGGGGTTGGCGTTGCCGGCGTATTGTTCACATCGCTTGCTGCACTGTTGGAAATTGACATGCCGTTACCCCATGCTCATGGTTAAGGAAACACAACGTATTGATCCAGGCGTTCGTGGCGGCATGCCAGAACGTCAGCCCTGAACCTGCGAACTTTGCGAACCCTGCGAACGCGCGACATCGATCTCGACAATCAGCGTCTCCACACCCTGCCCCGTGCGCACGCCGGAAACGGGCATGGCGTCGCGATAGTCCAGGCCGGTCGCGATCCGCACATAGTGCTCATCCGGGCACGTATTGTTGGCGGCGTCGAACCCTACCCAACCCAGCCCGTCGAGGTATGCCTCGGCCCAGGCATGGCTCGCGGTCTGCGCCGGTGTGCCGTCCATCAGCAGATAGCCCGACACATAGCGCGCGGGGATGTGCATCAGACGCGCCGCCGCGATAAAGACATGTGCATGGTCCTGACACACCCCCTGTCCGTTCCGCAAGGCCGTCTCTGCGTCCGTGCCGACCACGGTCGTGCCGGGTTTGTAAGCGATCCGGCCGTTAATCGCACTCATTAGCTCGTGCAACGAGTCCAGCGGCTTACCTTCTGAACGAAGCGGAGCCGCGAGCGCGCTAATAGATTCTCCGGCATGGGTCAACGCGGTAACCCGCTCGAAGATCCAGGGCGGCGCAACGCCATTGACCGTACCGAATATCCCGGCCGTGTCCTCGGTTTCGACCGTCCCTTCCGCCACGATGACGATCTTCTGCGTATTGCGCTCATGACGGACGAGATCGACACGATTGCCCAGCCCGTCCGAATAGGAAACGGTAGGCGCTATACCGTCGACCGTAACCTGCCAGTCGATGACTCTCTGCCCCGGGCACGTCTGGGGACGAAGCCGCAGCCGCTGCAACGCGTAAGGCACGGGCTGGTCGTAGTGATACCGGGAGATGTGACGGATCGCGAGACGCATGGCCGGACTCAATCGAAGTTGTAGGTTTCGGCAATATCGAAGCCGAGACGGTTGTTCTGGCCGATGAACCGGGTGAGGAATTCGTGCAGGCCGTCCGCGAAGATTTGCTTGATCGTGTTGCCTTTAAGCGTGGCGAGCGTGTTGTCGGCGGTGTCGTGGCACGCGTGACGGACGCCGTAGTCTTCAGCGAGATAACCCAGGTTCTCGACAATGTTGAGATAGCAGAAATGCAGCGAGCGCGGCATCCGTCCATTGAGCATCAGATAATCTGCGATATTCACAGGCTTGTATTGAACGTCGTACACCCACCGGTACGAGCGATGCGCGGCCACGGAACGCAGGATCGACTCCCACTGGTAATTGTCGAGTGACGTGCCGACGTAGGACACCGACGGCAGCAGCAAGTGATACTTGACATCGAGAATGCGCGCCGTGTTGTCGGCGCGTTCGATGAAAGTCCCAATGCGGGCGAAGTCGAAAATCTCGTTCCTGAGCATCGTGCCGTGGAACGTGCCGCGAATGAGCGCGGTTTCGCGCTTGATCTGATCGAGAACGACAGGCAACTCGCTGGCTGGAACCGGGCTCGCCAGTGCCCGCTTTATCACCATCCACGCTTCGTTGACACTCTCCCAGGCCTCGCGGGTAAGCGCCGTGCGCACCATGCGGGCGTTCGAACGCGCTGCTTCGATGCACGACAGGACGCTCGACGGATTGTCGCCATCGCGCAGCAGATAGTCCGGCACCGTGCTCGCGGAATAGACGTCATGCTTCTTGCGAAAGCCGTCTTCGGTACCCGATGTCACCACGACGGATGACCATTCCGCTGGTGCGTCGGAGGTTCGGGTCAGCGCCATGCGCAACCCGGCATCGACAATCCGCGCCATGTTTTCTGCGCGCTCGATGTAGCGGTGCATCCAGTAGAGACCGCTTGCAGTACGTCCGAGAAGCATGTCCTGTCCAACTCCCGTTTTGTTTAGTGCCGCGTTCGTGGCTCGCTCCGGACCGGGGCCGCTGCCAGGTTCGTTCACGTCCGCGCCATGAACGGCATGAAAAGCCCAAGCTCAGTCCGCGAGCACCCAGGTGTCCTTGGTACCGCCGCCCTGGCTCGAATTGACAACGAGCGAGCCTTCCTTCAATGCAACTCGCGTCAGTCCGCCGGGGGTGATCCGGATGCGGTCGGACACGAGCACAAACGGACGCAGATCGACGTGGCGCGGCGCGAGGCCCTGTTCGGTCAATATCGGCGTGGTCGAGAGCGCCAGCGTCGGTTGCGCGATGTAGTTGCCCGGCCGCGTCTTGAGCTTGACGGCGAACTCCTCGCGCTCCTTCTTCGACGCAGCGGGACCAACCAGCATGCCGTAGCCGCCCGACCCGTGGACTTCCTTCACCACGAGTTCCTCAAGATGGTCCAGCACGTATTTCAGGCTGTCCGGCTCGGCGCAGCGCCAGGTCGGCACGTTCTCCAGGATCGACTTGCGGCCGGTATAGAACTCGACAATCTCCGGCATGTAGGAATAGATCGCCTTGTCGTCGGCGATCCCGGTGCCGGGCGCATTGGCAATCGTGATATTCCCGGCACGGTAGACGTCCATGATGCCGGCTACGCCAAGCACCGAATCGGGGCGGAAGGTCATCGGATCGAGGAAAGCGTCATCCAGGCGGCGATAGAGCACGTCGATAGCGCGAAAGCCTTCTGTCATGCGCATGACCACGCGGCCGTCCATCACGTGGAGGTCACTGCCCTCGACCAGATGAACGCCCATCTGATCGGCGAGAAAAGAATGTTCGTAGTACGCGGAATTGTGGATGCCCGGCGTCAACACGGCGATGGTCGGATTGGCTTCGTTGCCGCCCGGCGGGCACACGGCAGCCAGCGATTGCCGCAGTAACTGCGGATAGGTTTCGACCGGACGCACCTTGACCTGTTGAAACAGCTCGGGGAAAAGCTGCATCATCGTCTCGCGGTTTTCCAGCATGTAGGAGACACCGGACGGCGTACGGGCGTTGTCTTCCAGCACGTAGAACTGGTTTTCGGCCGTGCGCACGATATCCACGCCAATGATATGCGTGTAGACATTGCCCGGCGGACGAAAGCCGATCATCTCCGGCAGGAAGGCCTCGTTATGGGTGATCAGCTCTTTCGGGATGATCCCGGCACGCACGATCTCCTGACGATGATAAATGTCGTGCAGAAAGGCATTGATCGCAATGACGCGCTGCTCGATGCCTTGCGACAGCCGGGTCCATTCGTTACCCGAAATGATCCGGGGAATGATGTCGAACGGGATCAGGCGCTCGGCCGCCTCTTTTTCGCCATAAACGGCGAACGTAATGCCTGTCTTGCGGAAAACGCTTTCCGCGTCGCGCGCCTTCTGCGCGAGATTCGCCGGATTCTGCGTATCCAGCCATTGCTTGAGCAGGTTATACGGCGGGCGGACGCCGTCACCGGATGTCAGCATCTCATCGAATGGCTTCACGTAACTTCTCCGTCGTGGCGTCGTTGCAGCTGGATTGCAAGGGGATGTCCTACCTTGCCGTACTGGGCCCGCGGATCCGCCCAGGCGGCGAGGAAGCACGGAACACCGCGGCGCATGCCCGCACTGCAATCGTACCCTAGCGCGGGTTGTCTTCAAAAATGCTTTGGGTCAGGGTAACCGACGGGATCGTCGGTTTCATCATGGTCAGTGCCCGGCGGCGCACCCCGTACCACCCGGCTACCAGGAGCAGGACCACGACGGGAATCGAGGCCACGGTCCACGTACCGTTCGGATAGTCGAACGCCATCAGCACCAGCACGCCCAACAGAAACGCCAGCGTCAGCCAGGATGTCACCGGGGCGCCCGGCATCTTGAAGGAGGCCGGTTCAGCTTCGCCTCGCGCGACGGCCTGGCGCAACTTCATCTGGCAGACAACGATAAATCCCCAGGTGCTGAGAATGCCGAGCGACGCCACGTTGAGCACGATTTCGAACACGCTCGACGGCACAAGATAGTTGAGCACCACGCCCAGGATGTAGATGGCCACCGTCACCAGGATGCCGGCGTACGGGACCGACTGCGAACTCATGCGCGACAGGAAGTGCGGCGCGGATCCGCCCATCGACAGCGCGCGCAACACGCGTCCGGTGGAATACAGCCCCGAGTTGAGGCTCGACAGCGCAGCCGACAGCACGACGATATTCATCACCGAGCCAACGCCCGGCACGCCGAGTGCGCCAAAGAACGTGACGAACGGGCTCTGCCCCGCCTTGTAGGCGCTCCACGGCAGCAAGCAGACGAGCAGCACCACGGATCCCACATAAAACAAGGCGATACGCCAGATCACGCTGTTGATCGCGCGGGGCAGGACCTTGCGCGCGTCCTTGCACTCGCCCGCGGCCGTGCCGACCAGTTCGACCCCGGCAAAGGCGAACACCACGCCCTGGACGAGCACGAGCGCGGCCATCAGGCCATGCGGGAACAGGCCGCCATTTTCCGTGATCAGATGCGATCCGGTTGCGTGCCCGGCAACGGGTGTCCCCGTACCGAGGATGGCGACACCAATAAGCAGGAACAGCGCGATCGCCGCCACCTTGATAAGGGCGAACCAGAACTCCATTTCGGCGAACCATTTCACGCCTATCAGGTTCATCGTGGCGACAATACAGAGCGCCAGCAGCGCGAACAGCCATTGGGGCACGGCGCTGAATGCCGCCCAATAATGCATATATAGCGCGACCGCGGTAATGTCGACAATGCCGGTCATCGCCCAGTTGAGGAAGTACATCCAGCCGGCGACAAATGACGCTTTTTCCCCCAGGAACTCTCGCGCATACGACACAAAGCTGCCGCTGCTCGGACGGTGCATGACCAGTTCGCCAAGTGCACGCAGGATCAGGAATGAGAAGACGCCGCAAACCAGATAAACGAGCGCCAGTGCCGGACCGGCTATTTGCAGGCGCGCACCCGCACCAAGAAATAATCCGGTTCCAATCGCGCCGCCGATTGCAATCATCTGAACCTGACGATTACCTAATGTTTTGTGGTATCCGGCTTCATGGGATTCCAGCCAGCTTTTCTTGTCCACTTCACCGGGCAATTGAGCGGATGCTTGATCGGGTGCTGTAGCCATAATCATCTCCAACTTAAGGACGGTTTTCAGAATTTGACAATGCTGCGCCGTGCCTGGACGGATTGGGCGTGCGTGCCCAAAACCTTACGGCGCATTGCTACAAACGTTATCCAGATGACGTGGGCCCGTATCGATATGTCGAGCCGATATGTCGAACGACATGCCGCTTTCAGCTAGGGCAGCCCAAAATTATGGTGCCAAATTGATGGGCGCAATGCCTATGCAAATTTCGACTAACGCCATTCGAAAATAGATATTGCTAGTTTGCCGACCTGTGGCACGCTAGAGAAACTTATCGGCCCATGCTAGCGGTCGACGTCTTTAAATAGAGCGATGACTATGGAAGCAAAATGGCTGGAAGATTTTCTTAGTCTCGCGGAGACCAAAAGCTTTTCCCGGTCGGCTCGTAACCGGGATTTAACGCAGTCGGCATTTAGCCGACGAATTGTCGCGCTCGAGACCTGGATGGGAACCAGGCTGGTGGACCGCAGCGTCAACCCGATTTCACTCACTCCGGCAGGCCGGATGTTCCGCAGCCTGGCAACGGACATCCTGAAGAGTATGTATGCCGCCCGTAATATGGTCGGCGGCTATGAACAGTTCGCCGACAGCGATCATGTCGTCCATTTTTCGGTGGCTCATACTCTGGTTTTCACGCTTTTCCCGGACTGGCTCAAGCGGCTCAACGGTAAATTCGGCGACGTCATGGCCCGGGTGCAGGCGGTCAATGTCCCTGAGGGCGTGCAACATCTTCTCGCGGGCGACAGTGACCTGCTGATGGGCTACCACCATCCGAACCTGCCCATCGGACTGGACCCCAATCTCTTTCCCTTCCTTACCCTCGGTGTCGAGCGCGTTCTGCCGGTTTCTGCCGCAGACAGCAATGGCAAACCGTTATTCGAGTTGCCTGGAAAAAGCGGCAAACCCCTGCCGCTCCTGGCTTATTCATCTGGGGCGTTCCTCGGCAACGTGGTCGAAATGCTCTTGCTGAACGCCGCCGAACCGTACGCACTGTATCGCTGCTTCGAAACCCATATGTCCGAGGCATTAAAAGGCATGGTGCTCGCGGGTCACGGTATCGGCTGGCTTCCCGAAAGCTGCATCACCCGGGAGCTGAGCGAAGGGAATCTTGTCAGCGCGGGTTCGGACGCCTGGACGACTGAACTGGAAATCCGTCTCTACCGTTCCGGCAAGCAAAGAGGCCGGGCTGCGGAACAGCTTTGGTCTTACGTCGAAAAAATGACGGCTGAGTCGGCGGTCAACGTGCCGCCGG
This sequence comes from Caballeronia sp. SEWSISQ10-4 2, assembly GCF_030464885.1. GTDB lineage: Bacteria > Pseudomonadota > Gammaproteobacteria > Burkholderiales > Burkholderiaceae > Caballeronia. Next base: position 32,153 of record NZ_JALPRJ010000037.1, on the reverse strand, counting down.
AAGCGTGGAAGGCGGCGTAAGCCAATACGATGGAGCGCCCCGACGAGGGGAAAACTGACGGGCTTGCCCGGTGCGCCGGCATCGACGAGAACGGTGACTCGTTATTCGTTATTCACCGAGGGCACGATTACGCCCTTCACGCTTGGCCTTCAGCAAGAGGGCGTCTGCACGCTGGAGCGTGGCCTCCCACTCCTCCCCGGCGCGATGTTCGGCTACCCCGATCGAATTCGTGTGCGGTAAAACCGGCGCGGCGCCTGAGCTCCTTGAGCGGCACCGCACGTGCTCCCGGAAGGTGCGCGTCATGCGGCAGCCGCCAATAAGTACTGGTGTAGTCGGCCGGTCGGGGCCTTTTCCCGCTACGGATATCCAGAATCTCAAAGTACTGATTTTCGTAGAACCGGTTTCCCGTCGAGATATAAGTGCTCGCCATGCGTGTCAGATCGTCGGAGCTTTGCCGCAATTCGTCCGCCAGCTTGAACGACTCGAAGCGCTTTTCCTGGCCGCGGATTGTGTCGTGCTCAATATCGAGGATCTGGTACAGAATGAATAGAAGCAGCAGTAACAGAATACTCAGCGTGGCCGTTGCAATGGTCGTGAGAGCCTTGATTTTCATGGCGATCTGCCTGCACTTCTTCGTTTGTCCTGGAGTGGCCAGTGCCGGCGAAAATAATCTCGTGTAACGATACCGACGCTAATTCACCGCAGTTGTATACCGGTCTTTCACTAAAGCGTTACGGCATCCGGCCATTGTTCTTGAGGCACGCGAACAAATCACAAAGCTGGCGCAATATCGAATGAGATGTCGAGCAATGATGTTTTCATGACGGTCGCGGATGATGAGCACGGCGCTGAAGCCGGCTGTGGTCCGGGTCCGCATGCGGCGACACATCGTCGGTCCACGTCATATCATGCGGGGCTGAGCGTACAAGGAAAGAACCGATGGTACAAAAGATACGCCGGCGTTTGCTCGTGACCGGCGCGCTCACAGCGGCCGGCCTGATGGCGGCAAAAAGCGCCAACGCCGTGCAAGACGGCAAGCTGACAATTGCCCTCGTGCTGAAGTCGCTCGCGGATCCGTTTTCCGTCGCCATGGCAGGCGGTGCGCAGAACTATCAGAAGCACTATGCGTCGCAGTTCGACCTGACTGTCCGGGGCACGGCGACGGAAACCGATACCCTCGCCCAGACACGCATCGTCGACGAACTGATTGGCGCCCGGACGAACGCAATCGTGCTCGCCTCCACCGATTCAAAAGCGTTGATACCCGTGGTGGCACGCGGAATCAACGCGGGTGTCATTGTGATCTCCATCGACAATCCGCTCGACGAAGCGTCCCAGGATGCCACCGGCATTTCCGTACCTTTCGTCGGCGCGGACAACCGCAGAGGAGCCGCATTGGTAGGAAAGTATCTGGCGGGGAAGCTCAAACCGGACGACGAAGTCGGGATCATCGAAGGCGTTTCCGCCGACCGCAACGCGCAGCAGCGAACGGCGGGTTGCAAGGACGCGATGAACGCCGCGGGAATCAGGATTGTCGCCATACAGCCGGGCGACTGGGAATACGGAAAAGGCAAGGAGGCCGCGTCGGCGATCCTGAGCGAACACCCGCGGATCCGGGCGCTCATGTGCGGCAACGACAACATGGCGATGGGTGCTGTCGAAGCGGTTCACAATGCGCGAAGAACAGGCCGTGTGTATGTCACGGGCTATAACAACATCGATGCAATCGGACCGCTGCTCGACGACGGCCGGATTCTCGCAACCATGGATCAGTTTGCCGAAAGACAGGCCGCGTTCGGGGTCGACGTCGCATTAAAAGCGCTTATTGAAAGGAGGAAGCAGCCGGATTTGTCGCGCTTCATCGAAACGCCGTTGCAACTGGTCACCAGTGAAAACCATTGAATGCCAGTGAACAGTGACGAGGCGATTCCTGGAGTACAGCGTCCTCAACTCTGAAACCCCGCGCGAGGCACCGCCGCACTAGCTGCGAAACAAAGATGGCTGGACCAGGAAATCGTCCCGGTTCTTGTCTGCGATCCAGTTGGGCGCCCGTCCCCGCCCGCTCCAGGTGGCCCCGGTGGCCGGGTCGCGGTATTTCGCGTTGGCGGCCGGCGGGACCATGCGCGCATGAGCTTTAGTGCCCACGACCTCCTGCAGCGTGATCTTGTATTCCCTCATTTTCGCGACGATCTCGCGCAGCGCTCGATCTGCTTCTTGCTGACGGGCTTGCTCCAACTCTTGCTGGAGCGCTTCGCGCTGCGCCAGTAGTTCCTTCAAACTAGGCATTACTGTTCCCATAATCATTCGAAATAAATCGGGTCGCATATGACCCATCAAGGTTCGTCCAAGCAGCAAATATTAACCGAACTGATGTGCGGACTTGATATCCCTCGGTTCTTGGGTTCGAGCGAAACACGTGCGATCGACTAAAAGGTCTGGCCGCTGACCGTTCGAATGACGATCTCGCCGATGGCGCACCAGGCAGACGGCACCCGTCGGTCCTTATGACCCCAGCGAATGCCGACCCACTACGCGACGCGTTACTTCCACTTCGCGCCGAGTTTATCGAGCCCGGCCTTTTGTAGATCTTCGGGCTTCATCGCAAGCCGGAACTCGCATTCCGCGTTGAATTTGAGGAACCATGGTTCTGCGATCGATGGAAGATCACTAGGTTCCGCGATATCGACGACCAGAACGGCACCGCGCTTCCTGCTTTGTTCAGTGAAATAGATCACCTCCGGCTTGCATTCCTCCACTATCTGCGAGATGACGGCGCCAGCGCTGCCGTCTCGAACAAGCGTGTTGAACGGTTCGTGCGGTATGTGGACATTCACGAGTATGCGCATGATCGCATCGCTCCTGGTTAGTAGGTCTGCTAGGTTTGTCGGAGTCAGCCGGTGCTGCAGGGTCGTCATCCATCCGTGGATAGCGTGGTTTTCTGGCCGCGTTGTCGAGCTTGGCGACACAGGCTCCTGCGGATGTCCCGGCTTGCGTCCAGATCGACGGATGGTGTTCTGCTTTATCGCGATCGGTAGGTCCTTAAATCGGCCGTTCGCGAGAAGCTATTCTGTTATAGGCGCGGACTGCGAAAATAGCACGGCAGGGTTCTCCCGGGCAGAATCACTTGGCAACTAAAGCGGAGAAGGATCCATGGTTCCGATGTTCGCGCAGGACGCCGTGGAGAACGAAGCGCATCACCCGCACAGACTCGACATGCTCCGAACAGCAGGAAATTCCGGGTCCGCAATCGTGGTAATGTCACGGACGCCTATCACCGGCGACAGTCGAGTGATAACGGGGAGCCGCAGGGACATCTGCAAGCCATCGAAATAATCGGCGTGCGTGTCACGCGTACTTCCATCGGCCGAGATCCAGAGCGCTTGAATAGCAACTGATGCCCTCGCATACTTCTGTCTGTCTGTCTGCCTGAACTCGCATTAACCCTTGAGAAAAAAATTATGGATAATCCCTCTCGCTCGGAACGCTCCCGCAAACTGGCCATCGAGGCGGCGTTCACCATCATTGCTCGCGATGGTCCGGGTCAGCTCACGTTTGACGCCATCGCGCGCGAAAGCGGTATCAGCAAGGGCGGACTGATGCATCAGTTCCGCACCAAGGGGAACGTTCTGAAAGCGTTGCTTGAGCACCAGACCGAATATTTCGAGAACTTCTCCCGAGACTATCTGGCTACGATCGGCGACACCAAACCCGAAGCCACGCTGCTGGCGCAGATTGCGACAGCGCGCGAATCCACTACGCAGCAGCACTCGGTCGCCCTTGCCATTCTCGCCGCCCTGGTGGAAGACCCTGAGCTTCTGTCTACGGTTCGAGAGGGCGATGCAAAAAGGGTCAAGCGTATCAAGGCCGAAGCGGTCGACCCGGATCTCGCGCTGTTGCGCTGGTCAGCAGCCAGAGGCCTTGCATTGACGGCTCTTTTTGGGCTCTGCCCATTTTCCGACAAGGAGCGCGGGCGTTTGTTCGATCGCCTGCTTGACGAAGACCAATGGCCATCTTCTCCTGACGCCAAAGTCAAAAAACCGCGTTCCACGCGCTCATCACGTAGCGCCAGCCACAGCGACCAAAGCGCTTGAGAGCAGCGTATCTGCCTGATATGGCGGCAATGGAAATTGCCCGGATCTGGATCTGATCCTCGATGCACGGTCAGTTTCCGACGTGCCGCCGGTAGCGGCTGCAGCGACTGCAGTAACATCCGCACAAGCAAGACCGCGGCGCAGATTCATTCAACGACGGTGGCGTTCGGGCCACCGAATCGCGGTCATCCCAAGGTGTCGATAAATGGGGCGCGAGGCGCTTGCCCCATATCCAATCCCATCCCTGACGCCAATACCATCGTGACGATGCCCACGGACACTCCGTGATTTAATTTACAAACAAACCGCCTGGTCGGTTTACATAAATAATCTGCGGTGTTACGCTTGCGCCTCACATGAGCTGTCATGTCTGAACCTGGCCAGCAAACCGGCAGGTGCAGCATCGAAACCGGAGAACTGAATGGTCAAGTCAATCAAGGCACGGCATCTGTTGCTCGCCGCTATTTGCGCAACCGTGGTTGGTTGCTCAAGCGTGCAGCCGGTCGCGTATTCTGGAATTACGTCGTCATCCTATTTGAAGCCTGATCCGGAGGATAAGTCCGGCCGTGTGCCGTATCGCTTCTCGACTCAGGTGGATTGGCAGCAGTACCGGAAGGCGATTATTGATCCGGTCGTCGTGTATCGAGCCGCTGATAACCAGTTCGGCGATATGAGCGACTCAGACAAAAAAGCCCTCGCAGGCTATATGCAATCCAAGTTTGAGGAGAAACTGCGGACTCGCTTCGAACTGGCGAATGCTCCAGGTCCGGGCACGTTGCGCGTCAAGCTGACTCTGACAGGCGCTTCAACAACCTCTACCTTTCTCGGTCCCTTTACACGGTTCGACCTTTCGGGTGGTGTCTACAACGTAGTTCAAACCGCCCGTGGCAAAGAGGGCGCCTTCACAGGTTCCGTCATGTACGCCGTTGAAATCTACGACGCATCGAACAACAAACTCCTCAGTGCTTACGTGACAAAGCAGTACCCGAATCCATACAACGTCGGAGCGACCTTTGGGTCGCTGAACGCATCGAAGACGGGTATCGAGAAGGGCGCTGATGCTCTGGTTGCGCAGCTTAAATGAGCCGGGATACAGGACGACGATTAGCCGCTGACGGGATAGCCGGTCCCGCGTCGCCTGTATGCAAGCGGTGCCCTGCAAAGCTGGTTCCCCCAAAGTTAGCCGATGCCTGTGGCGCAAGCCGGGCTAAGGGCGCGCGCTCCTGGATCATGCGCCTCGCCCCAAGCGGATGCCGAAGATGAATGAAGCCAAGTTAATTGCGTGTCACGAATGCGATCTGCTCCAGTGGGAGGCGCCGCTACTTGAGGGCGCTACCGCGCGTTGCCAACGATGCGGTGCGGCCCTCTACCGAAGTTTGCCCGCCAGGTTCGACCGCGCACTGGCGTTCACGTCGGCTGCAGCGATTTTGTTTGTGCTCGCCAACTGCTTTCCGATCGTCGGACTTTGGGTCAATGGAACACTGGTCGAAACCACGCTTTTTGGGGCAGCCTGGTCGCTATACGTCCATGGCATGTGGCCAATAGCGGGCCTCGTCTTCGTGACGACGCTGTTGATGCCTTCACTGAACATAGCGGCTGTTATCTATCTGCTCGTTCCGCTGCATGTGGGTGGTCTTCCTCAAAGATCCGAGCTTGTCCTTCGTGTGCTGCGGCACGTTGCGCCCTGGGGCATGATCGAAGTGCTCATGCTCGGCATGCTGGTCGCACTCGTCAAACTCCAGCACATCGCAACCGTTGTCCCCGGCGTCGCGATCTGGGCATTCGGAGCGGTGATGTTGCTACTGGCGGCAGCTGCCGTTACGTTCAATCCGCGTGATATATGGGCGCGTATCGATTCCGTACGGAGCGACCGTCGCGTGTCACACGCGGTACAGGCAAGTGCCACGGCAGATACCGCCGCGCGCGCCGGTCTGTTCTTTTGTCATGACTGCGGCTTGCTCTCAAAGCCGCTTTTTGCCCACGTCCATGCCGGAATCTGCCCGCGTTGCGATGCCATGCTGCATCGGCGCAAACCCGATAGTCTCGTGCGCACCTGGGCATTCGTTTTCGGCGCCATGATCCTTTACATCCCCGCCATTCTCCTGCCAGTCATGGTCACCAGCACCTTGTTCGGGACTCAATCCGACACGATCCTGAGCGGCGTTGTCTATCTCTGGAACGCAGGATCGTGGTCGCTTGCAGCTATCGTTTTCATCGCCAGTGTCGTCGTGCCCGTGCTCAAAATCCTGTCGTTAGCCTATCTCGCGTGGAGCACCCAGTTGCGCTCTGCCCTCATCCCGCGACAGCGAACGCGTATTTACCGCTTGGTGGAGTTTGTCGGCCGCTGGTCGATGCTCGATATCTACGTCATCACCGTTCTGGTCGCGCTCGTGCAATTCGGTTCGGTTGCAAGCATCGAGGCGGGTCCCGGGGCGATCGCATTCGGCGCAGTCGTCGTGCTGACCATGTTCGCCGCGCTGTCATTCGATCCCCGGCTGATATGGGACGCAGTGGAGCCGGAAAGTGAATAGAGATGACCAGGATGCGCCCGGTATTCCGACTGCAGTCGCGGTCAGCCGGTCGAAGTGGCGCATGCAGCTTGTCTGGTTGGTGCCGCTTGTCGCCGTCCTGATCGCGGGATGGCTGGCCGCGCAGTCGATCATGCAAAAAGGCCCGACCATTACCATCAGCTTCTCCACCGGTGAGGGTATCGAAGCTGGCAAGACGAAGATCAAGTTCAAGAATGTCGATATCGGCACGATCAAAAGTGTCGAGCTTTCCGACGATCACAAGACGGTGCTGGCCAGTGCCGAGATGTCCCGCAACGCCTCCAGCATGCTCGTCGACGATACTCGCTTCTGGGTCGTTCGGCCGCGCATCTCCGGCGGCACTGTGTCAGGCATAGGGACATTGTTGTCCGGTTCTCACATCGGAATGGACGTCGGTACGGCGCAAAAAGCGCGACGCGATTTTGTCGGACTCGAGTCGCCGCCGGTCCTGGCCTCAGGCGCGCCAGGGCGAGAGTTCGTGCTTAAGAGCGGGAACATCGGCTCACTCGATATAGGTTCGCCCGTATTCTTCCGGCGGCTTCAGGTCGGTCAGATCGTCTCGTACGCACTTGACCCTGACGGCACGGGAATGACCCTGCACGTTTTTATCAATGCGCCTTATGACAAGTACGTAACGAATGACACTCGCTTCTGGCACGCAAGCGGCGTTGACGTGACTTTGGATACGACCGGCGTAAAGGTCAACACCGAATCATTGGTGTCAATCCTGATTGGTGGCCTGGCATTCGAGAACCCGCCTGACACGATCAGCAAGACTGAAGCAGAAGCGCGGCACCAGTACGAACTTTTTGTCGATCGGGCCGAGGCAATGAAGCAGCATGACGCCATCATCGATAAATACGTGCTGGACTTCAAGGAGTCTGTACGCGGGTTGACCGTCGGTGCGCCCATCGATTTCCGGGGGATAGTCATTGGCGAGGTATCGGCGATTCGCACGCACTTTGATCCGGCAACGAAGGAATTTAGTATCCCCGTCGAGGTGAGCATTTTTCCTGAGCGCCTGGTCGCGAGCGACGACTCGGGAGCCCGTAGTGCGATTACGTCGTCGGAACGAAAAGCCATTGCGGAAGACCTGGTAAAAAAAGGGCTGCGGGCGCAACTGAGGACCGCCAGCCTGCTGACGGGACAACTGTATATTGCGATCGATTTCTTCCCCGCCGCACCGAAAGCGAGCGTCGACTGGAGTGTAAAGACACCCCAGCTGCCAACGGTGCCAGGCAACCTGCAGGGCTTGCAAGACTCAATCACCAGTCTCGTCGCCAAGCTGAACAAGATTCCATTCGAGGGGATCAGCCAGGACCTGCGCAAGACGCTCGGTGACGCAGGCACGCTGATGAACACCATCAATACGGATGTGGCGCCTGAGGCAAAAGCTACGCTGACTGCGGCTCGCGAGGCGCTCACGTCGGCGAATCGCGCGCTGCAAAGCGACTCGCCATTGCAGCAAAGCACCGCTGAAACAATGCGCGAGTTGTCACGGACCGCAGCGTCGTTCCGCTCGCTGGCGGAGTATCTCGAACGCCATCCGGAAGCGCTGCTGCGCGGCAAGACCGAGGACAAGCAATGAACCGATATCCATGGTTTCCCTGGACAGTAGTCGTGCTAACTCTGTTTGCGGGGTGCGCAACGTCGCCAGCATCGAAGTTCTACACGTTGAGCCCGGTTCAAGTTGTCGAACAGTCGTCTGGCATCAATCCGGTCATGATCGCGATCGATCCCGTTACGGTTCCCGAACTGGTCGATCGATCGCAGATAGTGACTACGCTGGATGCGAACCGCGTGTCTATCGATGAGTTCGCTCGCTGGGCAGAGCCCTTGAAGAGTCAGATTCCGCGTGTGCTGGCGGCGGATCTTGTGCAGTTCATCCCGGGGGCGATTGTGTCCACTTACCCGCAACGTGTGGACGACAATGCCTACCGCATATCGGTCGACGTGCAGGCCTTCGATTCGTCAACGAACGGGACGGTGACGCTGGCGGTTATCTGGTTGGTGCGTTCGCCGAAGCGAGGCGAGAAAGTTAGCGGTCGCAGTGTTGTACATGAGGCCGCGGGCGGGCCTGGTTACGACGCCCTGCTCAAGGCACACAGTCGAGCACTCGCGTCCGTGGCGAACGATATCGCCGTAGCGACGCATTCGGCGATGCGGCAGTGACACGAGGGACGGAGTCCACACCTGATCGTCGCATTGCTCCCGCATCGGGCTCGCTCCAATGTCGCCTGCCCACACTGCTTTAATCGCAGGCGTGCTATGGTCATACGCCCTCCGACCGACCTGACCGGCATGACAGGACGGTGACAACGACATCAATCTTCTGCAATGAATCGTCCGAGCCTTTCCTTACAAAGGCGGTGTTCCGCCTGGTTGACGAGACTGGTGTGCGCACTCGTCGCTATCATCGTGGTCGTCGTGATCGCGGGCTATATGACGTTGCGCGCCAGCCTGGCGCAACTCGACGGTACACGCGCTGCGTCTGCGCTGTCGGCAACGGTCTCGATCGAACGCGACGCGCTCGGCGTGCCAACGCTGCAAGGCAGCACCCGCAATGACGTTGCCTTTGGCACCGGCTTTGTGCAGGCTCAGGATCGCTTTTTCCAGATGGATCTGTTGCGCCGCGTCGCCGCGGGCGAGATGTCCGAACTGGTCGGTCCGGCCGCGCTCGAGCTCGATCGCCGCAACCGGCCGCATCGTTTCCGCGAACGCGCGCGGATGGTGCTCGACGCTCTGCCTCCCGATCAGCGGCAACTACTCGATCGATACACGGCCGGCGTCAACGAAGGACTCGCGTCGCTGGCCGCGCGCCCGTTCGAGTACTGGATGCTGCGCACGCAGCCGGCAGCGTGGCGCCCTGAAGACACGCTGCTGGCAGTCTATGCAATGTACTTCGACCTGCAATCGGAAGAGATACGCCGCATCCTGTCGCGCGCGGCATTGCACGAGCAGGTACCGGCTGATCTGTTCGCGTTCCTCCTCCCGGCGACGAGCCATTGGGACGCGCCGTTCGATGTCGCACCGCCTTCGCCCGATGAACCCGCGACGCCTCCCGCGCCCCTACCCTCCACGCGCCCGGACTGGTTGCACACGCTGAAACCGGCAGGCGTCCCGGCATCGAACACCGGGTCGCAGCACGGCAGTCTGACAGAGACCCAATCGATGGTCGGCAGCAACGGCTGGGTGGTCGATGGCGCCCACAGCGAGCACGGCGGTGCGCTCCTCGCGAGTGACATGCATCTCGGCCTGTCGCTGCCGAGCATCTGGTACCGGCTGTCGCTCGCGTGGCCGGGACCCGATGGGCACCTGCGCCGCATCACCGGCGTCAGCCTGCCTGGTGGCCCGCTAGTGATCGCCGGCAGCAACGGACAGATTGCCTGGGGCTTCACCAACAGCTATGGCCGTTTCATCGATCTGATCGAATTGCAGCGTAATCCCGCCGATCCGTTGCAATACCGGATCGCAGGCGGCGCTTGGGAACGCGCGACCGTCCACCATGAACGCATCGCCGTCAAAGGCCGCCAGCCGGTCGACTTACCCGTCGTCGATACGCGCTGGGGCCCGCAGATCGTCGTCGGTTCGCACGCGTATGCGCTGCGCTGGGTCGCGCACGATCGTCAGGCGATCAACCTGAACCTGCAGCGGCTAGAAGACAGCGCGAGCGTCGCGGATGCACTGCATACGGCGCAAACCAGCGGGATTCCCACCCAGAACTTCATGGTCGCCGATTCGCACGGCAAGATCGGCTGGACGCTTGCCGGTCCACTGCCCAAACGTGACGATGCTGCGGACGCATCAAGCGGACCGCTCAGCGACCTGCCGTTCGATTCGGCCACGTATCGCGGCTGGCAGGGCTACCTCGCGCCGGACGCGTACCCCTCGCGGATCGACCCGCCGCTCGGGCGCTTGTGGACCGCGAACAATCGAACCTTGCCGCCAGCCGAAGCGGCGCTTGCCGGCGATGCCGGTACCGACGTAGGCGCGCGCGCGTCACAAATCCGCGACGACCTGTTCGCCGTGCCGCGCGCCAGCGAACGCGACATGCTGTCGATTCAAACCGACGACCGCGCGCTGTGGATCGACACCTGGCGACGCCTGGCTCTTTCCGCCCTCGACACCGACGCGCTGAAGGACCATCCGCAACGTGCTGAATTCCGGCGGCTGATAGAGACATGGAACGGTCGCGCGGATGCCAATGCAACCGGCTACCGGCTGCTGCGCGCGTTTTACTTTTCGCTCTATGACGCCTGGTTCGGCAAGCTCGACGCCGATATCACCGCGCCCGGCCTGCAACTCGGCTATCGCGCCGCGAGTTCGCGCTACGACGCGGTGATGGAAGCGCTCGCGGAGCATCGCGCCTGGGTGCCGGACGGTTTCACCGACTGGCGGGCCTTCATGCTCGACCGGATCGACCATGCGATTGACCAATTGCCCGCGGGCACCAAGCTCGAGGACGCACGCTGGGGCGATCGCAACCGCGCTGCGATCGAGCATCCGTTCGCGCGGACGTTGCCGTCGTGGCTCCCGTGGGTGCGCGGCTGGCTCGGCGCACCGCACGACCCGCTGCCGGGCGACTTCAACATGCCCCGGGTGCAGACGCCGACATTCGGTGCATCCGAACGGATGGTCGTGTCACCGGGGCGCGAGCAGGACGGCATCTTCGAGATGCCCGGCGGGCAATCGGGAAACCCGCTGTCGCCGTATTTTCTCGCGGGGCATGTTGCGTGGGTGCATGGCGACACAACGCCGTTCCTGCCGGGTGAGACAGTTCACCGGCTTGAGTTGGTGCGGCCAGCGCAGTGAACTGTCTGGACGCTCCAGCGTCACCGCCTCCGGCAGTGCCGGTCAACACCGGTAATCACGTCAAATCCTTCAACAGCGACGCCCGCTGCCGGGACTCGATCGTCTGCGCCGGCACCAGATAGTTCGGGTGATCGCATCCGACCTGCAACGCGGCCCCATCGCGCAAACGCGCTTTCATCGCGGGCGTTAGCTCAAAGCGGACAAAATGCACCGCGGAGGTCTTCTCATCGTTCTCGCGTTCCAGGTCCTCGTCGGCGATCGCATACACCGGCGGCCCGCCCTCTACCTCAATGAACACGCGATCCTCGATGCCAATCAGCCGCGCCAACGCCGCATGTCGCTCGATTTCGTTCGCGTATTCAATCTGCATTGTCGCCTTCAGATTGCTGCCGTCCGGCACGAGCGGCAGGTAGGCATCCAGTTCGGCCTGAATCCCCTCCTCTTCGAAAATCTTTTCGATGTGGAGCATTTCCTGAATCTGATAGCGGATCGTCAACTCGTCTTCGAACAGGAACGTGACGTGATTACCTAGCGGCACGGTGCGCTCTTTCTTGTGCTCGATCACCTGATTGCGCATGGCGATGCGCGACTTCGAATAGTTCTCGAGCGACAACAGCGAATGGCGGGCGATACTCATCGGGTGTCCTTGCAGTGCGGAATATCAGAGGCCATAGGCCTTGCGCAATAGCGTCAGCGGATGCGCGAGTTGCGCTTTCGGCAAGCCATTTTCCTCAAGCCCCTGTTCGATATGATGACCGGCCAGCGCGCAATCCGACGAAATGTAATCGGGCTGCGGCTGCGCCATCGCCTTGAATACCGGCGTGCCGATTTGCATCGCCGTACGATGAAACTCCTTTTTCACGCCGAACGTGCCGGCATGTCCGGAACATCGTTCGACTACGCTCACCTGCGTGTCCGGCACCAACGCCAGGGTTTCAGACGTCTTGCGGCCGATGTTCTGCACTCGTGCGTGGCACGGCACGTGATACGCCACCTTGCCCAATCCGGTTTTGAAGTCGGTCTTCAGGAGTCCATCCCGGTGACGCGAAACAAAGTACTCGAAAGGATCCCAGAAGGCTTCGCTGACCGCTCGCACGTCGACATCGTCGGGAAACATCAGCGGCAGTTCGTGCTTGTACATCAGCACGCAGCTCGGAATCGCGCCGATGATCGCATAACCCTCGCGCGCGTATTTCGCGAGCACCGGCATGTTCTTCGCTTTTTTGTCCGCAACGCCCTGCAGATTGCCTTGTTCGAGCAACGGCATGCCGCAACACGCTTCGCTCGTGACGAGTTCGTAAGGCACGTCGTTGTGAGCGAGCACGGCAAGCAGATCGTGGCCGATCCCGGGTTCATTGAAATTCACGTAACAGGTGGCGTAAATCGCTACCTTGCCGGGCGTACGCTCGCCATTGACAGCCTGCGACACCGGTGATTTTTTTGCTGCACTGCGGAATTTACGCGCCGCGAAATCGGGCAGCCACGCGTCCTTGTCGACGCCGAGCGCTTTTTCCATCATGCCGCGCGCCGCGGCGGTGTGATTGACCGCGTTCACCGTCTGCGTAATGACCGGAATGCCCGCGAAATGACCGAGCGCGTCGGTGTTCGAGAGAAACTTGTCGCGTAGCTTCACGTCGCCGCGTTTGTAGTCGATCGCCTTGGCGCGCAGCATCAGATGCGGAAAATCGACATTCCACGGATGCGGGGGCACATAGGGACACTTCGTCATGTAACACAGGTCGCATAGGTAACACTGGTCGACCACCTTGCCGAATTCGCGTTTGTCGACTTCGTGTGCTTCGCCGGTATCGGTTGCATCGACCAGATCGAATAGCGTCGGAAACGCACCGCACAACGACACACAACGCCGGCACCCCGCGCAGATATCGAAGACGCGTGTGAGCTCCTGATCGAGTGCCTCCTGGTCGTAGAACCCGTCCGAGAGCCAGTCGAGCGGATGCCGGGTGGGCGCTTCGAGACTGCCTTCTTTGTGGGGCATGCCGTCGTGCTCCATTTGTAATTTTGTGCTTTTGTACTTGGATCGCGGATGACTGGCGCAATGCTGCGCATCACGCCAACACAAGCGAACGCCTGCGAACCGTCGCCGCATACTTGGCGCCACGTGTATGAGGAACGCCGGCGCTGCCGCCGACGCGCCTCACGTCAGTCGACTAGCGCGTCAAGCGCCTTGGTATACCGATTTGCGTGGCTACGCTCGGCCTTTGCCAGCGTTTCGAACCAATTGGCGATTTCGTCGAAACCTTCTTCGCGCGCCGTCTTCGCCATACCCGGATACATGTCGGTGTATTCGTGTGTTTCGCCGGCAACCGCCGCTTGCAGGTTCAGGCGCGACGAGCCGAACGGCAAGCCAGTGGCGGGGTCTCCCACCGCTTCCAGATATTCGAGGTGCCCATGTGCGTGACCGGTTTCGCCTTCCGCTGTCGAACGGAATAGCGCTGCCACGTCGTTCTGACCCTCGACATCCGCCTTGCCCGCGAAATATAGATAACGACGATTCGCCTGAGATTCGCCAGCGAACGCTGCTTTCAGATTTTCTTCAGTCTTCGAACCCTTGAGTTGCGACATCTGAACCTCCATGCAAGCCTGTATTGGGGGTGCGCGGTTGTAATATAGGTCGTCTAAGTCTTGATGACTCGCCATGCAGTCGCGCGAAGCTGCACAGTCCCATTTAAATCTAGCAGGTGGATTGGGTGTCCCCAATTGTAGTTTTCAATCCCGCCGATAGTCGTTTGCAACACGGAAGCCGGTCATTCCATCGCCGGCTTGACGATGCCTTCCAGTTGATAGAGCTCCAGCTTTCGATATAACGTGCTGCGCGAAACGCCAAGCGAACGGGCAGCCTGGGCAAGATTGCCATGCGAGCCATGCACCGCGCGAGCAATGGCCACGCGCTCCGTTTCTTCCAGACTGGCGGACTGACGCAGCACCGGCTCAGCCGCGCCGATGGTCCCCGTTTCGTCTAGCAGTTCCGCAGGCAATTCGTCGAGCGCCACCTCCTCCTCGCGCGACGTCAAAAGCAAGTTTTCGATAATATTTCGCATCTCCCTGACGTTGCCCGGCCACGAATAGGCTCGCAGCACCGCCATGACTTCGGGGTTCAGCCGCCTTAATGGAACCGCGTGGCGAAGAGCCAGTCGCCGGTTGAAATGTTCGACCAGGAGATCGATGTCGATGTCCCGCTCGCGCAGAGGGGGGATCCGTATGCGGGTGACGCTGATGCGGTAATAGAGGTCGCCACGGAATCGGCCGGATTTTACTTCGTCGTGCAGATTACGATTGGTCATCGCCAAAAGGCGCACATCGACGCGCCGTGGCTGTGTGTCTCCTAACCGGTAGACGACGCCCTCCTCGAGAGCGCGCAACAGGACGGGTTGTAATTCGAGCGGCAGCTCGCCGATTTCGTCGAGACACAAGGTGCCGCCATGCGCCAGTTCGAACCGGCCGGGCCGTCCCTCTGCCGTGGCTCCCGTAAATGCCCCACGCACATGGCCGAACAACTCGCTTCCTATCAGCTCCTTCGACGCCGCCCCGCAGTTGTACGCGACGAAAGCTCCGCCCCCGCGTTCCTCTCCATGTATTGCGCGCGCGAACAGTTCCTTGCCGACTCCGGTTTCGCCCTCGATCAATACCGGCACGCGCCTGCGGGCAAGCTGGCGTCCTCGATTGACGGCAGCGAGCATTGTCGCGCTTTGCCCCAGTATCTGGGCGAAGCAGTTGCGTTGAGGATCGGCCTCGCTTCCCGCCTCGCTTCCCGCCTCGTTGCCTGCGCCGTTCCCGACCGCATTCCCGAGTGCACTGCTACGCTCGGCAATCCGGTTGGCCGCCGGGCGCGATCGCATTGTGGGAACAACGAGCATTGCGCCAATCGTGCTGCCTTCTACAACGACCGGGTTGAACCATTCGGCACGCAAGCCTCGGGGCAGGTGCCGGGCCCAGTCCTCCACGGCGGAGTTTTCGTCCATCCCGGGAAACCGCTCTCCGATGCCAACGGGAAGCGGCACTCTGCCGGTCGTGTGAACGAGCCGGCCGCGCCGGTCGATGGCGATCATCCCCGCTGCATCGGACGATGAAAGCCGTTGCAGGCAAAAAGCCAATAGACGCATCTGCTGACGGGCCGACTGCTCGGCCAGCACCATTTCGATCTGTCGTGCCGCTGTAATCGCCAATGTCAGGTTATTGATCTGATAAGTCGAAGGCGGTCCGGAAATGTCGAGTACACCTATGATCGCACCGGTTCCGGGTTCGCAGATCGGCGCCGCCGCGCAACTCCATGACTTGATCCCTTCGCAGAAGTGTTCCGAGCCATGAATATAGGTTGGCTCGCCGGTGGCGAGCGCGGTGCCGATGCCGTTGGTGCCGGCCATGCCTTCGCGCCAGTCGCCGCCTGTCGTCAAATGGATTTTCTCGCCGGCCGTCAGGGTGCGAAGGTCACCCGCGGCTTTGAGAATCACACCATCCTGGTTGGTGAGAAGCAAGATGGAATGCGAATCCGCGAAAAGGTCCGCGGTCGCGGCGAAAAGTCGATCGGAGGCCGCCAGCAACTCCCGATGACGCCAGCGCAAAGCCTCGACCGCGTCGCCGTGTACCGCGAACGGCGCGAGGTTTGCAGAAGGATTGACGCCGGACTGCAGACTACGCTGCCACGACGCGATCAGAGCCGAAGGAACCGACAACGATGAATCGCCCGCCAGGAAACGCTCCCAAGCGTGCATTGTGTTGCGGTCAGAGTGGACGACGTCGGCCCGCTGCGCCTGGGCCATCACGCCATGCATCACGGCCTGATCGCCAGGACCTGACACACTGTCAGTTTGATGTCTCGCCACAAGTCTCCTCCGATGCGATTGGTCAACCCGAAACCCCTCTGCGGCAGGCTTCGTCGTGACTCGCTATCTGGTATTGCGGCTGGCGCTTCCCGTTGTTCGCTTCTGTAAGCTGGCAGCAACACCACGGGCTAGTATATGCCTAGCTTTTGATCAGGTCCGCTCGGGAAAACACGGTCCGGCCAACGTGGCTAACTATTCTTTTACAAGACACATAGCAGACATATAAGGAACCCTTGCAGCGCTATTCCTGGCGGAAATGACTCAACGGGTATTGGCGTAATAGCCGGCTATTACAGAGCAAGGCAAGTCAAATCAAGCGTTCACGCGAAACGGACTTGACGCCTCCTACCGGATGAGCCGGGCGAGGCGGAATTCGGGTTGTCCGAATTCAGGTAACGAATCTCCACCCACAAATTCGGATACCGAAGTATTCATAACTGTTTCACCGGCCTGCGTGCGGAAGCCGGTGACGACACGATTACTTACGGCCAAACATTTCAGCGCCGCCGCCAAGGGCGGGCCCGGCCGTAGGATCGATGGACTCCGGCTTCTTGGCGATCAGCGTCTGGGTGGTCAGGATCAACCCAGCCACCGAGGCCGCATTGCGCACTGCGCTGTAACTGACCTTCACCGGATCGATAATGCCCGCATCCACCAGGTTCACGAAGGCACCGGTGCGCGCATCGAGTCCCATGCCCGGTTTCGATCGCACCGCCTCGGCCACGATCGCCTCACCGTTCAGGCCGCAGTTCGTCGCGATGTGATACAGCGGTTTCGTAAGAGCACGCTGCAGCAGTCTCGCGCCCTGCTGAACACTGCCTTGAGTTCGTGAAACGACCCCCTCAAGCTCGGAGGACACCCGCAGCAACGCCATCCCTCCTCCCGGCACGACACCCTCGGCAATCGCCGCGCGCGCGGCATTGATCGCGTCCTCGATCAGATGAAGCCGCCGCTTCTGTTCGACGGGCGTAGCTCCGCCAGCCAGGATCATCGCTGTGCCGCCGGATAGCTTGGCGAGGCGCACCTGGAACTTGTCCCGTTCAACGTTCTCCGGCGCCATCTCGTACTGGCGCGCGACCTGCTGGCGACGCGCAACGATCCCGACCGGATCGCCGCCACCGGCCGTAATGATGGTCTGGTTTGCGGAAATGCGCACTTGCCGGGCACTGCCGAGATCTCGCAGCTCCGTGGTCTCGAGTTTTCCGCCCAGATCGCGGGCGATCACCCGGCCTCCCGTGACAATGGCGATATCCTCGAGCATCGCTTTGCGCCAATGTCCGTATTCGGGCGGATGGATGGCCGCCACGGGCACACCGCCATTGTCACGCCAGGCGAGCAAGCTCACCACACAGGCAGGCGCAACCTCTTCGGCAATGATCAGCAGCGGGCGTTTGCTTTTCGCTACGAGCGCCTGGATTGCGGCTACTTCTTCCAGCGACTGTAACCGCTGATCGGTCATCAGAATGAGCGGGTTATCGAGCACCACCTGCATTCTTTCAAGGTCCGTGACCATGTGGTGAGACAGGTAGCCACGATCGAATGCCATGCCGTCGACCACTTCGAGCCGGGTCTCAACCGTGGTTCCATATTCGACATCGACGATGCCATCGGGGCCTACCCGCTCCAGCGCTTCGGCCACCATCGCGCCCGTGACCTCGTCGTTGGCGGCCACTATAGCTACCGCACGGACCTCTTCGCTTCCGCGCAGCGGGGTCGCCGTACGTTTGAGCGCCGCAATGACCTCGGTTACAGCAGCCTCCAGACCCTGGACCAACTCGACGGGGTTGGCCCCCTCCGCCAGGCAGGCCAAGCCATCCTGTACCAGCGCATCGGCCAGAACCGTCGCCGTGGTAGTCCCGTCGCCGGCGACTTCATTGGTCTGCTTCGATACCTCCCGCACCACCTGTGCGCCGATGTTCTCGAACACGTCTTCCAGCTCGATCTCATTGGCGATACTCACACCGTCGCGGGAAATGATCGGCGTACCGATCGGACGGTCGATGATCGCGTTCATTCCGCGGGGCCCAAGCGTGCCACGTACCGCCTTGGCAAGCTTAGCGACTCCGCGGCCGAGAGCCATGCGGGCCTCATCGTCATGCAGCATGATATTCGGCATGATTGCCTGTCTCCTTTTATGATAGCTTTGGATTACAAACCATTTTGAATCGATCTGGCCGAGCTGATAGAACGAACGAAATGCACCGGCTTGACCTCCACTTGAGGTGTGCATGCTGTGCCGTATCGGGTAGCCAGCAAACCGCGGCACATCGCGCTGTTAAATTCGGCGTTGACGCCAATCCGCCGCAAGTTGCGCAGATAGGCATGGATCTGGCCGGCATCGAGCGATGCGCCTTCGTGGTCGACGAAGGCCAGTTCATCCGCGCCCGACCCGACGACCGGACGTCGCTCCAGGTATCGTTCGACGCGACGATGACCCTCGGCATCGCATGGCAGCGCGGCAAGCCCCACCACGCTCAACTGCACCAGCGCCGTGGGCTCATGCCGGCCCTCGATCAGATACGTCAGCAGCGCTTCCTGCCTTCGCTGGAAAGCCTTGACCATGAAGGTCCGGCGGACTTCCTCCAGTTCGCCGCTGGCTTCATTACCAAAAGTCGCCTGGAACGACAGGCCGGCCGCGACGCCGCGATTGATCTCGTCGGCATACATGTGCTCACCGAGGCCCACCGTGACCTTCGTGACCCACGGCAAGGCCGTGACGGCAATACGCATGTCGTCGGCCATCAGGAACGCGAAATTGGCGGCGCACCAGTAAGTTGGCAAGCGGAAATCGACGCGGACGTGACCGCCTGCATCGACCTCGACGCTGGTGACGAAACCCAGTTCCGTCACCGATTCGTCGAGTTCGGGATCGATGACAGACTGGAGCCGCGCCCACACTTGCGCAGTACGCTCAACGGTAGCAACGGCTGCCATGATGGTCATACCGTAGCCGTTTGCCGGGTGTCGGCGAGCAGCTTCTTCTGCGCTTCAATGTCAACCCCATACAAGCGCGCCGCGTTGAGCCCGAGGATTTTCTTCTTCGCTGTCAGCGACAATTGAACGCCCGTCTCCTTGCTGACGGATTCCGGCAGTTCGAACGCCATGAACTTCTCGATCAGCCACTTTGGCGACCAGATACCGTAGTCGCTGCCGTACAGGATCTTGTCTTCCCCGATCCAGAAGAGCAGCTCCGAAATTACATGGGCGAAATACTCCGGGCGGGTGTGAATGAACGGCAGCACCACAGCCAGGCCGCCATACACATTCGTTTCCTGGGTCGCGATCCAGCAGAAATCGTCCAGGCGCGGCAAGCCGCAGTGCTCGACGATGAAGTTCAGGTTCTGGAAGCTGGTCGCCGCGTCGTCGACGTCGGCAACATCGAAGGCGTCGCGGTTAAGCGGCAGGATGGTCGGCCCTTTGTGGACGTGGATGTTCTTGATGCCCAGCTTTTCGCAGCGTTCGAAGTACCTCTGCACGCCTGGGTCCGACAGCTTGTAACCCTTGCTGTCACCGCGCCATTCAGCGGTATAGAGCTTGACGCCCTGGATCTTGTAGCGCTCGGACAACTCGTCCAGGCGATCGAGCCCGGCCTCGCCGTCGCGAGGGTCGAACGCACCGTTCACAATGAACCGGTTCGGGTATTTCTCCTTCAACACATAGTTGGCCTCGGTCGTGTTGAAGCCGTTCTTGTAGAAGTCCGTCAGATACGTCGGCTGACAGATCGCCATGTCGTCGTATCCTGTGACGAACAGGTCGTTGTACATGGCTTCCTCGCCGTACTTGTCGAACTTCTCCTTGGGCCACAAATACTCCTTGGGACTCAAGTTCGAATGATAAGCATAAAAGCAATCGATGAACTGCTGGCCATGAACATTCTTCAAGTTGGCCTTGCTGCCGTCCCAAAGATGAACGTGCCCGTCGATGATGAATATCTCTTCACCGTCCGTGGTTCGATACATGACATTGTCTCCATGGTTGTGCGAGAGCGACCGGCGTCATGTCATGCAAAGCCGTTCGCGAGGTTCAGTAGCGGGTTACGTTGTCACTCGTAAGCCATGGCGTCGTCCATATTGCCGAACAGCACGACGGTGTCGTCGTCTATCATCACCATCCGCCCGTAATGGGTCGAGGTGGATATCTCGAACAGATGCGGGGTCATCTCGCGGCCAAGCGATTCACTGATCTCGCTCATCTTGAACTCGATCTTGCCCTGCCCGTCGATACGAATCATCGCGGGCAGGTAGGTCACCGTGATGCCGGGCTTGTGCGCCATTAACTCTGCAATCGCGCGTGCCTCGACACTATCGTTCATGGTGACGCCACACTGATGAGAAATGGTCTGCTCGAAACGAACGTCCTTCATCGACTTGAAGATGTTGTCGGTATGCACTGACATTGCGTGCTCCTCTTCCCGGTTAGGTCGTATTACTAAAGAATGGCTCAGGCCTGGATCGCCAGAGGAAAATGAACGCCGATCTCTCGGGCGATCATCTCGGCGCGCTCTATCGAACTGGTCATGCTGTCGTTGAACTGAACCACCTTGACATGCGGAATCGACCAGATTGGTTGCAAATGCTTCGCAGCGGCAGACGCCAGGGCGCCGTGCTTTTCCAACCACTCGCCGAACAACTTGCGGTTGGCGTCGCCGTGCTTCGGGTCGTTGGCAAGCATGTGGAACAGCTCGACTGCGTTGGCCAGGTTGCGCTCGTAATCGCCCTCCGCTGCGGAAACAACCGTAGGCGTCAGGAAGTCGTTTTGCGATGCGGCCATCTGCATGATGAAGCCGCTGCGGAATAGGTCGGCCACCAGCGGCTCGAAGACCACGTTCACCGCGAAGTACTTTTCGAGGAAGTCGGTTGCACCGCCTATGGCCTCCACTGCCCGGCGCGTTTCCTGCCAGATCGGATCGTTCAGCCAGTGAGACTTACCGGCATCAAGGTCGAGATTCGGCGCGTCCAGTGCAATCTCTCCCAAGTACAGCGTCAGGTCCTGGGCGAAACGCAGCTTGTACGACGCATTCGTAAGGATGGCGCTATTGATCATCTGCGTCACGCCATAGCGCTGCGCGTGCATGGTCGAAGTACCCAAGCCAAACTCGGCATGCTTGTATGCTCCAAGATGCTGCTCCAGCACCTTGAGCCACGCCTTGTCGAACCGCTTCACCGCGCCCGAACGCCGGGCATTGCCGATAGCGCCGCTGATCATGCCGATGATCGTGGACTGGCGCTGGTAGTGGGTGCGCTCCCATTCCTCATCGACAGCGCGAAACTTGTGCCAGTCCGTGCATTTAGCGGCGGTCCATGTTTCCGAATAGGTCGGTGTGCCATCGGCGAACGAAATGATCCAGTCCTGCAGCAAATACCGCTTCGGGTCCGGCTGAACGTCAACGGTCATGTCCTCGTAGTGCGTCGCCTTGCGCCCCTTCGGCTCGTAGTAGTTGTACTTGCGGCTGTCCCAACCGGCAAACTGGGCCGCACCGGCCGCGCCTGATGCAAGCGGTACCGGTTGCTCTATCGAGGTACTCATGTTGATCCTCCTTCGTCTTTCAGTTATCGGAACATCCCGCAACCGGGAGCCCTGCCATGGGGCCGGTCAGCGGACGGCCTGAGTAAATTTGTCGAAATAAAGCCGCTCGGGCGCAACCCCGGCCATTTGCAGTACGGGCATCACCGCATCGATCATCGGTGTGGGACCACACGTATAGGCATCGATCTCGCCAGTGAGCGCTTCCTCGCGCAAGGTCCGTCCAAGCACCTCATGAATGAAGCCAGTCTCGCCGGTCCAGTCATCGCCTGCTTCAGCGTGCGAAAGCGCGGGAATAAAGCGGAAGTCGGGCAGCTTCGCCGCGAGTTCGGCGAAATCGGCGAGATAAAACAAGTCGCGACGGGTACGCGCGCCGTAGAAGAAACGCACCGGCCTTTGCTCGCCGCTCTGGACGAGATCATTGAGGATCGACCACAGGGGAGACATTCCCGATCCACCGCCCACCAGCACCATCGGCCCCGGCTGTTCTTCTCGCCGGAAGCACGTGCCATACGGTCCCTTCGCCACCAGCCGGTCGCCCGGCTTGAGGCCGTCGTCGAGCTGAGAAGAGAAGGCGCCATTGGGGTATTTCTTGATGATGAACGCAAGACTCGTCTGGCCCCCTGGCTCGCTTGGTACGCTCGCCATGGAGAACGATCGGGTAATGTCCTGCCCCGGAATGGTCAGGTCGACGTACTGGCCGGCCCAAAACCGCAGTGGCTGATCCAGTTCCACTTCCAGCAGCCGGATGTCGTGTGTGAGAGCGGTTATCTTCGTCAGCGTTGCCCCTATTTCCTTCACCGCAATAGAGCGGCGCATCAGGTCTTCGTCGTAGTTCAGCAGTTCGACCGTCAGGTCACTGAAGGCGAGCGTCCTGCACAGCAAGATGTGATTTGTATCGCGCTCATAGTCGGGCAGCGCGAAGGTTGAATACTTCTTCATCTCGACGTCGCCATCGATCAACAGGGACTTGCAACTGCTGCACTGCCCTTCCTTGCACCCGTGCATCACCGAGATGCCCTGGCGGAAGGCGGCATCCAGCACGGTCTCGCCCTCCGCGACCTCCATCTCGACGCCGACAGGCTCGAATCGCACTGTATGAACTGTCTGGTAGTCGACTGTATCCGGCATGGCATCCCTCTTCCATTGCGTGTCGCTCATCGTGCCCTCCTGATTCGTCCGGGAGCGGTAGTCACCCACTCAATCACTCCCGGACGGCATCGCTTCGTCAGTTAACCGGATTAATCTTGAAACCGGCTCGATATTCGGCGATGTGCTTCTCGCGCTGCTCCGGCGTCATTCCCCGAAGCAGAACGATCGGGCTCTGGATGATGTGACCGCGAACATGATCGAGCGTCCACATGTTCCTGTCGTCGAACCGCAGATGCGGTTGCGGCACCAGGGTCTTGCCGTCGCTGCGCACGAAACCGAGATCCTTGATGCAATCAGCCAGATCCCAGCCGTGGTAGCACTCCTCCCACTCGCGGCGCCCGCTGAAGCGTCCCATGGCCGGCGTCGGCCGCCCCTCGTATTCCGAGGCGAACGCCACCTTGTGGGTCCAGCGGCACAACTCCGAGCAGTAGGTGTACAACTGGCCGTCCACTTCGTCGACTACGAAGTCCTCCCGGATCAGGCACGGCACCAGGCAACTCCAGCAGCGGTGCGGGTACACGTAGCCGTTTTCCTGGTCGAACAGCATGTTGGTCTCGCCAGGCACGCTCTTCTTCGCATACCACTTCCAGTAGTCGCCGAATTCGGCGTACCAGCCTGGGTACTTGTGCTCGAACCACTCGAAGTCCTTTTCTGTCTGAGCTTCGATACGCCAGAAGTTGACCGGCCAGCCCACGGAGAAAAACTGTGCAACCTTGTGCACGTAATTCTTCTTCACCAGACGATCCCATGCGGCCCCGACGTCGTCGTGGTGAATCTTGATGCCGTATTTTTCCAGCGGCAGCATATAAGTACGGTAGTAATCCTCATAGATCCACCGGTGCCACAACTCGGCGTACGACTCCTTGTTCTTGTCCCTGTCGGTGGTGCCGTATTCGATGAACGTGCCGATCGCCGCATCGACAATGGCGTGGTTCTGCCAGAAGGCGTAGCGAAGATCGCGCTCGAGCAGCAGATGATTGTCCGGGTCGTTGATAACCGACATCACCAGCGAATGGCCGTTGCCGATATGCCGGCTTTCGTCGGACTGCACCGAGAGGAACACCGTCGGCAATGCATAGTCGCCGTTGCGCGCGGCTTCCGAAGGCATGGCGACGAACAAGGTGTTCGTGAATGCCGTTTCAGCGACCACTTGCAGGAAGACGTTCGCTGCGGTGACGGCATCGCCGGTGAGGAACCCTTCGGCAAACTGGCGACCGATCGTGGTCGCGTAGCACTTGCCGAATGCCGCCTCGGTGATATCGAACCCGGCCGGGTCGATATAGTTCTCCATGTACCATTTCTTGAGATTCATCTGGATAGTCGAGTGCCGGAACTCGTCGACCATCTGCATGGTGAAACCCGTGCGTAGTTCCTCTCCGGGCGCGAGGCGGCCGAGCATGGCCATTGAACGCGCCGCCGAGATTTCCGGGAACGGAATGATCGCCAGGAACAGCTTCATCCACTCGACCCAGCGCGGCTGGACATTGCGGAACATGTCGCCGCGCAACGCCGCGTCGAGTGCACCGTAGACGCGATTGTCCTTTTCCTCCTGCATCGGAAAATAGGAGCGCAGCACCTGTTTCATCGGGTCGCGTGGCGCCTTGCTGATCTTGTAGTCCGTCGGGAAGGTCATGGCCTCCTGGACGTAACTGGGCGTCCAGCCGAGATCGGCGACGCGGCGTGCCGCCTCGCCGATGCTGATCCCACGCTGGGATGTGATCTTGTTGAGGGTTAATCCATCAGACATTGAGCTCTCCTTTTCCATTTCACGATTCGCCGTCGTATTTCACCTTCATATGGCGGCGCTACGGGCAGGGCCGGTTGATGCCACGGCCAGAGTCAACAATCAACAGCACAGGCGGGGGTCACTGTCGCGAACCAAAAGGTGCGCGGGTCCGGTCTTCACGATCCATGCCTCCTGTCGTTTTGTTATGCACCTCGGATCATCGACGCTTGGGTCTCGATCTACACTCATAGAGCGATTTGCGTGCCAATGAGGCTAACGTCGCGCCCTATAAGGCTGCGCAGCACATGCGATTGCTCGCATCATTTCCGACGGCTAATTCTGTTTTGTTCTGCGACATTCGCATTCGGCCGATCTGTCCGATATTGGGACGCTCATGGCTACCATCAGTCGCCTTCCCCTCTCGGCCGATGGTGCATGGAAAAAGGGAACGACAGTGTCGTGTTTTTAAGAGAATTCTTTAATTAATCTGGATGCCGTATTATTTAAGTGGCAGCAAAAACTGCGTCCTCGTTTCGGTCCCCACCATTTACCTGCCATGGGGAAGGCGAGACCGCCCGAAGCAGTTAGACGGCGCGATCATCGCGCAGCCCTGAGCCTGAACGCACGACAACCTACAGTCGCAAGCCTCCATGCTTGTCGCCTGTATAAATCACGCTCTGGGCGTCATCACCATTCGGTTTCCTTTCGGCAATGAAACGCGCGGCTAGAACCAGGGCGCCCATCGCGAAGTCCTTGCCGTAAGCGGCGATCATTTCGTCGCCAATCGCTCCCAGTCGCTCGAAGAACTGGTCCTTGGTGAAGTGTTCATCGGTCATCGTTGTCTCCTTCTTTGTGTGTAGTAAGTCTTGTCCGCTTGCTTCATCGCAGGCTTCCGAAGTTAAATAGCGCCTCCGGCAGCAACACGAGCCCGAGCTCACCGGCCTCCGTGCCCAGCGCAAGGCGGGATCCACTAGGCGACCAGGCGATCGCGCTGACAGGACTGTCCCCGGACCCCTTGACGAACAGGACGTCACTGCCGCCCGGCTGGCACAGCAGTACCGCGCCGTTGTGATACCCCACGGCAATCAAAGGATGGGTGGGATGACAAGCGACCTGAGTGACCGGGGTCTTGCCCGCAATGCCGCATTCTCGCGGTTGGTCATCGCCACCGGGCGGATCGAATCGCCAGCAAACCGCGCGCGGGCCACCGCTCGTGACCAAGACCCGGCCGTCCGCCGAAAACGATAGCGATAGGGGTTGCCCGGGATAACCGCCCATTTCGATGTCGCCGCCGTCCGGCAATCGCCACCCGTGCAATGCGTTCTCCTCCATGCCGCTCACCAGATAGCGGCCGTCGCGACTCCAGGCGACGCTGCGGTGATAGCCGGGCCACGCAAGCAGGCGCGGAACATGAGCGTCAACGGGCCATAGTGTGACTCCGCCGTGATGGGCGATCGCCAACTGCTCGCCGGCGGCATTGAATGCAAGGGCCGTTGCCGAACCCGGTAACGCCAGACTGGCAGGCTTCGTTCCCAGCCAGTGAACTCGACGCCCGGTTGCATAGGCTCGACCGGCCGGACTCGTCGCCACAAGGTCGATCCACTCACCGTCGGCATCGACAAGGACTTCGCTCGCACCATCCACATTCAAGTGGACAAGCCGGCCGTCGTCGCCACCGCTGAGAAATCCGCCTTCAGGGTCGGCAGCGAGCGAGAGGCAGGTGCCGTCGTGCACGCTGAAACGGGCCAGCGGCGCAGCGGGTTCCTGCGGCTCGACGAATTCGACACCGCCGCCCTGACGCGGCTTGAGCCCTGGGCCGCCACGCCATTCAGCAGCTGCGAGCGCCAGCGTGCCGTCACCGAGCGCGAATCCGGCATTGAGTCCCGCGGCATCCCACACGACAGCAACTACGGGCGCCTCCGTCACCCAACGTGCCCCAAGCAGCTCGATCAAAGGCGGCGGCGTATTCATGAGTCGGTCTTGCAGTGCCCGATACTCTCCCGCAATCCACGTCGATCGAGATTGCGGCCGATGAACACCAGCCTGCTATCGCGTACTTCATCTACTCTCCAAGGCCGGTCGAAATCCGTGTCCATGGTCATATGCACCCCCTGGAACACAAAGCGCCTTTCCGATCCCGCCAGGTCGACGATCCCTTTGGCTCTCAACAGATCCTGGCCTTGCTCGACCACCAGTTGCTGCAGCCACGATAGAAACCGGCTGCGTTCCAGCGGTTTTTCGACGCGCAGCGAAACGCAATCTATGCCATGACTGTGACGGCCGGGGCTAACGGATATGTGGCGAAAAGGACGCTCATCACGGGGCGATTCGTTGCCGTCGTCTGGCGACGAGTCAAGATGAAGGCGCTTGAGATCGAACGCGCCTCGATCCAGCAGCCCTGCAAGCGGCACTGCGCAGCGGACACTGTGCAGCAACTCGGCAGTAGGATTGATACCTCGTACGGCCGCTTCTACCGAAGCCAGACCAGTCGCATCGACGAGGTCGGTCTTGTTGAGCAGTACGGTGTCCGCCTGCGCCAGTTGCTCCGCGGCCTCACGGCTGTCGGCCAGCCGTGCTTGCAGGTGCAGCGCGTCGGCTACGCAAATCACGCTGTCAAGACGCGTGCGCTGACGAATGGCATCGTCGACAAAGAATGTCTGAACCACGGGCGCGGGGTCCGCCAATCCCGACATTTCTATCAGGATGCCGTCGAAGCCGCCCTTGCGTTTGATCAGCCCCGACACTACGCGGATCAAGTCCCCGCGCACCTTGCAGCACACGCAGCCGTTATTCAGTTCAACTACCTCATCTTCCGCGCCAACGACGAGGCCCCCGTCGATGCCGAGTTCGCCGTATTCGTTGACGATCACCGCGTAACGCCGGCCGTGTTGTTCGCGCAGGATGCGATTGAGCAGCGTGGTTTTTCCGGCGCCGAGAAACCCGGTAAGCACAGTGACCGGTATCCGATTCATTGCAAATCTCCCGGTTGCTTGCCAGACTCCGCCGTGTCGAAATTCGCCAGCTCGTTCTCGAGCCAGTCTCGCTCGGCTTCGATAGCCAGCAGCTCGTTTTCCGAGGCGCGCAACCGCTCCCGCAATTGCGCGATATCCCGCGTCCGGTCCGGCGTGGCGCCTTCGCGCTTCTCGCACGCCAGCGCACAGGCCAACTCGATCTCAGCGCCGGCGCATCGGTTCTCGCCGCGCAAGTAGCGGGAGTTAACCTCGGTCAATGCAATGACCAATCGCACGCGCTCGGGAATCGGGTTTGGATTGTTCTGCGACGCCACGGCGCTCTCCCTGTCGGATCCATCGCTATGGAATCAGCACCGCGCGGCCCCTGACCTTGCCATGGTGCAGGTCCTTGAGCGCCTGGTTTGCCTCGCTCAAACGGTATTCCTTCGTCGCCAGATGAACCAGTCCACGATCGGCCAACGCCATCAACTCGACCAGCTCGGGATAAGTGCCGACCAGATTGCCGACGATGGTTTTCTCGCTGGTGATCATGTCGATAGTCGGCAACTCGATCTTCCCGCCATAACCGACGATGTAATAGAACCCGCCGTTGCGCGTCATGGCGAGGCCTTTGGCGACCGCATCACCTTCGCCGACAAAATCGATGACCGCCTCCGCGCCATTGCCGCGGGTCAATTCGAGCACGCTTTGCACTTCATCGCCGCCGCCCTTGACCGTATGGTGCGCACCGCATTCCTTTGCCAGTTGCAATGCGGTTTCCGAGCGGTCGACCACGATGATTTCCGCAGCGCACAAGGCCTTCAGTACCTGGATGCCGATGTGACCCAGGCCGCCGGCGCCAATCACAACGGCGAACTGGCCGGGCAACAGATGGCGCGACGCCTTCTTGGCAGCGCGGTAGGCGGTCAATCCAGCGTCGGTGTAAGGCGCGACATCCTTGGGCGCAAGCGACTTCGGCAGCTTGATCAGCGAACGCTCGCCCGTCAGCAGATATTCGGCATAACCGCCGTTAGCGTTGATGCCCGGGAAACTGCTGTCGGTCGCATGCATGTCGTCGCCGCGCCGGCACGCCAGGCAGTGGCCGCTGGTCACGAGCGGATGGCAGATCACGGCATCGCCCACCTTGACGCTCTCCACGGCGGATCCCACCGCCTCGACCCAGCCGGCATTTTCGTGGCCCATGATGTAGGGCAAGACCACGTCGACCTTGCTGCGCCAAATGCCTTCGACAACGTGCAGATCGGTGCGGCAGACACCGGCGCCTCCTATACGCACGATCACGTCGGTGGCTCGCCCGATCTTCGGATCAACGACCTCCTCGTAACGCACGAACTCGTCACGGGTCAATGATTCGTCGTATTCATGCAGCACTGCAGCTTTCACGTTTCGTCTCCTTATCACAGTTTGCAGGGAAACTTGCCAGCATATAAATGGCCTGCTATCTGGCGGCGAAGAACGGCAATTGGCGGTTCGTGATAACGCATCCGCTAGTAAGCACCCCCGCCGCCAGCTGTCCGCGCTTTGGTTACGCCCGACGCGCGTTCGAAATGCGCCGACTGGAGAACTCGCCGGCTCCTCCAACGCGTTTTATCGCTTTTGTTAATGCAATCTCTGTGCCGATGACGCTTAACCCGCCACAGCCGGGCCTTAATGCCCGGCGGACAAAAGGAAAGTGACTGACTGAATGGCCGCTCTGGCCTGCTTGGGAATTCGCCCACTGTCGCAGAATCGGACGCCTGATCAAGCGATGGCTAGTGCATGTGTCTCGAAATCGGACATATGAGTGTCGCTATTGAAGGGGGAATGTGATGACGCGGGCCAGCCGCTCGCCGTCGTCCACGCCCGTGATTTACTGGTCGCCCAAAACGCCGCCAGTGAAATCAAGCGGCGTATTCGTTCGCTTTAACCGGGCCAAAGGCGCCGCCGAGCGTGAATCGCACCATCGATTGAGCTTCGCGCAGACGAGGTCAATCACCCCTCGTCTGCGCTTCAACATCGCGGCTTCTACTCGATCTGATGTCCGTAAGAACTCCGAACAAACTGTTCTGATTGCTCTGCCCGATTCAATCCAAGCACGACCGCCACTCACTCATGGGCACGCCGTTACTGCGCTTCGCTCGACAGTTCCGCCTGGATCGCTTCGAGCAGGCGTGGATCGTCGGCCGTGACATCGGGGGCGAAACGGCCCACTACGCGGCCATCCCTGCTGATCACGAATTTCTCGAAATTCCATAATACGTCCGGCGCAGGATTAGGCTCGATGCCGTAACCCTTCAGCCGATTACGAAAAGGGCCGTCACCGGTGGCATTCGGCTGCGTGCTGGTCAACGTCCGGTAAAGCAGATGCTGGTCGGCGCCCACCACCGATACCTTCGAAAACAGGGGGAATTTGACATCGTAGGTCAGGCTGCAAAACTCCTTGATCTCTGCGTCGCTGCCCGGCTCCTGGCCCTTGAAGTTGTTCGCCGGAAACGCCAGCACTTCCAGGCCCTCTGCCCGCTTGTCCTCGTAGAGTTTCTCCAGGCCTTCGTATTGCGGCGTAAGTCCGCACTTGGAGGCCACGTTCACCACCAATAACACCTTGCCCTTGAACGGCTCGAGCGTAATCGCTGCGCCGTCGATGGATTTAACCGGAATATCGTAGATTGTCTGGCTCATGGTTTGACTCGCTGGAGAATGAGATGAGTGTGGGATCAAGCGCCGTCTATCGTACTTCGGAATCGTCAAAGCAGCGCGCGATGCGTCCGGCGAGTTATATCCCAAGGCTGATTACCAACTGTCGCCAAGGGCTTACCCATTATTGTTTTTTGTATCGACTGGTGAGCGCAATGAGTGCGCAGTGCATCGCGTAAGAGGCCGCGTCGCGTTACCCCGGGCGTCTGCAGTGCTGCTCCGGTCGGTGCAGCAGGATAACTGGCGTTATTGTTTTGTTACTCGCCGTAGTAAGTGCTTCGGCCGAAGCTGATAAGTTAAAAGCAGTCATGCCGTTCATGCGATCGTATCGACCACGTGAACGGGTGCGACCCACTGAAAACGAAGGAGAAGTGCATGAGAAAGATTGCAGCTATGGCGGCCCTGGCGGCCACAACATCGCTACTTGGCGGGTGTTGGTGGGGCCCGCCGGGTGGAGGATGGGGTGGTCCCGGACACGGTGGCCCAGGAGGAGGGCCTGGCGGTGGTGGTCCGCAAGGCGCAGTCATCGTGCCCCATACGACTTCTGTGACCTGACCATTCATTTGACCCGGTCGGCCCCACCCACCCCGTTAGTGGGGCCGACCGGGTCACCGTATGCTCCAACTCCCCGGCGTCACGGTCATAAACGTGCGCCCTTCCCGCCAGCGCGGATGGCAACCCGCCGGTCTGATCGAGGAAATTGCGCACCTGCGCGCACATGTTGCCAAACCGCGTGGGCGTACCGAAGATGATGGCGTCGGCTTGCGCCAGTTGCTCGACCGTAGCCAGGGGAACATGCGCAAACCCCGCTCGCACTGCCTTGGCACCAATGCCTGCAGTGGTCGTTATTTCAATAAGCTCTTGACGCGCGGCATCGCGCACCAGCGCCGCTTTGCCATTTTCATACGCTGCGACCAATCAGGACGGCTGGTCGTTTCCATTGTGTTCGTGGAGCGGATCAGGGCTCTTCTGAGTCGCGCGTAGCACGCCGGTGCTGTCGAAATAGAAGTGGAAGAGCTGGTACCACACGTCGTCCTCCAGATAGCGATAACTCCATACTTCGCGCTTCATCAATGGGAAGTAAGCCGTCTCCTCCGGTCGGCCGAAGTTGACCAGGACGTCATTCTTCGTCCATTTGCCGAGCTCCGCGCGATAGAACTCGCTGGGCTGCAGCACTTGCCGGACGCTGATCACCTTGCCCGTCGCGTCGATGTCCGCAGCCGTGGTGAATTCGCCCCAAGGCTGCGTCGGCCACATCAGCCGTTTCGCGCCACCAGGTAGCTCGTAAGCCTCGCGCGGCTGGCCCAGCTTAGCGATCACGACCGCTTCCTGTTCACCTGCCTGGAAACCCTGCCAGGGCTGCGCGCAGGCGCCTAGCGCGAGCACCGCCGCGCAGGCCAGCACGATGCGTGCGCTATAGGCCCGACGCAATGCGAGGCTGTTTATTTTCGACTCGCGGGACGCCATGTCAAAACTCCTTACGTCGTTCATCCATAGACTTTTGACACACGGCATGGAAAAAGATTTGAAAGAATTTCGAATAAAATGTTGGTTGGCCTAAGCCGCCGAAGCTCGACTTCGCACTCAAAATGGCGTTGCAAATACCTCGTACGGATCGATCGAACAAGGCTCGGTGTCAAGTTTCAATTCCGGACCAGATACTCAAGCGACCCGCGCACGCGCCGCACCGAATTAAACATGGCGACATAAATATTGCAGCATTATATGATTGCGTGGTTACTCTTTTGGAGAGGCAACCATGCGCAAGCTCGAAATTGCAGACCCGCAGATCATGCAGGTTGCGATTCAAC
>NZ_JALPRJ010000036.1 GCF_030464885.1 Caballeronia sp. SEWSISQ10-4 2 | reverse complement strand
ACCATGCGCTTATTGCGCGATGACGGTAATGCCGACATTTCTGTATAACGACATGCGTTCAAGGATGCAACCATTTTTAGCAAGTCGAAACGTACGGGCATTGGAAAAATAGCTAACTGCGTTGTGAGTTATCACATATGCGGCAGGTCGGGATAACTTTAAGATCCGGTGTGCTTGCTGCCGTTGATTTGAACTTACGTCCAGGGTAAGGAGAAGTCAGGATATAGAAAGCGCCTACGCGCCGATTCTCTCACTGCCGACTTTCTCGTGATGGCGGGTAGCTCGCTCACAGCCTGAAATGGTTTAAAGACAAGCGGAAGTCGAACAAACGACCTTCATGCTAGTCGCCTACGCAAATTAACGTGCGCCACCCGACCGGGTAGGCGCTGGACGTTCACGAACCCGAAAGGTCCGTTTTGATGTCAAACAATTTGTCTGCTTCCTCCTTCGACACCGTTCTCTACGAAAAGAAAAATGCAACGGCCTACGTGACGTTGAACCGTCCCGAGGTAATGAATTCGCTGAACCGGAAAGCGATTGCAGAACTAAGCACAGCGTTTTCAGATGCACAAGACGACCCGCAGATTCGCGGCGTCATCATCACCGGTGCAGGCAATCGGGCGTTCATCGCCGGGGCCGACATCACCGAGTTAGCCACCGCGACGCCGATCGAGGCCGAACGCCAGACGCGGGCTGGGCAAGCGCTTCTCAATCTCGTCGAAAATCTAGGCAAGCCAGTCATCGCCGCAGTGAATGGCCTGGCGCTCGGTGGTGGATGTGAAACCGCACTCGCCTGTACTTTCCGGCTGGCCAGTCCGAGCGCAAAGTTCGGCCAGCCTGAGATCAAGCTGGGGCTCATCCCCGGCTTTGGCGGAACGCAACGACTCCCTCGCCTCGTTGGCAGGAGTGTCGCGTTGCAACTCATCCTCACCGGCGAGATGGTGTCCGCGGATGAGGCGTATCGAATCGGTCTGGTAGATGAAATCGTGGAAGCCGGCAATCTGATAGCCCGTGCCGAAGCGATTCTGGCACAGATTGCCGCCAACGCGCCACTGGCCGTCGCTTACGCAATGGATGCCGTCAACCTCGGACTCAACGCTGCCTTGCCAGAAGGACTCGCCCTCGAAGGGAAGCTCTTCGCGCTATGCGCCGCGACAGAGGACAAGAAGGAAGGGACGACCGCCTTTCTGGAGAAGCGCCCACCGAGGTTTCAGGGGCGTTGATACCTGACAGTTATTAGTTAGTCTAGCTCACGATCCAGACGGGCTCACGCCAGCATGGAGTCACTATCTAACCCCGAATCGGGAACACTTCCATGACCGACGGACAACACGTGTTTTCAGGTCTCAAGGTGCTCGACCTTGCGAGCTACATTGCCGGCCCTGCGGCAGCGACGATTCTGGCTGACTTCGGGGCAGACGTCATCAAGATCGAGCCGCCGGGCATGGGCGACGTCTACCGGTTCTTCTCGGCCATGCCGCCGAATCCAGTGGCCGACACGAACTACGCCTGGCAATTGACGAACCGCAACAAGCGCAGCATTGCCCTCGACCTGAAATCCAGCGAAGCGAGAGAAGTACTGGTGCGCCTCGTTCAATGGGCAGATGTCGTGGTCGTCAATTTCCCGCCACGTGTGAAGGCCGCTTTAGGCGTGACCTACGAGGCCCTCTCGCCGCTCAACCCGAAGCTGATCTACGCGGACATTACCGGCTATGGTTCCGAGGGGCCTGAGGCTGACACACCGGGTTTCGATGTCACGGCCTATTGGGCTCGCTCCGGCCTCATGGAGGTCACCCACGACGCTGGCAGCCCACCGACACTTCCCATTCCCGGGATCGGCGACCACGCTACGGCCACGACACTCTATGCCGCAATCGTCACGGCACTCTATACGCGCGCCACGACTGGCAAAGGTAGTCACGTGTCGACTTCGCTGATCGCCAACGGCATCTGGGCCGCAGCAGCGTGGGTCGAGGGCGGTCTGAATGGCGGTCGATTCTTCGCCCAGCACGACCGAAAGAATCCACCCAATGCGCTGCTCAATCCTTACCAGACAGCCGACGGTCGTTGGATTCTGCTGGTAGCGGCCCAACGCAAGGACTGGCCCGCCTTCGCCCGCGCTATCGGTATGCCGGAGCTTCTGGAAGACCCACGGTTTGTCGATGACCAACGTACCCATAACGCAGCCGCATTGGTCGAGATTCTCGATCCGTTGTTCGCCGGCCAGCCGCTTGCCTTCTGGAAACAAGTGCTCAACGCGGCGCGCGTGATTT
Source organism: Caballeronia sp. SEWSISQ10-4 2 (assembly GCF_030464885.1). Taxonomy (GTDB): domain Bacteria; phylum Pseudomonadota; class Gammaproteobacteria; order Burkholderiales; family Burkholderiaceae; genus Caballeronia. Next base: position 92,326 of record NZ_JALPRJ010000036.1, on the reverse strand, counting down.
TCGGCGTCGTGCAGATTGCCGAAGAGATCATTCACGATCCGCAGTTGGAGGCCAACGGTATCGTCGTGCCGTTCGACGTGCCGGGCAAGCCCACCAGGCGCACGGTCAGCAATCCGATCCAGATCATGGGGGAACAGAAGGTCAAACCGTGCGTTGCGCCGCAACTTGGGGAACACGGCGCAGAGATCCTGCAAGAGATGGGCTTCACCCGGGACGAAATCGCACACCTTCACGACGCCGGCGCGGTCGCGCGCTTCGAAGGCTCGGCCTGATCTCACCGCGTTGGACGATTTGAGCGAACGCTTTTGGCAGCCAGGCACTGGCGAGCCATTGCCCAGCCACTCACCTGGAGCTTTACATGACTGAAGACGAAATTCGCGCGCGCGCTTACACGATGCCGATCAGCAGCCCGGCTTATCCCAAGCCGCCTTTCCGGTTTGTCGATCGCGAATTCATCATCATTACCTATCGCACTGATCCGCAAGTTCTGGCCAGCATCGTACCTGCGCCGCTGCTTCCCGCCGAGCCAATCGTCAAATACGAGTTCATCAGGATGCCTGATTCAAGCGGCCTCGGCTCATACACCGAATCAGGTCAAGTCGTGCCTGTGTCGTTCGACGGTGTATCCGGCGGCTTCACACATGCCATGTACCTCGACAGCGGGGCCGGCATCGCGTCCGGCCGTGAGTTGCTGGGCTTTCCGAAAGTATTCGCACAACCGAAGCTTGAAATCCGCAACGACGCGCTGGTGGGAACCCTCGACTACAACGGTGTACGCGTTGCGACCGCAACCATGGCGTACAAGTACGAGCCGCTGGATCTCGCCGCCGTCAAGAAAACGCTCGCGGCACCTGGTTTCCTGCTGAAAGTTCTACCTCACGTCGATGGGTCGGCCCGAGTCTGCGAACTGGTCAGGTATTACGTAACCGACGTCACGGTAAAAGGCGCCTGGAGCGGGCCTGCTTCCCTCGAGCTGCATCCCCACTGTTTCGCGCCAGTCGCAAAGCTGCCGGTGCTCGAGGTTCTATCGGCGATCCATATCCTGACCGATCTCACAATCGGTGGCGCAGAAGTCGTGCACGACTATCTGAGCCTCCCCTCAAACGCATCCTGATCAACGCTCGAATGGAACTCGCCATGACTGCCAGCTCAAAGCCAAACCACCCGCTTCCGGCCCCCGACAGCGACTTCTATCTGCTTCACGAGATTCTGAGCGATGCCGAGAGGGCCCTGCTAAAGCGGGTGCGTGCCTTTATGGAGAGCCGCGTCGCTCCCGTGATCAACAAGTTTTGGGCCGAAGACGCTTTCCCGTTCGAGCTCATCCCTGGCATCCGCGATCTCAATATCGTCGGCGTCGGCTTCGAAGGATATGGCTGCCCTGGCGGCAGTACGCTCCTCGATGGATTTATCGCCATGGAACTGGCGCGCGTCGACTCGTCCATCGCTACCTTCTATGGGGTCCATAGCGGGCTGGCGATGGGATCGATCTATCTCGGCGGTTCGGAAGAGCAGAAGCAGAAATGGCTGCCGCCGATGGTGCGAATGGAAAAAATCGGCTGCTTCGGATTGACCGAACCGCTGGTGGGATCGGGTGCCGGCGGGGGCTTGCTGACCACCGCCAAGCGGGAAGGCAATACGTGGATCCTGAATGGCCAAAAGCGGTGGATTGGAAATTCTCCATGGTGCGACCTGTCGATCATCTGGGCACGCGATGTCGATGACAATCAGGTCAAAGGTTTCATCGTCGAGAACAAAACAACTCCGGGTTTTTCAGTCGAAAAGATCAAGAACAAGATCGCACTGCGAGTGGTGCAGAACGGCGTGATCACGCTCGACAATTGCTGCGTGCCCGAAGAGAACCGCCTCCAGGGGGATCTGTCCTTTCGCGATACGGCGCGGGTCCTTCGGCTTACCCGTCAATACGTCGCATGGGAATCCGTCGGCTGCAGCATGGGCGCTTACGAACATGCGCTGCGCTACGCGCAGACACGCGAGCAGTTCGGCAAACCGATCGCGTCGTTCCAGATGGTGCAGGACCTCCTCGCGAAAATGCTCGGCAACATCACAGCGTCCCAATGCATGGTCGTACGGCTTGCCCAATTGCAGGATCAGGGCAAGCTGCTGGACCAGCATGCTTCACTGGCCAAGGCATTCTGCACGACCCGTATGCGCGAGACCGTTGCCTGGGCGCGGGAAATATTCGGCGGCAACGGCATCGTGCTCGACTACAACATCGCTCGCTTCTTTGTCGACGCGGAAGCGCTCTATTCGTACGAAGGCACACGGGAAATGAACTCCCTGATCGTCGGCAAGGCAGTAACCGGCTTCAGCGCCTTCGCCTGAACACACCCCACTCGAAGGATGATTAGAATGAGCAATAACATCAATCGCATCGCCATCATCGGCACCGGCGTAATTGGTGCGAGCTGGGCCGCGCTGTTCCTTGCCAAAGGTCTGGATGTCGTCGCTACGGACATTGCGCCGAATGCCAAACCGAAGCTCGAGGCATTCATTGAAGCGGCATGGCCCGCATTGGAAAGGTTAGGACTGGCGCCAGGAGCCTCGCGCTCGAGACTGGAGTTCACGGCGAATCTCGACGACGCGGTGGCCGGCAGCGACTTTGTCCAGGAGAATGGGCCCGAGCGGCTCGATTTCAAAAAAAACCTCTACAGGCATCTCGACGACATCCTGCCGCCCAGCACGATCATCGCGTCGAGCTCTTCAGGCCTGACCATGAGCGAAATCCAGTCGGCTTGCGAGCACCACCCCGAGCGGTGCGTAATCGGACATCCGTTCAATCCGCCCCATCTGATACCGCTTGTGGAAATCGTCGGCGGCGCCAGAACATCGGAAGAGACGATCGAACGCGTCGCGGCTTTCTATAGCGGCCTGGGCAAGCGCACAGTCCGGCTGCACAAGGAGGTGCCGGGGCACGTCGCCAATCGGCTGCAAGCCGCGCTCTACCGTGAAATGGTTTATCTGATCTCGGAAGGCGTGGTCAGCGTGGCCGACGCGGATACGGCCGTTTCCTGGGGTCCGGGTCTGCGCTGGGGAGGCATGGGGCCTAGTCTGCTTTTTCACCTGGGCGGAGGCGACGGCGGCATCGAACATTTCTTCGAGCAGTTCACTGGACCCATGAGCGCATGGTGGCACGTGCTCGGCACGCCCGAGCTGACCCCTGAAGTTCGTGCAACCATCATCCGAGGGGTGCACGAACAGACTCAATCCCGATCCACGCACGAACTTGCCGCGCATCGCGATGAGATCCTGCTAGGCCTCCTGTCCCTTCGTCGAGACGAGATCTGATGTCGTAGTGCGTCTTGCCGGGCCGTTTTGCTCGGGCAAAGCGATGGCTTGCCTTGTGCCCCGCATTGGTAACGACGGCAACTGGCGAAGCCGTTCTCGAAACCAGTGGGACAGCACGAGCATGAAGCAACAACACACACTCGTAATATCCCCGGCCTTGAGTACGTTGAACGGGTGCGCCGCGCGAGGCGCGCCCTCGTTCGCGCTATTCGGCGCCTTCTTCCCTGCCTGGAACATCGTGCAGAAGTCGTGGTGATCGAGGGCGAGTCCTGTCGTGTGAAGGAGGCACGCGAACACGCTGAGCGCCGCTCAACGTACGAGGAATCCATACTTGAGCGGATCCCGCTCGTCGATGATCCAGTTCGCGAATCCACAAACATGGGCTGAGCCTTCGATCTCGGGGATCACGGCGGGGAACTCGCCGAGTTGCGTTTCACCGACAACACGCGCACGAAACACCGTGCCGATGATCGATTCATTCACGAGTACGTCGTCTTGCCTGATCTCGCCACGCAGATACAGTTGCGCCACGCGGCCTGCGGTGCCCGAACCCGTCGGAGAACGGTCTACTTCCCGGTCCGCGAAAATGCAACAGTTCGCCTGAGTCGATTCGGGAAATCTTGGCGCGCCGTGAATGATCGTGCCGTAGATATGGTTGATTTCCGGAATGTGCGGGTGCACGAGCGGAAACGCCCGATTGGCGGCAATCTTCACCTCCGCGCCGAATTTCTTGAGCACGTCCACCGACGACTCGCGAATAGCGAGGCCATGCGGTGCGCCGTCTGTGTAGAAATAGAACGCACCCCCGAATGCAATGTCGCCTGTCACTGTCCCGTAGGTTGGCGTCTCGACGCTCACGTCGCGCCTGTAAATGAACGATGGCACGTTAATGAATCGCACACCATTGGCGTGCATGCCATCCCACTTGACGAATGCTTCGATAAAACCACACGGTGCGTCGATGCCGACACGCGTCTCGGGTGATTCGCGCTGCACCCAGCCGAGTTCCACCGCAGCCGTTGCCAGTGCGATCACGCCATGCCCGCAGTGGTCGCTATATCCTTCGTTATGCAGAAAAATGACACCGAAATCAGCCGTGGGTGAAACGGGCGGCGTGAGATAGCCCCCGTACATGTCCGCGTGTCCGCGGGGTTCGAACATCAGGGCCTGGCGAATATTGTCCGCATGTTCGCGTACCCAGGCACGGCGCTCCACGATCGAGTTGCCCTGCAGGCGGGGAAGGCCCGAGGTGACGATCCGGAACGGCTCACCGCCGGTATGGACTTCGACGGTACTGATTGTGCGACCGACCTGCATATCTTTATATCCTCTACGTGATGCCTGCGCGCCACTCCGGACGCCATGCGACGTGCATTATGCTGCGACGGGCTCAAGCAATTGTCCAGCGTGCTTGACGCAGACCCCTGCCTTGATCACCATCGGGATGTGCTCGCCCTGACCGAGCAAAAGCGACAGATCCGCAACCGGGTCACCTGCCACGACGACCAGATCGGCCTTCGCGCCCACGCTAACCGTGCCTCGCACGCCGGCTTCGCCGATGATCTCTGCTGCTACCGACGTGGCGGAACGGATCGCCTCCAGATTCCCGACTATCTGCGCGCGCGCCACGAACTCGTCGGACTGGTGCACATGCAGTTCGCCGAGCATGTCGGAGCCGAAACCCGCCTTGACGCCGACGCGTGCCAGCAACCTCAGTGCTTCGCGACCGACAGACCGGGCCGCATCGATCTTTTCCAGCGACTCGGGCGGAAAGCCGAGCGCAGGTCCGTGCGAGAGCAGATGGTCCAGCGTAGCAAGCGTCGGCACCATGTAAACGTTGCGTTCGACCATCATGCGTGCGGTCGCCTCATCCACCAGATTACCGTGCTCGATGCAACGCACGCCGCATTCGATCGCGCGGCGGATCGCCCGCGGTGTGTAAGCATGCGCCATGACGTAAGTGCCCGCCGCCTCGGCTTCCTCTACCGCGGCGCGAAGTTCCGCCTCCGAGTACTGGGTGTTAGTGATGGAATCGTTCGGCGACGCTACGCCACCGGACGCCATGACCTTGATTTGCGTAGCACCCTTGAGGATCTCTTCACGCACGGCGAGCCGGATTGCGTCTTCGCCGTCTACGACACGTGCAATCGCGCCCTGACGGCCCAGGCAGCCGCAAGCGTCACTCATCAACTGGTCACTGCGCGGACGGAAGTCGCCATGCCCCCCCGTTTGCGATAGTGCCTTGCCCGAGGAGAGGATGCGCGGCCCCAGGAGGACGCCGGTATTGATCGCCTCGCACATGCCGAAGTCCGCGCCGCCCGCATCGCGCACCGTTGTAAAACCGCGGTTGAGCATGCCGCGCACAATCGGCACAGTACGCAGCGCGGCGAGAAAGTTCGGCATCACCGCATTGGCGCCGAGGTTGGTTTTGGAGGCGACTACATGCACATGCAAATCGATAAAGCCGGGCAGCAGCGTGTGTCCCGGTAACGTGTACCGGACGTCGGGAGACACCGACGGCGGCACTGTGCCGATCGAAGCAATGACGCCGTCGCTCACGCAGACGTCGACGCCTTCGAGGCGCGTGCCGCTGGCGGGGTCGAAGACATTGATTCGTTCAAGTACGAAAGTGCTCATGAAATTACGATTCCGCTCGGGATTGATAGGGTTTCATCAACAAGGTGCCGACCAGGCTGACGGCAGCCGCGAAAACGATGTAATACGCGGCGGACTCTGCATTACCCGTAACCTTGGTCAGCCAGGTGATGATGAATGAGGCGAAGCCGCCAAAGATCGTGACCGCGCCGTTATAGGCGAGTGACAGGCCGGTGGTACGCACGCGGCTTGGAAACATCTCGACGAAGAGCGCGAGAATTGGACCCGTATAACCGGCGATCAATACGCCGAAGATCACCTGGAACACCAGAAGCGTCGAGAAACTGCGAGAAGCGTTGAGGTATGAGAATAGAGGATAACTGAAGACAAGAATCAGGACGGCCGCCACCGACAATACGCGGCGCTTGCCCACGCGGTCGGAGAACGCGCCGACGATCGGCGCCATGACCATCAGGACCACCCCGCTCACCACACCCGACACGAATCCCTGTTTTTGGCTTAGCCCGAGATAGCGCGTCGCATAGGTCGGCATGTAAAAGAGAATGACGTAGGTGCAAACTGTCCATAGCACTACCATCATCAGACTCGATAACACCTGGCGTGGGTAGACGCGTATCACTTCGCGCAAAGGTGTTTCGGCGTGTTTCTTCTGTGTAACGAACTCGGGTGTCTCGTCGATCTTCAGCCGGATGTAGTAGCCCACAGGTGCGATCAACATGCCCACAATGAATGGAATTCGCCAACCCCACCGCAGCACGGCATCTGCCGGCAGGGCCGACACGATCAGCGTGCCGACAAGACTGCCAATCACGACGGCAAAGCCGACACTGGTCTGGATCCAGCTCGAATAAGTGGCTCGGCGATCCTGCGGCGCGTGCTCAGTCAGGAAGGCCGTCGCACCCCCCATTTCACCGCCCGCGGAAATACCTTGCAGCAAGCGAGCGAGCACGATCAGGCACGGAGCAAGAAGACCGATGGATTCGTACGTCGGTGCGAACGCAATGATTGCGGAACCCAACGCCATGAGCAGCATTGCAAGCGACAAAGCGCGCTTTCGGCCGGCGCGGTCGGCATAGATCCCGAATAGAATGCCGCCCAACGGCCGCATCACGAAGCCAACACCGAATGTGGCCAGCGCAAGCAGCAGTGAAGTCGTTTCGTTGCCGGCCGGAAAAAACAGCTTGCCGATGATGGCCGCAAAGAATGCATACCCTGAGAAATCGAACCACTCGAGGCCGCTGCCAATCACTGTTGCGAAGATCGCGTGACGTCGCGTAGCGGCGGGAGAAGTCGCGGGCGCCGCTCCCGTGACACCGCTGCGTATGTCCATTGCCATGACTGTTTCCTTTCCGTTGTTTTTGCATAAAGCGAACGTTCGCGGTCTGCGCACCCCTTGAATGTAATTTTTGACATGGGGAGAGGGAAACGCTAATTTCGCATTCGCGTTTGCGATATTTGCAAACGCATGACAACGGAAGGTTTGCCTTCAACGTGCTTCGCTCACGGCGTCTGCTGCGCGATGGCCCATTCACGGAAGCGTCGTGCGGGCACACTTTCCGCGCGTTCCAGCGGGCGTGTCAGATAGTAGGCGCCGCCCATCGTGGCTGAAGCTGCCGACGCTTTGACGAGCGTGCCATTCTCGAGCAGCAGGTCGATGACCTTGCTCCAACCGAGCGCGATGCCTTTGCCGTGCGCCGCGAGTTCGGTGATCAACGGATAACTGTTCACGATGATCGTCGAGGTGGGATTGGTCCGCGTCACACCTACGCGTTCGAACCAGCTATGCCACGACATCCAGTTGCGTTCGGCATCTTCAAGCACGAGCAGCGTGTGCGACAGCAATTGCGCCGGTTCGAGGAGCGTGCCGTCCAGATAGTCGGGCGAGCAGACGGCATAGACCTGCTCATCGAACAGCTTCTGCGTGTGGGTGCCGGGCACGTCCGCCGTGCGCAGATAGAAGACGCCCACGTCGTACTCCGCGGGAGAGACAACGCCGAAATGGTCCCGCACGATGATCCGCAGATCGATGTCAGGATTGGCTTCGATAAAGGAGTCGAGCCGGGGCGCGAGCCACAATGCTGAAAGCCCGGCCGTGCAGGAAATGGTCAGCCGCGACTTGACGACCCGCGCCATCATATTCGACGTGGCGCTGCTGCAAAGCTCGAGAATGCTTCGCACGTCTATCGCATATGTTTCGCCGGCGGGCGTCAGGCGCAGGGCGTTGTGTTCACGTGAAAAAAGACGCCGCCCGAGGAATTCTTCCAGTTGGGAAATCTGGCGACTGACCGCACTCGGCGACAGATGCAACTCTTTGCCAGCACGAGTGAAACTCAGGTGTCGCGCGCTTGCTTCGAATGCAAGCAGGCAGCCGAGTGGCGGCAGTGGGGCTAGTGCCATGAATGGTAGTCCTTAGCCAGGCGCGTGGAGTAGCGGAAGTATGCACTGAAAGCCGAAGGCCTTATGCCGCCTGCCAAATCCACCTCGCCTCGACCGTGTTCTCGCACCCCGCTGGTCAGCATCGGAAATGGAAAGTAATGGCGGCATCTCATACCAATTCCTGTTGAAGTAATCCGGGAAGTAGTAGTTGTGCAAAGGACGCCACGCTTGGCAAATCAACGTTCTGATACCAACCCCTGTTGTGAAGCAAATTCAAGGTCCCGACGGTTCGACCATCCCAGCGAATTGGCATATTGAGTACGCTTTCGCATCTGAACAGCTGAAGTCGACCCGGACGGGCTTGCGGCACTCAGAAGCAATGACCGCGAGAAAGCAATTTTGGTTTCTTCATCGCGAAACCCTACGCGACCGCCTCGTCAGCGTGACAAATCCGCGCAGCGCCTTAAAATGTCCCCGTCTAACAGTTGCATCGAGTTCCGGCCGTCCGCGTCAGACGCGCTTCGCAGCTTCGCGCTCGCTGTCAGTCACTCGCGCAAGGAACCGCTCGGCCGCCAAGGTGAACGACTGTTTCCATATCTGCTCCGCGTGATCAAAATCGTGTTGTTTCAGTGCTTTGGCCAAGGCATCAATGCGCTCGACCGCATCTTTTTCACGATCCGTATAAGACATGTTCAGCAGGTTATTGAAGCGTACAACTTCAGCCGTCAACTCTTCAAAGTAGCGCGCCGTCTTCTCAAGGTGGCTCGCCTTGACGATTGCATCCTGGAACTCCAGGTGATTGTTGATCGAGGCATTCTGGTCCGGCTCCTTCGCAAACCGCAGCGCGTTGCGAGCCAATCTCTCCACGTCACGGAGCACGGTACCGGTCAACAGTTCCGGATTTGCCGCGAGCGCACGAAGGGCGATTGTCCCCAATGCGGACCGGAGCGCATACACCTCAAGGATGTTTTCCGGATTGATCTCTGCCACAACGGCGCCCCGGTTTGGCCGTACCTCGACAAACCCTTCCCGGCTCAAACGCTTCAATGCCTCCCGCACCGGATGGCGGGAAACGTTCAGTTGATCGGTCAGTCGAGCCTCGATCAGGCGCGTCCCGGGCGCAAATCGCCCGGAAACGATCGCGTCGCGGATCTGCATGGCAGCATACTCGACGCTGTCGATCGCCAGCTTGGGCGCGAGAACTCCTGCCTGCGTCTTTGTTCTCAGAGTCACCGAAAGTCGCCTTGAAAAATGTTGATAATCGACATTGTACGGTAGTCTGAGCAACCCGAAAATGACGGGCATCAGGCGTCGGCGAAGCATCCCTTTGTCGCTGGGTTCAGGGTGTCTGGACACCCGCCGTATTGAGAAATACCGCGTACAGTGACGTGCTGGCGGTAATAAACAAGCGATTTCGCCGCGGGCCGCCAAAGGTCAGATTTGCCACCGTTTCTGGCGTCCTGATCTTGCCGAGCAGTAGACCGTCAGGCGAGTAACAATGCACGCCGTCCTCTGCGGCCACCCAGACGTTGCCGTGGACGTCAACTCGCAAGCCGTCTGGCACACCCGGTTCGATTTCGGCGAACACACCGCCGCCCTTCAACGTACCGCTGCCCTCGACCTCAAACACCCGGATGTGGTGAGGTGCATGTGGATCGTGCGTACGGCCTGAATCTGCCACATACAGCAACTTTTCATCTGGCGAAAAAGCCAGGCCGTTCGGCTTATCGAAGTCGTCGCATACGATCGCAAGCTGACCGGACCGTGGGTCTAAGCAATAGACATTGCAACGTCCTATCTCGCTGTGCGCCTTGTAGCCTTCGTAGTCCGTCAAAATCCCATACGTCGGGTCAGTGAACCAAATGGTTCCATCAGATTTGACCGCTACATCATTGGGCGAATTCAGCCTGCTGCCTTCATAACGATCCGCCAGTACCGTGATCTTGCCGTCCGGCTCGGTACGTGTGACGCGTCGGCCGCCGTGTTCGCAGGTTATCAAGCGCCCCGACCGGTCGCGTGTATTACCATTGCTGTAGTTTGACGGGAACCGAAACACGCTGACGTTTCCGGATTCTTCTTCCCATCGGAGCATGCGGTTATTCGGTATGTCGCTGAAGAGAAGATAGCGCCCGTCCGCGACATACACTGGCCCCTCCGCCCAGCGCATGCCAGTATGAAGTTTCTCGAGACTACAGATAGGAATCAGGAATTCGGAAAACCGAGGATCGTGCACTTCAAAATAACTCACTGTGCCTCCTTCTTTTCAACGACCATGCACCCGTGTTGGTGACGCAGAACTGTCAAGATCCGCATGTCGTGCTCCCATCGCCCTTATGGTCAGAGCGAGATGGTCAGCCGCTTCTGTTCCTGTTCACTCGCGCCCCGGTACGCTGTGATTTCGATCTCGAACAGATATTCCGGGCCGCCCAGTGGCGAGCAGGTAACGCAGCTTGCCGGATCGATACCCCGGAAACGCTCGCCGATGAAACCCATCACGTCAGCCACGTCAGACTGACGAGGGATAAACACGCGGGAGCGCACCACGTCCCCAAGCGTTGCACCCACAGAGGCCAGTGCACCCTCCACATTCCTGAAAGCCTGCTCGGCCTGCCCCACTGCTGTCTCCGGCATCTTGCGCGTCTTGTAGTCCCGCCCGGCGGTCAGCGACATGAAGATCCAATTGTCCACTGCGACCACTCTCGAGTAGCTTTCACGGTCTTCAAGAATGCTGCCCGATTTGACTTTGGTAATCTGCGCCATCTCTCTCTTTTCCTTATTTCACAAAATGATTAGAATTACGAACTATTTCAACGAAATCAAGGGAGTCGACAACACCATGTCAGCTCCAGCCGCCGTCCACCACGAAGCTCTGTGAGGTGCACATGCGACTGTCATCCGATGCCAACCAGAGCGCCATGCGTGCGACGTCGTCCGGCATGACCAGTTCCTTGAGACACTGGCGGCGCTGGATCTCGGCCTTGCCTTCTTCCGTTACCCACAGTTCGAGCTGCCGCTTCGTCATGACCCAGCCCGGTACAAGCGTGTTGACCCGGATTCCCTGCTGGCCGAGGTCACGCGCCAGACCGCGGGTCAATCCCTCGATGCCGGCTTTGGCCGCAGTATAGATCGGCATTCCGCCGAGCCCCACCCGCCAGCTGAAGGAGCCGACATTGATGACGGATCCTCCTCCACGTCGAACCATGCCAGCCACGACCGACTGCGTGCAGAAGAACAGATGCCTCAGGTTCAGCGCAATGCGCTCGTCCCAGTACTCGACCGAAACACTGTCCAGTTCATGCCGTTCATCATGCGCCGCGTTGTTGACCAGCACATCAATATCGCCATACGCCGCGCAGTGGTCCGCGATAACAGCCCGGATGACTTCTATGTTGCGCAGGTCTGCGTGGAGGAAAACGGGCTTCGTGCGCCCCTGCTCGTCCAGCTTGTCGAGAAGCGAACGCGCCGCCGCTTCGTCACGCTCGATAAAGACAACCCGGGCACCCTGACGGTAGAACTGCTCGACGTGCGAGGCGCCAATTCCGCTGCCGCCGCCGGTGACCAGCACGTGGCGATTCTCTAGGCTGGGGTACTGTGCAAATTTCATCACGATTGCTCCTCTACCATTTACAACGGCGCGTGCAACGCCGGCATCGGCCTACGCCGACATCAACACGCTCAACAGCGAGCCTCGGTGATTGCCTGACCGGCAAGCCGTTCCCGCCCGACATTTCCGATCGGACCCATTTCCTTTTCCACCAGCGGCAGGACTTCAGAGACGAACCGCTCCATCGAACGTCGTGCCCGGTTGAGCGGCATGCATCCGAACTGAAAATTGCACGCATAGTGCGTCGGATTCAGCCGGCGCAGGTCCTTGACGATCCGCGCGGCCACTTCTTCAACATCGCCGACGACCGTATTAGCCGCGTATTGCTCGATCGTCTGCTCCCCTTTGAACGGCTCGTCACGGATGAAGCTGCCATCCATGGGAAGGTCGTTAAATCGGAGGTGGTGAGCCATGCGCCCAACATAGCGCGCCCGCTCACCTGCCTCGAGGGCCTCCGCACGACTGTCGGTGACATGCACGTACTGCATGATCGCGAGGGGTTTCGTTTTGGGATCGACACCGATTGATTGCCAGTTCTCCTCGAGCTGATCGACCATCTTGTACAGGACCTGCGATCCGAGCGTACTGGCCGCGAGAAACGGCGTAGCGTTGCTGTGCTGGATACGCTTGAGCAACGGAACCTGGCTCGTTGTCACGTACACCGGAGGCATCGGGTTTTGCAGCGTCCTGACCGCGAACGTCGATTTCGGCACCTTGATGTACTTACCCTCGAACTCGACCTCCCCGTGGAGCAGCACGCTTTCAACGACGTTCCAGTATTCAAGGAACATCTCGATCTTTTCTTCGATGGGCAGGCGAAAACGCTCGAATTCGAACTGCTGGTAACCCGTACCCATACCGATCACGGCGCGCCCTTCCGACTGGATATCAAGCAGCGCAATTTCCTGGGCAACACGCACCGGGTTGTACAGCGGCAGTACGATGACCCCGGTGCCGAGCTTGATGCGCTTCGTCCAACCCGATGCGTACGAAGCCATCATTAACGGCGACGCACACATCGAGTAATTGCAGAAGTGGTGCTCCGCAAACCATGCAATATCGAAGCCCAGATTTTCGGCCGCCTGGACCATCGCCTTGGTGTCGCCCATCACACCAGCGGCTCCCTCGGGGTGATCACGCAGCGTCATGAGACTGAAAATTCCTAATTCCATCAAATTCTCCAGATTACGTTCCAATCAATACAGCTACTGTTCAGCAGCCTTCGCGCACCGCTTAAGACAACCAGCCGTGGGAAGGCGCCGATGCAGAACCCATCACACATTCGCTAACGCAGGAAGCGCCGCCGTAGCGGCATACGCTCCATTTTGGTAGATGAGGGGACTGACCTCTTCCGCGAACCGGACCTCTTCAACCTCGCCGATCACGACCACGTGTGTGCCGTACTGGACCGTGTGTCCGACACGGCATCGCAGATTGGCCTGCGCATCGGTCAGGTAGGGAATCCCCTTCTCGTCGCGTTCCCAGTTGCCCGCACAGAACCTCTGCTCGCCCTTGAACTTTCCTCCGAACGCGCTCGAGACTTCCACATGGGATTGCTTCAGCACGTTGACGTAGAACCGACCCTCAGCCAGCAGCGGCCCAATCACGGACGAAGATGCATTCATGCATATGACCATCGAGCATGGTTCGACCGACAAGGATGTGACGGCAGTGGCGGCCATCCCAAACCAAACTCCTTCGCGTGCGCAACTGATCACGCTGACGCTCGCAGCCAGCCTGCGCATGCATTGACGGAAGTCGCTGTGAAGATCGACGGTACTCATGGCCTGTCTCGATAGAGTGTGAACATGCCTAAATATTGCAGATTATCTACAATCCGTCAAATGAAATTTCCTGGTTCACCAATACCTTCAGACCTATGGGCAAGCCCTTTATCTACCTACGCAGCCACCTCCCGCCGCCCTGCTAACGCAACGGCCAATGCCGGTGGCCCGGCAAGCGCTTTGAATATCAGAGGGTAATACCGCCGTCGATAATCACCGTCTGACCGGTCATCATCCGCGCACCGAATCCCAGGTAGGCGATGGTTTCCGCCACGTCGCCCGGTGTTGCCCAGCGCTTCAGAGGCGTCTTTTCGATTGATTCACTTCTATGCTCTTCCGTCCAGCCTATCCCCCATGAGCTTTCCACCACGCCCGGCGCCACGGCATTCACGCGAACGTCCGGAGCGAGTGCACGGGAAAGGTTTTTGGTGAGATTGATCACTCCAGCCTTCGACGCGCTGTAACAGATACTGCTGCTCACTGACCCGAAGCCTGCGATCGATGCCGTGTTCACGATCGCGCCTTTCGCCTCCGTCAGCGCTGCGGCAGCGAATTTTGAGCACCGAAACACGCTCATCAGATTGGTGTTCATGATGAACGACCAGAGATCCTCGCTGATAGAGTCGAGATCAGTGACCGGAATCGGCTTCGTGAGTCCCGGTACCCCCGCGTTATTGACCAGCAGATCAAGACGTCCCAGCTCCTCGACGGCCTTTTTGACCATCGCCTCGACGCTATCCGCATTGCCAACGTCACCAGGGGCCTCAATCGCGGTGCCTCCGGCCGCCAGGATGGCCTTCACGGCTTCCGGACCACGCGGATCACCTGGAAGGAAGTTGACCGCCAGCGCGGCCCCGGAGCGCGCGAGAAGCTTTGCGGTTTCCAGGCCGATACCCGACGCCGCGCCGGTAACCAGTGCTGCGCGATTTTTGAGGTCAAACGAAATCATGGGAGTCCTTGCTTGTTCAAGTGGATGTTGCTCGGCGAGCACGCAACCGGCGCGCCAACCGCTACGATTTATTGACTGTCTTTCAGGCTCTGCTCAGGCTCTGTATTCCCGCTGAAGGAAACGCTGCGTTCTCTCGTCGCGAGGATTCTCAAGAACCTCCGCCACCGTCCCGATTTCGCAAACCCGCCCCGAATGGAGGAAGGCGACGCGGTCTCCCGACTGGCGCGCGAATGAAATGTCGTGCGTCACTACGACCATCGTCATGCCCTCCGATTTCAGCAGGCGCATCGTGTCGAGTACCTCTCCCACCAGCTCAGGATCGAGTGCCGAGGTGACCTCATCGAACAGCATGTAGCTAGGTTCCATGGCAAGCGCGCGGGCAATAGCGAGACGTTGCTGCTGGCCACCCGACAAGCGGGACGGGAACAGGTTCTCCTTGTCGCCGAGACCCACATGCGCCAAGTGCTTCTTCGCAATCACGCTGGCATCGATACGGTTATGTTTTGCAACCAGCCGGAGCGCGAGTGCGACATTTTCGAGAGCGGTGAGGTGCGGAAAAGCGTTGTATTGCTGAAATACGATCCCAAGCTTCTGCCTTAACTTGTTCACGTTGGTGTCTCTTGCGTGAACGTCGATACCATCGACAAGGATGGATCCACCCTGAATCGGCTCAAGCCCGTTGATACACTGGAGCAGTGTCGACTTCCCGGACCCGCTGGCCCCCAGCAAGCACAGCAGTTCCCCTTTATTCACGTCCAGATCAATCCCTTTGAGGATTTCGACGTCTCCGAACTTCTTGTGGACCGAACGGATTTCGATCATGATGCGAGGCCTTTTTGCAAATGAGCGCTGTAGCGCGAGACGGGATAACAGATCGCGAAATAGAACAGCCCGACGCCGAGCAGAAGCGGCAGGGTCTCGTTGGTACGGGATATGAGAATCTGTGCCGATTTCATGAACTCCACGTATCCGACGACGCTCACGAGCGCGGTATCTCTCGTCAAGCCAAGCAGAAGCCCGATCCACGCACTGAGACCCGTGCGAAACGCCAGCGGCGCAGAGATATGGATGAGTGTCTGAAAATACCCGATGCCCAACGAGCGTGCCGCACGGATATAGGCGTAGGGCACCGTTGACAGCGCGCCCCGGACCACTTCGGACGTAACCACGGTCATGGACGAGCTCAGGACAATGATGCTCAACCAGAAAGTGCTGAAGCCGGTTCCCGACATCGAAAGCGCACTGTTGACGAGAATCAGCTGGATGATCAGCGGAACGCTGCGCGTGATATCGACGTATGGCGCCGTGACGATTCGGATACCTGACGATGCGTGTCGAAGCCATCCAAGCAGGATTCCTCCGATCGTCCCGATTGCCCCCGCAAGAATGGAAACCATCAGGGTATGGACCGCTCCGACGAGTAGGAACTGCGCGTCGCTCCAATGAAAGCCTTGGTCGATTAATACAAACTGCATATGTTATGTCCTCAACGCACGACGAAACACAAGCCTTAATCCGAACTCGGTGGCTTTCGCAAGCACGTAATAGATTGCCGCAGTCACGATGAAAAATTCGAAGCTGCGGAACGACACCGATTGGGCCGCATTGGCGGCACCGCTCAGTTCCCTCAGGCCGATGAGCATCCCCAGTGACGAATTCAACAGTGCCCATACCGCCTGGTTGGTGAATGGCAGGATCACGTGCCGGAAAACCTGCGGAAATATCACGGTCCGGTATGCCTGCCACTGACTCATGCCCAGTGACCGGGCCGCCCTTAGCTGCTGAGGAGGAACAGCGGTCAGGCCCCCGCGAAAAATCTCTGCGAGGTAGCCCGCGTTGTTGAATGTCAGTGCGATGAGCACCGAAGAGAAGCTCGAGATGTTGATGCCGAGCGCACCGGCACCGAAGTACATCATGTACACCTGAAACAGCGTCGGCGTATTTCTCGCCACCTCGATCCATGACGCTGAAAACGCGCGGGCGACTCCCCGTGCATTTTGTCTTACGATCGACAACGGCATTGCCAGCAATGTTCCAAACAGCACTGAGAGACACGTGATCTCGATCGTCAGCCACGCCCCGGCCATCAGTTGGGGCCATGCATCCCACACTAGAGACCAGTAAAAGGTATAGCCAAACACATGTACTCCCAATAAGGCGTGATCCTGATGGCGTTTGTATCGCTAGCTCAGTAATCGACACTCTTGAGGCTGAGCGGCGCCGGCTCGCCGGGCGCAATGTACTTGTTATAAAGCTCCTTATACCTGCCCGATGAGACCTGATTCCAGATGAACAGCTTCACCCACTGCAGGAACTGGTAATCGTCCCGCTTTACCGCAATCGAGTCCATATCGGCCAGGTCGGCTGTCGCGCCAATGACGAACGCCGGGAATTTGCCACTCTTGACCAGCAGGTTGGCGGTGGACGCCGACACCAGGATTGCGTCGACTTTCCCTTGCTGAAGGGCGAGATATGCTTCGGTATCCGAGCCGAAACCCGTATAGGTCGTCTTTGGATCCTTCCACTGTGCAATGGACTTATTGATGAACTGCTCCGTTGACGTGCCGTTGACGCCTCCTAGCGGATGTCCCTTCATACTGCCGGACGACTGGATGTTCGTGCCTTTTCGGGTAAGCACAACGGTAAGGTAGTTGATATACGGTTGACTGAACGCCACAGAAATTCCGCGTTGTGCTGTGTTCGTCGTTGAGGCCACCAGGACGTCAATTCGATTCGACACCAGCGCGGGAATACGGTCGGGAGATGGCGTGTCGACGATCTCCGCCTGTGCGCCGAGCGCCTGTGCCATATCCTGACAATACGCCACATCAAAGCCGTCCGGCTTGTTATCCGGCGTCCGGAAACCGGCAGGCGGCGAATCCAGCATGACACCGCAGCGCAGCTTCTTCGACTGGATGACAGAATCGAGCGTTGATCCGTAGCTCGGTATCATGGCCGCCGCAAGGGCGACCGCCATCATGGCGCGTACCAACACATTAACTTTTGACATGTCCTGTCCTTTGCTAAAAAGCAGGCCGCGATTCTTCGCGGTACTGTTCACTGGATTGATCCCGGGAGGTGAAGCGCGTGCCCGATACTGCGCTCCCTTGCTTGCTACTTTGCCGCCACCAACCGTCGGCTATCTGCACCCGGTAAACGCAATGCGATCCCCTGGCGAACGCTCGGTTCGCATCTTCGACAAACCCGACGCCTGTCAACTTCCCCATTTCAGGGACGTCGGAGAAGTCGTGCAGTGACACTAAATTAAGTAGATTATCTACAATTGTCAACTGAACAAAAACCCTACCAAGGCGGGCAATGGAGCAGGTTATGTTCATAGCGCATTGAGCAACGCTCGTGTTTTGGTGCTGGTGCGATGCTGGGGGCTTCCGATCCAACGATGGGAGCTCGCCATGCAGCCAACCGAACTGGTGACGTTGAACATGCGCGAACTCGACCGTCTTAAAGTGATTCAAGCTGTCGTGGACAGGATGCCCAAGACTGGGCTGGTGCCGAGCGTTTGCACCGGGCGGTGCGCCAGGTCGAGCGCTTGGTGCTTCGATACAAACAAGCTGGCGCGACCGGCGTTGGGTCGGCTGCCCGAGGACGTCCGGGCAATCGAAAGCTCGATGAGGCAACGGCGTACCGGGCGCTGATTTTGATCCGAGACCGCTACGCCGATTTCGGTCCGACGCTCGCGTGCGAGAAACTGCGCGAGTGTCAAACTTGAAGCTGGCCAAGGAGACCGTCAGGCGGTTGATGATCGATGCCGGCTTATGGACGCCTCGCCGACAGCGCCCGCCGAAGATTTACCAGCCGCGCTCGCGACGCTCGTGCCTGGGTGAACTCGTGCAGATCGACGGCTGCGAGCACGGCCAGTCAACAGCGGTCGCGGCACCCGCACCGGCAGCGCCCGGAGGTCAAGACAACTGTGTTGGTAGCTACCTCCACTCTGTACATGTCAAACAACGTTCTTCCCCGTCAGAATGTCCGTTCTTAAAAAACTCAAGCAATGTCGGTGTTTTGTAAGTTGACGGCAGGCTTTTGCGCGAGACAAGACACGAGGAGACCCGATGAAACAGACGACACTGGCCGAGGCCCCGCCTTCTGGCTCTGCGCCGCGATCCAGCCCCTCGCCGGCCGGACGTAAGCCCGCCCGCACGGCAGGAAACGCGGCGCTGTTATGCGTATTGTCGATGTCAAGCGTGCAGTTCGGCGCGGCGCTTTCCGCGCCGACAATGAACACCTTTGGCTCGTTCAGCACGACGTGGATCCGACTCTCCTGGGCGGCGATCGTGCTCGCTCTGATCGTCCGTCCGAAGATTCACACCTACTCGCGCTCGCACTGGTTTGCAGCAGGTTCACTGGGTGTCGCGATGGCTGGCATGACCCTATGCTTCTTCGTCGCTATCCAGCGCATCCCATTGGGACTGGCGGTGGCTATCGACTTTCTCGGGCCGCTCACGGTCGCCACCATCGGCGTGCGCCGCATGCGGGCTCTGATCTGGCCGCTGCTCGCCTTAGCGGGCGTGCTACTGCTTTCGCGGGATCGAGCGGGTTGGGTCGGGGAGCCGCTCGGCGTCCTGCTAGCATTTGGCGCGGCAACGGGCTGGGGCGTCTACATCGTGCTGATGAAAAAGACGGGCGCGATGTTCAGCGGGCTTGAAGGTTTGTCTGTCTCGCTGATCGCGGCAGCCATCGCCGCCATGCCCTTCGGCTTGCTGCAAAGCGGTGGCCACATACCGCTCGCTCAGGTGGCTGCGACCGCCGGTCTTGCGCTGCTTGTGCCCTTACTGCCGTACGCGCTCGAGATGATCGCGCTACGGCATATGCCGGCCTCCTCGTTTGGCATTCTGATGAGCGTCGAGCCGGCGATCGGCGCGCTCGCCGGCTTCATCGTGCTGCGTCAGCCGATGACCGCGATGCAGTTAGCCGGCATGTTTCTCGTGGTGTGCGCAAGCATCGGGGTGGTGGTGTTAGCGCCCTGAGCAGGATTGCGGCAAACCGTCGCAAGGAAGCCAATCGTAAAACATGCGATTGCCGCGGGCCCGCAAAGCCTCGCTTTACCCGCCAGCAATCCGTCCAGCCAACTGCTAACATGCGAGTCGCCGAGGCGAGGACGCGCACGCGTCAAGCCTCCCTCACCCTCTCTAACCTGCCATGTCTCTGCTAAACCTGCTCGCCCCATGGGAGCCTTCTTTCGGGCTCGTGGCAGTTTTCGTTGTTGCAGCGGTGCTGTTTGCGCGAGGGTCGCGGCGTGTTCATATCAGCGTTGCCCGACGTATAGCGTTTTGGGTCGGCCTTGCGTTCTTCTACATAGCGCTTCACACAAGGCTCGACTATTACGCCGAGCATGAGTTCTTTGTACATCGGCTACAGCATCTGGTGCTGCACCATCTGGCTCCGCTGATCCTGATGTCCGCCTATCCAGGTAGCGCGCTTCGAGCCGGCCTGCCGTTGCGATGGCGCAGTGCGCTGCGACGTTGGCAGCATCGCCGGCCAGTGCGCATCGTAGCCGCCGTCGTGCTCAACCCCGCCTTCATCTCCGCGGCCTTCGTCATCTCGGTTGTCTTCTGGCTGATTCCATCCGTACAGTTCGTTGCGATGCTGGACTGGCGTATCTATACCTTCATGAACTGGTCGGTCGCGGTGAGCGGCCTGCTGTATTGGTGGATGCTGCTCGATCATCGGCCCCATCCGCCAAGCCGTACCCGGCCGGGCTTGCGGGTTCTGTCGCCGGTCATCACGATGACGCCACAGATCCTGGTCGGCGCGATCATCACGTTCTCGTCGCACGACCTGTATCCGGTTTTTACGCTTTGCGGCCGCGCGTTCACATCGGTTCCGCCGACGCTCGACCAGAGCCTGGGCGGCCTGATCATGTGGGTGCCGGCCGGTGTACTTGAAGCCATTGGCGCAATGATGGCCTTGCGCCACCTGATGCGCCTGTCCGAACTCCCCGCGCGAGTGCCGCCAAAATCAAGGCCCGTGAAACGCGGGGCGAAGCCGGTCCTCAGAGATCTTTAACCAGCCGCAGCGCATCGTAGATAGCCGCGTGCGTATTGCGAGCCGAGACAGCATCGCCAATTCTGAATAGTTGAAACTTACCCTCGGCATTTGAACTGCGCGTCTGTACCTTGCCGTCAATGAGCTGGTCGTAGTCGACGGCGCCCAGGTTGCTCGATAGCGGCTTCAGGTCGAAATAGAGGTCATCCATGGGGATGGTGCCGTGATTCACCACGACCTGGTCATATCGTTGCTCTTTGCGAATGCCGCCGTAGTCGCTTCCCACCACCGCCACCAATTCACTCCCCTCCCGATAAACCGCCTCCAGCCGATAGGTAACCGTGAACGTGACATCGAGCTTCTGTAGCGAGCGCATGTATGGCACCAGGTTCATGCTCATCACTTCAGGCGAGAAGGACCTGTCCGGCGTCATGATCTCGAGCTTGCCACCGGCTTGGGCGATCACCTCTGCTGCCTGAAGGGCGGAATGGTCACCGGCGTCATCGAAGAGCAGGACGTTCGATCCGGGTTTGACATCGCCTGAAATAATGTCCCATGCCGACACGACAAGATCGTTACCCGCGCTCAGTACGTCCGTGTGCGGCAGGCCGCCGGTCGCAACGATCACAACGTCTGGGTTCTCCGCAAGAACGGCATCGGATTCGGCCCACGAGTCGAATTTGAACTGCACGCCATAACGCTCGCACTGAGCCATGCGCCAGTCGATGATGCCGATCATCTCCTTGCGTCGCGGGCTTTGCGCGGTCAGACGGATCTGACCTCCGGGATAATGCGCCGCTTCATGGACGACCACATCATGCCCACGCTCACCGGCCACGCGAGCGGCTTCGAGTCCTGCCGGCCCTGCCCCGATGATCACCACCTTTCGCCGGATGTCGGCACGCGCAATATGGTGGGGCATGGTGAGTTCACGCCCCGTCGCCGCGTTGTGAATACAGAAAGCGGCGCCGCCCTGATAAATGCGGTCAAGACAGTAATTCGCCCCGACGCACGGACGAATATCGTCCTCGCGTCCTTCGATGATTTTCCGGACGATATGCGGGTCCGTCATATGGGCGCGAGTCATGCCCACCATGTCGATTTTTCCCGAGGCGATCGCGTGCCTTGCGGTAGGGACATCGGAAATTCGGGCTGCATGGAAGGTCGGGAAAGCGGTTGCTTCGCGAATCTCCCCGGCAAAATCCAGATGCGGCGAACTCTTCATGCCCTGAATCGGAATGACGTCGGTGAGTCCCGCATCCGTATCCAGATGACCGCGAATCACGTTGAGAAAATCCACCAGGCCGCTTTCCTTTAGCTTGCGCGAAATCTGCAGACCATCCTGTTTCGTCAAGCCGCCTTCGATCATCTCGTCGGCTGTGTATCGCACGCCGACCAGAAAATCCGGGCCCACGCGCTTGCGAATTGCCGTGAGTACCTCGAACGTGAATCGAAGACGGTTATCGATGGAACCGCCATACGGTGCGTCCAGCGTGTTGGTCAAAGGCGACCAGAACTGGTCCATCAAATGACCGTAGGCCTCGAGCTCGAGTCCATCGAGCCCGGCAGCCATCATTCGTTCCGCCGCGTCTGCATAGTCCCGGATGATGCGCTCGATGTCCCAGTCTTCGAGCTTCTTGGGAAAGGCCCGGTGGGACGGTTCGCGATTATGCGACGGTGAAATCGCAGGCAACCAGTCGCCTTTGTCCCAGCGAGTGCGCCTGCCTAGATGGGTCAATTGAATCATCACGGCCGCGCCGTGCTCATGGCATTCGTCGACCAGTTCCTTCATCCAGGGCACGACCTCATCCTTGTAGACCAGGACGTTATTGAATACCGGTGGACTATCGCGCGATACCGCCGCCGATCCAGCCGTCATGGTCAACGCAATGCCAGCCTTGGCGCGCTCGACGTGATACGCCCGATAGCGCTCCTTGGGCAATCCGTCTTCTGCGTAGGCCGGCTCATGCGATGTTGTCATGATCCGGTTACGCAAGGTCAGGTGCTTGAGCCGATAGGGTTGCAGAAGCGGATCATTCGTCATGACGGTGCCTTCAGACGTTGTTAGGGACATGCGCGGTTCTATGGCGGCAATTACAGCAGCAGGCGCGGGATCGTTTCGTCCCAGCTACGCTCGCGCACCATCTGCCCGTTTTCTTCGGCGCGTAACGTGCCTTTTAGATAAAAGCGTTCTTTATCGGAGGTCATCTGCACTTCGCTGCGCACAAGGATGTCCCACCCTTCGCGCCCCATGCGCAGCGATTGCGTCAGCGTATAGCGGGCGCTCAGCGGGTCGTTACCTTGAATGTTCAGAACACGCTTCAGGTTGTGCTCGACGGTTGTATCGATCTCGGCGAACCGCTGAACGCCTTCCCCAAAGAGGCCGCCGATGCCTTCGGTAACGTACGTCCATTCGCCCGTTGTCAGGTCGTAAGACGAAGTGCGCGTCATGCTCCCTGTACGTACCTGCTCGGCGGGTGTCGCGGGACCCCGCACGGGGGCATGGAATTCGAGCGGCGGCTCGTCCGCTTTCGCTTCACGTACCGGCAAATGAAGCGCTGTATTGCCGAGCGTAACTTCAACCGTCGCGTCTTCCGGCGCGGGCCAGATCAGCGGCCAATAGGTCGTCGCCAACGACAATCGAATCCGGTTGCCGGCTCCAAATTCATGTGCGCACGCATCGAGTGTCAGCCGCACGCGATACCGTTCGCCCGGCGTCAACGCGGCAGGTTCAGCTGACCCGTCACGGTGCGTCAGGTTGAAAACGCCATAACAAACCCGTGTTACCGCGCCGTCCGGCATGACTTCGGAGAGCCGTGCGCAGAGGTAGGCGACCGGCCGGTCACTCGATACATCCACTTCGAGTTCCGGCATGCCAAGCAGCGCTAATGGTTCAGTTAGCGGGGCGCTGTCGAATACTTGTGCGAGGCCATCGTCGATACGCTGGTCGGCGGGGGACTCACCTGCCACGCCCGTTCCCATCCATTCGCCGGCAGCCACACCGTGTCCTTGCGGCGTATGAATGAGCACCCGCGTCGCAGTGTCGGGCGCTGTGCGTGTCAAGGTACCGTCGCCCAGATACAGGGGCTGCATCGAGACCGCGGGACTTGGCCATGCTGTTTCGGAGATCCATCTGCCGGGTGTCGTGGCGTAGGTCGTCTGCGGAGCGCGCGGTGTCTCCATCCATACGCGCAGCGCCGGGCGGTCCGGCGCATCATGCGGGCCGTCAGTGCGCAGCCATCGGTTCCACCACTCCACGGCTTCCTGCAGAAAACCGACTGCAGGTCCGGGTATGCCGTCATGCGGATAGATATGCGCCCAAGGTCCGATCAGACCTTGCCTGGGCACCTGCAAGCCGTCCACCAGGCGGAATACGGCGTTCGTATAACTGTCAGCCCAGCCGCCTATCGCGAACACCGGGCACTGGATAGCGGACCAGTCCTCGCATATCGAACCATGACGCCAGTAGTCGTCACGGTGCGGATGCTCCATCCATAGCGCGGGAAAGAACGGCAGCGTGTCGAGCCGCTCGATCCACGCAGCACGCCATTCTTCTCCATACAATAAAGGGTCCGGCGGACGGCCCTGATAGGCGAGCATGATGCTGCCCCACCACAGGTTGTCGTTGAGCAGGCAACCGCCTTTGTAGTGGATATCGTCTGCGTAGCGATCGTCGGTTGAATAGACGGTGATGATCGCCTTCAATGCGGGCGGCCTGCGCGCGGCGACCTGCAACGCGTTGAAGCCTCCCCACGATTTACCCATCAAGCCGACCGCTCCGCTGCACCACCGCTGCCGCGCGATCCATTCGATGACCTCGAGCGCGTCGTCCTGCTCTTGCAGTACGTATTCATCCGCCATCAACCCATCCGACTCGCCGCTGCCGCGCATATCGACGCGCACTGCGGCGAACCCTTCCGATGCGAAGTAGTGATGCATCGGCTCGTCGCGCGATCGAGTGCCGTCACGCTTGCGATACGGAATGTATTCGAGGATGGCGGGCACGGGTGCTGCGTCGGTCCCGGCATCGTCCGGCAACCAGATGCGCGCTGCGAGCCGTGTCCCGTCCGCAAGCGGAATCCAAAGGTGCTCGATTACCCGCACCCGTCCCGCCTGCTCATTGTTCCGCTGCATACTTCAACTCTCCCGTGAACGTCTTCGATTCAGCCGGCCGTGCGCTGTGCAAGAGGTTTTCGTCGAGCCATCCGATCCGCAGTTCGGGAACCGATGACAGCAGTCGCTTTGTATAGGGATGGCTCGGCGCATTGAACACATCGGCCGTGGCGCCTTGCGCGATGACTTCGCCACGCAGCATCACCGCGACGCGCTGCGCAATGCGCCTTACCGTGCCGAGATCGTGGGTAATAAAAAGGTACGACAGCCCGATGCGTTTTTGCAGGGACTCCAGCAACGAAAGAATCCCGTCCGCGACCAGCGGATCGAGGGCGGACGTGACCTCGTCGCAAATCACCAGATCGGGTTGTGCCGCCAGTGCGCGCGCAATACAAACGCGCTGCTTCTGCCCGCCGGATAACTCAGTCGGCTTCCGGTCGATGAACGTTTCCGGTAGTTCAGTCAGGCGCAGTAGTTCCAGCACACGGTCACGAACCTTATCCTTATGGATGCCGAAATAAAATTCCACCGGACGGCCGATGATCTCCCCGACGGTGTGCATCGGATTGAGTGCGACATCGGGTGACTGATAGACAAGTTGGATGCGTCGCTTCAGTTCACGTGAGCGTTCGGCCAGGCGATGCGGCAGCAGAGCGCCGTCGAAGCGCAACGTGCCGCTCTGCTGCTCGATGAGCCCCACGATCGATCGTGCAACCGTGCTCTTGCCGCTGCCGGATTCGCCAACGAGCGCCAGTGTTTCACCGCGTGCGAGCGTTAGCGCGACGTCACACACGATCGCCTTGCCGTGATAACCGGCATTCAGTCCTTCGATACTAAGCAGCGGCTCGGTCGCATGAGGAGGACCGGCGCGCAACATGCCGGTCACGCTGCGCTCAGCGACCAGACGCTGGGTGTATTCCTCACGCGGCGCGTTCAGCACTGCGTCCGTCGTACCCTCCTCGACCATCCGCCCGCTGCGCAACACCATGATCTTGTCCGCGACCTGCGCGACCACTGCCAGATCGTGCGAGATGTAAAGCGCTGCCGCGCCGAACTCACGCACGATCCTGCGCAACACGACCAGCACCTCTATCTGCGTGGTGACATCGAGCGCCGTAGTTGGCTCGTCAAGCACAAGGATTGATGGCTTGCACGACATCGCCATGGCGACCATCGCACGTTGCAATTGCCCGCCGGAGACCTGATGCGGATAACGTTGCCCGAAGGCGTCCGGGTCCGGCAGATCGAGTGACGCAAACAACTCGCGCGCCCACTTCTGCGCTTCGTCGCGGCTCATCAATCCATGCCGCAGCGGCCCTTCGCAAACCTGCTCGCCGATAGTCAGCGCCGGGTTGAATGCAGCGGCCGCGCTTTGCGCCACATAAGCGACCTTGGTAGCGCGTAGTGCACGCTGCCGTTGAGGCGTTACGCCCAGAATATTCTCGCCGTCCAGCAACACTTCGCCACCGGTGATCCGGCAGCGGCCCCGCGCATAACCGAGCGCCGCCAGTCCGATGGTCGATTTACCCGCACCGGACTCGCCGATCAACCCGAGCACTTCTCCTTGCGCGAGCGTCACGTCGACGTTGTCGACCAGCACCTGGCCATTGGGCGCCTCCACGCGCAACGCACGCATCCTCAAGACTGGATTCATGCAATTGCCCCCGCCTGTCCGACCGCCCGCACCGACAGCAGCCAGTCGACGACCAGATTGATGCCTACAGTCAGCAGCGCAATCGCCGCAGCCGGGACAAGTGGCGCGATGCCGCCGAAATTGATCACCTGCGCGTTGTCTCGGACCATGCCGCCCCAGTCGGCGTACGGCGGCTGGATGCCCAGCCCGAGGAAGCTCAAGCCGGCCACGAACAGGATCGTGAATCCGAAGCGCATGCCGAACTCCGCGAGCAGTGGAGGCACTGCGTTAGGGAGTATCTCGCGGCGGATGATCCACGCGAGCCCCTCTCCACGCAGCCGCGCCGCTTCTACATATTCCTGCACGGCGATCCCCTGTGCGACGAGCCGGGCGAGCCTGAACACGCGCGTTGAATCGAGAATCGCGATCGTCCCGATCAGCACCGGCATCGACGTGCCCAGCACCGACAGGATCATCAGCGCGAAGATCAGCACCGGCATCGCCATGAGCGTGTCGACGATGCGCGACAGCACATGATCGACCTTGCGTCCCAGCACTGCCGCCGAAAATCCCGTGACAATGCCGAGCGAGAACGACAGCAACGTGATCGCGAGTGCGAGGCCGAGCGTCGTGCGCCCGCCATACAGCAGCCGCGAAAGCATGTCGCGCCCGATGCTGTCAGTGCCTAGCCAGTGACCCGCGCCCGGCATCATCCATATGTCGCCGACGGTCTCAGTCTCTCCGTGCGGCGCGATAAGCGGCGCGCCCAGCGAGGCCACGGCGATCACCGCGACAATCGCCATGCCAATCGCGGCGCTCATGGGCATCTGCTTGCCGAACACTTTCATTGCCCCTTACCTCGCATGCCGCAAGCGCGGATTTGCCCATACTGCGAGCACGTCGGAGACGGTATTCAGTCCAACATAGGCCGTTGCAAAAAGCATCCCGCACGCCTGGACCACGGGCAGATCACGCTTCGATACCGCGTCCACCATCAACTGCCCGACACCCGGATAAACAAACACGACCTCGACCATGATGACGCCGACAATCAGATAAGCCAGGTTGAACGACACGGCGTTGATGATCGGCGCGAGCGCATTGGGCAGCGCGTGGCGCACCACGATCCACCACTTGGGCAAGCCCTTCAGGATCGCGGTCTCGGTGTACGCGCTGCCCATCACGGCAAGCACGGATGCTCGCGTGGTGCGCAGCATGTGCGCGGCGACGACGAACAGCAGGGTCAGGGTTGGCAACGTGGTTGCGTAGATACGCTCGGAGAACGCCATGTCGGGCGACACGGAGGCCAGACTCGGCAGCACTGGAAACTTGACCGCGAGCAAGAGCAGCAGGATGTAGCCGACAAAAAATTCCGGCATCGATACGCTCGCGAGCGACAGTACGCTGGCCGCCCGATCGAATACGCTGTCTTGCCAGATCGCCGAAGCAATGCCGACCAGCACTGACAGTGGCACCGCGACGATCGCCGCGTAACCCGCGAGAAACAGCGTGTTGTACAGCCGTGGCAACAGGTCCTCACCGACCGGACGCCCGTTCGTCAGCGACGTTCCGAGATCGCCATGGATGAAATGCAGAAGCCATTGCGCATAACGTTGAAGCGCCGGATGGTCGAGACCGAGCGATGCACGCAGCGCCGCGACCGTTTCCGGTGTCGCCGACTGCCCCAGAATGGCTGACGCTACGTCACCGGGCAACAGCTCGGTGCCCACGAAGATCAGCACCGAGACGAGCCACAGTGTCAGCACACCGGCCAGCAGCCGGTGCAAAACAAGACGCTTCATTACGACTCCAGCCAGACGTGTTCCGCGAGCCGGCCACCCATGAAGTTAAACAGCGGATGCGGCGTGGCGCCGTGAAGCTTGCTGCTGGTTGCGTCGATATAGTCGGCGAAAAGCGGAATCATCGCGCCGCCGTTATCGCTCACCATGAGCTGCATTTCGCGGTACAACTCGTGGCGCTTGGTGTCGTCGAGCATGGCGCGCGCTTGCAGCAGCAACGCGTCGAACTTCGGATCGCGCCAATGCGTGTCGTTCCACTTCGCGTCTGACTTGTACGCAGTCGAGAGCATCTGGTCCGCAGTCGGCCGTCCGCCCCAGTAGCCCATGCAGAAAGGCGCCTGCATCCACACCTTGTCCCAGTAGCTGTCGGCAGGCTGGCGCCGAATTGAAAGCTGGATGCCGGCAGGCGCGCATTCCCCTTGGAACAGCGCAGCCGAATCCACCGCACCGGCGAACGCGGCATCCGACGTAGACAACTCGATCTTCAACTCCGACAGCCCTGCCTTCTTCAGATAGAACTTCGACTTGTCGGGATCGTACGCATGCTGCGGCAAATCCGCGGCGTGGAAACGGTCGGTCTTCGGAATCGGATGGTCGTTGCCGATCGACCCGTAGCCACGCAAGATTGTCGTCAATTGCTTCTGACGATCGATGCCGTATTTGACGGCGAGCCGCACGTTGTTGTCGGAGAACGGAGCCGTCGCGCAATCCATCAAGAACGTGAAATGCTGACCGCCGGACGAGCGCACGATGTTGACCGTCGGGCTGCGCTTGAGCAGGTCTACAGTCTTGAAGTCGACCCGGTTGATTGCATGGACCTGGCCGGAGATCAGCGCGTTTGTGCGAGCGGTGGCGTCGTTGATCACGATCAGCTCGACCGCATCCACATACGCCGCATCGGCCTTCCAGTAGTTCGGATTGCGCTTGAACAGCGAGCGCACTCCCGGCGTGAATTCGCCGAACACGAAGGGGCCCGTGCCGATCGGGTGGCTCCAGTCCTTGAAGCCGTTCGGCACCACTAGCAAGTGATAGTCGGACAGCAGGTAAGGCAGATCCGCATTGCCGCTTTTCAGCTTCATCGAGATCTGCAGCGGGTCGATCTTCGTGATCTCGGTCACGTCGGCGAGACTCGCCTTGATCGCCGACTTCGAGGCATCGCCGCGATGCAGGTTGATCGAATAGATCACGTCGTCTGCGTCGAGAGTCTTACCGTTGTGAAATACAACGCCCTTGCGCACCTTGAGAATCCATTCGGCGGCGCCCGGTTTCGCTTCCCAGCTTTCAAGCAACTCGGGCTGCGCGTGCATCTTTGCATCGATCTCAACCAGGCCGTTCATCAGCATGTACGCCTGATTGAGCGGCACCCAGTCGGGCAGCAGGGTCGGATCGATGGAGTCTGTTGTGTTGCCCCCGCTCATGCCGAGCTTGAGCAGGCCACCGCGCTTCGGCTGCGGTGCGGCAAGCGCGCTGGCCGGGAGGATCAGGCCAAGCCCCGCGCCTGCGCCGAGCGCTGCGGCGCCCTGGAGAAACTGGCGGCGGTTCAAGTGGCGATCCGGATTCGTATGCAGCGGCAGGTCAGGCAAGTCCCCTTGATCGTCGAACGGCTTCATGCTTGAACTTCTCCTCAGGGTGTCAACGCGTGGGATTGGGGTGCTTTCGGGCTCGCTCAATGCAAGCGCTTTTTAATCGGCCAACGGGGTCAGAGCGGTGACCTCGCGGCGAGTATCGGTAGGCAAAACTATGCGGTCAACGCACTTTATTTTCACTCTCGCATAACAACAGGTAATATGAACGCCAGCACTCCGGACGCAAGTTGCCATGCGAGCAACTCAAGCGTGTCCCGCAGAAAACTGGAAGCGCGAGAAATGAAAGGTTACCGTCGCCTGATTCCTTCGCTAAACGCATTGGTCGACTTTGAAGCTGTTGCGCGGCTCAAGAGTTTCACGCTGGCAGCCGACGAACTGGGCGTTACGCAGGCCGCTGTCAGCCGGCAGATCCGGTTCCTCGAAGACGCCATGAAATTGCAGTTGTTTCATCGGCTGCACCGCTCTATCGCGCTCACGAAAGAAGGCGAAGACCTGTTTTTCGTCACATCGGAATCGCTCCAGAAGATCGCGGGCACCTTCGACAGCCTCAGCAGTAATACACGGGAGCAGGAGTTTGCAATCCTGGCGACCGCCGCGTTTTCACAGTTCCGCATCTTGCCCAGGCTGCCCCTGCTGAAGCGGTTGCAGCCGCAGCTCAAACTACGCCTGACCACGCAGATGTTCACCGCGGACCTGCGTCACAACGAAGTGGATATCGCCATTCGCTACGGATCGGGTAACTGGCGCGACGGTCACGCAACCCTTCTCTTCAATGAAGAGGTGGTGCCCGTCTGTTCACCGTCCTGGCTCGAGGCGCACAGCCAACCTCAATCTCTGCACGACCTGAGCCATGCCCCGCTCATTGCGTACGACTCCACCTCCGAAGGCTGGATGGGTTGGGAAGACTGGTTCGATACATTGGGCATCAAGCGCAGCCGCCTGAACTACGTGCTGCGTTTCAGCCTCTATACCGATGCCATTCAAGCCGCGCTGCAGGGACAAGGGGTTGTGCTGGGCTGGCGGCGGATGCTGGGCGACCTGCTGACCTCGGGACGCCTCGTTCCGCTCGGCGATGCCTCCATCAAGATGACCGACGCGTATTACGCCGTCGTGCCGCATGGACACGCTGTCACGCCGGCGGTGGATGCAGTGATCGAGTGGCTTCGCGACGAGCCGGTCGCGTGAAGCGCTAACAGTCTGAACGCCGGGCTCGCATGCTGTTGCTATTACCTATAGTTATGCGAGCGAGAAAATAAAGCGCGTTGACGGCTCGAATTGGCCTATCGATACTCGGTTCACTCCGCGACTCAGGTCGTGCCAGTCAACGTAGAGAATCTGATAAGGACCAGTGGATGTCGAGCATCAATGGCACTACGCACGGCGCTTTGTTTCGCAGTCGGGCTTTAGGTCACGGCATGCCCGGCGCCCTGTTTGGCCGGCAGGATGTCTTTGAAAACGACGTTGATATCTTCTTCCACAAACACTGGATCATGGTTGGTGTATCGGCCGATGTACGCGAGCCGGGCGACATCTCGACTGTCGATATAGGCCGGGCCTCGATCATCATTGTCCGCGACGACGACAAGGTCATTCGCGCTTACCGTAACGTGTGCCGTCATCGCGGCGCGCGCTTGCGGGAGCCGGGCAAGGGATCGGTCGGTTTGCTCGTCTGCCCTTACCATCAGTGGACCTATGGCCTCGATGGCGGCCTGAAACATGCCGCGCATATGGGACAGGATTTTGACCGCACATGCCGCAGCCTGATGCCTGTCCGTACGCGCGTAGTCGGTGGCTTGATCTTTGTGTGCCTGAGCGATGACGCGCCCGCGGACATTGCCGTGTTCGACGAGACCATGACGCCGCGCCTCGAACCGTACGACCTGTCCCGCACAAAAATTGCCTTCGAAACCGATCTTATTGAAAACGGCAACTGGAAGCTGGCAATCGAAAACAATAGGGAGTGTTATCACTGCGGCGCGACGCACCCCGAGCTCACCGTATCGTTCCTGGCTGAAGATTTCGGCTTCTGCCCCGACGGGTTGAGTGAGGAGTCCGAGCGCGCGCTCGACGAATATCGTGCGCTCAATGCGGCTTCGTTAAAGAGTTGGGAAAAGGATGGGCTGCTAAGCTCGAGCGTTGAGCAGATGGATAACATAGCAACGCTATTCCGAACGCAGCGCCTCGTCATTGCCGGCAACGGCGAGTCACAAACAATGAACACGAAGGTCGCCAGCACGAAGCTTCTCGGCAACAACACGCGCCGCGATCTCGGCGATACGCATCTGTGGACGCACAGCTCGTGGTCGCACTTCATGAGCGACCACGCGGTCGTTTCCTACCTCATACCGCTTGCGCCCGATCGGACGCTGGTACGAACCAAGTGGCTCGTTCACGAGGATGCAATCGAGGGCGTTGACTACTCACTGTCGAATCTCATCGAAGTGTGGCAGGCGACCAATGCGCAGGATGCCCGTCTCGTCGAGATCAATCACCAGGGTACGCAGGACCCGGGTTACAGGCCCGGACCTTTCTCGCCGTTCACCGAGTCGTATCTCGAACGATTCTCGCGCTGGTACGCGGCGCGGCTGGAAGCACACGGCCTTTGAATACCGTGCGATCAACCGTGGTTGCCGGATATCGCCCAATCGATAGCGGCATCGAATAACGCTGAGCCATCGGGACTCAATTTGTCGAACGCGCGATTGCCCAGGAACAGCCCGACCCTGCGCGCCGGAGCAATGAAGTCATAGTCCATCGTCGCCCCCTTTTCATAAGCGAACACGACCGCGTGTTGCGGCTCGCCGGGAATGGTCGCGATGATCGTTGCACCGGGCGCTGGTTTGCCCCAGCCCATCTCGTCGTCGCGTGGATAGACCCAGCGTTTTCCTGCGGCCAAGCCGCCCGCTAGTGGGCTAGGCGCATTAACGACGTTGATGTAATGCTCCTTCTCGACCTCGCCGAAATCCTCACCTTTCTTCGCGCCCGTCAAACGCAGTGAGTCGAACAAGTCCGCCTCCCACGTGACCAAGGGGACGTTCACGTTCTTGTAAGACGTTCCCGTCATGTCGCGGGCGCTGACGACCGACGAGATGACCACCAGATCTTCGCCCTCAGTCGCTGTTGCAGGCGCGCTTTCATCGACCATGGTCACGATCATGCCGCGCTTCTCCAGATGCTCGCGGACCTTGTCATCGATTTCCCGATCCTTGTGTTTAAGCCGGGTGACGTAAAGCACCTTTTTCTGCGCCGTCACCTGCTCGCCGGCGGCCTGCTGGGCAGGGACAACCGGCGCATGCAACAAAGCCGCCAGCAGCACGAGCGGGGGCATTCTGCGAGCGTGCTTCAGGAAGCGGTCACGGATGGGTAACACGGGTGGGATCGTGAAGGAGCGGTTCATTGGCGGAAGAAAAAGAGTTCAGGACGTGATTTTAGATGGAGAATGAGATTCATTCGCATTTATAAACCAGACATCCGTTTAACTCAACTGTTTTCCGGACTAGCGCCTCCTCTCTCGGACGGATCGGCTTACGAAAGCACCATTCGGATACGTCCCGTCGAACTCATGCAAACGGCTTCTGCGCAGTAAGGTAGGCGACCCGGTCCGCGGTGACGAACTGGCGCGCTTCGACCCGTGGGCGAAAAATGTGCTCGAACCATTGCCGTTCTTCCGCGGTGAATTGCTCAGCGAGAATCACGCTAAGCGGCGGCGCCCACGGATGCGGCGAATAGCCAAGAAACACGTCCCAGGACGGCACCATGGCCGGCCGCACATCGATATGAAATTCCAGGTGAATTTCGACGAAACCGGCGTCAAGCGCAAAGCGGACCAGATCGCGCTCGCCAAAATTCGTGATCGGGCTCCTGGCGATCTTCTCCTCAGTGTCAGGAAACTGCGCAGCTTTCCATCGATGCAAAAATGGAAAAAAACGGTCATCGGATCCCGCCGGCAGCGAGTCGACCATTATCTTCAGGGAGCTCGCTTCGAACGCATCGTCGCGAAAGATGGGCTCGGCAATGGAAAAACGCCCGCCCGGTTTAAGAATGCGGTGGAACTCCCGCAATGCGGCCATCTTGTCCGGCACGTAGGCGAGCACTGCGCGAGTGGTCACGACATCGACAGACGTGTCTTCGATACCTGTTAGCGCCTCGGCCGAACAATTAATAAAAGTGCATTGCTCGTAGACGCCATGTTGAATCGCGAGCGCTTCGGCATGCCTGAGCAACGGGACGGAAATATCGGTAAGGAGCACGCGAAGCGATGGACCAATGCGATCGATGGCGCGCAACGCAACAAGACCATCCCCGGCGCCGATGTCGGCCATGACCATTCCAGGAGCTAGCCGTGCGCCATTGATCACGCGATCGGCGTAGGGTTCTATCGCGGCACGGATAGCGCGTTCCTGCTCCGGATCGCCGGCGTGACGCGTGTGCAAAAGCCAATCGGACCACAGGTCGGACCGGGACTCGGGTGGGATGTTATTCATCGCTCGCAGCGGCCCTGGCGTAGAAATAAAAGGTATTTGCCGCTAAAGACCAAAGGCGGCGAACTTGCGCTTAGGGATTCGGGCCGTGTCGCCAAGCGAACCCTGGGTCGCTGCGCGCGAGTCTAGAACACTAAGCTTAGGGGACGCTGAGGGCGTCCTGTCTCAGGGCGAAATATTGTGGCCTTAGCGCTTGCGCCCCTCGCTAGCGACTTGCGCATCCGCTTCCCGCTGCCAGCTCCAGCGCAATACACCGCCTCGCGCTAAACTAGGAGGTTAAAGCGACGCGACATGCACGCGGTCAGCAGCAGTTGACTAAACACTGGGACCACCGGAGACATTCGTTCGATGAACGGCGCAGACTTACCAGGCATGCTTCCCGATATGCTGCCGCGACTGTGGGCATTCGCGCTTCGCATTTCGGGTGACCGGCACGACGCCGAGGATCTCGTCCAGCGAGCATGCGTGCGGGCGCTCGAACGCGCGCATCAATTGCAGCCCGATACATCCCCGTTAAGCTGGATGTTTTCGATTGTCCACTCCACCTGGATCAATGAATTGCGAGCGCGCAGCGTACGCAAGCGCTCCAGCATGGAATGGGACGACGACTTCCTGGAAAACGTCGCCGACCCGGTCGACAAGGGTCCGGAAGCTCAGCTCATGCACGGCCAGATCATCAGCGCCGTTGAACGGCTGCCCGAAGCGCAGCGTGTGGTCATGCTGCTGGTCGCGGTCGAAGGCTTGAGTTATCAGGAAGCTGCCGAGGTTCTGGAGGTACCCATCGGCACCGTCATGAGTCGTCTGTCGCGCGCGCGGCAGGCCGTGGGCGCACTGTTCGGCACGCATGGTCCTAAGCCCAAGGCTTCGGTGACGCGAAAGGACTCCATCGCATGAAAACCGATGACCTTTTGTTGATGGCTTACGTAGACGGAGAACTGCCGCCCGACGAGTGCCTGGAAGTCGAGGAGCACATCCGCGCGTCCACCGAAGCGGCGGAGCTCGTAGCACTGCTCCGAGCGTCGCGTCTTGACTACAAGCAAGCGTTCGCTACGCAAAAATTGCCGCCGGTTCCGGATTCACTGACGCGGAAGATCGAAGCAATGGCCCGCGCGCATAGCAATAAAAGCGCGGCTCAGGGTGCCAACGACTCTTCGGTTCCGACACCGTCCGTAGCTATCACCGCGGCACCGGTTCGCTCGCGTTTGCGCTCGATGCCCACGTGGCTGGCGGCTGCGTGCGTCGCGGGCGCGTTTTGCGGAGGGCTATTTCTACGGCTCGGGCCTCTTCTGAATACGGGTGCACCGGGTTCGGGCAGCGCCGCGATGGCGAACGCCGGCAACCTGTCGCCATGGGTCGCCGCGGCCGTTGGCTACCAGAAGCTTTACACACGCGATACGCTGGCTTACGTCGAAGACAATCCCGAAGCGTCGTCAAAAACAGTCGCAGATATTCATCGTGACGACGGACTCGCGCTGCGTATCCCCGATTTACGCAGCGCCAGCCTGACCTTCAAGTCCGTGCAACGCTTGGTGTTCAATCACAAGCCGCTCGTGCAGATTGTTTATCTGCCTGAGAAAGGACCGCCTATCGCGCTATGCGTGATGAAGGACGTCAAACCGGATCAAGCGGTCGCCGCACAGGTGGTGGACACCATGCACGTGGTCACATGGCGGCAAGCGGAACTTAGCTATGCGTTGATCGGCAAGACCGAAGGTGTTGACCTGGACGCGCTTGGCAAGCGCATTTCGAACCGCGAGGTGGATCAGTTATTCAGCAATGCGACGTCGGTTTTAATGGCGCTAGCGGGATAGGCGCTAGCGGGCTTAAGGCTTAGGCGCTAAGTCCCGAGCCTTAATCCCTAAGCCGCGCGTTTTCGCCAAGAATCCGCCGCAAGCGCTGCGCGCTGTTGATTTTGCGTAAGCGGAATGCTTAGTCAATCGAACCACGTCCGGTTGCGCGAAACGCACAATGCGTTGCTCGTCGACGAAACGCGGCTACACTTGTAACAGGCTTGACTCGTCGATTTTCGCCGGCTCTTGAATCGGCGCACGAGAAAAAGCGAAAATCCAATCATCAGCGAAAGCAAAGCTCAGTCTTATTCATGAAATCGGACGATACCCTCCTGATGGCCTACGTGGACGGCGAACTGCCGCCGCACGAACGCGAGGAAGTCGAGCGCGAACTGCGCGCGTCTGCCGACGTGGCCGAGCGCGTTGCGCTTTTGCGGGCTTCGCGGCTGCCGTATCGCGATGCGTTCGCCGGGCAAACGCTGCCGCCGGTGCCGCCAAGCCTTAGCGCGAAGATCGAAGAAATGGCGCGTGCTGCAAAGGCTAAAGCCGCGCAGCCAGGTGCGGGTCCGAAGGTCAGTCCTGACGTTAGCGTCAATGATCCCGTGGTTCCCGGCGCTCCCGGGAGCGCGTCCACTTCATCCATACGCTCGCGGTTGCGCGTTGCGCCGGCGTGGCTCGGCGTCGCCTTCCTGGCGGGTGCTTTTGCCTGCGGCCTTGTGCTTCGGCTAAGCACCGGCGCAGGTCTGGCATCGAATGCGGGCGCTTCGCTTGCATCGGTCGGCACGGGCGTGTCGCCTTGGGTGATGGCGGCGGCCAGCTATCAGCAGCTCTATTCGCGCGAGACACTCGCGAACGTCGATACCAACGCCGATCTGTCTATCAAGACCGTCAAGGAAATTCGTCAGGATGATGGTCTCGCGCTCCGCATTCCCGATCTGAGTGCGGCCGGACTCACCTTCAAGCGCGTCCAGCGTCTGCGATTCAACAACAAACCGCTCGTCCAGATTGTCTACTTGCCCGAGAAAGGCGCGCCCATTGCGCTGTGCGTGATGAAAGAGGTCAAGCCCGATGCGGCGGTCGCCGATCAGCGCGTTGCCTCCATGACGGTCGTCACCTGGCGGCAGGCCGAACTCGGCTATGCGCTGATCGGTCAGCCTGACGGTGTCGACCTGACGGCTCTCGGCAAGCAGATCTCCTCAGGCGAGGCCGCTCCGCTGTTCAGTCGCGAAACCTCCCCGGCTTCGATGTCTCCCGCCCTGGCGTCAGCAAACGTGGCCGCTGGCTCCCGCCAATTTATTTTGGCTAGCGCGGAATAAATTCAATGCTTAGCTGTTCGAGCGTCGCTTTGTCAAGCGATGGCCCGGGCAAAGCCCGGGCCGCTTTCGTAGTTAATATTACGCTCCGGCACGCACGCGTTCCACTTCCGTGCTCTGCACGTTGTCACGTTGCTTGAACAGCGTGAAGTCAAAATCGATCAGCGCGAACTGTCCTTCAACACCATACGGTTTCCCCTCGGCTCCCTCCGCCTTCTTCAGTGCGGGCACAAGACCGTCACGCGTAGCAAACGCGAAGTCATCCCACAGATACGGATCTCCGTCGATATTGATCTGCGTAGTCAGCTTGCGATAACCCGGCGCCGAGACAAAGAAGTGAATATGCGCCGGACGATGACCATGCCGTCCCAACTGATCGAGCAGTTGCTGCGTCTTGCCCGCAGGCGGCACGCTGTATCCAACTGGCACGACGCTCGTAAAGCTATAGTTACCGGCGCCGTCCGTGCGGATGGTTCGACGCAGATTGAACGCCGCTTGCGACGGGTCGAAGTATGAGTAGTTGCCCAGATGATTTGCGTGCCACACCTCCACCAGCGCGTCCTTCAGCGGCTTGCCGTCCTCACCCACCACCCGCCCGCGCATGACGAGCGTCTCGCCCGGATCGGTGCCGTCGTCCAGACGCGCATGCCCCACTGATTCCGGCGCGCCCGCTACATACAACGGTCCTTCGATCGTGCGCGGCGTACCGCCTTCTATCCCCGCCTTCGCTTCCGCCTCGTCCAGACGCAAGTCGAGGAAATGCTCGAAGCCAAGACCCGCAGCGAGCAGCCCAAGCTCGCCGCTCTTGCCCGCTTCGCCAAGATAGTTGAGCGCGGTCCAGAACTCATCGGGCTGCACATCGAGATCTTCAATTGTATAAAACAGGTCCTGCACAATGCGGTTCACGATCGCCTTCGTGCGAGGATTGCCCTCGCTGGTGGCGCTCTCGTTAATGGTCTTGAGCAACGCGTCGATGGCTTGGCGGTTCATGTTTGTCTCCGTGTGTTGTATGGGGTCGGTGTAAGTCAGTGTGGGCCGCGCCGCAGCCGTTCGATACGCTCCCAGTCGAGCGTGATGCCCAGTCCCGGGCCTTGCGGCAGGTGCAAGGAAAAGTCTTCATAACGCAGGGGCTCCGTGAGGATCTGCTCGGTCAGCAAGAGCGGACCGAACAACTCCGTGCCCCACTTCAACGAGCCGAACGTACTGAAGAGTTGCGCCGAGGCAATCGTGCCGACCGCCCCCTCCAGCATCGTGCCGCCATACAGGTCGATATGGGCTGCAAGCGCGATCGATGCGACGCTTGCCGCACCCAGCAGTCCACCGGACTGGGCTATCTTGACGGCGAAGACGTCGGCGGATTGGTTGCTTGCCAGCGCGAATGCATCGGCGGGACCATGTAGTGCTTCGTCGGCCATGATCGGCACGCGGGCGAGGTTAGTGAGGCGCTTGAGACCTGCGTGGTTCGCGGCTGATATCGGTTGCTCGACGAGGCTTACGCCGGCGTCGGCGAATCGCGGCAACGCCCAGATAGTGTCCGACTCGCTCCACGCCTGATTCACGTCCACCCGCACATCGCCGCGCTCGCCGAGTGCCTGCTTGATCGCCACGACATGCGCGACATCGTCGGCCACCGTGCGCGAACCGATCTTCAGCTTGAACACGCGATGCCGCCGCAGATCCAGCATCTGTTCTGCTTCATCAATATCGCGCCGCGTGTCGCCGCTCGCAAGCGTCCATGCCACTTCAACCGAGTCCGTCACGCGACCGCCAAACAACTCGGAAAGCGGTACGCCGATCCGCTGGGCGTGGGCGTCGAAGAGCGCCGTTTCCACCGCGCATTTCGCAAAACGATTGCCCTGGAATAGTGTGCGCAGCTTCGCCATGGCCGCACCGGGCCGCGTTGCATCCAGCCCTTTGAGCAAGGGTGCGAAGTAGGTATCGATATTGATCTTGATGCTTTCGGGGCTCTCCTCGCCGTATGCAAGACCGCCGATGGTCGTGCCCTCGCCTACGCCGCTGAAGCCATCCGAGCAGTGAATCCGGACCAGCACCAGCGTCTGACAGTTCATTGTTGCAACTGACAGGCGATGCGGACGGATCGTGGGAACATCGACGAGAAGCGTCTCGACGCTTTCAATTTTTACCGTTGTTGCCGACATGCGCTTCCTCCTGGAAGACACATGGTAGAAATAAACGGGCTATGAAGTCCAACACCCGTTCCGACTGTTTTCATACCCTGAAGGTATGAAGCCCAAATTCTTCCAATAGATACATATAAAAATCAATGGCTTACATTGCGTCTCGCCAAGCCGGCATCCTGAATTAGTCGCTGTACCCCCACTTTACCCCCACTCCGGATGCGGGCAAGTTTGAGAGTCTTCGGCAATGTCTGGCATCACCGGCAACATGAATCGCCCGAGAATCTCGGTCCGCCGGACCCTTTGGTCAAGTTCCCTAGTGGTCGCCAAATTCACGTGCCAGTCGCAAAGGGCGAAGTCACATCCGCTTTGCTTGCGATACCAATTTCGTCATTGACCGTTCTTCGGTTCTTCGCGCTTGTTCGAAAGCATGTTCGCACAATATGCGGCCTTCCCGAATAGCCGAATTGGTAGACGCACTTTTCAAATCCTAGTGGTCATGCGACGAAGGTTCGAGTCCTCTCTTGGGCACCAACGAGTAGTCCGGAGCAATCCGAGGAAGTTCGAGAAACCCCGTAAAGCCTTGAGCCTGCGGGGTTATTTGTCTTTTGCGTTCCGATGCGGTCCAGTAACATCCGGCATTTTTACGTATACTGGTGCGTATACCAGTTTCGGGGGCAACGCCATGCCCAGATACGTCGAACCGAAGTCGGAAGTGGCGTTTCGCAACGCCAAAACGAGGCCAAAGCCCTATCTCCTGTCGGATGGCCAGGGCCTTTCCCTGCGTATACGTCCGAACGGCGCGAAGACCTGGTTGCTCCGATATCGCCGTCCCGGTACCGGGAAAGAAAACTTCCTGAGCCTTGGTCCCTATCCCGATGTCGGCTTGACCGAAGCGCGGCGTCTCGCCGCCACCGCTCGCGATCTCGTACGCGAGGGAACCGACCCGGTTGAACAACGGCGTGCCGACGTCGCCGCGCGAAAGCGCGCCGCCGACGGGGCCTTCCATCTCGTTGCCAAGGCATGGCTTGAATTCAAGCGCAAAGAGTGGGCAGATGAAACCTACCGCAAGGCCGAATTTGTCCTGCGCGAGTATCTGACGCCGGCGCTACGTAACAAGTCGATCTCGACGTTGTCCACCGCGCAGGTCAAACCCATTCTTGAGACCATCGCGGCGAAAGCGCCCAACCTTGCATCGAAGGCCCGTCAGTACGTTGGCGGTATCGTAAGTTACGCCATCCACAATGACCTGCGCGAAGACGGACTGCCGCTGGCGCTGCGAGGCGTCCTTCCTCGGCACAAAAAAGGTCACATTCCCGCGATCACGAAGCCGGCCGACATTGGCCCGCTCGTGAAGGCCATCAACGCCTACTCGTCCCCCATCACTCGCGCCGCGCTGAAGCTCGCGATGCTGACCGGGTTGCGACCCGGCGTCATCGCATCGGCCCCTCGGAGCGAAATCGATCTCGACGCGGCCGAATGGCATATTCCCGGTGAACGCATGAAGATGCAGCATGACCACATCGTTCCACTTCCCCGGCAAGCGCTAGTTGTTCTGAACGAACTCAAAGCAATCACGGGCGACAGCATCTATGTTTTTCCTTCGCCGGCCAAGCAGAAAACACCACACCTGCACCGCGACGCTCTCAGCAAGGCGCTGCGCGATATGGGGTTTCAGGGCAAGCACGCAACCCACGGCTTTCGGGGCATGCTCCGCACCGTCGGGCGCGAGCGGCTGGGCATCGATATCGACGTGCTTGAAGCGCAGTTGGCCCACGCGAAACGCGGCGACGTGCAGAAGGCCTATGACCGAACAACCTTCGATGACGATCGCCGCCGATTAATGCAGGAGTGGGCTGATTACATCGACAGTTGTGTACGGGGCAAAAAGTGACGAGACGCCTCACTGACTGTGAAACAAAGAAGAGGTCGCGCCGGGTTGAGGGGCAAAATGGGTCGAGAAGAGGCAGTCGTACCTGTCTGACAGCCGCCGTTCGTAAGAACTGCAATGAACGACGGTCCGACGACTCCCGGTAAGAAGCGTTCGACAATCGTGCTATTGCGAGAACTCTTCCTGGCTCTCTCAGACCGAGTCACTGACTGACCGATCTCCTTCACAGCTGCTACTAAGTACGCACATTGGTCGCCGTATTCGTATATGCCGACACATACATAGCGAGGATATCTTCGCGAAGTCATTAGATTCTCAACGATCCATACGATCCTGTCGACCGACCGTTTATGGGCCAGCTTGCGACGATGATGCGTACTCCAGATCTATGATCCGATCCTCGCGCCATAGGCCAATGTGCCGAAAAGTAGTCAGGTTCCGCCCCTCTCTTGGCACCATTAAGCTGTCTTACACGACTGAGGTTCGACTAATCCTCCGCGTTTCAGCCGGAGTTCGGTCGTACACCGTTTTGATTGTTTTTCAGGATTGCCATTCACTGCTCTATACAGGCTCGGCGAAGCGCGCTACTTCTACATCTATTCCTCGATGAAGCTTAACCAATTGTCGAAAGCCCGGCCGCAAGGCGCGCCTGCAAGTCAGAGCCCACGCGACGGAACCCGAGCAATCTCGCTGCGGTACGGATCAAATCCGTGTCAGAGCCACCGGCGTTGTCATCCCGAGCAATCCTCAGCGCCGCGTTGATCTCAAGCATCGAGATGCTCATGGATTTCAAGGTCGCTCCGCTCTCGGCGGACCGGTCTCTGACCGGCGGCGCGTCTGAGTGCTCTCGTGTGAACCAGAAGTCTTCGTCGGAGAGGATATCTTGATCGCGCGACTGTGCTTGAACCAGCGCCGAACGTGTCGCCGTCAGAATACGGGAACCGGCCTTCTCCTTGCCGAAGCATGCTGCGAGGCGCCGCGCGGCCTCCTCAAGATGGATCGGCCCCTCGGCTGCCACGATGCGCTTGGCCAGATCGGCCAGCATCGAGACATCAACCTCATGAGGTTCCTGTCGGCTGTTCACCGGGAAATGCGCACGCTGATAAGCGGGCATCTGCCTCGCGACGACCTCGGGAACCTCAAAGGTGGGAGCAGCCATCTCGACGGCCGCGGTCGGTCGTGCCCGGTTTGCGCCGTCGATTCTCACGCCGGCCTCGGCGATCTCGCGCGCGGCGTTAAGAGCGACGCGCAACCGTTCGATCTCCGCACGACGGTTGTAGAACCAGTCGGTGCTCCAAATCCGGTGAAAGCGCCATCCAAGATGTTCGAGCACGTCTTGTCGCAGGCGATCGCGCTCCCGGGCCCACAGCGCGCTGTGATAGGTCGCGCCGTCACACTCAACTGCCAGAACGTACGTGCCTGGGCGATCTGGATGCCGAACTCCCATGTCAATGCGAAAGCCCGCTGATCCCACCTGCGGGTCGGCCAGATAGCCGAAGCTGCGAATGACGTCGGCGACATCCTCCTCGAATGGCGAATCAGCCATCTCACCCGTCTGCTTAGCGTCATCCATGTTGCCGTTCTTCGCGAACTCCAGGAAGCGCTTAAGGATGCGCGCACCTTCGCGGCTTACGCGACTGGGGTCGATATCGCCGGGATCGAACGAGGCGAACACCTCGCATCGCACACGTGCGCGGGTAAAAAGCACGTTGAGACGGCGCTCACCGCCCTCCAAGTTCACAGGTCCGAAGGACATGCTGGCAAGCCTACCGCCGGGTGTGGCGGGGCCATAGCAGACACTGACCAGGATCACGTCACGCTCATCTCCCTGCACGTTTTCGATGTTTTTGACGAACAAATCCTCGGTTTGTCCTTCGCGAAGGAATCCGTCGAGAGTCGCGTCGCTGCGTCGCGCAAGCTCCAAAAGCTCCGTGATCAGGTTCTTTTGAGTCGATGAGAAAGTGACGATGCCGAGCGAAAGCTCCGGATGCATACGGGCATGCTCGGCCACGCGGGCAATAATCGCCTCGCCCTCTTTCCGGTTGTCGCGCTTACCGCCCTTGTCGTAGACACCATCGACGCGAGTGAAACAAAGGCCGTAGACGGGGTCATTTTGCAGCGGTGACGGAGGCAGTATGAGCTCATCATCATAGAACTCCCTGTTCGACATCCGGATGAGCGAGGGATCGCGCGAGCGATAGTGCCACTGAAGCATGCGCGATCCGAGGCCGCGGGC
Source organism: Caballeronia sp. SEWSISQ10-4 2 (assembly GCF_030464885.1). GTDB lineage: Bacteria > Pseudomonadota > Gammaproteobacteria > Burkholderiales > Burkholderiaceae > Caballeronia. The sequence goes on along the minus strand of NZ_JALPRJ010000036.1, from coordinate 48,705 downwards.
CTCGCAGAGGCTGAGGATACTTTCCATCGAACTGATCTTCGCGGCGCCGCCGAGCAGATCCTCCTCCCCTTCCTCACCCGGATCATCGTCGGCCTCGTCGTCGAGAAGCCGGTCGAAAAAGGACGACGGCGGCAATTGTTTCTGGTCTCCGACCACCACGATCTGCTTGGCGCGTGCGATGGCGCCCAGCGCATCCTCGGGACGCACCTGCGACGCCTCGTCGATGACAAGCAAATCAAAGGTCAACGCCCCAGGCGGAAGATATTGAGCCACGGAAATCGGGCTCATTAGCAGGACGGGCTTGATCCGCTGCACGGCCGTGCCCGCACTCGAGAACAGTTTGCGGACCGCGATATGCCCGCGCTTCTTGCCGATCTCGCCGCGGATCACCTTCATCTCGCCCATCGCGCCCTGCGGAACCTGTGCCAAATGTCCAGCCAGGATGCCCGTCACATTCTCCGACAAGCGCTTCCTCTCGAGCAAGGCGAACGTCTCGACGAGCTCATGGCGCCTCTCCAGCCTCATATCGCGAAGCACCGGAGACGAGTCAAGCGCTACACGCCAAAGCCGCTCGGCGCGTGCGAAGCGAAGTTCCACTGCCGCCGCTGCCCCATCGAATTCACCAGATTGCATCCTTCGCATCAGGTCCGGCACGCCAGCAGACGTCATGCGATGTTCCAAAAGCCTCAGATTCGTCCAGGCCGCGTAACGGTCGGTCGATGATGCCATCGCACCGAGGCGCGCTGCCATCTCGCCAAGCTCAGCCCTTTCCAGGCCCAATTCGCCGAACACGGTTGGGTCGAGAGTCAAAACGCGGACAACCTCGTCCAACCCGCGACGGGTCGTCGGCTCTGCTTCGCGTAGCATGCGCCGCGTCTTCGCGACCACATCCGGTTGCTGCGCGAGATTCAGCAGTGCGTCATGCGGGCAACTCAGCGCAGCATCGCCGACGCGCTGGCACCACGTTGCGATCGTCAGGAGGGGCCCCAAGTCCGTCCGCTCGCCACGCCAGGCATCGCCCATGACGCGAAGGCAATAGTCTTTATCGTCTTCCCAGCGCGCCTTGCGAGATCCGACACCGTCGAGACAGTCCACCAATTCGACGCGCTTATCCGCCGCCTTTGGCAGGGCGCCGCGCAGGAACCCCGCAAGCACGCGAGACGCGGTGCGATAAGCACCGCCCAATCGAGCGAAGAAGGACCGGCTACCGGCCACCAACGGTCCGCGCAAAGCGATCGTCGGCGCGGCGAATGCCGCCTCCACGAATATCTCCTCGGCAGTGTCTTGTGCTAACCGCCACGCAACTCCGGCCTCGATCGCCTTCTTGAGCCTCGGCAAGTCGGGCGCGGAAAGGAATGCGAGGGCGGTGTCGGCGGCTCCCGCCGGCAGCCCTTCCAGACGGTCAAGGACGTCCGCCAGGCTTACCACCGACGAAATGCTGATGGGAACCGTAACGCCCAATGCTCGCGCGGAACTGCCCACAGCTTCTTCGAGCACGACCACGGCAGCACGCGCAGTTTCGAGCAGCGTGGACAGGCGGGTAAGGTCGAGCGGCTGGAGATCAAGGTTTTGGGTTCCCGCGAACGGATGCCGGTCGGCGTCACCCTCCTCCTTAAGCAGTTCACCATAGCGAGCAACGGTTTCGAGCAGGTGTCGCTCCTGTTCCCGTGTCATCTGCGCGAGGTTGTCGCTGGAGATGGTCGGAGCCGGTGCGCCCGAGCCGATGTGGCGCACCTGCAGGCTCAACACGGAGAAAGCTGTCTCCCCCGTTGTTCCGATCGGACAGTGCAGAGCTTCCGCGAACAGGTTCAGCTTGTCGCGGGTTTCGGTAAGGGCAATCGGCGCGCCGGGCAAGGCGGGGACTGCGGCGGCCGCCCCAATCGTTCGGGCGAGCTCTGCGAGCACCGCTTTCTTGTTAGCGCTCCTGGAATGAAGCTCAAGGCAAACGTCACGCAGACCAACCTTCATGAGACGGTCATGCACGACGGATAGTGCGGCCATCTTCTCGGCTATGAAGAGGACGCGCTTTCCCTCCTTGGCCGCCGCCGCAATAATGTTGGTGATGGTCTGTGACTTACCCGTTCCCGGGGGACCCTGCACGACCAGGTTGCGGCCCGACCTTACTTCTTCGATGACGCGCGCCTGCGACGCGTCGGCATCAACCACGTGGAACAGCTTTTCGGGCGGGAGCATCTCATCGAGCCGGTCGTCGGGGCCAAAGAGCCGGGCCTCGGACTCGAAACCTTCGAACAGCAGCCCACGCGTCAGCTCGTGCTCGGCAATTGCCCCGTCAGGCCATGCGTCGATCGCGAGATCGCGGTACATGAGGAGCTTGGAGAAAGAAAAGAAACCGAGTTGGATCCCATCACGATCGAGCTTCCAGTTGGTCCGTCCGGCAACGAGCTCCTCAACCTGTTCGAAGTAGATCGAAGGTTTCCACTCCTCCTCGACCTCAATGTCGGGCAACTCGATGCCGAAGTCGTCCTTCAACCTCTGCTGGAGCGGCAAATTGGTAAGGACGTCTTCATCTCGGATACGGAGATCGTAGGTCGAGGTGCGCTGGTTGCGAACGAGCTCAACCGGCAGGAGGACGAGCGGCGCCTCGCGCGCCACCGCCGAGGACTTGTCCTCAAACCATGTGAGGAATCCGAGCGCTAGATAGAGGATATTGACGCCTGACTCCTCCTCAGCGGTCTGTGCCTCGCCCGCGATTTTGAGAAGTTTCTTCTGCAGGGCATCGGGGCCCATGCGTGTTTCGAGCTGCGCATCTGTGTAGCGCTCGGGCTCGAAGCCGTCGCCACCGGCATCGGATAAGTGAATGCCGTCGGTGGAATCATCTCGGTCACGCCCGATGGCCAGGAAGCGCATAACCTTTCGACCGGCAAGGATTGCGTTCACGTCGTCCGCCCGCTCGTTGACGATGTTCACGACATTCCCGCGTGCGTTCGCGCGGTTGACGTGCACGAGCCGGTTTCGGGTACCCGTTTCGACCAGCCGCTTGCGGGTGTCGTTGAACAGGCGGATCAAAGCCGACCGATCTGACTTATCGGTCGAATGCTCGTCGATTGCAACGGTTGCCACTTATCTGCCCCCTGTCCGCCGGTTTCTCTGATGCCGGCTTTTTTAAGACTTCTTGACTGGTGTCGATTCGTCCTTCCCTGCCCCATTCAAATAATGTTCTTTGGCGGAAGATAGATTTCACCTCAATCGACGCGTGCTGAATTTACCAGAATTTCTGCGCGGACCCGGACACGTCCCTCAGCTTTGTTAGTTAGGTCTCTGAGATATCGGATGATCGGCCCATTTTCTTTAGCTTCATCGGATAACAGAGCGCGAGTTAACCCGCAGACCAAGCGACGAATGTCTCAGCGGCATCGAGCAACACCGAACAGAATAGGCAAAAATGTGTGATGCGCGACCGTTCGGCCATGCCTTCGCTCGGACCCTCGAACGTCGGCTCGGCTGAGACAGCGTTCCTTAGCGCGTCGACTCAATTCGGCGAGTAGTCGGCCAATGCTGTCGTTCGTCCATTTATCTTGTATGCCCGCTCACCGTTCTCGTACCAGTCATCCGTCGACGGCGGCAGAGGATGGCTGCTACCTGCTTCGACGAATGAATATTGGCGGCCCACTTCAGTCGTCTGGTCCGCGCCAGAGCGGCTATTCATGCGCAGAGACACGCGGCTCGCCCCCGATATCAGACCTTCCGGATAGCGTCACAGGCGGCTGTGAGCCATTGAATGACCTGGCGTTTCCTGATCATCGTATCAACCGGGCAACCGCATCGATCCGTACCGCTAACTGAACTGGCTGTTTGAACTGGCTGTTCCAGCGTCTCGCGTTTGTGAACACCGTAGATGACTACGACGCGCTGCTCCGGCAGAAGTTGACTGCCGATCTCCAATGACCCTCGCCGTTGCCACACATCAAGCGTTGAGTAATTCTGCACGTACGGATCTCTGGGGGAGCGGGGAGCAATCCCCGTCCCTACCGCGACCGACCGGGCGTCGCCGTAGTTCATTTCATGCCGGGTGGCGGAAGAAGGCGAACAATATCAGGCGCACTATCGTTGGCCAAGTTCATGAATGAGATCAACGAAAGCGCGGAGTCCCGCTGGTAGCTGCCGCCCAGGGGGATAGTAGAGCGCTAGACCACGGTAGCTGGGCGTCCAGTCCTGCAGCACGCGCACCAGCCGTCCTGCGGCCAGGTCGTCACGCACATACCAATCGGCCAGATAGGCCAGGCCCGTACCGGCCAAGGCGGCTTCAAGCATGAGGCCCGGGTCGTCGAGCGTGAGTGGCCCGCTTACCTCGATATTCATTGGTTCGCCATGACGGGAGAACTCCCAGCGCGACGGCGCACCACTGGGAAACCTGGCCCGTACACAGGGGTGCCCGGCAAGGTCGGCTGGAGAAGCCGGGATCGGGAACCGTGAGAAGTGCTCAGGCGAACCCACCACCGCCATTTGGAGATCACCGTCGATCGGTATGCGGACCATGTTTTGCGGCACCATCTCGCTCAGGCGAATCCCGGCATCGAAGCCCTCGGCCACGATGTCGATCATTCGCCCCTCGGTCAGGATCTCTACCTTCATATCGGGGTAGCGGCTCAGGTACACCAGTACGATGGGTGCAAACACCATGCGGACTGCGCCCAGTGAGGCATTAATGCGGAGCGTGCCAATAGGCGAAAGGCGATGGAGCGTAGTTTCCTCCATGGCGCCGCGAATCTCCGACAAGGCCGGCCCGATCCGGGCCACGAAGTGCTCGCCAGCCTCGGTCAGCGAGACACTGCGGGTGGTCCGGTGAAACAGGCGAACGCCAAGTCGCGTTTCCAGTCCCGCAACAGCGTTGCTCACGGCTGTGGTCGAGATGCCGAGTTCATTCGCTGCGCGGCGAAAGCTCTGGCATCGGGCGACAGCAAGTGCGGCCTCCAGGCCGACCAGGCCAGATTTCTGCATTATCCCGATTCTCGAACCAAAATATCAACTTTTATCTATCTTATCAGAACAATGAGGCCATCGTATGCTGCGCGCACCGCCTCCGGATTGCCCGGGGACACACAGGAGCGATCATGCAAACCATCCACCAGATCTACATCGACGGCACCTTCGTGACCCCGCACGGGATCGAGACCGTTGAAATCATCAACCCGACCACCGAAAGGCCCCTCGCACGCTCGACCCTCGCCGATGCCGAGGATACGCGTCGCGCCATCGCTGCGGCAAAAAAGGCGTTGCCGGCATTTGCGCAAACGACAGTCGGCGAGCGCGTCGCCATGCTGAAGCGGCTGCACGCAGCCGTCCTGGAATGCAGCGATGCTCTGCGCGATGCGACGATCGAAGAATACGGCGCGCCTGTTTCACGGGCCACCTGGATCTCTCACTTCGCGGCGCAATCATTTCTTGACGCCGCAGTGACGCTGGAGGCCTACGAATTCACCCGCGTGATGGGTACCTCGACCGTAGTGATGGAACCTGTGGGCGTTGCTGCCCTCATCACTCCGTGGAACAGCACTGCCGGTTCGATCTGTAGCAAATTGGCGATGGCCATCGCCGCAGGTTGCACGTCCGTGATCAAGCCAAGCGAGTTGAGCCCGATACAAAACAGGATCGTGACGGAAGCCATTCATGCGGCAAGGTTGCCGGCAGGCATCGTCAATATCGTCACCGGACGCGGCGACGTCGTGGGCGCCGAATTGAGCACGCACCCGGATGTCGCGAAGATTTCCTTTACTGGCTCCACGGCGGTGGGCAAGATCATCCAGCGGGCGGCGACCGACACCATGAAGCGTGTCCACCTCGCCCTGGGCGGGAAATCCCCGTCCATCATCCTTGACGATGCGGATCTGACGAAGGCAGTTCCGCTCGCGCTCAATGCGGCGTTCATGAACAACGGGCAGGCATGCATTTCGGGGAGCCGATTGCTGGTACCTGAGCGGCGCTTGGCAGAAGCGATCATGGTGGTGAAAGAGACGGTGGCGCAGATGAAGGTGGGCGACCCGGCCGACCCAACGACCGTCATTGGCCCCCTGGCCAATCGCAACCAGTACGAACGCGTTCAGAACTACATCAGGCTCGGTCTCGCCGAGGGCGCTACGCTTATCACGGGTGGCGAGGGGCGTCCGGCGGGGCTAGAGCACGGCTATTTCGTCAAGCCGACGGTATTTGCCGATGTGTGCAGCGAGATGACCATCGCACGTGAGGAAATCTTCGGCCCCGTTCTGTCCATCCTGACATATGGCAGCGACGAGGAAGCGATCGACATGGCCAACGATACGGTGTTTGGCCTGCACGCCTTCGTCATGTCGTCCGATCAGGCACGGGCAAAAGCGGTGGCGACAAGGCTGCAGGCCGGTCGAGTGATGATCAACACGCTGCAGCACGATCCTTTGGCGCCCTTCGGCGGATTTAAGCAGTCGGGCGTCGGGCGCGAGTACGGCGTGCTTGGTCTGGAGTCGTACCTGGAGGCAAAGACGTTGCTTGGAGTGTCGTGAAACCATGGCGAAGAGCCGTGGCCGCGCACGGTCCCACGCTCGCAAGCGGCCTCACTGCTGGCCGTCGAGATCGCAACCGTCGTCGGCTCTACGCGCCTGGAAAGAGATGCCGGTAAAGGTGACGCCAGTGATGGCGACATCGCTACGTTTGTCGAACCTCTAGCGCGATATGCCGCAGGGGGCGATTCCCCTGCGCGAAGTTCAAGGCCCAGGCCGTCGAGGCGTGCAGACAGCCCGGGCTTTCGATGCCCCTCCGTCGCGATGGCCGACGGCATCAATACCAATCTCCTTCGTCGCTGGGTGTTGGCCGCGGCACAACCCGATGCCTTGACGACGATGCGGCCCGCGCATCAGCACGCATTTGACGTGCATTCCCATTGGAAAGCGTACACCCCGTACACCGTTCTGCGCGCCACCCCTTCTGCAGTATCCCGGCGCGAAGTACCCATCGCCGCTACTTCCACTCCGGGCACTGCTCTCCACGCGTCATAGTGATTCAAGCAGTCACGCCCACACGAGGCGGTTCAATAGTCATTTCACGCGCCTCCTCAACGGTCTAGACCAAATACTTGCAAGGTCGACTCTCCAGCGCGCAGCCTCGTCAGAATTTCCCTCTCCGCCGCCTCGCGTTTCTCGGCGGCGAGAAGCACCTCACTAATCCGCTCATTGGGGATAGAGACCACTCCGTCGATGTCACCTACGATCAGATCACCTGGACTCACGAAGATGTCACCCATAAGAACAGGCTTGTTGAGCCATCCCGTCGCACCAAAATCTTTCCCGGTACCGCGGATGCATAAGCCTCTTGAGAAAACAGGAAACCCAACTTCCTCAAGCAGAGCGCCATCTCTCACGCCCGCATCTATGACCAGGCCGCCCAGTCGGGCGACCATTCCTGCAGTCGACATGACCTCGCCCCAATATCCGGCTTCGTAGTGGCCGCTCGCATAGACGACCAGGATATCGCCCGGGCTGGCCGCCTTGATGGCTCGATGAATCCACAGATTGTCGTTCGGCGGGCAGTGCACAGTAAAAGCCGGTCCTGCCAGCCTGAAACTGGCGGCTGTCGGCTTGATCGACGACGGCAACGCCCCGATCCGGCCTCCAGCTTCGTGAAGTGTCGCCGAGCCGAGTCTGGCGGCACGCTTGATCTGGTCTGCAGGTAGCGCTACCGTTTTGCGCACCGAGATCGACGTATCGGCCAACGGATCGTGTTTGTCACTCATGCTGAGTCCTTCAAAGATTGAAGGCGGTGGTACCCAAACTGACGGCGAGCCTCGTCTAGCCGAGCACCCTTTCCTGCGAGAGCGCGAATTGCGTCTTCGGCACGCGAAATCTCCTCAGCCGCATCAAGGATGGCGTCCTCATGGGCGCTGGGTAGGACCACTACACCATCCGCATCGCCGCGCACGAGGTCGCCTGGCGCGACGCGAACCGATCCAATTGAAACCACGACTCCAGTGGCCTCCACCTGCACACGATCCTTGCCAGTTCGCATCCAATGTCCGCGAGAAAACACCGGGTATCCGAGCTTGCGACAGAGCGCGACGTCGCGACAGATTCCGTCTATGACTGTACCGGCAATCCCTCTACGATGAGCGATCTCCGTCAAGATATCTCCCCACACTGTTACATCTTCACGGCCCCCGTTGTCGAGGACGACAACCGATCCGGGAGGAACGTCATCGATATAGTCGCCGACCGTACCAGCGGGCTTGGACGCCGGCCCGTAAAGAAGCGTGAAGGCTCGTCCCGTCAACCGGAACTCGTCAGCACGAGCCTTGATCCAGGCACATTGCCCGTGGATTCCAAGGCGATCCAATGCATCGCTCAAAGTTGCGCAGTCGAGCGAGGCTGCACGTTCAACATTTCGGTCCTGATTCATCGCTTCAGCATCTCCTCGTAGTCGGCACCCATGACATCCGTAATCGACATCCCCTCCATCAAAGCCTTGCTCATGATGCTTTCGCGAGCTGCTATCTGCTCTGCTGTGTCGAGGACAGCGGTGATGTGCGAGGCTGAAACGAACACGACGGCGGTTCCATCTGCAATCACGTAATCGCCTGTTTGCACAGTTGCGTCCGCGATCTGCACTGTTCCGCCCGTCTCCAGTTCGGCAACCCGGCCACGCGCTGTGAGGGCCGTCGAGCCACGCGCATAGATCGGGAATCCCAATCCACGCGCTTCGTCAACGTCACGCACTAGCCCGTCAGAGATAACACCTGCGATCCCCCGAACTTTTGCGCCAGTCGACAAAATTCCGCCCCAGGATCCAGCGACGATTCCGGTACGCTGTTCGACTACGATGACGTCTCCCTTCTGCGCCATTTCGATCGCCCGCGCACCGAGGTGCGGAGTCGGCGTTCCTTTGTTCGAAACCTCATCGACCTTCACCAGTTTCACAGTCATAACGCGTCCGTATACTTTCGCGAGACACGATAGCGGTGAGAGTCCTGTGACTGTGCCTTTGAGAGAGAGCTTGTCCAGGCTGTCGGAAACGGCACAGGTGTCAAGCCGGCCCAGCCGCTCCAGGATCGTTGAATCGTTCACGTTGGTCATTTCAGTACGGCTATGATTTCGAGTTGAACAAGCATGCCGCCTCGGAGCGCGGACACGACTGTATGGCGAGCGGGACGGTCATGCGCGTCAGGGAAAGCGCGCAGCCATTCTTCGTTAACAGCAGCGCGATGCCCCTCCTCGCTAACGAGCACCCGGACATGGCCGACATCGCCCAAATCGCCTCCAGCCTTTTTCAACAGCCTTTCCATGTTTGCGAAAGCGAATCGGACCTGCGCAGAGAGACCCTCGGCCAGACTACCTGTCGACTGGTCGACTCCCATGATTCCGGAGGAGAACAGCATGTCCCCGACTCGGGTGCCAAAAGGAATCGGCACGGTATGCGAAATCCCTTCCAGATCAAAAGACTCGCGGTGTGGTCGGTCTGGGTTCATAGCCATTTTGCGAACGCCATGCCTACGCCCGTCCCACCTTCCGAGCGATATCCGGGAATGTAGTCAACGAGCGTCATGCGCATCCCTTCGAGCGCCCCGCCCGCCGCAATCCAGTTCAGAACCTCCGAAGATCCGGACTGCAACTTACTCCTCGGTACTGAGGAGAGCGCCTCGCCATCTCCCTTGGCAAGCCCCTCCAGTATCTGGCGGTCAAACTCGCTGTCGATAACGAAGTGACTGAGTCCACCAGAGGCAATCACCGCTACGCGTTCCGCGCCGGGCCACGATTCGATCGCCTGGCGGATTGCCTGTCCGAACGCGTAGCAACGCGCCGCAGTGGGTTGGTTCGGAGGAACGTAGGTGTTGATAAGCACGGGGATCATCGGGATGATCCTGTCCTCGCGCATGATGCGGCGCCGCACGAACGTAAAGGCGTGTCCCAGAGAGCGTTGTTCGTGCTGGCGTGAGTACTGAGCCACATCGAAGTTTTGCTCCATCAGATTTTCAATGATGTGGCGACCGAACTCCGGATGACCCGGATAGGCCTCCGGCGCCTCGCCATGAAATGCCCACAGCACTGACGCTCTGGAAGGAACGCTCATATCGCCATGGATAAATTCCGGCCTGTCCCAGCTCTTGTCGCCCCAGAAGACTGAGAACGTCGGCATGCAGTCGTCGAGAAACAGTTCCTCCTGGTCATCACCGATCAACACGACGACGTCGGGGGCGACATCGTCGAGTGTCTGAGCGAGATCGGCGATTGCACTCTGGATAGCGCTATGCTTTCTCTTCCAAACCTCTGGACTGAGTTCCTCGTCAATCCAGTCAGGCTTGCCCTTCAGAAGCTCTTCATAGGGCGTGCGATTCTGGTCCATCCGCGCCTGCTCGCTCCACCACTTCGGCTCCTGGCTAACTTGAGGACTGTGCGACATAGCCAGTCCCAGCACGATCTCGGCCATAAAACTCCTCATTCCTCGTTTGAAGATGCGCGCGCTGCGCATCGATGTGTACGCCTATCCGTCAGCGTCAACGTCAGCTCGCGGTCCATCCGCCATCCACCGGAAGAATCACGCCGGTTATAAAGCTCGCGCCCGCAGACGCCAGAAATAGAATCGGTGGACCTATCTCGTCTGGATGAGCGGCGCGACCGAGCGGCACCCTGTGCTGAATGAGCATGCGCCAGCGCTCGCCTGCCTGACTCTGTTGCGACATGTCCGTTGCAAATGGACCAGGCGCAACCGCATTGACGCGAATACCACGTGGCGCAAGTTCGACAGCAAGCGCTTTTGTCATCTGCACCACCGCGCCCTTGGAGGCGGCATAGGCCGAGCGCTCGCTCATTCCGATCAGCCCTGCAGTGGATGCAACATTGACGATCGCACTGCCGGGTTTCATGTGCGCCACCGCGGCACGGCAAATCGACCATACGCCGTATGCGTTCGCACGCATGACCTGCTCGAACTCGCCATCCGACGTGGCCTGCAACGTTCCACGAGCAATCGCGCCAGCAGAATTCACGAGAATGTCGACGCTACCCGCGAGTCTGATCGTCGCTTTCACTACCTCTTGCGCAGTTCCCGGCTGCGACAGATCTCCAGCGACGCAGGAAACCTTCGCACCAGTGCCTGCGAGTATTTCGGCCCGTTCATCAAGCGATTGTTGGTTACGTGCTACCAACACCACATGAGCTCCCGCAGCGGCCAAGGCGGCAGCCGCCGCTGCACCCAGTCCTCTCGATCCCCCGGTCACAACGGCGACCCGTCCAGATAAATCAAATGGCGCGCCTGCGCTATTGCTCATACCGATTTCTCCCGCAGAACACGCCGTAGCACCTTGCCCGAATGGGTCTTAGGCAACTCGTCGAGGACCTCGATCAGGCGCGGCACCTTGTACGACGCCAGCCGCTCCCGGCAAAACAGCGTCAACTCCTCTTGCGTAATCGTCGCCGATGGACGCAAGACGACGAACGCTTTCGGTGCTTCGCCACGGTAACTGTCAGGCACTCCAATCACCGCGGCCTCGCTGATCGCTGGATGCTCAAGCAATACGTCCTCGACCTCACGCGGCCAGACCTTGAAACCCGACGCGACGATCATGTCTTTTGACCGGTCTACGACATAAAACCAGCCCTGTGCGTCGGCACGCCCGATGTCCCCCGTGCGCAACCAGCCGTCTTCAAATGCAGCCGACGATGCGTCGGGCTTCCGCCAATACCCCGCGACGACCTGCGGACCCGAGGTCATCAACTCGCCAACATCTCCGCCGAAAGGCACCGTGGCCCGCGACTGCAAATCGACTATCCGGCAACGTGTTCCGGGGACGGGTACACCTATCGACAGCGAGCCAGTTAATTCATCCACCGGAGCCCGGCGCCCCAAAGGCACCAGGTGCGAAGGCGACGTCGTCTCCGTCAGACCATAGGCGTTGTGGATATACACACCCGTCGCTGCCTCCCATCGCTCGACGATCGCTGGCGCCACGGGTGCGCCCCCGCTAAACAACTTGCGAAAATGGGTTAGGCGCGAGGGGTCGAACGCGGGCTGGTCGAGGAGCGCAATGTAAGCAGTAATGGCCGCCACCGTCGTCGTGCAGCGATGGCGCGCCAGCAAATCGAGTACGGTGGCTGCTTCGAACCGATAGCACATGACTACGGCAGCTCCCGCGACCAACCCTGCCGCGATATGGGCGACCAACCCTGTCACGTGCGAAAAGGGCGCGGCCGCAAAGAGGACATCATCGGAGGTAAGTTCCAGCCATTGACGATAGACCTCCGCGTTGGACGCCACATTTGCGTGAGTGATGAGTGCAGCCTTGGGCTCGCCCGTGGTTCCTGACGTGTACGTCAGGAAGGCGATATCACCCCGATCAATCGACCAGCCAGACGATGTGCCTGGCTCGTCGAGAAGCGTCGACAGATGGCTCCATCCGTCGGGCATCTCAATGTTCTCACTGACTTTCCCGAGAAGAGCAGGCGTGTCGCCCTCGCGAAGAAACTCATTGGCAAACGAGACTGCGACAGAAAGGCTGCCTCCCCAGTCCAGAATCGCACCATGAAGTGCCATGGTCTGCTCGGCCCCGACAATCGCAGCACACGGTTCCGCGTCGTGCAGATAGTGAACCAGCTCTCGCCGTGTGAGCATGGGATTGAGCGGCACAACGATTGCACCCAGACGCCAGACCGCGAGCACGCCGATTACCGTTGCCGGAGTGTTTTGATTCAGGATGACGACACGGTCGCCTTTCTTTACCCGGTCGGCCCACACCGTAACCAGGGCGTCGACCTTTTGGCCGAGCTGCCGGAAGCTAAGCGCGGCATCGAAATACCAGAGCGCGATCGCATCGGGGCGCCTCGACACGTTGGCCTCAAAAGCGTCAAGCGGCAATGCTGGCTCGATAGCGACGTCCGGGCCGATACCAGGGGCGTAGAGGCGGACCCACCGGCGATCGTCGGTTGTCTCTTCATTACTCGATACTCCATCGGAGGGGCGGATCTCAGACATGGTCATGCCATTTCATAGAGTTCACGGAAACGGGCGGCGATCTGCTGGAGCCGTTCGAGCTCCAGCGGTCCCGCCTGGGCGGCAGCGATTGCTTCGTCGAGATGTGAGCGCTCGGAGATACCCACCAGAACTGTGTTGATCAGGGGTTCACTCAGGGCAAAACGCAGCGCAAGACTGGCCATTGAGCCCCCTTCCGGCACAAAGGCGCGAAATGCGTCCGCCTTCACGCGGTCCGCATCCACTTCGGCTCGAGACAGTGACGAATAGGATTTCGCAAAACGATGAAGCTCACCGCTTTCGCTAAGAGCACCGGCCGCGAGAACGCGAATACCGACCACGCCAACATCGCGGTTCGACGCCTTCGAGATCATCTCCTCGTAGTCCTGAGCCCGCCACGCTGCAACCGTCGTGGCAGCCGCGCTCGGGTTGATGAGGTTGTAGTACGCCTGAAAAAGGTCGAAGCGGTCGGCTTCGATGACCTCAAGAATCGAGTCGGTATGACCCAGACCGGTGAAACCAACGGCACCGACAATGCCTTTGCGTTTTAATCCTTCCATGACGTCAGCTACCCCGCCGGGCTGCAATACGTCGTCTACGGAGAGAACGCGACCGGCCAGATCCCGTTGACGTCCCACGCGGCTATGCAGGTACAGGATGTCCAGGCATTCGCGGTTCAGCCGTTCCTGGCTGCGCTGGACGGAACGGACGATTGTACCTTCCAGGTCATCGAGGTCGCCAGGGGCAAAGTCGATCTTGGTACTGATGATCGGTGATGCTCCGAGGGTCTTGAGCGTTTTTCCCAGGTTAACTTCCGAGTGGCCGCCGCCGTACGTTGGAGACGTGTCGAAGATATTAATGCCTTGCTCCAGCGCGTTACCGAGAACGGCGCACTGTTCCTGCTCGCTACCGCGGACCATGAGCCCCGCAGTCCCGCCACAGCCGAATGAAATCTCAGAAACTTCAAACCCGGTACGTCCTAAACGGCGCTTACGCATCGACGTTGCTCCTTGATGAGGCTGCATCCTGAATGACGACATGCGCTCCACGAACTACACCACCTTCGAGCAATCCTTTGAGAACAGCTTCCGCGGCCTCAAATCCGTGGACCTCCCCTGCAAACCCCTTTAGCCTTTTTCGCTCGGTCGAAACAATCTCCACCGCCTTTTTCAGAGACTGAGCCGACGCACCACGTCCGCCTTTGAGGGTGAGTCCCTTGCGACGAATCGTCTCCGGCTCCATCCCAGACGGTTTGGTTGATGTACATGCCAATATCACTCGCCCAAGTGGACCCGCCATTTCCACCGCAGCCGCGACGTACTCCACAGGCGCCTCTGTCACGACCACGACCACGTCGTAGGGTCCTTCGAGTTTCGGCGCAGCGGGAAAGCTGCGCACGTCGGCTCCCATTGCCCAACAGGTTTTGATCGCGTCTACGCCACGTGAATCGCCGTACACGACGACTTTCGACGCTCCCGCGTGTAGCGCCACCAAAGCCGTTGCCGCGCCCATCCGACTCGTGCCGAGGATCGCCACTGATTCCCCTGCCTTGATCTCCGCGCCAAGGTGGAGCCATTCGACGCCCGACGCGACGGGAAACGCGAAAGTCGCGAGATCGATGGGCAAATCTTCAGGTACCGGAACCAGTACTGATTGCTCGTCGAGTGTCACTGTCTCTGCATATCCTCCCCAGTTACTGGAAGACGAGTCTTGAACAATGTGTCCATATCGCGGTGATTTGCAGAACCGCTTTTGATCGCGCAGACACCAATCGCACTTCCCGCAAGGCCGTGCGTCATCGATCAGAACCCTTGCACCGCGCAACGCCTGTAGCACACGCGGAGCAGTAGGACCAACATCCTCGACGCGCCCCACGATCTCGTGCCCGAGTACCAGAGGTGTAGCCATCACCGGACCATATCCATGGAGTGTTTCGGCATCTCCGATACAAACAGCACTCCCTTCCACCCGGAGAACCGCCCCACGCTCACCCGCTGATACCGCTGGGAGATCGCGCAACTCCAGCTTGCCGTCTCCGATGTGAACAAGGCCTCGCATCAAGCGCCCTTTTCCAGTGACGCCGTTGACGCGGCACCGTAAAGTTTTTCCCACCAATCGTCACCGCGATTGATCGTCGCCGCAGCGCTACGTACCTGGCGGTAGTCGCTATTCAGCGCGGGGATTTCTGGTTCCTTGCCGTCGCGAATCTGACGAGCTGTTGCGATGAGCATGCGTCGCATGTGAACAATTGCCTTGTCGGTCATCCCCAGGTGCTCGATGCTACGGTCCTGGACCGGCCCCATCGACTCCTGCACGGCAATGTCCTGCATGGTCGTGCCATACAACCCGGTGTAAGTCTTACCCGACTTGATGCCTTCGCGATCCTGGAACCACCGGTTGCCGGCACGTCCTGGACGGCGATAATCGGGCAGCAGATCCTCTCCCATCCGCAAGCCGAGGAAGGTTTCGTGCGCCTTCACTTCGACCGGCGAGAGTGGCTGTTCGTTGTCGTACCAGACAAGATACATTGCCGTGTTTTCGCTATCTAGCGGCACTGACGCTTGCATGTACACGGGAGGAATCATGCTGTAGAACGGCAACGCATAAGCCGTCGCCCTCACGTACGTGAGTTTCTCCGGATCAGCCATTGCCTTGCGGATTGCGCCATAGATAAAGCCGAACTCGGTTTCTCGTACATCGATCTCGGGTGACGTATCGGTTGAAGGCCGCGAACGTCGGCCGTCGCTGTGTACTTGATCCTGATCGTAATCGCCCGACGCACTTGTCTCTGCGCTATGCAGAAAATCACTGTGTGCCGAATCAAGTGAACCCTCGAGCGACTGCACAAAGTTGACGTTATAGAGCGTTTTTCTCACGACGTAATGAGTCGACGGCAAGTCCATCCACGGAAAGCGTGGAAGTGGAGGTGGCTCTCCGGGTCCCAGGTAAGCCCACAACAGTCCACCCGCTTCGACGCACGGGAAGGTCGTGTTATTCACCCGTCCGCACATCCGGCTATCTTTCGGCTCGCCGGGCATTTCACATACATGTCCGGCGACATCAATCTTCCAGCCGTGATAAATGCAGCGCAGTCCGTCACCTTCATCGCGCGCGAGCATGAGCGATACACCGCGATGGGGACAGGCCTCGGACATCAAACCTACCCGGCCTTCGGCATTTCGCCAGGCCACGAGTCGCTCGCCCACCAGATTGACGCGAACCGGCCCTTCGCCGGGTGACGGAATCTCATCCAGCAAACATGCCGGCATCCAGAACCGCCGCAGGAAGATGCCCATAGGCTGGTCTCCCTCTACACGGCACATCAATTCATTGTCAGCCTTTGACAGCATGGGGTATCTCCATTGTTAGTCGAGCCGCCCCGCCCGATCTGCGGGACTGGTTGCGAGTTCGTTCGCTCGCTAGTCCTTGAACGCGCGCGAGTAAATCTTTCGGCAGTTCCCTTCGAAAATCTTGTACTTATCTTCAGCCGTCAGCCATGGGATGGCCTCAATCGCTGGCTTCAGGTCGTCGTAGTCCCGCCCCGTATGCCTACACGCAATCGAGCCCGTCCCCGGTCGTTCCGTGCCGAAGAGGCAGTTGTCTACGCCAAGCACCCGGAATTGGAATTCCAGCGCCTCGGGCGAATAGTTGCAGGTGTCGTAGTAGAGTTTGCGGACCTTCTCGTCGAACGTTTCACCACCCCGTCGCTCGGCCCATGCGCGAAAGCGCCCCATTTGATACGGAATAGCCCCACCGCCGTGCGCGACGACAATCTTCAATGTCGGGAAATCTTCGAACACGGAGCTCTCCAGCAAGGAGATGATCGAGATACTCTCTTCATTGATGAATTTCAGCGTGTAGGATTCACGCGGATTGCAGCAACTCGCTGAGTGAATGAGCGCCGGCACATCCAGCTCGACAAGTTTTTCGTACAGGGGGTACCAGAAGCGATCGCCAAGCCCGGGCGGCGCTGCTTCCTCACCCTCCGTGGGATCCGGATTCAACAGGCAGCCGACGAAGCCCAACTCCTTCACACATCGCTCCAGTTCGGCCAGGCAGTTTGCAGGGCTCTCGGCACGAAACTGCGGAAGGCCGGCGACTCCCCTGAAACGGTTCGGGTGCAACTGGCATTGGGCGTGGATAGCATCATTGACTGCACGAGTCCACAACGCGGTGACTTTGGCCGGCTTGATCGAGTGCAGCATCATGTATGGGCGCGGAGAGAGAAACTGCACGTCGGTTCCCACGCCGTCCATTATTGCGATCAGTCGATTCGAAACAGCGTGCAGCGCCTCCTCCCTGATTCCAGAGAACGGTGCGGCCGGGTTGGCACGGCTGGCGACCAGTTCGCTCATGTACCTATACAGTTCGTCGGTCATAACAACATGGGCGTGACTGTCGATAATCATGCGATAGCTCCGAAGCTGCGGTGGTCCATTGGACGAAGAATCATTCGGGATCTTCCATCCGTTATGGGATACAAGTTCCATATAAGAACAATATAACCTTGTCCGTGAGGCGTCAAGCGACTTTTGTCGGCAATCGCTGGATTCACTGTCGGGAATGTGTCTAGGCTTGCCAGAGCTGAGCGACCGAGGCGCTCGTGCACCGGTGCTACCAAACTCAACCTGGTACCGACAGCAAGGGAGATGAAGGGCCGGACGAGGTGTCCGCTATCGGGACAACGCTGCGAATGGCGGAGGCGGCGCAGCGGGCAAGTTCGGCATCGGAGCGACCCGCTCGGTCGGTGCAGGCTATCACCTGAGGCCGGCGGATTTTGGGGCGTGTGCGGCTATCGTAATATTCTCGCCGGCGCGGCCCACGTTGGTGGCAGCTATGACATGAGCGGCGTGGGATTCAGAATCGGGCCGTGCGAGTGTCTGGCGGATTTATATCAGAGGACCAGCAAAATCCGGGAGGCCAGCAACACGATCGAACGCGCGTGGGGCACGCAGAGCCGACACTACCCGCATCGCCCGATCGATAGGCACCCGGCCCGACAGATATGATCTCGGCTCGAAATATCGGCGTCGATATCGCAACCTGACTTTCCGCACTCGTCAGATGCATCGAAGAGACAGCACGGCGCCATGAATCAGAACCCGACCCATTGGACAGTCGATGGGCGAGCGTTCGCTGTCTGGGCGCTACAGGTATCCGAACTACGAAGTGATCACCGAATACAACACTCCGACAAATAGCACATCACCACGAGCCCAAACGCGTATTTTGATAACACGCGCGAGGACGCAATGAACGCGGATACGGCCGCATCCGTGCGCGCCTGTCCTCGGTCCTGCTCAAGATTTTCCCGACGTCGCGTTTCGCAATCCCGCTTGGGGTGGTGTAGTGCCGTATTACTGACGACGTCTATGCTGCATTTCATCAACGTTGTGCCACCTTCCGGGGCACCGTCTTCCGAGCGGTCTGCCTGGCGGCGACGGGTTCATCCGCGTTTTTTGCAGATTTGGACCCACTGCTTTGGTTCATTTCGGCCAACGCTGCCTTAAGAATGGCGAGAGCCCCCCAGATCTTGATCTCCCGAGCCTTTTCTGTGGAAAGGAAGCAGACGTCACGCAACACAACGGCCGACTCGATACCAATAAACAGGCTGAGCGCGCCGATTAACCTTTCGTAACGCTTCCCGCCAAGCTGGGTACGCAGCATACCGATCGCCGACTCAAGCACTTCTTTCCGTGCCCCTCTACGATGCGGGAGCAACTCGTCTTCCGAGCTCTCGCTGTTCAATGAGAGCTTCAGCATCGTGCGATAAAGGTAATCGTGGTCTGTAATCGTGACATCACTGGCCTCAACCACCGAGCGGAGGCGATCTTCGACCGTTTGCTTGCTCTCTAGCGCCGCGTCAATGCTTCGTTTTTCAACCTCCGTTGCCGCGTAGAGCGTGGCATGCACCACTAGTGTTTCGACGGACGGAAAGTAGCGATACGCTGTCGTGCGACCCACTCTAGCGCTATCTGCCACCTCGGCAACGGTGAACGCTTTCCCCTCGCGTACAAATTGTGCGGCGCATTCGACGAGCGCCATATGCGTGCGCATTTTCTGATTGCTTCTGCCACCAGCCAGGTTCGACATGATTCTCCAATCGGGCGCAGCCCGCCAACAAGGACGTCCTCAACATATATCTGCTGAATGGTACACCATCCCCATGGCGAGACAGAACAACCGAGTTGAACCTTTCTGGAACCGGGCATCGATGTGACGGAACCGCGGCCGCGTCATCCTCCCGCCGCTTCGGCTATCGCTGCCTGCAGAATTGCATTTGCCCCCCACGCTTTTGTCTCGCGCGCCTCCTCCGACAGTAAGCAAACATCCCGAAGCACGATGTCAGCCTCAATGCCAAGGAAGAGGCTAAGAGAAGCGATCAGCTTTTCGTAGAGCGCTTCGCCGATGCTCTGGCGCACCACATCAAGGGCGTCCTCGAGCAACTCCTTACGCCCCCCGGAGCGCCTGGGAAACGCATTCTCCGGAACACTGTCTCCGTTCAAAGACAGCCGAAGCATGGTTCGGTACAAGCGATTATGTTCAGCGACGGACTTGTCGCTCGCCTCGACCATTGCACGAAGACGCTCACTTGCTGACGCAGCGGTCTTGAGTGCAATACCGATACTTTGCTGCTCCACCTCCGTTGTGGCATACAACGATGCATGCGCAATCAGCATCTCAAGGTTTGGGAAGTATCGGTACGCGGTCGTCCTGCCGACATTAGCCCGATCTGCCACCTCGGAGACGGTAAAGCTAACCCCTTCCCGCACGAATTGCGCCGCAGATTCGACGAGCGCGATATGCGTGCGCAGCTTCTGGTTACTGCGGCCCCCAATGAGATTTGACATATCACTCCAGTCGACCAGGCACGGTCACGATAGAACTACCATCTTGACGTAAATGGTACATCAATCCCATAGTGGATCACAAATCCAGAAAACCTTTCAGTTGACTGTACGTGACCCCAAGGACTTGCGTGCAAAACTCAGAAGAGCGGCTAGCACTGCCATGATGGCCGAGACACCTATAGCAGCTTGGCCGACGTGACCAAACAATCGGAAAAATATCGCTACCAGCATCGCGCCAAGGATCTGACCCGACGTACGCGAAATCGCAACAAGTCCTGCCGCCGCGCCACTTCTGTGCATTGGAGCAGAAGACAATAGCGCACGATTGTTCGGCGACTGGAAGAAGCCGAAGCCTATACCGCAGACGCCCATGCGAATTGCAATAGAGGTCAGCTCCATTCCAGGTGAAAGCCACAGAAGTGAGCTCAACCCGGTTGCCATCACGAAAAGGCCAGACCCAATCAACACCTCGACCGACACGCGATCCGCGAGCCTGCCCGCAAGGGGCGCGGCGAGCGCCACGCCGGCAGGCCATGGCGTCATAAGCAAACCGATCTGCACGAGATTGAAATGCAAACCATCCTGAAGGTAGAAAGGAAGAGCTACCTGGGTCAGCGTCTGTGCGGTAAACGTGGACACTGACGTTAGCGCAGCCAAACGTACCAGGCGAACCCTGAGAAGGTCGATCGGTACAAGCGGTCGGCTCTGGGACAAACAACGATTCACCAGCACGGCCGCCGCAATGACGCCACCGATCAGGACCGCACTACCCCGCAACCTGGAAGGATTTCGCGTGACCATATCGACCCCACTCAGGAGCATCGCAAAAGCGATGACGTTCAGGACAATGCTCAATACATCGAGCTGCCTGTTTGCCTTCGGGCTCTCTGGCAATGTTCGCCAGGCCAAGGCTAAGGCCAGTGCACCAACCGGAAGATTGATCGCGAATAGCCATTGCCAGGGACCCAGCGCAAGCATGATTGAGGCAATCGTAGGCCCTAATGCGCCAAACGCGGCGATAATCAAAGCGTTCGCACCAAGCGCCGCACCGAGGAGCCGTGGTGGATACATAAAACGAGCGAGTGCACCATTCACACTCATAATGCCCGCTCCGCCGATGCCTTGAATGGCCCGCGCGACGACCAGTTCAGTGAGATCGTGCGACGTTACGCAGCCGAGAGAGGCCAGCGTAAATATACATAGACCGCCGATAAAGACTCGACGATAGGTAATGATTTCCCCGAGCGCTGACATTGGCAACAGCGAAATCACGACACCCAGTTGAAACGCGCTTACGATCGCAATTGAATCGGCAGGCGCAGTCCTTAGATCACGCGCAATCGTCGGGAGCGCAACGTTAGCAATTGAGCTGTCAAGTATGCTCACAATCAAGGCTAGCCAGACCCCGGCTAGCGCAAGATAGCGCCGCGGGGCGGGAAGACCTTCGTGCCACCGAGCCGCCCCGGCGACACCCTCCCGTGGCGCGACCGTTCCAGCCGGGTCGTTTAACTCAATCGAGTTATCTGGGTCCATTGGTCAATGTTGACTTTCAGGAATGGCCACAACCAGACCGTCTAGCGCCTCAACAACCTGCAATTGGCAAGAAAGCCGGGAATTCGGGAGAACAACCTGTGCGAAATCCAGCATGCTGGCTTCCATGTCGCCCACCTTGTTTACCCTGTCTTTCCAGGACTCACCGACATAGACATGGCACGTTGCGCATGCACATGCACCACCGCAATCCGCATCGATTCCAGGTATCCCGTTCTTGATAGCGGTCTGCATCACGCTGTCGCCAATTCGAGCATCCACGGTTCGATGCGTACCATCAACCGTAATAAAAGTGATCTGGGGCATAAACTCTTCGCGATCAGATCGCGACCTCCTTCATTGAAATACTTGGATTGCGCAGACGCTCTACGTCGATTTCGGTCCTGGCACCGATGAGTTGACGACCCATCATGAATTCAGGCACCGCGTTTACGGCTTCAACCGCCTGGATCCGTCGATCGGCGCTGACGTGAAAGACCGCAAACTTGTCTTCGTTGGGGTCGCCCCGAATGACTATCTCGGCAACATCCATGGGCAGACCGGCAATCTGCAATTTCACATCGAACTGATCTGACCAGAACCAGGGAGTCTCGGGTCGTGGTGCCGGCAAGTTACAGATAGATGCCGCCGCCTGCTTCGCCTGTTCAAGCGCGTTGGGCACACTCTCGAGACGCACCTTTCGGTTGTACAGTGGAAGCGGTCTACGCGTGCAATCTCCAATTGCGTAGACGTTCGGATCGTCTGTGCGCGCTGAGAGATCGACGAGCACGCCGTCATCGCATCGCAATCCAGCGTGACGTGCCAGTTCCTCATTCGGAACCGCACCCACTCCCACAAGGACCAGATCCGCCGGCAATTGTTCGCCGTCGTCCAGACACACGCTTGCCGATCCATCCAGCATTCGCACGGATGTAACTGACCGGCCCAAGCGAAAAGTGACGCCACGTTGACTGTGATAGCGAAGAAAGAAGCTCGAGAGTTGCGAGCAGGCAACCCGCGCCAAAGGACGCGCCTCCCTCTCAACTACCACCACTTCGGCGCCGAGAGCACGCGCCGATGCAGCTACCTCCAAACCCACATACCCGCCACCGACAATCACCAGTCGCGCGCCCGGTTTGAGTGCGAGCTTCAATTTTTCCGCGTCGGTCGCAGTGCGTAGCTCCAGCACGACAGGCAGTGATGCCCCTTCGAAAGGCGCAGTACGGGCTCGGGCTCCAGTGGCGAGGATGAGACTATCGTAATTCACTGTTTTGCCATCAGCCATACGCACTATCCGAGCCGGGCGGTCGATGGCGTCGACACGCGTGTTGAGGCGTAGCTGTATGCGGTTCTCGATATAGAACGTTGCGGGTCTCAACCGAAGACCTTCCTCGTTTGCTTCACCTTTGAGCCATGCCTTGGACAGAGGTGGTCGCTGATACGGCTCCAGCGGTTCCTCCCCAATCAAGGTGATCGATCCGGTAAAACCATTCTGGCGTAGAAACGCTGCGACCGATCCCCCGGCATGGCCTGCACCAATAATCACCGTGCCAGGTGATAGCAAAGAGCTGATACTTGTCTCCAACATGGTGTTCTCTCTTCAAGAGACGTTGACTGAATCACCCCATTGCAACGGCAACTCAACCAGACCGAGCGTGACACCCGTGTGGTAGGAGAGCGATGCTCCAGGCTTTACCCGCAGCTCGGGTAATCTGGGGAGCAGTTCTTCGAGCATGATGCGCAACTCCAACCGGGCAAGAGGAGCGCCAACGCACATGTGCGGTCCGGAACCAAACGCGCAATGCTGCCGTCGGTTTGAGCGATCAAAATCAACTTCAAGCGCCTGGGGGAATATTTCTTCGTCCAGGCCTGCGGCAGAGATAAGGCAAAGCACCATGTCGCCTTTATGAAGCTCTACTCCTGCGTAGGTTGCGTCTCGCGTGACTTCACGACCGATGCTTATGATGCTGAAACGGCGGAGCAACTCCTCAACGGCGTCAGGGATTTTGTCGGGGTTATCCAGTAGCTTCTGACGCTGATCCTCATGCTCGGCAAGATAGCGCACGACATGCGTCATCTGGGCAGCCACCGTGTCGAGTCCTCCATTGAAAAGAGTAATGAGGATCGACAGCATCTCCCCGCGAGTAAGCGGTCTTCCGTCGACTCGTGTCCTCAGCAACGAAGGCATGATGTGACCACCGCTTTTGACCGGATCTGCCAGTTGTTCATCGAGCCAACCACTGAGATAGGCAATCGACTTCTCATGCGCGTCGTTAGACTCCTGTTGCGACGCGCCATGAAAATAGCTCTGCACCCAACCGATCATTTCGTCGCGTCGTTCAAGCGGTAGACCGCACATTCGCATAAAAATCTCAACCGGCATACGCATGGCGAAGTCGCGCACAAACTCAGCTTCGTTACGTGCCGCCAACTCGTTCGCCAACCCGCGGGCTGTGGCGCGAATTTCTGGAGTGAGTTCATCCAGGATCCGATGACCGAAAAGCTCCACGACACTAATCCGATACTTACCGTGCTCAGGAGGGTCCATGTGGTGTGGAATCGACGGAACCGTACGTTCCACACGAGGCACTCGAATATTTCGGTTGGAGAACAGTTCGTAATTGCGCAGGATGTCGATGACAGTCTCACGCTTCGCAGCACACCAATGGCCGCCGAGTTCCGGGGAGTAGAAAAAGCCCGGACCGGATCCCAGGTCGTGTAACACGTTCCACGGATCAGTGACCATCGTTTCGCCAGTCCGATAGTTAAAGGACACAACCCGGTCCGCCGGAACATCATTCAACCTTCCATGCACTGGACAACCCATGTTCGCTCCTGTTTATCACGCCCGAGACCCAATACCTTCCTCGGGCTAAATTTTCATAATGGGATTGTTGTACCATTTAGAAAAAGCGCCTGTCAAGCACGGAACGAAACTTCGTGATGATCGTCGTCGATATGTTCGCGCCTGATTGCACTCTGACGAGCGATTTGCTGCTGCACACCGTGAAATCTACACATGCACGACTTTTAATGGTACTTTAGTCCCACAAAGGAAATTCACACCATGAAGGAGATGTGCATCTCTGATGTTGAACGCCGGACAACGGAGCTACGTTCCGGCCACGTCTGACTGTCTCGTACCCACCATTATTTTCCTGGCCATGGCAATGACCCTACAATCGAGAACTCTGTTTATCACTGGCGCAAGTCGCGGTATTGGTCTTGCAATTGCCCTGCGAGCGGCGCGAGACGGCGCCAACATCGTTATCGCCGCCAAAACTGTCGAGTCGCACCCGAACCTGCCCGGGACGATTTATACCGCCGCGGAAGAAATCGGGCGCGCCGGCGGTACTGCTCTTCCTCTTGTCGTGGACGTCCGTGATGAAGGGAGTGTTGTCCGCGCATTTGACGAGGCGGTACAGCGTTTTGGTGGTATCGATATATTGGTCAACAATGCAAGCGCCATTTCGCTTACCGACACGCCATCGACGGATATGAAGCGGTACGACCTGATGCAGCAGATCAATGTCCGAGGCACATATCTCTGCACTCGAACAGCACTACCGTATTTGAGCCGCGCAGCGAATCCCCATGTATTGAACCTCGCTCCTCCACTCGACCTCGATCCGAAGTGGTTCGGCCCACATGTCGCCTACAGTATTGCCAAATTCGGCATGAGCCTTTGCACGTTAGGACAGGCACGTGAATTCAAGCCACTAGGCATCGCCGTCAACTCGCTCTGGCCCGTTACCACTATCGACACCGCTGCAGTCCGCAACAAGCTCGGCGACATGGCCAACTCCAGTCGAAATCCCGAGATCATGGCTGATGCTGCCTACGCAATTCTGACGAAGCAGGCGACAGAAGTGACGGGCAACTTCTTCTTGGATGAACAGGTACTGCGCGAGGAGGGAGTGTCAGATTTCTCGTCTTACGCACGGAATCCACTCGCACCACTGACCGCGGACTACTTTGTTAGTGATTGGATCCTCGACAGTTTGCCGACAGAGCTAGTCCGCTTGCCGCAGTGACACCGACAATCATCGAGTTCACGATGGCTCCCTTGAGAGGGTGCCATCGAGCCGGCGCCTATGCGGCCAGCACCTCGCTGATGCCTGTAGTGGTCAGTTCATATCTCCGCTCGATGTGCAAGGCCGTGTAGCCAAGGACAATCCGAAGCGGACTATCCAGGGGCCCTTCCTTCTCCCGTAGGATCACCCGCACCGTCACCTCAGATGGCATCGCTTCCTCTAAAACTCGAGGGCATGCCACTTCTCACGACGATCGGCCGAAAACTGGTGATCTGCAGTTGCAAGGTAACCGCCGTCCACCAATAGATCGACACCCGTCATCAAACTAGCCGCTGGAGAAGTTACGAATCGAATAACCTCGGCAATCTCTGACGACGATCCCAGCCTTCCAAGTGGTAAATCGTTTCCGCGCTGATCAAGACCGGCCTGTCTTTGCGCCCCCATCGCGGTGTCGCCGAGTACACCAGGAGACACTGAAAGCAATCTCCCCTGCCGCTGCCCCCAGGCGTAAGCACGACGCTGCACCTGCAGAATCGTTCCGCGCTTGGAAGTCGCATAGGCCAGCCGATGTTTCGGCGCCGTTGGAGCCTCGGCTTCGATGACTCGTGCCAGGTCGGCCGGCCCCTGTGCAGGTTCTAACAATAAGGCGTCGAACCGATGTGCAAGCTTTCTATGTCCTGCCACCGAGGCCACACAGACCCCCACCACTCCGGGTTTTACCAAAGATTCGAAAGCTTTCAGTATATTGATAGTTCCATACAGATTTACCGCATAAATGATCTCGGGGGGCGTGGGTGGCGCGACGCCAGCGGCATGAATCAGCACTGCAAATCCCCCCATTTCGTTTGCGGCCGCCGCCAGAGCATGCGCGTCGGCCTCGCGCGTGATGTCCGCCGGCATCGCAACAGCATCTACCCCTTCGGCCTGGAGCGTACTCACTGTCGAATTGACCGCATCCGGTCGAAGATCTGAAACCAGAATTCGGTGGTCGCGAAACCGCCGTGCACAGGAGAGTCCAATATGACCGGCACCACCGGTAATGACCATAAGGGGCAATGTACTGCTATCGTCTGTCATGGTTCGATCTTTTCAAAGATTTGAAGCCGAAGCTAGGCAAGATGTATTGCGCTGGGGCGATCATCATCGATATCAATCGCGCAAATTAGACTATGATTTCGGCAATTCAGAATTCATATAAAAACGCATGGCAGGACGCCGCCCGTCTGGTGGAAAGACTCGCCATGCACCATCCTCGTGTTTGAAAAAGAAGATGGAAAGCGCCCTACTTGAGGAGCGCGCCTCAACTCGAACAGAGCGGCTGTGACACACGCCGCTCCATTTGAATCGGGTTACTCGGACGGGTGCAGCTGCAAACCACTTTTCAACAACTGACCGCAAACAGATTTCTGCGCTTTTCATCGACGTCTCCTTCCAGGCTGCAGCGAACCGGCCGCCTCAGCCTACAGCCCAACTACGCCTTTACGAAATGTGCACTTAAACTGCACGACTTCACCAATCTGCCGCGTGCGCTTCGCTTAACGCCCTGATCGATGACGGGCGGCATGAGACTTCCTACACGATCTTGATTTGGGTGTTTTGTATCGTTATGGGATTATGATCCCATAATAGGTCAACTGGCAATGAAGTGCAAGCCTTGAGCGTGCATCAGAGGGCCTCGATGATGGTGACATTCGCAATGCCACCGCCTTCGCACATTGTCTGCAAGCCATACCGCATCCCTCGCGCCCGCAGCGCATGCACTAGCGTTGCTGTAAGCTCCGCGCCGGAGGCACCGAGCGGATGCCCCAAGGCGATCCCTCCTCCGTTCACATTGAGGCGATCTGGATCCGCATTAACGGCCCGTAGCCAGGCGAGCGGTATCGGTGCGAACGCTTCATTGACTTCATAGAGGTCGATTTGATCGATTGATAGGCCTGCTCGCTTCAACGCTCTTCGCGTGGCCGGAATGGGCTCTTCGAGCATGACGATCGGATCGCCTGCAGTAACCGTAAGATTGAGAATTCTGGCACAGAGCGTCAGTCCATGCGCCTTCAATCCATGCTCATTGGCCATCAGAATGCCAGCGGAACCATCGCAGATCTGACTTGCGTTTGCTGCACTTAATACGCCGCCGTCCCGCAATAGCTTTACCGATCCAATCGACTCTGCCGTCGCATCGAACCGGATACCTTCGTCAACAATGTGTAACTCGCCATTCACCTCAAGCGGCACAATCTCGGCTCGAAAGGCCCCTGCATTGGTGGCTGCCGCGGCCCGCTGATGGCTTTTCAAGGCGTACCGGTCGAGCTGTTCGCGACTAAACCCGTATTTCCCTGCAATGAGTTCGGCCCCGGTGAACTGGCTAAAACCATCCACGCCATAGCGTCTGCGGATTCGTTCGCTCCAGGGGCCACCTACTCCTGCTTTCAACGCGAGGATTGTCGGCGTACCCATTGGTACGCGACTCATGCTCTCGACGCCAGCCGCGATCACGACGTCTTGCGTGCCCGACATGACGGCCTGTGCTGCGAAATGGAGAGCCTGCTGGGATGAGCCGCACTGCCGGTCGATTGAAACGGCCGGAACGCTATCGGGTAGCCTGGATGCAAGGACGGCGTTACGCCCAATATGGAAGCTCTGCTCACCAACCTGGCTCACGCAACCAAAGATGACGTCCTCTATGGCACCGGGATCGATTCCGCAGCGATCGACCAGCGCATTCAGCACTTCTCCTGCCATATCTGCAGGATGCTAATCGGCGAGTTTTCCGGCGCGGCGACCACCGGCTGTCCGGACCGCCTCGACAATGTATGCGTTCATACCGCGCTTTCCCGATGACTTGGACTGGCGTTGCGCTTGGAGACAAATGCCTGGATACGGTCACGAGTTTGCGACGTTCGGCTGAGTTCCGCGATAGCCCTCGCTTCGTCTTCCATCTGTGTCTCGAAACTCGTCTCCAGACTTGAAAGCAGCAGATTCCGCGTTCTTCCGATTGCGGCGGTGGTCGATCTTCCGAGTTGTGCAACTATCGCCCTGACCTCATCAGCCAGAAGTTCGTCATTCACCGCGCGTGTAACCAGACCTAACGTGGCCGCATCCTCTGCACCTAGCCGCTTGTTCGTCAAAACAATTTCTTGAGCCCGGCGCAGGCCGACAAGACGAGGCAGGAGCCACGTTGAACCGCCATCCGGGGAAAGACCAATGCCCGTATAGGCGGGAGTAAAGTGCGCCGAACGAGCGGACAGAGCGATGTCTCCGAGAACCGCCAGGCTGAGCCCAGCGCCAGCCGCCGGACCGTTTATGGCGGTAATCAACGGCTTCTGCATCCTCGCGAGCCGCGCTATGGCCATATGCAAGTACGCAGTCAGTTCTTTCAGCAAAGAAGGCACCGTATCTCCGGCCGATACGAATCCCCCCACATCGCCTCCTGTACAAAAAAAGCGTCCTGCACCCGTGAGCACGACGCAGCTTATCGAATCATCTTCGTCGCAATCGATAGCGGCCATCATCAACCTCTTCGCCAATGAGAGGTCAATTGCATTGCCTACGTCGGGCCGGTTCAGTGTCAACTTCGCAATGGACCCTTCGCGCTCGAAGAGCAAAGTACCTGATGAGTTCATGAAAGTGCTCCTTGCGACTGTTCCCAGGCCCGCTGTGCTACAAACGGCAGCGCAGCGACCAACTCCTTCGCATGGGGCGAAGCCGCCGAGCCACGCTTCCAACGTGCCTTGATGCCATGAAAAATCGCTGCGAGTCGAAACATATTGAAGGCGACGTAGAAGTTCAGGTTCGCAATACCGTCACGTCCCGTATGAGCACAGTAGGCCGCCACGTACTCACCTTCGCTTGGGATGTTCAGCTCATTCAGATTTGCGCCTTCAAGGCCCGCGATGATCAGCGGTGGCATACGGTACATCATCACGTTGTACGCAAAGTCGGCAAGTGGATGACCTAACGTCGACAATTCCCAGTCCAGGACGGCCAAAACGCGCGGCTCCGTAGGATGGAATATCATGTTGTCGACGCGGAAGTCACCATGCACGATGGTAGTTTCATCGCCAGCCGGAATGTGTGCAGGTAGCCATTCCATCAACTTCTCAAAATGCGGGTCCCGACCGGCCTCAGCGTCACCTGTGTATTGTTTGGACCAACGCGCAATCTGCCGCTCGAAGTAATTACCGGGACGCCCGAAATCAGTCAAGCCCACCGACCGGTAGTCGATGCTGTGCAACTTCGCGAGCGTTTCGTTGATCGCGTAGAAGTAGCGCGGTCGCTCGTCACGGATAACATCCGGGAACGTCGCGTCCCAGAAGACTCGCCCCTGTACGAAGTCCATCACGTAAAACCACGTGCCAATCACCGCATCGTCCATGCACATGCCGTGCAGATGAGGGACAGGGAAATCTACGCCTTCGAGTGCCCGCAACACGCGTGCCTCGCGCTCCACAGCGTGCGCGCCTTGCAAAAGATTGCCCGGTGGCTTGCGCCGAACCACGTATGCCTTGTCGGGCGTGTTCACCTTGTAGGTGGGATTCGACTGTCCGCCCCTGAATTGTTCGACCGTTACTGGTCCTCGAAATCCTCGAACGTTCTCAGTCATCCATTGCGTCAGGCTGGCGATGTCGATGCGGTGTTCACTTCGGACCTCCGAAGTCCCGTTGAATGAAATAGCTTCTTTCATCGGGCCATCCTATCCAGAGCATTCTTTCTGATCCTGTTCGCGAGCGACCATTTGTGCACTTCTGTAGGCCCGTCGTAAACTCGAAATGCGCGTATCTCCCGGAAAATTTTTTCAACTATCGTGTCGCCCGTCAAGCCTGTTCCACCCATTACCTGAACACAACGGTCTGCGACACGAAATAGTGCTTCGGATACAGCAACCTTCGTCATCGAAGACTCGCCAATACCCTTCGCGCCGCTGTCCAGCACCCCCGCGCACCAGTCAATCATCAACTCGGCCTGCTTCAGGTCGATTTGATTCTCCGCGAGCATGAATCCTACGCCCTCGTGCTCAATAAGTAGTTGACCAAACGCACGACGCTTCACTGCGTACTCGGTTGCAATCTCCTGAGCCCGGATGCACGCACCAAGCCAACGCATGCAGTGTGTGAGTCGAGCAGGTGCCAGACGAGTCTGGGCATACTTGAAGCCTTCGCCACTCGCTCCAAGTATCTGGCTCTCCGGGACGCGAAGACCATCAATACGCACGATGGCGTGACCTCCAGGCATCGAATCGTCGAGCGTGTCGAGAACACGCTCGATGCGAATCGCTGGATCCGGCAATGCAACCAGGAACATCGTCGCGCCCTGCTCGGAGCGAGCCATAACGATGCCCATGCCAGCGCCGTCAGCTCCCGTGATAAAAGCTTTGCGACCGTCGATCACCCAAAAATCGCCATCCCGTCGAGCGGTAGTCAGCATCATTGATGGATCGGAGCCGGCACCGTTGTCTTCGGCCGGCTCGGTCATAAAAAAGGCGGAGCGAACCCGACCTTCGATGAGCGGCGTTAAAAATCGATCCTTTTGCGCGGGCGACGCCACCCTTTCCAAGAGGTACATGTTCCCTTCGTCCGGTGCGGCGACGTTGAGCGCGAGCGGTCCAAGGGGTGACAAGCCCGCTGCACGCAAAACCAAAGCGGTTTCTCCGTGGGTCAGATGACTGCCATCGGGAAGCACATTGGGCGTCAGCAGCCCATCGGCGCGCGCCATGTCCCTCATTTGCTGCACGAGTTCGTCACTGGGGCCGTGCAGGCCCTGGCGAGGATCACGCTCAAAAGGCACGACACGTTCGCGGACGAACATCTCGACTCGCTCAGCTAGACGACGGCCTCGGTCAAGATTTGGAGTAGTAGAAAAATAGTTCATCGCGGTCCCATCCTGATCGCACCATCCAGTCGAATCGTTTCGCCGTTCAGCATTGGATTGCGCACGATACTTTCTACCAGGTGCGCATACTCCTGCGGTTTGCCTAAGCGCGCGGGAAACGGGACCTGACTTCCGAGAGAATCTTGAGCTTCTTGAGGCAAGGCAGCGAGCATCGGCGTCCAGAACAATCCGGGCGCAATCGTCACAACCCGGATTGATAGTGACGCCAGGTCCCGAGCCATAGGAAGTGTCATGGCGACCACGCCGCCTTTTGACGCTGCGTATGCGACCTGTCCGATCTGCCCTTCGTAAGCAGCGACGCTCGCTGTATTGATGATCACGCCACGCTCTTCTGCAAGCGGCTCGATCTTGCTCAGCCGTGCCGCGAATCGGGAACTCACGATGAAGTTACCGATCAGGTTCACCTCAATCGTGTCTCGGAACTGACGCAAACTATGCGGCGCTGCATCGCGACCTACCGTTTTTGCGCCAAGTGCCACGCCGGCACAGCCAACGAATACGCGTGCAACGCCGTGAAAGCGCTCCGCCTCGCCGAGAGTGGCAATAACGCTGTCCTCCTGAGAAATATCTACCTTTACAAACCTCCCTCCGATCGCTTGGGCTTGTGCACGGCCAGATTCTTCGTTCAAGTCGAAGATCGTTACCTTGGCCCCCAGCTCGGCCAAGTGACTTGCGGTTGCCCCACCCAGACCAGAAGCTCCGCCCGTGACAATCACCGCGACTCCAGCTATCTCCATGCTCATCTCCTCATGTCACTACATCAAGGGCGACCTCAGGCGGTGCTGATTGCATCCCTCAATCCAATTCCGGTTACAGGTTTTGTGTCCCATTGTAGCACTACAGTACCATGAAATTATTCGAGCACTCAATACGAATGCAGGCAGGACGGTGTATTGGTGCCCGTAGGGCGAGGACCGCGTCGGGAATTTGCGGTTGCATGAAACGAGGACGTCCGATTCATCCCCAGGTCGCCCTTCTCTGGCAGGGATTCGCCCATGCTGTTCGCACGCGGCACACTCACGTCTGACGATTGCTTGCTCAACGTCTCGAGCTCTTAATCACCAGGTATTTATTTCATTCGCCAGGAATCAGCCAGTTTTTAGCGCAGCATGGTCGTCCAGCGGTTTCGTCGATCTCAAACGACGGCCTCCACGGAGCGAAGCGCGGAACGTTCTCACTTTTGCCTTGACGACGCCGAAGACCGCGTTTATTGTACTTAAATCCCATTTCGGAACTTAATTTCCTTAATGTGCCCCGAGCTTACCGTGGGATAGGAGACAGTCTCGACCAGCCGATCTCGGCGCCGCGAGATGAAAACACAAACCTGCACACTGACCGAGGTCCATCATCTTGGCCCATCATCCTTTCCTGAACGACACACAACTATCCGCGGAGCCACGTGCTGGCGCACGTGCGTGGTATGCGGTCGGTCTGCTGCTATGCCTGTACATCCTGTCTTTTTTCGGCCGACAAATCATTTCGCTTTTGGTGGAGCCCCTCGAGAAGGACTTGGGCTTGACCGAGGTCCAGATCGGGCTTCTGATTGGCTTCTCGTTCACGCTGGTGTACGCCATTGGTGGAATAGCGTTTGGATGGTTCGTCGACACCTTTCCACGAAAGTTGATTATCTTCGTCGGCACAATTATCTGGGCCTTGAGTTGCATCGGCTGTGGGCTCACAACGTCGTTCGGATGGCTCTTCGTCGCTCGCATGGGCGTTGGCATCGGCGAAGCAACGTTGATGCCGGCGGCATATGCTCTCCTGAGCGATACATTCCCGCGGCGGCGGCTAGCCACTGCACTGGGAGTTTTTTCGTTTGGCGCCACGTTTGGTATCGCAATTTCTCTCGGTCTCGGTGGCTATCTACTGGCGCTGTTTGCTCGTTCTCGTGGGATAGAAACGCCCTTGGGCCACCTTGACCCGTGGCAAGCAGCGTTTGTTATAGCGGGGTGTCCTCCACTTGTCTTTGGCCTGCTGGCGCTGACATTGCCTGAACCCACCCGAAAAAAGCGGACCTTCGGGCATCCGCCTGCTGCGACTCCACTACTCGCCGTACTTCGTCGGCGTCGAGGCATCATGGCCGCCCAGTTCGCGGGGTTCTCCATGAATGCATTGATGGGCTACACACTCATGGCGTGGGCACCGGCATTCATGAGCCGGAGCTACGGCTGGAGACCGGGTGAGATCGGTCCAGCGCTTGCGCTCGCTTTCGGCTTAAGTGGCGCTATCGCGACTCTTGGCAGTGGATATCTGGCGGATCGCATGTGGGCACGCGGCATAAATGGCAGCCATTACATACTCGCCGCATCAGCTTTAGCCGTCTCCTCTCCATTCGGCGTTGTCGCCTTTCTCTCACCCAGTCCCTGGATTTTTCTTGTCGGAATATTCGTGGTGTATTTTGCGGCGGCAGTCTCACTCAACATGGGCGCCACCTCACTTCAGCTGCTTACACCACCTGCATTGAGGGGCCGTGTGTCCGGTCTATATCTTTTCTGCACTAATATGTTCGGGGCCGGCCTCGGTCCGCTGATCGTCGCGCTGCTGACACAGCATCTGTTTCATGACCGCGCCAAAGTCGGGATTGCGATGGCTATCGTGACGCCCACAGCCGCGCTGTCTGGCGCAATTATTCTTGGCTTGGCATGGCGTCGATATGCAAAGTTGATTACCGATGCCGAAGACTCAGTTGAGGGACTGAAGTCGGTAGACGTCGCGGTGTCTGGCGCCCCAGTATTAGGGACGAAATCATAACGTTACGATACCGGCGTTCGTCGAATACTCGTATCCGCGTGACCATCCCGACTTGAATTGCGCTGACCGACCCGGAAAGATCGCATCCGCTTAAATAGGTGGACACGTGAACACTATCGAAGAAGTACCGCGTGGCCGGTGCCGACGCCGGCGGTATAGTATGGAGTTCAAAGCCCGGGCGGTAGCGGTCTGTCGGAGGCCGGAGGTGGCGCTCGCCGCCATCGGTTTACACCACAGATCGAACGCGATCTGTAACAGGCAACGGGCGCAGCTTCACCTTGATTACCTGTCACCTGTGGCACTCACGCAGCGATACTATCTGAATCGGGTCGCGGCTTAACCCGTTTGTGTTCACGCATTCCCACCTCCGTTCGCTGTGCGCCACTATCAACGGTGATAGCGGTCAAGCCTCGCCTCCGCGAACTACACCAACAGCTCGCTACAGAATCGCATTGACCTGGGCGCAGTTCAAGGTTTTTCTCGCTCAAACTCTTTCAGGCGTTCTGCTCCGAGGCGTTGCCTCAATCCGCAGGCACTGGCTCCGTTTTTCTGACGCATCCAGTCGCTGCGTCTGTGCAGACGTAGCCCGTCTCGGCAGTTATCGACGTGATCATCACACTACCGTCGTGTCGAGCCTCCGGGACGGTCGTCGATGCCTTTCTCATGTGACGTTCAGGTCGTCACTCTCGACGGTGAGAGGCATGTCGAGGACTATGCGGCCAAGCTGCGGGTATCCACCGATATGTCATAGTGAGACTTTATTCCCATAATAAGATGTAAATACCAAAACAAGTTTCTTCTCCTCGTGTGCGCTTTCAATTGCCTGCACGTCTGGATCGTTTTGGGTCGCTGGTCTTGCGATCATGGCCATGGATGGCTGTCAAGCGATGCGGCCATACAACAACTGGGCCGACGTTTGCGCTGCATCACGATACCAATCGATGTCGCGACTTTCCTGGTCCTGTCACTTGCATGAGTGGCAGGATGTCCGTTACGAGTTTATGCCCACATTAGATACTAAGTAATACATATCAAGGAGATAGCGGTGAGGAGATACTTACATGGTTTGTTGATTGCTCTGCCTCTAGCTTCTACTCAGGTTCGGGCACAAAGTGACCTTACCTTATACGGAATCCTCGATACCAGTGTGGAACTCACAAATGTTGGAAATGGCGCGACGGCAAGAATGGATTCCGGGGGAGTGAACGGGTCCAGGTATGGCATGAAAGGTGCGGAAGACATCGGGGCTGGCTACAAAATAAAATTTACCCTTGAACAGGGGATTTCATCTGCCAATGGCGCCGCATCAAATCCTGCGCTCGCATTCAGCCGTCAGGCCTGGGTCGGAATGGCCGCTCCCTGGGGTGAGGTACGAGCCGGATTACAGAACTCGCCCGTGTACGTAACGGTGACTGCTGTGCTTGATGCATTTACCGTCAACACGTTAGCATCCGGCCTGGACAGCTTTTTAAGTATCTCGCCAAGACAAAATAATGCAATTACCTATCTGAGTCCCGACTTCCATGGACTTTCCGGCCAGGTCATGGTGAGCTTGCGTGATTCAAGTACAAAACCGGACAACGGTATTGCAGCCTATAACCTCGCCGCTGAATACAATCGCGGGCCGTTAAATTCTGCAATAGGTTATCAACGGGTTACCAACTTCGTGGGTAGTTCCACCCTCAACGCGCTGTTCATTGGAGGCAACTACGCATTCGGGCCGCTTAAAGTTTTTGCTGCATATCACAACGCAAAAATCACAGGTCTGGTTGATCGGGACGTTTATTCGCTATCGGCCAGCTATCAATTCAGCGTTTCAACAATGCTTTCCTTCGGTGGCGCTCACGCTCACGACAGGTCTGGCATGGGCAATGGAGGTGACCAGGTTGGGCTGATGTACTGGTATTTTGTCTCAAAGAGTACCACCCTGTATGCAAGCGCAGCATTTTTGGACAATCACAATCACGCAACTTTCACGATTAACGGTGCTCCGGTGGGGATCCCGGTGGCGTACCCCGGCGCCAACCCTAGAGGCATACAGCTAGGTATCCAGCATCGGTTCTAAGGATTGGCCCATGCTGCATGCAGGGTCGTCTTCGGACAAAACTCACCTGAAAATCGGGCTCAACTTCACGTTAGCTCCACTACTTGCAAATTGTATTCGGTCGGGCCCACTGCGCGGAAGCGATGAGTGTGGCCCGAGGTCGAGACATGACGTGGCCCGTGTTGCACTGACAATGCGAATTCCAAAACCGGGGACGATGCTGGATGCGCGCGCAGGTCCCGCCCCTCTGCAACGCCAACTCCTTTGGTCTGGCTCCCACGAAACACCAACAGCCAAACGGGTCATAGGCGTGTCGCCATATATGGCAGCGATTCCGCGCCCCCCCAAAGCGCGCATAACGAGCGTGCCCCCCCGCCACCATCAGCACGGTACCCACCAGCCGTAACCCGTTGAAGGATGTTGAGTTGCACCAACCAGGCCGAAATGATCGATCGCAACCGAGGCAATGAGGTTTGCACAGATCGTCAGGCCATTGAGCGTGCCGACCCCGGCCTTCTGCACCAGAGTCAGCCCCGCAAACACGGCGACCGCCCCAACGATACCGCCGAGCGGGGCTCACGATTTCATCCTGCGTAAATCTCCGAGGGTCGGAAGTGGCGTGGGCTGAACGCTGAACGCCGCGATGGTCAGAAATGTCACCAGCAGAAACGAAACGCTCGAAGCAAGCCACGGATTGGCGAGCGATCGCTTCAGCTCGCCGTTAATGGGTGCGTCGGCAGCCTGCAAGATGCCGTCGATGACGATAAATGGATAGACCCATGAGCTGCTCATCACGCTCCTCCGCTGGAATCCCTGAATGCCCGATCAGAAGCCGTGCACCCATCGCCAGTACGAGCGCGGACAGCATGACCACAGATCCGATCTTGAAAAACTTCATGAAATCCACCTCTTCACCCTCGCAGCGGATCGAGAGGAGCCACAGGATAGTGGCGAGTGAACCGGTGATCGACAGGTTCGGGCCAAGGTCCACGCCGATCAGCATGGCGTCGATCACCCGTTCCGGGCTGTGCGCCTGCAATGCGGTCGCGCTCGCGGCCAGCCCGGCCGGCAGATTGTTGATCGCATTGCTGCCCAGCGCGATGGCAAGCCCCGATGTCGTGGCTGCGGCCAACTAACTGTCCAGCGTCGCCCGCGCGAGCAGTTGCGAAAATTGCGCAATGACGCCTGTTTTCGCGAGCATTTCGACAAGCACGAAGAGTCCCGCAACGAGCGGCAGCACGCTCCATGAGATGGCGCTGATCAGCGCCATCGGCGACTCACGCTTCTTGGAGTAGAGAAGCTATGGAGGATCGATGCAAACGTGGGTGGTATGCCCTGTTCAACGGCCCGTGGCGAGACATCGCCCGATATCGTGCTTACCGTGCCGGAGAGGCGGAGCCTGTCGCGCACCAAGTCGTCAAGGGGTCCGAGTACAGACACGTCACGGTAGTCTTGGACGATGAAGAAGCCGGCGGCACGCTGTTTTCCTACGACAAGCTCTTCGGTGCAGAGGAACTGAGAACAACCGACCGGAATTGTATTGACGAGGGTAACGAAACGATCATCGACAGAACTCTGCGCCTTTTGTACGTGGCCTGCAGCCGGGCCGAGGAAAGTCTTGCTTTGATCCTTTCAGCGAGGAATCCAAAGGCCGCGCTCGGCGCGATCGAACAGGCTGGATAGTTTGCCGCGGACGAAGTGATCGCTGTACTAAACCGCTGACGCGGTAGTGGGAGGTGGGCACAGGTCTATGGCTGACGTTTCATGAAGAGGGTTGTCTGGCGCTGGACCCCAGCGAGGTGGTGAGCGGTGTCGCCGGGAGCAGTATGTGAACGCCCGGTTGGGCATTCCACCCACTGCTTCCAGGAGGCTCGCCATGACGCCACTGCGCCAACGCATGCTGCACGACATGCAGATCCGCAACCTTGCTGTCAACACGCAGAAGACCTATCTCCTGCAGGTTTCCAGTTTCGCCCGACACTTCCGGCGCTCACCCGAGGTGCTCGGTCCCGAAGAGATCCGTGCCTGGATTATCCACCTGACCAACGAACGCAAGCTCGCGCCAGCCAGTGTCCAACTGGCCGTAGGCGCGCTGCGCTTCCTCTACCGCATCACGCTCAGGCGGGGCTGGTGCGACGAGGACTTTCCGCTGCCCAAACGGCCCTTGAAGCTGCCCGTCATCTTGAGCTTCGAGGAAGTCACGCGTTTCTTCGAGTCGATTCCCAGCCTGAAGCAGCGCGCCATCCTGATGACGGCCTATGCGGCCGGCCTGCGTGTTTCCGAAGTCGTGCATCTGAAGGTCACCGATATCGACAGCCAGCGGATGATGATCCGTGTCCGCCAGGGCAAAGGCCGTAAGGATCGCTACGTAATGCTCTCGCCGCGTCTGCTCGAGGTCCTGCGACTGTACTGGCAGGACGCCCACCCGAGGGAATGGCTCTTTCCAGGGAGCATTCTCGGGCGGCCCATCAGCCGCCAGGCCGTGGGCGACGCATGCCAGCTTGCACGTGAGCGCAGCGGCATCACGAAACCCGTTACACCACATTCTTTGAGGCACGCGTTCGCCACTCATCTGCTGGAAACCGGTGCCGATGTACGCAGGATCCAGCTGCTCATGGGACATCGCAGCATGGCGACCACGGCACGGTACCTCAAGCTGGCGACGAGCACCGTGTGCGCCACCACCAGTCCCTTCGACCTGCTGCCGCATCCCGCACCCGTTCCACCCCAGCCGCCTGCGCCCGAGTACTTCTGAAGCCAGCGATGCGACCAGCGCTCGAGGTGGCGGACATCTTCCGCCGCTTATGCGCAAGTGAAGAACGATTTCCTGGTACTCGCAGGCTGTGTTAAAGCGGACATCCCCACAAACACAGCAGAGGACCTGCATGATGACAGCAAGACGAACGACCATCCGGCAACTGGCACTGACCGAGGTCGTTGACCGCGACACACCCGGCGCGACGCCGGTCAGTATCACCACTCCCGATGGCGGCACCATCTATCACACGGCCCCGCTCGCGGCCCCCGACACCGGCAAGCGACGCGACGCCCGCCCGCAGTGGATCGCAGACACCTTCCCTCTCTTTCCTGTTGTCCGTCTCGCTGAGGGTGCGCCGTGGGCCGAGGCGAACGTCTGGCTCATCGATATGATGGAGTCGAAGTCGTCACCCAACATGCTGACGTTCGCCGGCATCGCAGACGACCTGGTGGCGTTCCGTCGTTATCTGGATTACGAGGGCGTCGACTGGCTGACGTTCCCCGCGAACAAGCGGCAACGTCCGACCTACCGCTACAGCGCCTCGATCAGGCTGGCCGTACAGGCAGGCGAACTGTCTCCGGGTGTCGCCAAGCGTCGTATGGGCGCTGTGGTGCGCTTCTATCGCTGGCTCATGACCGAAGCAGGCTTCAGGCCCGCGAACGCGCCGTGGGTCGAATCTGACCGTTTCATCGAGTTCAAGGACCAGAAGGGTTTCAGCAGCGTGATCGAGGTCAAGACCACCGACCTGTCGATCAGTGGTCGGCGCGCCGAAGACCCGTGGGACGATCACATCCAGGACGGCGGTCGCCTGCGCCCGCTCCCGTCTTCCGAGCAGTCAGTACTGCTTGAATCGCTAGCCACACTCGGCAACACCGAGATGACGCTCATTCATCTGTTCGCGCTGTTCACAGGTGCTCGCATCCAGACAGTACTGACCGTGCGCGCGAAACACGTGATGCGCGAGCCGGAAGAGTTTCACGGTGACGATATCCGGCTCGCCTGCGGGCCGGGTACGGGCATCGACACGAAGGGTGGCGTCAAGGGCGTGCTGCTCCTGCCGCGCAGTTTCTACGAGCGGCTCTACATCTACGTGCACAGCGATCGCGCGCGCAAGCGTCGCCGTCTGGCAGACGGCGACGATCACCCCGACCAGCCGCTCTTTCTGAGCCATCGAGGTGCGCCACTCTACGAGGGTCGCGCGTCGCGCGACCCGCTCATCACTGGCGCGCGCGTGCGCCGTCACGTCAAGACCGGGCAGGCCGTGCGCCAGTTCATCAGGGACGAACTTTTGCCCATGATGCGCGTGCGGCTTGACAACCCCAGGTACGAGTTCAGCTTCCACGACCTGCGCGCGACCTTCGGGCTGAACATGGTCGACGCGATGACAGCGAACGGGACGAAGTACACGCGGGCGCTCGATCACTTGCGGCAGCTGATGTGGCACGTACAACCATCTACGAGCGAGCGCTACCTCGCTTACCGCGATAATCGCAAACTGTTCGACGCTGTGCAGGACGGCTGGGGAGCGCACCTGTCGACGCTGGTCACGCGCACCCTCAACACCGAGGTGGCATCATGAGCCGCCGGTACGAGGAAGTGCTCATGCCGCTCGCGGAGGGCACGACGTTGCTACACCCCGAGCGCGCGCTGCTCAGGTGGGAAGGCGTGAGGAGGCGTTCCGATATTGGTCAGATCTGCTACCTGAAACGTGACACGTCAAGCTCGCATCGCACGCGACGCACTTTCGACCACTCAAGCTTCTGCAGCGAACGCGCCAGGGTCGTACGCCTGCTGGTGACGCAGCTTTCCGGGCGTATGACCCTTGGCGCGATGCGTCCGAGGACGGTCCACGGCGCTTTGAGCGGCGTGCTTGAATTCGCCAACTGGGCCGACAGGCAGGGCTTGCATCAGGCGCTCTGTGACGAGAAGGCTACCGCAGAGGCGGTTCATTGCTACTTCCACGAGAAGCGCGAGCAGGTCTCGCTGGGTAACCTGAACCGAAATTCCGTCGCCAGCGATCAGCGTAATCTCTTGTCGATGCTGCGTGAGCTATTCCGAAACGACGACTTCTGCACTGATGCCAAGGTGTTACGCCACCAACAGGATGCTTGGGTGCCGACGGCTGTGCCTGACGCCGAGGCACAAGCCGTCCTGCTCGCATGGGCTGACGCGCTTTTCAGCAGCATTAGCGCCATGGTGGTCGACTTCCAACCGTACCCGGTGCGCGTGACAACGGTGCGAGGCGAGACTCTTTGTCTTGTTCCGCACAACTACGGCCGTAGCGTCGGCGATGACGCGTGCAGCCTGTTTGGCTGGAATCTGGAGACCGGAGAGCCGCGCACGCGGGAGGAACTCAGGACGCGGATGCTTGAGGCAGGCGCTAACAGACCGCTTGAGCGTTCGTGGAACATCGCCAGGCGTGCGGCTAGACATCTTGCGGTGGCGAACGCGGACGCGCAGTCGCCGATCCGACGCTCGCACGCTTCGATAGCAGTCTCTTGTTTCGCTGCGCTGTTTCTCGCCGAAACAGGCATCAACCTCGCGCAACTGTTGGCCATGAAGTGGAGTCCGGAGCTTGCCGCGAGCCTGCAGGATGCGTCGGTCGCGCGTCAGAAGTTTCGTGAGGTCAAGTACCGGGCAGGCGGGAAGGAGGTTACGTTCACCGTCTCGCTGAGCTTCATGCCCAAGCTCAAGACGTATCTGGCGTTGCGCGAGTTTCTGGTGCAGGACGCAGACCGGGACGCGTTGTTCGTCGTAGTCGGACACCATGCCCAACTGCGGCGGCTAACGGGTCTCACAACCCACTTTCTGGATCTGCTTTACTGTCGTCTCGACACGCTCGGGATCGCGCTGACGCGTATTAGCGCACGGCAGTGGCGTGCGGCAAAGCAGGATTGGGCGGTGCGCAACCACGACCCGCTCGTCGCGGCCAGACTGATGGGGCACTCGCTGGCCACGGCGCTCCGCTCGTACTCGAACGGTACCGATGCCGCGCACAAGGCTGAGATGGGCGCGTTCCTCGCTTCGGTCGAGAGGACCGTGCTGAAGCCTGGCGACGACCCGGCGGGCAGCATCAGGAGTGCGGTAGGCGTCTGCGTTGAGTTCCACAAGCCTGTGCCGATCACGGCGTCAGTCACCGTACAGCCTGACTGCCGCTCGACCGAAGGGTGTCTCTTCTGCGATCGGTACCGCGTGCACGCTGACGCCACCGACATTCGCAAGCTGCTGAGCTGCCGTCACTGCGTCAGGCTCGTGAGCGGGCGCGCCGGCTCGATCGAGCAATACGACAGCTCGTTCGGCGCGGTGCTGCGGCGCGTTGGGTTCCTGTTGGATGAACTGCGCAAGCGCAATGCCGCGATGGTCGATCGCATCGAGCAGGACGTTGACGTCGCCGGGAATCTGGACGCTTTCTGGTCGGCCAAGCTCGACCAGCTTTTCGAATTGGGAGTGGCATGAACAACACGTTGATTGCGCCGATCGTTGACCGCCCTGACTGGTACCGGGTCGAAGACGATACGGTCGTCACGCGCGACACGGCTGGGAACACTGTTTCGCTGTTTGGTGACGACGCCTGGGACGTCCGTGCATACGCGGTTGGGCTGCGCTGGACCCATATCAATTTCAGGGGCCACGTGCCTGACGACGTGAGCCGCGCCCTTTCAGCGGCGACTACGCGTCAGTGGAAGCAGGTCATGTACTTTCTGATGCATGAAGCGACAGATACGGTACCTGCGTCCAATACGCTTCAAACTCGTTCAATATACCTGAGGGAGTTTACGTTCTTTGCCGCCGCACGTCAGCTTACGCTCTACGAGGGGCTGTCCAATGTCGTCGTTGTTCTTGACTATGTCGCGCAAGCAGGGATGGAGACGAAGGCCCAGCGCCTTCATTCGATTCTGGTGAAGCTTCACCGTCTGGGTGTCGGGACCACGGGGCTGCGCGTACCGCTGGCCCAACTGCACAAGCCTCTGCTCGAACGCTACGCGCAACGTGCTGGAAGCTCACAACACCCTGTCATCCCGACGCGGATCTACCAGCACTTCCTGTCAACCTGTGAGCATGACCTCAGCGTCGCTGAGGGCGTCGCCGACATGCTGTCGGATTACCTCGCACGACTGTACGCCGCCGAGAGTCCGGTTGTCCTTGCAGAACTAGTAAGGATAACCACACACTTCGGGGGCGAGGACTCCCCTTACGTCGTGTCATCGCTTGTGGCGTCGATCAGGGCACTATGCCAGCTTGTCATCCTGTCATTCACCGGCATGCGTGCGATGGAAGCGGAGAACCTGCCGTACGACTGTCTGAGCGAGACCCGTCTGGATGGCGTGACCCACTACGCCATCGAGGGCATCACGACCAAGCTGTCGGGCGGTCGTCCCAGACGCGCATGCTGGGTGACCAGCCCTCTCGCTGCCCGCGCCATCAGGCTCGCCCAACGCCTGTCGGGCGAGGCGCACCGTGCGCACGGCGCACAAGATTACGCCGAATCGACGGATGGCTCGCACCTTCTGTTCTGCCGGATGGGTCTGCGTAGGGAGGGGTACGTGGCAAACCGGGCCGCGAATAACATACATGACGATATCGAAGCCTTTCGTGAGCGCGTCTTCCCGACGATCACGGTCGAGGACATCGCTGAGCTGAAGCGTGTCGATATGCACCGCGCGTGGGAAGACGAGCCGAAGTACGCGCTCGGGCAGCAGTGGCCATTCACGCGTCACCAGCTTCGCCGCGCGCTCGCGCTCTACGCGCACCGCAGCGGTCTCGTAACGCTACCGACGCTCAAGCGTCAGTTGCAGCACATCACGCAGGAGATGACCATGTACTACGCGCGCGGCTCCGCGTTCGCAAAGGGCTTCATCGACACCGACAAGACCCACTTCGCGAAGGAATGGGTTGAGACGCAGGGTCTATCCGAGTACCTTGCGTACGCCGAGCAGGTGCTGTTCTCTGACGAGCGGCTGTTTGGCGGGCATGCAGCGTGGACGCAGAGCCGTGCCGTGCAGGCGTCGCCCGTGTCGGTTTATTCGCGCGAGCAGACGGTGAGGATGTTCGGGAAGGGAGAACTGGCGTACCGCGAGACGGTGCTGGGCGGCTGTGCCAGCGTGGAGCCGTGCAAGTCGACGCCGCTCGACTGGATGCGTCTGGATTGCCTTGAATCAAATTGCCGAAACCTCGTGGTCGTGCCGTCGAAGCTTCAGCGCGTGATCAAGGCGCAGCAGGTTACGGTCGCGAAGCTGCGCGCTATCGATAAGGCGAGCGTCGAATACCGTATCGAGGCCCAGACGCTGCAACGACTGCTTGACGCGCAGGAGAAATCGATCAAGCCGGAGGCAGCATGAACGACGCCATGACCGACTACTACGCCGCCCTTGAGCGCCTGAAGAATCGCAAGGGTGTGCGTATCAACAATGACACCGTGGCGATCGAGGCTGGCCGCAAGAAGGGGAGCATCAAGAAGTCGCGCCCGCAGTTCACCGG
Organism: Caballeronia sp. SEWSISQ10-4 2; assembly: GCF_030464885.1. Taxonomy (GTDB): domain Bacteria; phylum Pseudomonadota; class Gammaproteobacteria; order Burkholderiales; family Burkholderiaceae; genus Caballeronia. The sequence continues at coordinate 4,431 of NZ_JALPRJ010000036.1, read as the reverse complement.
ACCGATCGCAGCGATCGACGTGGCCAACGCGGTAGTCGGGCGCCCGAAGCTCGAACTGACCGAGCGTCTGAACCGCGCGAAGGGCGACGTGAAGGAACTGCAGGCACAGCTTGACGAGTCGATGGCTCGTGAACTCGCATTGCTGCGGCAGGTGTTCAGCCTGCGCAAGGAACTGGCCGCGTTGCGTGGCGGTAGCGTCCTGCCCTTGCAACCGCGCTAGATCCGGGCGGGCGTCTGGGCTACTTCGCTTGCGTCGATGAACCCTTGACGCGCGATAGGTTGACACGCTCCAGCATGGTCGGAAGCCCCGACTTTATCGGGCTTCCGACCATGCGAAACCTGCGGCGAAAGATGGACACTCCGACGGTCGTTCTGTCCATTTCTTCTGCTAATTTTATGGACACCCTGCAACCTGCTGATTTCAGTATTTTCAAGGCTCCGTGTGATGTCCATTTTCCTTATCTTGCGCGTAGCCGCTGCGGCCCTCACTACCGGCAGACCCATGCCGACGCCCTCAGTCGTGCCCAGCGCCGCGCAATGAGCGCCATCGAGCTGTGCCGCACCGCCGCGCTCGGCGGTCATGTCGAGCAGTGCGATGCCTGCGGCCATCAGCGCATTGCCTACGACTCGTGTCGCCATCGCTGCTGTCCGAAGTGCCAGTCGCTTGCCCGCGCGCAATGGCTCGAGCGCCGGCACGCCGAACTGCTGCCTGACGTCGAATATTTCCATGTCGTCTTCACGCTGCCCGAGCCCATCGCCGCACTCGCGTACCAGAACAAGAAGACGCTCTACGATCTGCTGTTTCGCACCAGCGCCGAGACGCTGCGCACGATCGCCGCCGATCCCAAACACCTCGGCGCGGAGATCGGCTTCATCACGATCCTGCACACGTGGGGGCAGAATCTGCTGCACCATCCGCACGTGCATTGCGTCGTACCAGGCGGCGGCATCGCGCCCGATGGCGAGCGCTGGATCGCCTGCCGCCCCGGCTTCTTCCTGCCCGTACGGGTCCTCTCGCGGCTCTTTCGGCGGCTCTTTCTCGACCAGCTGCGCCGTGCGTTCAATGCCGGCGTGCTGCGCTTCCATGGCCAGCTCGAGCCGTTGCGTGACCCGCGAGCGTTCGCCGCCTGGCTCGCGCCCGCCGCCCAGGCCGAGTGGGTTGTCTACGCGAAACCACCCTTTGGCGGCGCCGAACACGTGCTCGATTATCTGGGTCGCTACACCCATCGGGTCGCCATCTCGAATAGCCGGCTGCTGAGCTTCGACGGCGACGCGGTCACCTTCCGGTGGAAGGACTACAAACATGACGCCGCAAGCAGAACCATGACGCTCGCTGCCGACGAATTCATCCGCCGCTTCCTGCTGCATGTGCTGCCCGACGGCTTCAAGCGCATCCGCAGCTACGGGTGGCTCGCCAACTGTCATCGGGCAGCCCGCCTCGCCACCTGCCGGCGGCTGCTCGGCGTCGAGCCGCCCGCCGCTGCGTCACCCGCCATCGGGGAAGACTACCGTGACCGTTACCTGCGGCTCACCGGCAAATCACTTCGCGACTGCCCCGTGTGCGGCAAGGGCCAGATGGTCCGCATCGAAGGCGGTGTGCCTGGCATCCTGCCGCGCGCTCCACCTGACCCGAGCCATGTGCACTGACCGGCATCAGCACCACCCCCGAGCACGTTGGTCTTCCCCCATGCGGCCAACGCGAACCGACTCGTGCCTTAGCGTCGTCGCACCATCACAAGGCCGCGAAACCCCGCGCTATCTGCCCGTTGACCCTCGCATTTCCGTTGTCTTCGCGCGACCGGCTCTGTCAGACCGCCCGGTTCCGGCGTGCGCCACACGTGCGCCGGGCATCGCGAATCAACGCGACGATCATTCAATGCCCATAGACGCCAGCGCCAGCGGAGCGGTTTAGCACAAACATTTTTTTGGTCACCGATCGCGGACTGGCCCCGACCGGCCTGTTCACGCGTCAGTAGCCGCGATCGCCAACCAAAAAAATCTCTGCTCTATGTCTTCGGAGACATAGTCGCCACGCGACGGCGGCGCATCTGTTGCAGGCTGGCGTCGACATCAGTGTCATTGCATTGTGGCTGGGCCATGAAAGCATCGACACGACGCACATCTACAAGGAGTCTGATCTTGCGCACAAGGAAGAAGCGCTAGGTCGCCTGCAGCCTGTCGGGCAGCGTACGGCGCGTTTTCACGCAACCGACAAGGTCATGGCGTTCCTCGAAACCCTCTGATTATGCGCACCGCAACGGCCGGGGTTTCGTGCTCCAGACGGCTCCCCGGCCGACGCTTCGCCTAATCTGCCGGTGTGGGTAATGCAAATATCTGAAGCTTCAGATACTAACGAATCCCGGTCGGGCCTCTATATAGAGCCCCAGTGCCGAACAAATGCAAGCGTGAGTTGCTGAGGCTTATGCGCGTCTGCTGACATTGCGGCCTCTGCTGGACGAGATTTTCCGTATCCTACCCGATGGGCCGATTGATGAATACTCTCAGCCACCGGACTTTTTAAGCGCGACGACCCCAGGGCGCACGGCAGTTTTAAGGCCGCTCCTTGGCCAGTTTTCGCCTGTGAGACTGACCGACGCCACCTTGCCTGCGGTCAATAGGCGCCGAAGATGCGGTCGAGCGCGACCAAGATGGCGTCGCGGTGATCCGCAAGGGAGCCGATGCGGCTGCCGAGCGCATTCAACGTTATGGCACTCATTGCAGGCGTGTCGACGAAGTGTTTCTCGCCATTGATCTCGAAGATCGGCAGCAAATCGGACGGTTTGCCTGAGAACCCGAGATCCGGGGTAGGTCGCAAAGGAATCACGATGCGCGTCGGCAAGATTCCGACATGCGAGCTCTGCACGTCGAGCAGGTACGGTGCAAGGCGCCGCGTCTGATCGTCGGGGTTACCGTAGAGATCAAAACGCGCCATTAAAACGTCCTGTACTTCGCGAGCGGCAGCCCGTCGCGTTCAACCATCGCCGTGTATGCTGCGACCAACTCGGCATTGTCGTCGGCCCAACGGCGAGCCTCAGTCTCCTGGATTTCTTCGCGCACACCACGCTCACTCGCGCGCGAAAGGTTGATCCCCAGCTCCTTGGCCCGATCCAGGACTTCAGGCGGCAGCGTGACGTTCGTGGACTTGCGCGCCCGGACTTCGAGTGCCTTACCCATGTGCATTTCCATGGTTGAAAACATGTGCATTATAGTCCACATGCCCGATGATCGCCAACAGGACGCCGGATGATTGTTATCCAACCCGACCGTCTGCCGGCTCATGGAACGCAGTAAGCACCCATGCCGGTACGCCAACTTATGGCGCGGGAGTAGAAACGCAATGGCTCTCGACTCTTCCTCTAGCGGGCACACCCGCAAACTGATGAGTAAGCGTCTCCCATGCTGCCACTTCCGCAGAGTTCTAATGCCGCCATTTTGGTGTAAAATTGATGCCAAATGGCAGGAGGTGAGTCGTGAGCGCTATAGAGACTGTTTCAGCAGACGCGTTGCTTGGCGGGCGGGCGGTATTTGCCCGCGCGCCTCGGTCGGGCCTTGAATGGGTCGATGTGGTCCGTCACGGCATCTCCTCGAGGGCCCTCGACTCAATGCTGAAGTCGATCGGCCTATCGCAGGCGGAACTTGCGCAGGCACTAGACATCCCCGAGCGGACCCTCGCGCGGCGCAAGCGCGAAGGCGTGCTCAGTCGCGAAGAGTCGGCGAAATTGCTACGACTCGCGCGGACGGTGGCCCGGGCCGCGGAGGTATTCGAGGGACTCGATGCCGCGCTCAATTGGCTAAAGACTCCCATTGAGGCTCTGGAAGGTGCGACACCGCTCAGCCTTATAGATACCGATATCGGGGCCGATAGTGTGATGGACACATTGGGCCGCATCGAGCATGGTGTGTTTGCTTGATGCGCACGGTATGGCGAGTGGTCACGCAACGATACGCAGATACGGCCTTTTCGGGGGAAGGCGCGCGGTTGTATGGCGGACGGTGGAACCCCAAGGGCCTCGCGATGGTTTATACGGCCCAAACGCAGTCGCTTGCTCTGCTAGAAATGCTGGTGCAGGACGCCCCACTTCATGCTAGCTATGTGATGATTCCAGTTCGCGTGCCCGAGCAAATCGTCGCGCATATCGACCAAACTACATTGCCTACTGACTGGCGCGAGCTTTCAGCCAGGAATGACCTTCAACAAATCGGGGCGGCGTGGATACACGCAGGAACGAGTGCCGTGCTTGCAGTTCCGAGCGCCGTCGTTCCTGCTGAGTTTAACTATCTACTCAATCCCACTCATTCCGATTGCGCGCTCCTCGAGATTGGGACGCATACGGAGTGGCTGACTGACCAAAGGTTGATGCGGCGCGCGACCGGGCCTAGTACAACATCCCCTAAATAGGTTTATTAATTATCTGACTGTAAATAGGGCTC
>NZ_JALPRJ010000035.1 GCF_030464885.1 Caballeronia sp. SEWSISQ10-4 2 | reverse complement strand
AGCGGTGCCCGTGCTGCGGCCGGAAAATCGAGTAATTTGTTAACACAGTGGTACTAGGCCGCTGACCCCGGTACGCTTTTCAATGCCGCGCCGGCGGTTGCATCGGGATCGGCGAGACTCGCGCCGTGCAGCGAGACCTTCGACGTTTCCGGCAACATCAAACCGCCGATCAATGCCATCACCGAGATCACGATCAGATACAACGCGGGCGACATGTTGTTGCCCGTCGTTGTGATCAGCCATGTGGCGACGAGCGGCGCCGTGCCGCCGAAGACCGTGTACGCGAGGTTGTAGGTGATGGCCGAAGCGGTGTAACGCGTGCGCGTCGGAAACACTTCGGACAACAACGGCGCCGTCACCACGTTCGACAATGCCGCTCCAATGGCCAGCATGCCTACGCCGATCACCGACGGCAAGAAGTGGCCCGAACCCGCAAGCGAAAACGACGGGTACACCGTTGCAATCAGGATGACGCATGCCGTCAACACGGTTTTCCTGCGACCGACCAGATCCGAATACAAGCCGGCCAGCGGGCACAGCGACGCCGCAAACAGCAACGCGATCACCGTGATCAGTAGCGACGTCGCGCGATTCAACCCGCCCGCAACCTGCAAATAGGTCGCGAAATACGTGGTGAACATGTAGAACGACAGCGCCGTCACCGAGATGAACGCACCCAGCTTCAGAATGCCTCGCGCCTGCGTGCGCAACGTGTCACGCAACGGCGCATGCGCCACGTCATGCTCGCCTTCGAGCGCGCGGAAAGCCGGGGTTTCGGTGAGATTCATCCGCAGATACAGCCCGATCAGACCGATTGGCGCAGCGGCCAGGAACGGTACGCGCCAGCCCCAGGTGCTCATGGCATCGGCGGAAAGCGACGCGTCGAGCGCGTAGGCCACCACCGCGGCGGTCGCGAAGGACGAGAACGTCGACACCGGCACGAAGCTACCGTACCGCGCCCGCTTGTGCTGCGGCGCGTGCTCCATCACGTAGGCACATGCACCGGCATATTCGCCACCGGCGGAGAAGCCCTGCACGCAGCGGATAACCGTCAGCAGCAGTGGTGCAAACGCGCCGATCGCGGCATACGTCGGCAATAAACCGATCAGCGTGGTGGCGCCCGCCATCAGCAGGATCGTCAACGCGAGCGTGCGCTTGCGGCCGATCCGGTCGCCGATCACACCAAACACGATGCCCCCGAGCGGCCGGAATGCAAACGCCACGGCGAACACGGCGAAGGTCTTGAGCAGCCCAACCGCCGGGTCGCCGCTGGGGAAAAATTCGCGCGTGAGGATGGTCGCGAGAAAACCGTACGCGGCAAAGTCGAACCACTCGACGAAGTTGCCGATCGACGCCGCGAGAATCACCTTGCGCAGCGTTTTCAGATCGACTTCAGGGGGCGATGCTTCCAGCGTTCTCGACATTCGATGACTCCCGGGAAAGGAACGGTGTTGCAGGATGGTTTTTTAGCGAGCCGGCACACCGGAAACGCGCTGGATAAGTCCCTTTGAGTAGATGCGACCATAACTCCCGTTCCTAGAACAATCGCGTCATAGTGCTAGGACCGAAACGACATGAATCCGATAACAATCCAATAAGAGCAGACACGAACACAGCGATCCTAACGAATGGCGCACCGCCTACCATTTGAAAAATCTGCGTGCAATACGCCTTCGCGTGTCATCGATACCGGCTCGCTATGGGACCCGCAGCAGGAATGAAAGAGCTTTTGGCGTGCAGGTGCTCGCGGATCTTGAGGAGCCTTTCCAATTTGGAAACGGTCGTGGAAAATCCAGCGATTTTCAGCCCGCCAACGCAGGTTCATCATGTCCGTCTAGCGCGTCATCACTCGACATGAGGAGCTCCATGAAACGCCTGTACATCCAGGAAGTCGCGACCCGCGACGGCTTTCAGAACGAAAAACAATTCGTCGATACCGACGCGAAGATCGCGCTGATCGATGCCTTGAGCGCATGCGGTTTCGCCAAGATCGAGGTGACTTCCTTTACATCGCCAAAAGCCATTCCCGCGTTGCGCGACGCCGAAGCCGTGATGCATGGCATCGCGCGCCGTCAGGGCGTGATATACACCGTGCTCGTGCCGAATGTGCGCGGGGCGGAACGCGCGTTGTCGTGCGGCATCGATGAAGTCAACCTCGTGATGTCGGTGAGTGAGACCCACAACCGCGCCAATCTGCGCATGAGCCGCGAGCAATCGTTCGCGCAATTGCGCGAGGTGATCGGCGTAGTGAAAGCAACGCCGGTGGCGATCAACGTATCGCTGTCCACCTCGATGGGATGCCCGATGGAAGGCGACGTCGCGGTGGAAGAAGTGCTGTGCTGGACCGAGCGCTTCGCCACGCTCGGCGCGCATGGCGTGACACTCTGCGACACCACCGGCATGGCGTATCCGTCGCAAGTGAACGCACTGTGCGAGCGTGTGCGTCATGCCTTCCCCGAACTCGAACTCACGCTGCACTTCCACAATACGCGCGGCATGGCGCTCGCCAATACGCTGGCGGCGCTGGACGCGGGCATCGATCGTTTCGATGCATCGCTTGGCGGCATCGGCGGCTGTCCGTACGCACCCGGCGCCACCGGCAACGTATGTACGGAAGAACTGGTACATATGCTGGAACTGGACGGCTACGACACCGGCGTCGATCTCACCGCGGCGCTCGACGCATCGGCGCTGTTACCCGGGCTCATCGGCCATGACGTGCCGAGCCAGATCCTCAAGGCGGGCCGCAGGCTCGACCTGCACGACGCACCGCCAATGGATATAAGCGGCGCACCCGCACAACAAGCGTTCGCAAAAGAAGGAGCCTGACGTGGCCATCGTCGATCACCTGGATCACCTCGTGCTGACTTGCATCGACGAAGCGGCGACCCGCCATTTCTACACCGAAGTCCTGCAGATGAAGCTCGAAACCTTCGGCGCGGGGCGGACTGCTTTCCGCTTCGGTAACCAGAAAATAAACGTGCATGTGCGCGGCAAGGAGTTCGAGCCGAAGGCGCATGTGCCGGTGCCGGGCGCGCTCGACCTGTGTTTCATCGCGGCCGTGCCGCTGGACAAGGTAATCGCGCACCTGAAGCAGTGCGAGTGGCCAATCATTGAAGGGCCGGTCGAGCGTACCGGCGCCACGCAGAAAATCCGGTCGATCTATGCCCGCGATCCCGATCTGAACCTGATCGAGATCTCCGAGTTGATTTAAGCCGGGGCGCTCACCTCGCGCTCCCTCACTCGGGCAGCCGGATCCCCGACAAGCGCTCACACGCCTCGATCAACCGCTCTTGCAGGCCCGTATCGCGGGCGGCCGCGCTCGGCTTGTGCGGTTTCATATGGAAGAAATATTCGCCCGTCACGCTTGCGGCAGGGTCGTTGCTGACGGCGAGCCAGGCTTGCGTCTGCGGCGAGGCCTCCAGGTCATCGGGTGCACCCGCGCCGCCCATTTTGGTCGGCACCCAGCCGGGATGCACTGCGTTGGACAACACACCAGGCCAGCGGCGAGCCACGCCGAACGCGAGCAAGATGTCGTGCAATTTCGAATCGGAATAGGCGCTTGCGCCCTGCCACGACCGCTGTTTCCAGAGGAGATCGTCGAGACTGGCATCGCCGCTTTCATGCAGGCCCGAGCTGAGATAGACCAGGCGTTCTGGTTTATCGATCAACGCGGTCAGGACGTAGGGTGCGAGCGTGTTGATGGCAAAGACGTGCGGCAAGCCATCCACAGTCTCGATGCGCCGCGGCTCGCGATACCCCGCCCCGGCGTTATGGATCACGGCGTCGAAGTGCCCAAGCCGGTTCACTTGGTCGACCACGCCGCGTGTCTCCTCGATGCTCGACAGATCGCCGGACACCGAGGCTTCCGCCCCTGGTACCGCTTGCATCGCTTCGTGCGCGCGCGCAGGATTGCGGGCATGCAGCACCACCCGATGCCCCTGCGCGACAAGCAGCCGGGCGGCCATTTGCCCAAGGCCATCGGCTGACCCGGTAATGAAAATGCGTGACATATAGCGGTGTCCTTAAAGATCAGACAAATCAATACCAGACCGATCGCTGTCTGGTATGCGTGAGAGCCAGCGTAGCGCGGCAAGCCGTCATCGGCGAGCGCACGCCAGTCATCAGGCCCATGACACGCAGCCATGAAAGGTAAGGAATCGAGATACTTTGTAAAAACGATGTTTGCTTCAGGCGCGCGGTCAGCTAAAGTAATCGATCACGCCCTTTTTCGAGTGAGCGAATCATGGACGTTCCGGAGCATATTGCCGACATCGCCGCGCCCAAGCCGTCGCGGGACTTCGCCTCGTCCGCGCGCGATGCGGGCCTGAGCCTGGTACACAATCTCTCCATTCCCAAGCCCTTCCCTGAAGCCGCATTCGAAGCCCAATTCCTCGAAGACCATAGCCGCCGCTTCTGCGCGTTCCGCCGCGCGTCAGCGCTTCTCGCGCTGACCGTGTGGGTCTGCTTTCTCTGGTACGACTTCAATTTCGGGCGCGAAAACGCCGTGCTTGCGCCCGTCTTCATGGAGATCATGGCGCTGCGGGTAGCCGGGATCGTGCTGCTGATGTTCGTCGGCAGCCTGACCTTGAGGGCCTCGTTCGCATCTCATGCCGCATCGCAACGCGTGATCCTCACCGGCGTCTACGGCTGCAATTTGATACTGCTCCTGCTGGTGGCCTTGTCGCCGGGGCCATTCAATTACACGTGGTATTTCGTCGGGCTCTACCTGGTATTTTTCTTCCAGTTCGGCTTCTTCTATCTGAAGTCGAGGGTTGCGCTGACGGCCGCGGTGGTCACGTTTTCATCGATCATCCTGCTGCAGATCACCATCAGGATTCTTTCGCCCGAAGACTTCTTCATGGGCCTGTTTTATCTCTTCAACGTGGTCGTGATCGGTCACGGCGTGTGTGTGCACGCGGAACGGGTATCGCGTGAACGCTTCGCCGCGGAACGTGCGCTCGGTGTGCTCAATAACGAGCTCCTTACCGCAAACGTTCAACTGGAAAGAAAGAACCTGGATCTGCTGGCGTCGAAGAAAGATCAGGAGACCAAGACCAACGCATTGCTCGCGTTAAAGGAGCAGCAGATGCTCGCGGCGGAAACCGCGAGCAAGGAGAAGTCGAATTTCCTCGCGGCCGCCACGCACGATTTGCGGCAACCCATGCACGCGCTCAATCTTTTCCTGCAGGCTGCGGCCGAAGCGCTGCATCACGACGACGTAACCGAAGCCGCCCGGCTGATCGATGAATCCGGCCGTTCGTCGGTGATCCTCGCACGCTTCCTGAACGCGGTGCTGGATTTGTCGCGGCTCGAATCGGGCCGCGTCGTGCCGCGTTATCACGTGTTCGATCTCAAGACAGCCGTGCTCGAAGCCGCCGAACAATTGCGCCCGCTTGCGGCCATGCACGGCGTGGAGCTGCGGCTGCGCATGCCCGAGGCGCCCGTGTATGTACGCAGCGACGCGCACTGGCTCGGGCGGGCGATCGTGAACCTGGTGTCGAACGGCATTCGTTATGCCGATGCCAGCAAGAAAGCCGAGCCCGTGGTGATCGTGGGCGTGGTGCGCTCGGCCACGCGAACGCGCATTGACGTGGTGGACAACGGCATTGGCATTGCACCGGAACATTGGGACTCGATCTTCCAGCCGTTCTTCCAGGTCGGCAATGCCGAGCAGGACAACGACCGGGGACTGGGCCTCGGCTTGTCGATCGTGAACGCCGTGGTGTCCATTCTGGAAGAGCATCGGATCGAGCTGAAATCGACGGAAGGACGCGGTTCGCGGTTCTCGCTCGAAATGCCTATTTGCGGTTCGCCTCTCGGCGAAACCGCTCCGCGTTCACGAGGCGAGACATCCGATTTGCAGACCGTGCCGCTAGATGGGCTCTATGCGTTGCTGGTAGAGGACGATAGCCTCGTGCGGGCATCGACGGAAGCGTTACTCGTGCAATGGGGCATGCTGTTTGACTCCGCGGGCAGCTTCGAGGAGTTCGAGGAGACGCTGAACACCATCGAGCGTTATCCGGATCTCATCATCACGGATTTCCGTTTGCGCGATTCGAAAACAGCACGCGACGTGGCCATGCTCGGTGCGACGAAACTCGGCCGGCGCTGTCCGTGCCTGGTCGTGACCGGCGAACCTGCCGCGACCATCGTGCCGCTGGCATGCGACCACGACGTGCTGAGCAAACCGGTTAGTCCCGCCGAATTGCGCAGGCAGATTGCGTCGCTGATATCGGGCCGTTCGGTGGGCGATACTGCGAGGCCGTGTTGACAAAGTTGTTCCCGGGGCAGCGATGAATCCTGCCCCCACCCATCCTTCTTTTTTATAAAATCTCTCAGGTCCAGCCAACTTACCGCGGCGCCGCCACAGCCACCGCCGCATTCCCCATCGGCATCTCGATTCCCCGCCGCGCCATTTCCACGATCAGGAACGTCCGCCGCGTCACGTGAAACCGCGCGAGGAGATCGCTTGAATACTCCTTTGCGGTGTTCTCGCTGATATTCATCTTTCTAGCAATTGCCTTGTTCGACAAACCCTGCAGCAAATAGCGCAGTGTCTCGGTCAGGCGCGGCGGCAAGTTCAGAGACTCGACCGTCACGCCGGAATGCGTCGACACCGGCTTAGGGCTGTGACCGCCCTTTCCCAGCACGCTATTGGGCAGGTACACGCGGCCGCTCAGAATCGTCTTGAGAGCCTCGCGGAACACACCCGCCCCTTGCTCACTCGCCTTCGAAATAAAGCCGCATGCGCCGCTCTTGATGCATTCCAGCACCGTATCGCGGTCGTCTTGTGCGGACAGCATGATGGTCTGTACCTCGTGCTCCTGCTCCCCGATCCAGTGCAGCAGATCGAGTCCCGTGGAATTGCCCCGTAATTGATAGTCGAGGAAGACGAGATCGTACGAGCACGCGGAGAGCTTCTCCGTGGCCTGTTCGAAGCCGTCGGCCTCATCGATATCGAGCAACGGTTCATTGGCAAGGATCAGGCTTTTCATGGCGCTTCTCGTGAGCCCCTCATCCTCGACCAGCAGCACCGTTTTGAAATTCCCGTTTTCCATTGCCATTCCCGTAAATCACATCCTGATAGTACCGACATGTCGGGGTGCCGCCACCCCCCCTTTAGCAGGGATACGAAGGAGGGTCTGCGGCCCCCCCGAAAAAACCGCGGGGTTCCCCTCCTCAACCGGGTTTTGCGGCAAATGCTTAACCGCGACACTGCGTCATCGATTCCGCAGCACTCCCAACGCCGGACTCGAAGCAGCCGTCAATGGAGGTCATACGGCTCCGGCGCCCCACCCAGTCACATAGAACCAGGAGGAGGACACAATGAGCAATCGTTTAGGCACGGATGACGAGCGACACTTTGCACTGTGGAGCGGCAAGCAGGCACGCATGCCGATAGGCTCACCGCGGGTACTGATCGCCCATCAGGATAAATTGATCGGTGAATCGCTTGCCGCGCTGCTGCGGCTGACCGGGTTGCAGGTCATGCACACCCAGAGCCTGAAATCGGCGCGTTCGTTACTGCAGAACTGGAAACCTCAGGCATTGATACTGGACACGCGACTCGACAGCGAATCCGGCTATGCCTTCATCAATGCGCTACGCCCCGACGCCGATATCACCGGCCGGTTGTTGGTGGCGATCAGCAATATCTGGCCAGCCGATCCGATCGAAACCCTGAAAGATGCAGGCTTCGACGCCCACTGCCGGCGGCCCTGCGCCACCTGGCGCCTGGCCGAAATGCTCACCACGTACTTTTCGATACCGCAGCGGCGCCAGTACTGAAATCAGGTCGACGCCGACGTCGACACTGACAGGCAAGCTCAAGCCAACGCCATGATGATCAGCGCAGCGCCGCCAACCGCCACGACATCTTCTATCAGCGCCGCCGGCAGATCGCGGCCCATCGCGCGAGCCAGCGCACCACGGGCGCTCGCACCGCCCAGCGTGCCGACGACAGCGCCGATCAGCGCTGCCACCGCACCGCCCAGCATTGAGCCCGCCGCTGCACCCAACGCGGCGCCGCTCACCCCGCCGGTCACGAGCCGAGCGCCGAACTGCATCGGCACCTTGCGGCTGGGGGTTTTCGGCAGTTGGTCGGTGATCAGCTCGCCAATGGCGAGCACGGTCAGGATATAAGGCGTGACGGTTGCACCGAGGAACGCTAGCGGCGTGTGCTGCAAGGGCAGCCAGCCGAGATGCGCAGCCCAGCTTACGGCGGCGGGCGCGGTCATCGCGCGGAGGCCGGCTACAACGCCGATCAGCAGGGCAAGAAGATATAAGGACATCGACGGCTCCGGTTCCTGTGGATTTCGGATGAGCGCGCTGCTGGGGTACGCGTGCCTGCCCGACAGGAATACCGCAAATCCGCGGCATTAGAAAGAGATGAAGACACTTATGCAGCGCGACGAGACCAGCTAAAAATACTTGTTTGCAGCACGAAGCGGTATCTGATCGACGGCTTCATCAGAAAGCCAGGCGGTAACGCGGTGAGCGTATAAAAGACGGGATAACTAAAGAAGCGCATCTGTGAGGCGCGAAAAGCAGCGCAAGTATGCAGGGTAGCTCCGTCAGCTTTGTCCAGCATGGTCAGCCGGAAATGAAAACGGCGCACCTTTTGGTACGCCGGCGGAACATCGCGCTTACCGCGCGTGTCTGGGAACTACAGTAGAAAAGTCGACTGGATCGAACTTAAGAAAAACGGATGTCTCGACTCTGCTTTTGGGCAGCAAGCCGTTTGGATGGGTCGAATACCGACCCGCTGCGCGCAATCAGCCGCGGGTGTCGACCCAGTGCCGGGCCCACTTGCGTGAATGTCCGAGCGCTTGCGCTTCGTTCTTGAAATAGTCGAGAACGTGGAACTGATAACGGTTGCCCTTTTCGCTGCCGCTATTGCGCTCAAGCAAAAGGTTAGACGCAAACGATCCATCCGGCAGACGATGTGCAGAGGGAACAACTTTATAGCCGTTGTACTGGTAAATATTAGAGTTATGCATGATTGGTACACACGAACAAACGCTGGTCCGACAAACATTGATTGTCAGGACGCGTTGATGATTGGCACAGGGCCTAAAAATTCGCAGAGGAAACAGCAGAAAAACAGCAGGAAGCAGCCGAAATCACAAGCGCGGCAACGAACAATTAGCGTTCGAAGCTAGATCGCGACGTGTGGCAGCGAGTTGCAGGAGATTGCAGAGGGACTAAAGCGGACTAAAGTGGAAGTGCAAACAGATGCAAGCAGAGGCAGACAGGTGCAATGCTGGTGGTAGCGGAGCCGTTCAATAAAAGCGACTACCGCAACCGGGAACCGAAGCTCCGCGAAAACATTTACTGCTCGCGTAAATCAGCGCAAGCCGATTTACGCGATAAACCACACTACCAATTATAGCGGGGTAATGTTCGAAGCTTGCAGACCCTTCGGGCCCTGCTTGGTTTCGAAGCTAACCTTTTGGTTTTCGGCGAGCGTCTTGAAGCCGTCGCTACGAATTTCCGAAAAGTGGGCGAAGAGGTCGTCGCCGCCTGCGTCAGGCGTAATAAAGCCGAAGCCCTTGCTGTCGTTGAACCACTTGACGATACCGGTATCCATGAGAATTCCTTGAAAATATAAAAATGATGCAACCCCGTATTGAGGCGAGAGAAGCTTCAAGGAAGTGAGAGGACAACAAATACCGCGGAGATAACGACGGAGAATGATGAACAGCAATCGAGCTTCTTGAATACTTCGACCTACAGATTACGTCCCGCGGGAAGCGGTGTCAAGCTATTTCGGACTGAGCCTAGTCACGTTACGTAACGATCGCAGCCGATGCCCTCCACCGGCTTGCCACTCAGGCCCACTCAGGCACTACTCAGGCACCGCGATGTCGCCGTCGACAAGGCTTGCGCCATACTGCTCCGCGTAATCGCGTGCGCCTTGTGCATCGGGGAACAGCGGCATGTCTGCGCAGCCAACAAACGGATAGATCACGCGCTTGTCGCTCAGCCGGGTCACGCGCAGCGTGGGCATGGTTCCACCCGTTGCGCGCCGTGACGACGCTGCCACGTTGTAATTGGCCCACCCTGCCGGCTTGTCTGCCGTCCGGTTATCCAGCGACGAGGCCGAGGGCTGATGATCGAGCGAATAACTCATAGATCGGCGATCGATTCGCCCGCGACGTTGCCGTCGATCAGCCGTTCTGCATAACGCGTGGACGCAAGCCGCGCCTCACCCGACCCGCTGAACGGACCGGCGCCCGGCACGCGATATACGCGGCTGGTGGTTGTACTGTCGTCGGCGCCACGGCGGGAAATCTTCACCGCAGCGTCGAAACCCGAGTCGTAATGACGCGAACCGTCCGCACCGCGCGGCTTATGCGGGTAGATCAGCGGATAAATTTCAAGGCCGCGGTAGCTTCTTACAGTGTCGTTCATGATGCTCTTCGGTTATTGCGTGACGCCCCGAGACCTTGTCACGCGTGGGTACTGCGAGCGTTGCCGCTCATGTGGCGTTGTCGGCGCCGCCTGGCAGCGAAGGTACAGACAGTGCCGGCACTGACGGCTGGAACCGTCGTACCGAGCGGGAAAAGCGCCCGCTTCGCGCGTTATACAGCGCACCGGCCTGTACTTTGCCGTCGATAATGTCGCGACCGTATTGCATGGCCAGCTCGATTGCCTCGTCGGCGCTAGCTGGCTCGGCGCCCTTGATGGCCGGCGAATAGCGCTTGGACGTCGCGCTGTCGGACGGTACTGCGTCTATCTGAACAATTGCGGAAAAACGCTTGGGACCTTTTGCAAACGGATCGCCATGTGGCGGGAAAATCTGCTGCGAATAAGCGCGCAATGCATAGCCGCGATATTCGGTTGTATGGATGGTCATAACGCACTCGCTGGACACACTGCGCTGACCGTCGTGGAAATTTGCTGAAGACTGATATGCAAATAGACGGTCATCGGCATCGGAACGATTAAGAATGCGCCGAATCGTTGCGCGAGGCAAGGCAAATCGAAGCTTGACAGTGTTCGCGACGATGGCGCAGGTGCTTGCGGGACGGCTGCGTCACGACGATTTTTAAAGCACTGGTTGAAGTATGCCGGTCGCTTTTCCCAGCGAATGGCCGATGCCGGGAGCAAGCGGTATTTTTGGCCGCATTTGAATCTGGATAACCGATTCGGAGCGTTTTAATGCATCAAAGCACCGGTTTAAAGTGCAAACACTTGTCTATATTTAACAACGCATCCAGGCGCATCGGGATTTCTGCCGGCAACGCGGCGAAACTTTTTGCTTCGTCTTTTAAAACTTCAGGTGGTCCAGCCAAATGGAAACGCCGTTTCAACTCACGTTGAAACGGCGCTTTCGCTCCTGCCTGGCCAGTTTATCTGGTGGCAGCGCGAGCCTCCGATGGATCCTTCTGCCGCAATATCGCCGGCAAGCCGAACAGGAGGAGCAATGCACCGATGAGGCTCATGACGCCAATCGCATACAGCGCGGGCGTCGTGCTCCCGGTCAGGTCGCGGACCCGCCCTACCATCACCGGACTCACAATGCCGCCAAGCTGCCCGATCGTGTTGATCAGCGCGATACCACCCGCTGCGCCCGCCCCCGTCAACAGCTTCGGCGGCAATGCCCAGAACGCGGGGATCGAGGCCACCACGCCCGCACCCATCACGCCAAGCGCGACGATCAGAAAGCCGGTTTGTTTATCGAAGATGCCGGCAGCGAAAAAGCCGAGCGCGGCCATCACCAACAGTGCGCATACAAACTTGCGGCGCTCGCCGGAGGCATCGGACAGACGGCCCACCACGACCATGCAGATCGCGCCGCAAATATAAGGCACGGCCGTCAGCAAACCGATGATGGTCGGATTGTGCGTACCGGCGCTTCGAATCAGTTGCGGCGCCCAGAAGTTGAGACCATACGACGCCACCTGAATCAGGAAATAGATAAGCCCAAGCATCAGGAAGCCGGGTGTCCTGATCGCGTCGAGCAACGAACGGCTCGCGTCGGTATGCGGAGCCTGTCGCAAGATGCGGCTCGCCAGCAGCGACTTTTCCGTGGCGCTCAGCCAGCCCGCATCCTCGATACGATCCTTCAGCAGCTTGAGCACCATGATGCCGAGCACGACGCACGGCAAGCCGCCAAGCAGAAATAGCCAGTGCCATCCACGGATGCCTAGCACGCCATCCATATGCCCTAGGACGAGACCCGACAATGGCGCACCGACGAGCCCGGAAAATGCCGAGGCGAGGAACAGCATCGACGTGATGCGGCCGCGATGGCTCGCTGGAAACCACAGCGTGAGGTAATACAGCACGCCGGGTGCGAAGCCCGCTTCCATTGCGCCGATGACGAAACGCAGCGCGTAAAACTGCCATTCGTTGCCGACCAGCACCATTGCGCTCGTGGCGATGCCCCACGAAATCATGATGCGCGCAATCCAGCGGCGGGCGCCTACTTTGTAAAGCATCAGATTGCTTGGCACTTCGAACAATACATAGCCGATCACGAAGAGGCTGGCGCCGAGACCGTAGGCGGTATCGGAGAAACCCAGGTCGCTTTGCAGTTGAAACTTCGCGAAACTGATGTTGATGCGATCGAAGAACGCGAACAGATAGCAGATCATGATCAGCGGCATCAGCCGCCATGCGACCTTGCTGATGACCGTTTTCAAGTCGTTTTCGCTGTGTGCTTGCGGTACGGCCGCAGTGGCGCCAAGATCGCTCATGATCGTCTCCTTGCCGGACTGGCCAGGGGCCGTCCAGTCATATGTGTTCTGGTGATGTTGAGGGGAAGCTTCTACGGGCGGATGCCCTGCCCGATTGGATCCTTCATTGCACGGCGCCCTCGCTGCGCAGTCGCGCGACGTCGCGCGCATCGAATCCCAGGTCCGATAGTATGGAATCCGTATGTTCTCCAAGCGCAGGCCCTTGCCATCGAACTTCGCCGGGGGTGTCGGAGAGTTTAGGCACGATGCCCGGCATCTTCACCGATACCCCGCCGGGCAACACCGCGTCGAGCAGCATGTCGCGCGCGTGATAGTGCGGGTCGGAAACAATGTCGGCAACCGAATAGATCCTTCCCGAAGGCACTTCGGCCGCCTCGAGCGCGGCGAGCACATCGTCCGTCGAATGATGTGTGGTCCAGGCTGCGATTGCCTCATCCAGACGCGCGCTCCGCGCGGCGCGGCCGTCGTTGCGGGCGAGCGCGGGGTCATCGGCGAGATCGGCGCGGCCTACCACGTGCATCAGGCGCTTGAAGATCGGGTCGCTGTTGCCCGCGATCACCACATAACCGTCGTCTTCCGTGCGATAGGTATTCGACGGTGCAATGCCCGGCAATGCACCGCCGCTGCGCTCGCGCACGTGACCGAGCAAGTCGTATTCGGGGATCAGGCTTTCCATCAGGTTGAAGACACTTTCGACGAGCGACACATCCACTACTTGCCCGTCGCCCTGCCCGGTCTTCACTCGCAGGATCGACATCAACGCGCCGATCACCCCGTGGAGCGAAGCCAGCGAGTCGCCGAGACTCACGCCCACGCGTGCCGGAGCGCCATTGACTTCACCGGTCGTATAACGGATGCCGCCCATGGCCTCGCCGATCGCCCCGAAGCCCGGACGATCGCGATACGGTCCCGACTGTCCGTATCCGGAGATGCGGACCATCGTGAGTTTGGGATTGAGCGCGTGCAGGACGTCCCAGCCAAGGCCGAGTTTTTCGAGCGCACCGGGGCGAAGATTTTCGATGACAACATCGGCGTCCGCAGCGAGGCGTTTGACCACATCGACGCCATCCGGCGACTTCAGGTTCACGCACACGGACTTCTTGTTGCGCGACTGCAGATACCACCAGAGCGACGTGCCCTCATGCAGCTTTCGCCATTTGCGAAGCGGATCGCCATTGTCCGGTGCTTCGATCTTGATGACGTCGGCGCCGAACTCCCCCAGCATACGGGCAGCGAACGGCGCCGCTATCAGAGTCCCGATTTCTATGACGCGAATGCCTGCGAGCGGTCCTGCCATGATGCATGTCTCCCAAAAACCTGATCTGGAAGACAGCTTAGGAGCCGGCAGCGCGCCGCGTCCAACCGCAATTCGCCAATGACCGTTCGCGAATGGCGAACGCTCAGGCGCCCGTCTGCTCGTTGTGCTCCACAGCAAGCAGATGATCGAACAGCATCCGGCTCACTGGCGAAAGCGCAGCTGCATCGCGGACTACGACAATCAGATCGCGCTGGCTCCAGGGTTCGTCGAGTGTGACTGCCGTGAGTCCAAGCGGACGCCCGACGGTGTTGAATACCTTGAGCGGCAGCACGCTGATGCCCAGACCCGCCTGCACCATGCGGCAAACGCCATCGAAGCCCGGCACCTGGATGCGCAGCCTCAATGGTTTACCCGCCTGACGCGCGGCCATATGCGTGCGCAAGTTGATGGAACTGGCTGCATGCAGGCCGACGTAGTCGCTATCCAGCGTTTCGACGAACGTGACCTGCTCGCGACCTGCAAGCGCATGATCCTCGCGCATCACGACCACGAGCGAGTCATGCCGGTAGTGCGAGACATCGAGACCGCGTGTATCGGCTTCGCCTGAACAGATGCCGACGTCGGCGAGACTGTCGGCTATACCTTCAACTACCCCACTGCTCGGGCGCTCTTCGAGATCGAGCTTGATGCGCTCGTTCATCGAAAAAAACGCGCGCAGATCTTCAGGAAGGAATTCGACGATGGCCGAGAGGTTCGCCATCATCCGTACATAACCACGCACGCCGGTCGCATGCTCGGCCAGTTCGATGCCGATGTTCTCGACGTCGCGCAACACCCGGCGCGCGTGGTGCAGAAGGGTTTCGCCAGCGGGCGTAAGCTCCATGCCCCTTGCCCGGCGCACGAATAGCGTTGCACCCACGGCCTGTTCGAGTTCAAGCAGGCGCTTGCTCGCGGCCGATATGGCGATCGCCTCGCGCTCGGCCGCGCGCGTGAGCGTGCCCTCCTCATAGACCGCGAGGAAGAGCTGCAGCGTGGTCAGGTCGAGCCGTCTCAACAGGTTTTTGAGTGCCATGCGGGTGGTGGGCAACTTGAACACAAAGGATGCCCGATGTTACCCGAGCCACGCGCAGCGCATCACTCCTGCTTCGTCTCGCTCCAGCCGCCGCCGAGCGAGCGGTACAACGCGACCGCCGCCAGCGCATGCTCGCGCCTCGCCTGATTCAGCGCATCCGAGTCCTGCAAATAAGATTCCTGCGCCGCGAGGACATCCAGGAAACCGCTCGCACCGCCCTTATAAAGTTGCGTGGAGAGGCGCAGCGACTGATCGGAGGATTGCAACGCGTCCTTCAGGCGGTCGGCCTGTTCCGACGTGCTGACGAGATCGCTGCGCGTGTCTTCCACATCTTTCAGCGCCTGCAGCATGGTCTGCCGGAGATGCAAATCGGACTCGCGCATGCGGCTTTCGCTCTGCTCGATTCCCGCCGTTATGCGGCCGGCGTTGAAGATCGGACTGGTTGCGTTGAGCGCGGCGCTAAAGAGGTTGTCGGTGAGCGTGGGCAAGCCGAGATACGACGATGCCAGCAAACCGTCGGTCAGTTGCAGCGAAAACTTCGGGTAACGGTCCGCTTTCGCGACGCCTACTTCCGCTGCGCGTTGCGTTAGCTCGGCGTAGGCGCTGCGGACATCGGGACGGCGCAGCAATGCCTCCGAAGGCAGCATCTGCGGCACAGCGCTGGAAGGTGTCGGGATGGTGCCGGGCGTGGCGAGCACGAGGGTATCCACTGACTCAGGCGTGCGCCCCGAGTAAACCGCGATCAGGCTCAGCTGATGCTGAATGGTCGATGCCACGCGCGGCAAACGCGCCTGCAAATCGCTTAACTGATTCTGTGCACGGGTAACGTCGAGCCTCGGCGAGAGCCCGTATTGCATGCGTTCCTGCGTGAGACGCAGCGCACGCTCCCGGATCGCGATGTTGTCCTGCAGGATTTTTTGCTCGCTTTGCGCCCAGCGCAAATCCACATACGCCGCCGCGGTGTTCGCCGCGAGCGCGAGACGAAGTTCATCGACGGCATGTTGACGGCCCGTCAATTGCGCTTCTGACGCCAGCAGCTCGAGACGCTCGCCGCCGAATACATCGGGTGTCCAATTGAGGGCCAGGCCGGCACCCGCCTGACGTACATATCCCAGCGGCGGCGGTGTGTTCTGGCGCACATCCGCAGCCGTGGCGGTCGCATCGAGTTCTGGCAGAAGCGCCGCGCGACGCTGCGTGGTGACGGCCTGGGCCTGCTTCACACGCTCGATCGCAGCTTGCACATCGAGGTTCTGGTTGAGCACCGACGTCACCAGTTCATGCAGCACGGGATCGCCGAATTGCTGCCACCACGCGGCGGAATCCGCGCCGCCTTGCGGGGCGTCGACACTCCAGTCCGATGGTGCGACCGACTGTACGGTCGACGGCAAATCGGCATGGCTCGCGGGCTGTACGGCGCACGCCGCGAGCGTCAGGCTTGCCGCAAGTGATAACAAAAGCTTGTACATGATCGACCTCAATGTGCGTCAGGAGAAGGCGGCGCAGCGCCGATAGGCCGCACGAAAATCACGCTGACTATGCCGACGGCGAAGCACATCGCGAGTACGTAGAAGGTGTCGGAAAAGGTCATCACGAGCGCTTCGCGAAACACCAGGGCGTGCAGATTGGCGAGGCCCGCGTTCGTCGCGTTCAACGCATCTCCCGCGACCGATCCCCAGTGCGCGAACTGCCGCGACAGGAACGCTTCGGTTTCCGGACTGCCCGTCGTGACGCTTTCGCTGATCCGCAAATAGTGAAAATTCAGCCGGTCGTTGAGCATGGTCGCACTGACCGCAATGCCGATGGCGCCGCCAAGATTGCGCATCAGGTTGAACAGGCCGCTCGCCGACTTGAGACGCGATTGCGGCAGTGACCCCAGCGCCATCGTCACGATGGGCGGCACCGCGAACTGCTGGCCGATCCCGCGCAGCGCCTGCGGCAACAGCAGTTGCTGCCAGCCCCAGTCGTTCGTAAGCGGCACATAGAAATAGCAGCCGAGACCGAAACACACGAGACCGAAGAGCAACAACCAGCGCATGTCGACAAGGCGCGAAGCGAACGCATAGGCGCCGAGCGCGAGCAACTGGAATACGCCCACCGAAAGCAACGCGATACCGATCTGCAGCGAATCCAGATCGCGCACGCGGCTTAAGAACAGCGGCGTGAGAAACACCGCGACAAAGATGCCGATGCCCGTCACAAAGGACAGCAAACAGCCAATTGCAAAGTTGCGGACGGCGAGCGCGCGCAAATCCACTATCGGATCTTTCGCGGTGAACGCATGCACGATGAACAGGAAACCACAGATGGCGGAGATCCAGGTGCAGGTGATGATCACGTCGTCACCGAACCAGTTCTTGCGCGGGCCTTCCTCGAGTACATATTCAAGGCAGCCGAGGAAACCCGACATCAACGCAATGCCGAGGTAATCGCCCTTCTTCAATAACGACAGATCGGGTTCGTCGATATGCACGAACTTTGGCACCAGGAACGCAACAACGAGCCCCGGCACGAGGTTCAGGTAGAACAGCCAGTGCCACGACCATTGCGACGTGATCCAGCCGCCGATCACCGGTCCGATCGCGGGTGCGAGCGAAGCGAGCGCGCCGATTGTCGTCGATGCAATCAGCCGTTGCTTGCCGGGGAACAGCACGAACGCCGTGGTGAAAACGGTCGGGATCATCGCGGCGCCGGCGGCGCCTTGCAGACCACGGAACAGGATCATCGAATTGATGTCCCATGCGAGGCCGCACAGCATGCTCGTGATGGTGAAGCCCACCGCCGACGCGACGAACAACCAACGCGTGGAGAAAACTTTGGAGAGCCAGCCGGACATCGGGATCACGAGGATTTCGGCGATCAGGTACGCGGTCTGGACCCACGAGAGTTCGTCCTGACTCGCGGACAAACCGCCGCCGATATCCTTCAGCGACGACGCCACGATCTGGATATCGAGCGTCGCCATGAAAAAGCCGAGGCACATCAGCGCGAACGCAAAAATACGCTGCTTTGTGGGCTGATTGGCGGGGTTGAGCGCAACGGATGAGGTCATGAACGGCTCGCACTGTCGAGGTGAACCTTGACCGTCGCCGAGAGCCCGGCGCGCAGCACGTTCTGCATGTCCTTCGGCACATCCAGGCGAATCCGCACCGGCACGCGCTGCACGATCTTCGTGAAGTTGCCGGTCGCGTTCTCGGGTGGCAGCACGCTGAAGGTTGCACCGGTCGCGGGCGCCAGACTTTCCACATGACCGTGGATGGTCTCGCTGGAGGCATCGAGCGAGACGTCCGCGAGATCGCCCACGTGCATCCTCTTCAACTGGTCTTCCTTGAAGTTGGCATCGATCCACAAGCCGTCGACGGGCACGATCGTGAGCAGCGATGCCCCCGTGTTCGCCAGCATGCCCACGCGCGCCGTCCGGTTGCCGACATAACCGTCCACGGGTGCACGAATGGTCGTGTACTCCACGTTCAGCTCGGCTACGCGCCGCAACGCTTCGGCAGTGGCAACACGCGCACGGGCGTCGTCGATCTGCGCGGCAAGCACGGCCAGCTGGCGCTGCGCGGCAAGCGCCGCTGCGCTGCTGTTATCGAGCGTGGCGCGAGCCTTCAGGTAATCCGCGTCGGCACGTTCGACTACCTGGTTCGACACCGCTTCGTCCTTGACGAGTTGCCGGTAACGCACCTGGTCGGACGCGCTGCGCGTGACTTCGGCCGACGACGCCCGCACTTGCGCCTGGCTCTGGTTGATCACGGCGGCCTGCAATTGCTGTTTCGCCTCGAGTTCGGCGACGGCGGCACGCGCGCTCTGCACGTCGGCATCCGCCTGCGCGAGCCTTGCATCGTAGTCCCGCGAGTCGAGGCGGACCAGCACCTGGTTGGCCTTGACGCGCTGGTTATCGGAGACCAGCAGTTCGGCGACGAAACCGTTCACTTTCGGCGCCATTACGGTTACGTTGCCGCCGACGTACGCGTCGTCCGTGCTTTGAACGAAACGCAGCACGGTGAACCAGTAGGTCGCAGCGGCAGCGAGTACGATCACCACCCCGATGATCGCGAGCGGCATCCAGCCGATACGAAAAGGCCGCCGCGCTTCGCGCTCAGCCGTGGGCGCGGCGGTGGACAAAAGCGGCGAGGAAGGAGTAGTCATCGGTGGATCCTGTTGGTTGCATCGGATAGTTGTAGAGGCACGCTGGTCACGCTCATTCGCTCGTCAGGCGAAACAACTCGCGCCGCAGACGCGCTGCCTGCCGGCGTCCGAACTTCGCCTCGAACTCGTCTTGTGCTGCCTGCCAGTGCCGACGTGCGTCGGCGAGCTTGACCCGGCCGCCTTCGGTCAGCGTCAGTTGCAAACGCCGCCGGCACGGTTCGCCCAGCTCCGCCAGCACCAGGCCGCTGCGCAGCAACGGCTGCAGCACCCGGACGAGCGTCGTGCGTTCCATCACCATCGCCTGGGCTAGTTCAGCCATCGTCATCTCCGGCATGCGCGCAAGCGCGGACACGATGCTGAATTGCGTCGGCGTAATCTGTACCGCCGACAAATGCCGCTCGTATAACTGCGAGATGTGCCGTGCAGCCTGGCGGACCGCAAAACAGTCGTCATGGCTAGGAATTCGTGTGTGCATGTGCACAGACTATGTGTGTATATGCACGCCGTCAACTGTCATTCGGCACATTAATTAATGACGAATCGGTTAACAATCGGACGGGAATCGATGCGGAATGAAGATTAAAACCTGCCCGGGACGCTCAGGCCTCGAAGAATTCGGCTGCATGTTCGATGAACGCCCGCACTTTCGCCGGCAGCAATGTGCGGCTGCTGTACGCCAGCCGGATTTCGATCGCGCCGTCGACTATTTCAAATTCGTCCAGCAGCGACACCAGCTTGCCCGACGCCAGTTCGTCGCGCACCAGCGCGGCCGGCAACACGCCCAGGCCGAAGCCCTGCAACACCAGTTCGCGATTGAACACCGCGTTATTCGATGTCACATCCGCATTCAGCGGCACTGTGATCTGCTCACCGCCATCGAGCCGGAACGTCAGCAGCGGCTTGCGGATCGAGGCGTGCATGGCGACGAACTCATAGCCGGCAAGGTCGGACGGATGGACCGGCCGCTGCTTGCCCTCCAGATACCCCGGCGTCACCACGATGACCAGCGGAATGCGCTCGAGCAAGCGTGTGACGGTGGTGTCGCTGGTCAGCATGAAGGGCAGCACCACGCCGAGGTCGTAGCCGTCCGCCACCAGGTCTACGGGACGCTCGGTCAGGGTCACATCGAGTCCGATCAGGGGGTATCGGCGGCGGAAGGTCGCGATCAACGGCACCAGCCGGTTGACCGTTGCCGTGGTGTGGGCGACCAGGCGCAGCATGCCGGTCGGGCCGCTGGTGCGATCGGATGCCTGCGCCTCCAGCGCGTCGAGCTCATCCAGCACGCGCGTGCAGCCCGCGAAGAATTGCTCGGCGGTTTCGGTCAGCGAGATGTGGCGCGTGGTGCGGTGGAACAGCCGGTTGCCCAGCCGTTTTTCGAGCGTGGCGATGGCGCGCGAAACGACCGGCGGCGACACGCCGAGGATATCGGCGGCACGCGTGAAGCTTTTCGCCTCCACAACCGCGCGGAACACTTTGAGGCTTGTCAGATAGTCCATGTCTCGGTCCTTGAGGATGCGGCGCGGGTACTTATGGTCGGCTTCTAGCGACTGAGCGATTGGGCGCGCAACGCCCGGATTCTCCTGCAAGCCGGCTTTTTTTGCCGATCGGCACAAGGCGAGTGTGGAAAAGACCCGCTCCTCGAGGTGATTTTCCCATCGAATAAGAATTGATTTCTTTTTTTGAGAATTGGCGAGAGAGACTTTCGACATGAAACAACCAGCCGAATCTTCCTCCGTTGTCGATCGCGTGCTCCACGCGCTGACCAGCGTCGCGCGTGCGGGACGGCCGATGGGCGCCAAGCAGATCGCAGCGGAAATCGGCGCGCCGCTGTCGACCGTGTACCGGCTGCTGGGCTCGCTCAAGCAGTGGGGACTCTTGCAGGAGCACGCGAATTCCGGTCTGTTCGAGCCGGGTCCGTCCAGCGTGCAACTCGCGTGGGGCTTCGACCAGAACGCGCAGCTCGTGACCCAAAGCCGCGACGAAATCCGCGCGCTCGTGGAGCGCACCGGCGAAAGTGTCGGCTTGCTGGTGCCGATCAATGACGCCGTGGTGTGCCTGTCGATGGTCGAAAGCGACCAGCCGTTGCGCTGCTCGTTCGCCCGCGGCCGCGCGCATCCGCTGACACGCGGCGCCTCCGCGAAAGCACTGCTCGCATTCTTGCCCGAAGCCCAGGCCGACGTCCTGATCGCCGACAGCGCGCCCGATGACCCTGAAGCTGTGGCGGCGCTGCGGGCACAACTGGAAGAAATCCGCCGCCGGCGCTTTGCGACGAGCGAAAGCGAAGTCGATATCGGCGTATGGGGCGTGAGTGCGCCGCTCGTATCGGACGTGGGACGGCTGGAAGGAACCATCACGTTGATGGCGCCCGTCGCGCGGATTGCAGGACGCGAAGCCGAGCTGGCGCAACTCACGCGTGCCGCGGCAGACCGCATCAGTTACAAGCTTTGACCCCGTTTACCTTCAACTTTGCTTGCCCACGCATCAAGGAAACCAGCATGAAACTGACCCAGGCTTTTTCCGCCCTCGCGCTCGCCGTCCTCGTCAGCGTGGCGGCTGCACCCGCCGCCCGCGCCGCCGACGACACCATCCGCGTTGCTACCGACGCGACCTTCCCGCCGCTCGAACTCGTGAAAGACGGCAAACGCACGGGCTTCGATATCGAGCTGATCGAGGCCATGGCCAAGACGATGGGCAAGAAAGTGCAGTGGGTGGACATCGACTTCAAGGGGCTGATTCCGGGGCTGATCGCGAATCGCTTCGACGTCGCCGCGTCAGGCATCTATATGACGGATGAGCGCCGCAAAGTCGTCGACTTCACCGACCCGTACTACAAGGGTGGTCTCGTGGTGCTGGTGCGCAAGAACGACACATCGATCAAGACGCCCGCCGACCTCGACGGCAAGAAGGTGACCGTACAGGTCGGAACGAAATCGGTCGCTTTCCTGAAAGACAATTATCCGAAAGTGCAGCGCGTCGAAGTTGAAAAGAATCAGGAAATGTTTGATCTGGTGAACATCGGCCGCGCCGATGCCGCGGTCACCGGCCGCCCCGCCGCCGTGGAATACGCGAAGGTGCAGCCGAACGTGCGTGTACTGGACAAGGGCCTCACCACGGAGCTGTACGGCTTCGCACTGCGCAAGGACGAAACCGCGCTGACCGCTCAGATGAACAAGGCACTGCAGACGCTGCGTGCGAATGGTACTTACGACGCGCTTACGACGAAGTGGTTCGGCAAGCAGTGATGCGCCGCTCCTCACAGGATTAACCGATGACGCTCGATTTTTCTCCCGTATGGGCAGGCTGGGAAGCACTCGCGACCGGCGCTGCAACGACTATCGAAGTTACGGCCTGCTCGCTCGTACTCGGCTGCGTGCTGGGCCTGCTGGTGGGTATCGGCAGACTCGCGCCGCAGCGCCGCGTGATCTATAGCCTCTGCACCGCGTATCTCACATTCATACGCGGCACGCCACTGCTCGTGCAGCTTTTCATCCTGTTCTTCGGCCTGCCGCAGTTCGGCATCATGCTGCCCGCATTTGCGTGCGGCGTGCTGGGCTTGGGCGTTTATAGCGGCGCTTATGTGTCGGAGATCGTGCGCGGGTCGATTCAATCGGTGGATCGCGGCCAGATGGAAGCTGCACGATCGCTTGGGATGCCTTATCGAATGGCCATGCGCAAGGTGATCCTGCCGCAGGCGTTCGTGCGCATGATCCCGCCGCTCGGGAATGAGTTCATTGCGTTGATCAAGAACTCAGCGCTGGTCTCTCTACTGACGATCAACGACCTGATGCATGAAGGCGAGAAGATCATCAGCGTGTCATACCGGTCGCTGGAAGTGTATATAGCGATCGCGTTCATCTACCTGATCCTCACGAGCGTGACGTCGCTGGTGCTGCGCAGGACCGAAAAATCGCTGCGTGCCGACGGGAGAGTCTGACCATGAGCACGACCGTGAATGAACCCATTGTTTCAGTCAGGCAACTGGCGAAGTCGTTCGGTGCGAACCGCGTACTGAACGGTATCGATATCGACGTGCAGCCATCCCAGGTGATTGTGGTGATCGGTCCGAGCGGCTCCGGCAAGAGTACCTTCCTGCGCTGCCTGAACGGGCTGGAAACGGCCGAAGAAGGCACGGTTCGGATCTGCGGCCACGCGCTCGTGGACAACGGCCGGATGATCGACGAGAACGGCCTGAACCGCATCCGCCGAGACGTGGGTATGGTGTTTCAATCGTTCAACCTGTTTCCGCATCTGACCGTGCTACAGAATGTCACGCTTGCGCCGCGCTCGCTGGCTCGTGCGAGTGCCGCGGATGCCGAAAGCCAGGCGCGCGCGCTGCTCGCGAAGGTCGGACTCGGGCACAAGACCGACGTCTATCCGGGCACCCTGTCCGGCGGACAGAAACAGCGTGTGGCGATTGCCCGGGCGCTTGCCATGCGCCCGCAAGTGATGCTCTTCGACGAACCCACTTCCGCGCTGGATCCCGAACTGGTCGGTGAAGTGCTGCAGGTCATGCAGACGCTCGCGAGTGAAGGCATGACCATGTTGATCGTCACGCATGAGATGAACTTTGCGCGCGATGTAGCAGATACGGTCGTGGTGATGGATCACGGCAGCGTGATCGAGGCGGGACCGCCGGCGCAAATTTTCGGGGCACCGCGCGAAGCCCGCACGCGCAGTTTCCTGCAAGCCGTCTTGTCGCGCGAACAAGCGGCATGACCTCGGCGTCGTACATCATGGAACACGACGGCGGCGGTCTTTTTGCATCGGCTGCGTTCTGCTGCGACAGGACCCGAGGTAGCCGGCTTGCAGGTCGGACAGCGAGCCGATTTCTGTGTACTCGACGCCGATCATCCGGCAGTCATGGACCGGGCGCCATCACAAATATTGTCGGGTTTCGTGTTTTGCGAACACGGCGGCGAGCCGGTTCGCGGTGTCTACACCGGCGGCCGTGCGGTGGTCGTCGACGGTTACCATGCGCAGCAGGAATCCGCATTTGCGGATTATCGCGTGGCGCTTAAGGACCTGCTGTCGTAGCACCATTGCGGTAAGCGCTGTCGAGCGCGAGCGCCGCACGAAATCAGGGGCTGCCCCCCGCGCCCGGAAACGTGTCAGTGGACAAGCACCCGGGCAACGCAGGTGCGAACAGCCCTGGCTTCGATGCAGCGCGGCCGGCATGAGCAAGCGGTCTAAAACAGCCCCAAAAACGCTCAGGACGCGCTGGACTCGTCCGGCCAGGGCCAGCGGCTAAAACGCGATTCCGGCTTCGTGCCGGGCAGTGGTGTCTGCAAACCTTCCGCAAACCACGCCACGTCCTTCCTGCGCTCCGTGACGTAACCCTCCCAACCCTTGGCGTTGCCGGTGAAAAGATCGTGTTGCACCGTCGACGCCAGTAATGACCGGTTCAATTCTTCATCGAGCAGGGTTTTCGGCCAAAGGAAAAACGCAGAGGTCGTACGCTCGGTAACCTGTTGCGGCGACATCCCTGCATCGATATAACCGAGCCATGTAAATCCGCTTAACGAGTCCTCGCGGGCGATCGCGTCGCCGAGGGTGGCGTAACGCTGGCCGCTTCGCGACAAGCACGACAGTGCCTCCAGCACATCGCCCAGATGCAGCAATAACGCACGTCGTTCATAAGCATCTTTCATCAAAATCTCCAGATTCATTGTTGCCAACTCCAACTGCTCCCAGCAGTGCTGGTTCATTCAGCGTTGCATCGTAGTTCATGCACGCTCCAATCGATTACGCCGGCGCAGCGCAGCAGCCCTTCCACCGTATCAGACGACTGGACGGCCGTGTCCTGATCCTTGACGCTTATATGCCCGCATAACCGCAGACAAAACGCGCGCCCGGTCCGTAGGTCGTGACCCATAAACACCGTCAAGCCCCGAGCTTCTGAAAACTCAGACGATAATCGTTCGGCGACACTCCCAGACGTTGCCGGAACACGATTCGCATCCGGTCCGCCGTGCCAAAGCCACATTCATACGCGATGGTTTTCAACGGCGTCGTGCTGCTTTCTAGCGCGTTGCGCGCTGCATCAATACGCGCTCGCTCCACGAAATCATGCGGTGTCACTCCGG
Organism: Caballeronia sp. SEWSISQ10-4 2; assembly: GCF_030464885.1. Classification (GTDB taxonomy): domain Bacteria; phylum Pseudomonadota; class Gammaproteobacteria; order Burkholderiales; family Burkholderiaceae; genus Caballeronia. Next base: position 70,021 of record NZ_JALPRJ010000035.1, on the reverse strand, counting down.
TCGCCTCGACGAACGCGCGCGCGAAATTACGCTCGCTCATGCCGGCGATCTGCGCCAGCTTTTCGACCGTCATCCGCTCGCCGACATGCTCCATCACATACGCCTGCACCTTCGCCGCGGGCGAGGCCTCGTCGGCCGGCGCACTCAGATACGGGCTGAATTGCGACTGGCCGCCACGGCGCTGCGCGAACACCACTAGCCGCTTGGCGACAGCGAGCGCAATACGCGGGCCGTGATCCTCGGCGACAAGTGCGAGTGCAACATCGATACCCGCCGTCACGCCCGCCGACGTAACCAGATTGCCGTCGCGGATATGAATGCGGTCGAGCTCGACCCGGGCAAGCGGAAATTGCCGCGCGAGTTGCGGTGCATTTTGCCAGTGGGTCGTGACATGACGGCCATCGATCAGACCAGCATGGCCCAGCGCAAACGCGCCGGTGCAAATCGAACCGTAGCGCTCGCACCGTGAAGCGACGTCGCGCAACCAAGTGCTCAGGCGCGGATCGGGGGGATCGGACGGCAACGCGGGACCACCCGCAACGAGCGCGATGTCGTAACGCTGCTGCGGCCTCCCGCAGGTTGTGTCGGCGAGCAAACGCGTACCGTTCGATGCGCGCACCGGCGCATCGTCCACGCTGACCAACGTGATCGTGTAACCCTCGCCGGGAGCCAGGAAGCCGTTCGCTTCGGCGAATACGTCGAGTGGACCGGCTACATCGAGCGCCTGCACTTGCGGAAAGATCGCGACGGCGACGCTGCGCATGAGGTCGTGCTCCTAGTGAGGAAAAGGGCTGCTTTTGGGCGCGTTCTACGCGTTTGGCAGGAGACGCCGTACGGTTGGCAGACTTCGACGGACACGGCGCATTGCGGCCATGCCGGCTCGCCGCCACACTGGATTTGTCGTCCACACCCCTTCCGCTTCTCCCGATGATCCGTCCGGACCAGCGCATTTTAACAAGGCGTTCGCGGCATCGAGGGCAAGCTGAACATCCAAGGAGCATTGAACATGACCACCACCATTGCCGGCATCCGCATTCCCGACAGCACCATGGCGCGCGCCGCGACTGAACTTGTCCGCGATACCGAGCCGGACCTGCTGTACAACCACTCGCGCCGCGTGTTCCTGTTTGGCGCCCTGACCGGCGAGCGGCGTCAATTGGCCTACGACGCGGAATTGCTTTATATCGGCGCGATGTTCCATGACATGGGCCTGATCGATGCCTATAGCAGCCCGCATGATCGCTTCGAAGTAGACGGTGCGAACGCCGCGCGCGATTTTCTCAAGGGCTATGGAATCAACGAGCAGGACATAGAACAGGTTTGGGATTCGATCGCGCTGCACACCACGCCGGGAATTCCGCAGCACAAGAAGCCGGTGGTCGCGCTGGTCACTGCGGGCGTGGAGATGGACGTGCTTGGCCTCGCTTACGACGAGTTCACCGAGTTCCAGCGCAAGCAGGTGATCGCCGTGCATCCGCGTGAGGTGAACTTCAAGGAGGGCATCATCGACGCCTTCGCTCACGGGACGATCAAGAAACCGGAATCGACGTTCGGCAACGTGAAAGCCGATGTCCTCGCGCTCAAGGACCCGACATACAAGCGCCTCAATTTCTGCAGCCTGATCCTGGGGTCATCATGGAATGACAGCGCAGTGGGATGCGCGCATTGCAGCGACCCGACGCACAACCATCAGTAATGATTCTGCAAGTCCGCACGGCCGCTCCTCTACTGGAGCGGCCCGTTTATCGTTAAAACAGATAAGCGTATGGGATTTGGTTCGTTGACCTTGTTCGCACGGGATTTTAGATTCGGTGTCTGACCTGGGCTTTTCCGGCGTATTGTTTCAGTTCATCACCGCCGCTTCGCCTGGAGCGCTTTCCCCCCGAATCGAATTAACGAGTCCCGCGTGACGACCTTATCCCCACACCAGACCATCGAGATCACCCCGTTCGACGGTGCCCCCTTAGGCGCCGAAGTAACCGGCCTCGACCTGAGCCAGCCCCTCGCCGACGACGATTTCAAGCGCATCCATCGCGCGCATCTCGATCATCACGTCGTTGTGTTCCGCGACCAGCGCATCACACCCGAGCAGCATATAAACTTCAGCCGCCGCTTCGGTCCGTTGCAAATCCACGTGCTGCACCAGTTTCAGTTGGCCGGTCATCCGGAGATCCTGATCGTCTCCAACGTGATGGAAAACGGCAAGCCGATCGGTCTCGGCGATGCCGGACATTTCTGGCATTCGGATCTGTCGTACAAGGAAACACCGAGCCTCGGTTCGCTGCTGCATGCGCAGGAACTGCCGGCGGAAGGCGGCGACACGCTGTTCGCCAACATGCATCTGGCATGGGACACGCTGCCACAAGCGCTGCGCGATGCGGTCAAGGGGCGCTGCGCCGAGCACACTTATCTGGCGAAATACGCCGAGCTGCAAAAGCGCAGCCCGTGGCGCCCCAACCTCTCCGCCGAGCAGATCGCGCAAGTGAAACCGGTCGTGCATCCGATCGTGCGCACGCATCCGGAAACCGGCCGCCACGCGCTGTTCGTGAGCGAGCATTTCACCACGCGCGTGATCGGGCTGCCAGAAAATGAGAGCCGCGACTTGCTGCAAGCCCTCTTCGACCACAGCGTGCGCGACGAGCATATCTACCGGCACGTGTGGCGCGAACACGACCTCGTGTTCTGGGACAACCGCTCGCTCATGCACCTCGCAGCGGGTACGCCGGATCATCTGCGCAGAAAGATGTATCGAACGACGATTGAAGGCGACACGCCGTTCTGATCGCTTGCGTCCAGGTACGACTTCAATTCTAAAAACACTTCTTCGGACTTTCGATGCCGCTTTCGCTTTTTTCCCGGCGGGGACCTACCGGTTCTCGTTCGTTGTCACGCCCTTTGACCGCGGCGTTTGTGTCGCTCTCCCTTACCGTTACTTCTTTTGTTGCAGCACCCCCTGCACGAGCCGAGGGAACGATCCGTATCGCGGAGCAGTTCGGCGTGGTGTATCTGCTGCTCAACGTCGCACGTGACCAGAAGCTGATCGAACAGGAAGGCAAGAAAGCCGGCGTCGATATCAAAGTGGACTGGCTGAAGTTATCGGGCGGTGCGGCCGTCAATGACGCGCTGTTGTCCGGTTCCATCGATATCGCGGGGGCTGGCGTCGGTCCGCTGATGACGATCTGGGACCGCACGCACGGCAAGCAGAACGTCAAGGGCGTGGCCTCGCTCGGCAATCTGCCGTATTACCTTGTATCGAATAATCCGAACGTGAAAACCATCGCGGATTTCACGGAGAAAGACCGTATCGCGGTGCCGGCGGTGTCGGTATCGGTGCAGTCGCGCGTGTTGCAATTCGCCGCCGCAAAGCGTTGGGGCGACAAGGACTACGATCGCCTCGACAAGCTGACGCAAGCCGTTCCGCATCCTGACGCGGCCGCGGCGATCATTGCCGGCGGCACGGAGATCACCGGACACTTCGGCAATCCGCCATTCCAGCAACAAGAACTGGCGGCTAATCCGAAGGCGCATATCGTGCTGAATTCGTACGATGTCCTCGGCGGCCCCAGCTCGGCCACCGTGCTCTACGCGACCGAAAAGTTCCGCGATAACAATCCAAAGACGTATCGCGCATTCATCGCGGCGCTGGCTGACGCTGCGCGTTTCGTCTCGGCCAATCCGGAAGCCGCCGCCGATGTCTATATCCGTGTGAACAACGCCAGGATCGATCGCAAGCTGCTGGTCGGGATCATCAAGAATCCGGACACGCAGTTCAAGATCGCGCCGCAGAACACGCTTGCGCTCGCGCAGTTCATGTATCGGGTCGGCGCAATCAAGAACGAGCCGAAGTCATGGCAAGACTATTTCTTCACCGATCCGGCGCTCGGCGGTGGCAGCTGATTCATCGCTATATGGTTAGGTCATGAGAACGCCCGCTGCCTTAGTGGGCTTTTTGGGGTTATCGCTCAAGCAACCGTCCGCGTCACTGAAACGGCAAAACCGTTGCTTATGCGTCGGCGTGTTTTGAATATGCGCAATGATTGGTTCACGCGCGCATGAGGGCCCGCTATGGTCGTGTTTTATGCATGAACGCACAGCCATGGCCGCCAATCCCACTGTCCTTTATCCGCCGCCCGAGCGTAGCGATTCGCCGGCGGATTCGCCCGCGCCGAGCGCCAAGCTCCTCAGCGTCGATAACGTCAGCCTCGAGTACCGCACACGCGAGCGCATTGTGCGTGCAACGCATCAAGTCAGCTTCGACGTCTATGGCGGCGACCGTTTCGTGCTGCTCGGACCGTCCGGTTGCGGCAAGTCGACGCTGCTCAAAGCGGTCGCCGGCTTTATCGAACCGACTGCGGGGACGATCGAGATCGATGGCAAACCCGTGCAGGGTCCAGGCGCCGATCGCATTGTCGTGTTCCAGGAATTCGACCAGCTGCCGCCGTGGAAAACGGTGCTGCAAAACGTGGCGTTCCCGTTGCGCGTCGCCAAGAAACTGAGCCGCGCGGAAGCCCGCGAACGGGCGCTGCATTTCCTCGATAAGGTCGGTCTCGCTGCTTTCGCAGATGCTTACCCGCACACGCTCTCCGGTGGCATGAAACAGCGCGTGGCGATCGCCCGTGCACTCGCGATGCAACCACGCGTGCTGCTGATGGACGAACCGTTCGCCGCACTCGACGCACTCACGCGGCGCAAGATGCAGGAAGAACTGCTGCGCCTATGGGATGAGGCGAGTTTCACGTTGTTGTTCGTCACGCACTCGATCGAGGAAGCGCTGATTGTCGGCAACCGGATCTTGCTGCTGACGCCGCACCCCGGTCGCGTGCGCGCGGAGTTGAACAGCCATCAATTCACCAAGGACAGCTCGGGACGCAGCGACTTTCTGCAGAGCGTTGCGCGTATTCATCGGCTGCTGTTCGAAGACGCGGAGGCCGTTCAATGAGCACGCCGACTACTTCGCCGCTCGAGCCCATTGCGCCCATCGCGCTCGTGCCGCCGGTTCGCGAAGAATACGAACGTGTTCCCGAACCGCTTCTGGATGTCGCCGTGGAGACGTCGTTGCCGTTCGGAAAGCGGCTTGGGAACCAGACGTGGTTGCGCAAGACGTTGATCGCTTTCGTGCTGGTCGGAATCTGGGAAGCGGCTGCGCGCGCGGTCGGCAACGATCTGCTGTTGCCTACTTTCACCGATACATTGTCGGCATTCGTGCAAGGCATCTGGTCAGGCGAACTGATCGCGAAAACGGCGATCTCCCTGTCCGTGCTGTTGAGAGGTTATCTGCTCGGTGTGGTGTTTGCGTTCGTGTTGACGTCGCTTGCTGTGTCCACGCGTTTTGGCCGCGATCTGCTGTCCATGCTGACCGCGATGTTCAATCCGTTGCCGTCGATCGCGCTGCTGCCGCTCGCGTTGTTATGGTTCGGTCTGGGGACCGGAAGCCTGTTGTTTGTGCTCGTGCATTCGGTGCTGTGGCCGCTCGCGTTGAACACCTACTCCGGCTTTCAATCCGTACCGGAAACGCTGCGTATGACGGGCCGCAATTACGGCTTGAAAGGACTTCGGCATGTACTCTTGATCCTGGTGCCGGCAGCACTGCCCTCGATCCTCGCCGGGCTTCGCGTGGGCTGGGCATTTGCATGGCGCACACTGATCGCGGCGGAACTCGTGTTCGGCGCCAGTTCGGGAAATGGCGGCCTCGGCTGGTACATCTTTCAGAACCGTAACGAGCTGTATACGGATCGCGTATTCGCGGGACTGGCGGCCGTGATCGTGATTGGTTTGATCGTCGAGCATCTCGTTTTCGATACCTTCGAACGGCTCACCGTGCGCCGCTGGGGCGTGCAGCGCTGAGTGTTTTTATCGGACGCCAAGCTGAAACTGCGTTCATCAAAAAGCCCGCAGGGCGAACCCGGCGGGCGGAAAGCACGGTTCAGCATCCACGCTTGATCGACTGGGCTGCACACCGGTGAGCAGCGCCCATCACGCTGCTCACCACGCCCTATCGGCCGTCCAGCGACCGTCGTTTTCTTAAAACACGTTGACCGGAACGTTCACCATCAGACGATAAACATCGCTGCTGGAATCCGAATAGTATTGACCGCCGTGGTGATGCATGTAATAGAACTTCGCGGTCGTCCCCTTCAGTTTTCCAGAGCCGAACGTGTAAGACGGAATGAACCCGAACTCGTAATGGGTGCCATGTACGGGCTGACCATTCTTCCAGTAGAGATCATGCAGGGCGTTCGACGGATCGGAATATCGATTCGCCATGTCCGTGGCATCCGCGCCCCATCCATACGCCGTCCACAGCGTCATTTTCAGACCCGGAACACCGTACTCGCTCATGTTGACCGTATAGCCAAGCTGCAGTGATTTTTCATGCGGCGCGTTGTAATCGACATCCAGGGAATTCGCCAGATAATCGCCGGCCGACTGACCGACATAATCGAAGAATTGATTGCTCGCGATCTGCTGGAATCCGACTGATATGGTGTGCGCCTTATGGGTGCCCGACAGCAGCAAGCTATACGCGTGGTTATTAATGGACCCTTCGCGGCTCTGTCCCAAGTCGTGCGTGTAGTAATAGGTCAGGCCGCCCGTCCAGCGAATCTGCGACGGATCGCCAATACTGCGCGTCAGCGACAGATAATATTGATCCCACACGTTTTCAGCACGGCTGCCATATAAGGACAAGGCCGTGTCGTCATTGGGCGTGTAGTCGCCGCCCGCGTACGTGAAGCGGCTGAATCGTATGCCGCCGTATTCGGTCTTCAAAGAGGAGACGCTTGTCTGGCCCCGCGCCAGCACCGCGTCGACACTACCCGCCTTGAGCGTCAAATTCTTGATTTCGTCGCTCGCAAGAGAAACACCGCGGTAAGTGGGTGGCAGTGCGCGGTTATCGTGAGGAGCGAGAAAGGGATTATCGAATAATTGTTGACCATACTTAACAACCGTATTCGATACCCGCGCTTTCACATCCCACACGCCCGGGTACGTCCAGGCCAGCTGATTCTGCGCGGTCTGGCCGTCGTGATTCAAATGCACGCGGTTACCGGCGCCTTGTCCGCCGTTTAGCTTGAAGGCACTGAACAGCGACGCATCAAAACCGACGCCGAATAACCCGCGCGTATACCCCGATTCAAATACCGCCTGGTTCCCGAGCACCGAGGCGTCCTTCTTTTTAATTCCGTCCGCTTCGAAGTGTTCGGTATAGCTGCGAAAAAGAAGGTTGAAATGTGAATCCTCTATAAAACCCTTGGATTTCGCCTGATTACTGATAGGCGCATCCGCTTCGGTATTGGGCGGGGAACTAGGAGGTGCTTCCGTATGACGTGTTGCAACATCGTCATCGTCTGCGAAAGCGGAAATGGCTGGGTTCATCAAGCCGGTGAAAACAATTAGAGATAGAGCGATTGAACGCTTTTGTTGTTTCATGGATTTGTCTCGTATTTTTATTGGCAGCGAGTAAAGATGGCCGACAGCCGTTCTCATATCATTTCGGCACGAGCGCAAAAACTCACGCCGGGCTCGGAACGACACACCGGAGGGTTGTGACTACATGGACCACAGCGACTACTGGGACTACGGAAACTTCACGATTGGTCGAACGACTCCCTGACCGCCGTCAGAAACGGTGGTTTTGAACCCTGCCTGGGGTTGTTGAAACGGCGGTTAAATCAGGCTAGCAAACACGCCGCCGCGACTCCATGTTCGAGCGTACGCAGCGGCGGCACTTCGCGTGAGCAGCGCGCCTCCGCTATCGGACAACGAGTATGGAAGACGCAACCTGTGGGCGGATTGATCGGGCTGGGAATATCGCTGGACAGAATCTGCACGACCTTCGTCCGTTCGATGGCCGGGTTCGGCACCGGCACCGCGGAGAGCAACGCCCGCGTGTACGGATGCCGCGGCCGCGCGTAAAGCGAATGTTTGTCGGCGAGCTCCATGACGTGGCCAAGATACATGACCATCACGCGATCCGAGATGTGCTTGACCACGGCCAGATCGTGCGCGATGAAGATCAGCGCGAGCTTCATTTCCTGCTGCAGCGACTTGAGCAGGTTGACGATCTGCGCCTGGATCGAGACGTCGAGCGCGGACACGGGTTCGTCGCAGACAATCAGCTTCGGCTCTACGATCAACGCGCGCGCAATCCCGATACGCTGGCACTGGCCGCCCGAAAACTCATGCGCGTAGCGGTTGATCATCTGCTCGCGCAAGCCGACCTTCGCCATCATTGCGCGCACGCGCTGGTTCATTTCGTCCTTCGACATGCCCGGCCGATGTTCACGCAACGGTTCCGCGATGATCTGCCCGACCGTCATGCGCGGATCGAGCGAGGCAAGCGGATCCTGGAAAATCATCTGGATGTCGCGCCGCACGCCGTGCCACTGCTTGGTCGTCGCGCCGCTGAGATCCTTCCCCATCCATACGATCTCGCCATGTGTGGCGGGAATCAGGTTGAGAATGGCGCGCGACAGGGTCGACTTGCCGCAGCCGGATTCGCCGACCACGCCGAGCGTCTCGCCGGCCTTCAGATCGAAGCTCACGCCGTCCACGGCCTTCAGCGTGCGCGATGGTGCCCATGGCAACTTGCTCTTCGCCTTGACGTTGAAATGAACCCGGATGTCACGCACGGACAGAATGGTTTGCTCAGACATGGGCCACCTCGTGCAACGACTTCATCTGCTCGACCGGGCGATTGCAGGCTCGCAGCCAGGTCGTATCGCCGCCAAACGGTTCGAGCGGCGGGACCGAGTCTGCGCAACGCTGGCTTGCGTCAATGCAACGCTCCTGGAACGGACAGCCCGACGGCGGATGCGCCATGTTCGGCGGATTGCCGGGAATCCCGACGAGCGGCGCGTCGCTTTGATCCAGCCGCGGCAATGCGCGCAGCAAACCGATCGTGTAGGGATGCGAAGGACGAGCGAACAAGTTGTCCGCGTTGCAATGCTCCATTACGCGGCCACCGTACATGACCATCACGTTCTCGCACAGACCGGCGACTACGCCGAGGTCATGCGTGATCAGCACGATTGCCGTGCCGAAGTCGTGTTGCAGGTTGCGCAGAAGCTGAAGAATTTGGGCCTGGACCGTGACGTCGAGCGCGGTAGTCGGTTCGTCGGCGAACAGCACCTGCGGTTCGCACAACAACGCCATCGCGATCATCACGCGCTGGCGCATGCCGCCGGAAAGCTCGTGCGGGTATTGATCGATACGATGCGCCGCTTCGGGAATCCGCACCGCTTCCAGCATCTCGATTGCGCGTTTTTTCGCGGCACGGCGTGTCATGTTCTTGTGCAGTTCCAGCACTTCCGTCATCTGGCGTTCGATCGTCAGATACGGATTCAGCGACGTCATGGGGTCCTGGAAGATCATGGAAAGCCGGTTGCCGCGAATGCGGTTCAGCTTCTTCGCCGGCATGGTCAGCAGGTTCTCGCCCTGATAGATCGCACTCCCGCTTGCGCGGCCGTTGCTCGCGAGCAGCCCGAGCATGGCGAGCACGCTCTGGCTCTTGCCCGATCCGGACTCACCGACAATGCCCAGCGTGCTGCCCTCCTCGAGGTCGAAACTCACACCGTTCACCGCGCGGACCACGGCATCGGGCGAGTCGAAGGCGACTTCCAGATTACTTACCTTGAGCAATGACATGATGCTTACCGATCCTTCGGGTCGAGCGCGTCGCGCAGACCGTCGCCAACAAAGTTGATGCAATACAGCGTCACCGACAACAACGCCGCCGGGAACAAGAGAATCCAGGGCGCCGTTTCCATCACACCGACGCCGTCCTGAATCAGCACGCCCCAGCTGGTCATCGGCTCCTGCACGCCGAGTCCGAGAAACGATAGCACGGACTCCGTAAGAATAACGCCAGGAACCGTAACCGTTGTGTAAATCGCAACGATGCCGAGCAGGTTCGGGACGATGTGACGCAGGATGATGCCGCCCGTCGACACACCGATAGCGCGCGCCGCCTCAATGTATTCTTTCGACCGGATCGCGAGCGTCTGGCCGCGTACGACCCGTGCCATGTCCATCCACGAGAACACCGTAATGGTCAGCACAACGAGATAGAACTCGCGGCCGAGCAGCGTGACCATCAGGATGGCGATCAGAAGGTACGGGATCGCGTACATCATGTCGACAATACGCATCATTGCGTTGTCCACGCGGCCGCCTACGAACCCTGCAATCGCGCCCCATACAATGCCGAGCGTGACCGACGTCAGCGTGGCGAGCCCACCGATCATCAGCGAGACACGGCCTCCTACCAGGCAGCGCACCAGCAGGTCGCGGCCGGTTTCATCAGTACCGAACAGATGCCAGTTCGCAAACGTTGGCGTGGAACTCATCATGTTCCAGTCGGTGGAATCGAAGGCGTTCGGCAGCAGCATCGGGCCGATCGCGCAGGCCAGCGTGATCAGCAGCAGGATCACGAGACTTGCCACGGCGGCCTTGTTGCGCGCAAAGCGCATACGGGCGTCCTGCCATGGGCTGCGGCCTTCCACCGGCACGGCCAGCACGCTTTCGAGCGCGGGGACCAGGGAACCTTGTTTCATTGCGGACCTCATGCTGGTTGACTCATTATTTCAGTAGCGGATTTTCGGATCGAGCCACGCATACGCGAGATCGACCAGCAGATTGAGCAGCACCGCGACCACCGTCACCAGCACGACCAGCCCCAGCACGAGCGTGTAATCGCGATTGGCCGCGCCGTTCACGATCAGCTTTCCGACTCCCGGCAACGAGAACACGGACTCGGTGACGACCGCCGCCGTGATCGAGCCGATCGCGAGCGGACCGATCACCGAGACTACGGGAATCATGGTCGGCCGCAGCGCGTGGCGCAGCACGACCGTCCAGCGCGACAAGCCCTTGGCATAGGCTGTTCGAATATAGTTGGTGTTCATCACCTCGATCAGGCTGCCGCGTGTCACGCGTCCCACGGTCGCCACGTTGATGATGGTCAGCAGCAGCACCGGCAGCACCATGTAGCGCACATGAAAGCCGTTCCAGCCGCCGGCCGGCAGCCACTTCAACAGGATTGCGAACACGAGGATAAGAACCGGTCCGATCACGAACGAGGGAAATGCGCTGCCTGCGTTACCAATGATCATCAGCAGATAGTCAGCCGGACTATTGCGATAGAGCGCCGCGAAGATGCCGAGCACCACGCCGAACACGATGGCAAGCAGCATGGACACACCGCCAATAGTCAGCGACACCGGCAACGCACGTAGCACGAGGTCGTTGACGCTCCAGTCGGCGTATCGGAACGATGCACCCAGGTCGCCGTGCAGGAGGCTGTTGAGATACAGCAGGTACTGCTTCCACAGCGGTTCGCCGAGATGGTATTTCGCCTGCAGGTTCGCGAGCACTTCGGCGGAGACCTTGCGTTCACCGTCGAACGGACCGCCCGGCGTGGCGTGCAGCAGCAGATAACAGACGGTGACAACAATCAGCAGCGTAGGCACCGTCAGCAGCACGCGCCTCAACGTATAAGACCACATGGAACATCTCTCCTGGCGGCGTCGTGACAAGACTCGTCACGGCAACCGCCTCTTGCTGTTTGCTGGATAGTATTGCGGGCGTTGCGTCGCGCTCAGTGCGCCACGATATACATGTCCTTGCTGCGGTAACGGTCCATCGGGTTTTTCAGCGAGTAACCGCCCACATAGCTTTTCACTAGCCGGACCGTGGTGTACTGCAGCAGCGGCAGGATCGGATAGTCGTCCATCACGAGCTTCGCGGCCTGGGTTTGCAACTGCGTGCGTTTAACCTGGTCCGTACTTTCGTTCGCTTCTTTGATAAGCGCGTCGGCCTTGGGATTGCAATTGCCGCTGTCGTTCTGGTCCGAACCGCATTGCACAAGCTGCAGGAACGTGGTCGCGTCGTTATAGTCTGCGACCCAGCCATTGCGTGCAATCTGGTAGTCGCCGGTATGACGCTTCTTCAGCAGGACCTTGAACTCCATCGCGTCGATCTGCGTGTCCAGACCGAGCTTCGTTTTCCACTCGGAGGCCGCAAAAATTGCCATTTTCTTGTGATAGTCGCTCGTGTTCATCGCAAAGTGCAGCGTCGTGTCCGGCTTCACGCCCGCTTGTGCGAGCAGCTTCTTCGCTTCTTCCACGCGCTTCGCCATCGACCACGTCGACCAGTCGTAAGCCGTCACATCCGCACCCTTCACGCCCTTCACAATCACGCCGTACGCGGGGATCTGCCCGTCCGCGGTCACTCGTTGTGCGAGGATGTCGCGGTCGATCACCATGGAGAGCGCCTGGCGCACGCGCACGTCCTTAAGCAGGGGATCTTTGTTGTTGAATGAGTAGTAGCGCAGTCCGAGCATCGGCGCGATCTTCATGTCGGCGGCGAACTCCTGCTTGTATTTCGGATACATGCCGGACGGCAACTGATACACCCAGTCGTTGTCGCCCGACTGGAACAACTTGATGTCCGAGGTCTCGCTCTCGACCGGAAGGTACGTCACTTGCGACAACTGCACATGCGCGATGTCCCAGTACTGCGGGTTGCGTACCAGCACAAGCTTGCTGTTCACCTGCCAATCCTTCAGCATGAACGCACCGTTGCTCACCAGCTTGCCGGGTTTGGTCCAGTCGCGGCCGTACTTATCGACGGCGGCCTTGTTGACCGGACCGAGATTCGTATTCGACATCAGTTCCGGGATGAACGACACCGGATACGGCGTCTTGATCTCGACCGTGTACGGGTCGATTGCGCGCACGCCCAGCGTGTCCGGTGATTTCTTGCCCGCCACGATTTCAGCGCCATTCAGCAAGAAGATGCCAAACGTATTGGCATACGGCGAAGCAATCTTCGGGTCGACAAGACGCTGGCAGCCATATACGAAATCGCTCGCGACCACCGGCTCGCCGTTCGACCACTTTGCGTTCTTTCGCAGATGGAAAATCCACGTGGTTGCATCCTTCTGCTCCCATTTTTCCGCCACGCCTGGCACGACGGTCCCGTCGGCATTGGTCGCGGTCAGGCCCTCAAAAAGGTCACGCGTAACGTTGTTGGCCGGCACAGTCTCAGCCAGGTTCGGATCGAGGGTCTCGACCTCGGACGCGTTGTTGCGCACCAGTTCCTGCTTCGCCGCAAGCTGCACACCGGACGGCACGATGGCCGCATGAGCCAGATGAACGTTGCTTGCCGCTGCAACGCAGACACTCGCTGCAAGGGCCGGAAGCCACTTGCGGGAAACGCGGCGATGAACAGCATCGCCCGGACGAAAAAAAGCGTCAATGCGAGCGCTACGGGCAACGAGTACTGCAAACAACGTCATGGGAATCCTTGTTATTTATTTGTTCATCAGGCACCGGAGCGCCGGATTACAAGAGCTTTTGGCCCTGCGCAACACGGTGAGGTGTGTCTTTATGTGCCGCTATGTGCCGCAGTCCGCATGCCAGAGCAGACGGACGCAACGGCGAGCATCTTAGCCCACCTAACATTTTGCTTTCGAACATCGTTGATCAAAGGCCCGCATTGTGTGCCGGCCCTTACCGCGTCGCCAGTACGCTACTTTCAAAAAGCTTTACAAGTCATACGAACGGGCGACAAAACCGAGTTCGCCGGGAGTATTTCAGAGCAATAAAGTGGAATCCACTCACATGTGCTTATAGCCCATGTGTTTTGGGTATAAGCGGGAAGCTGGGGGTTCGACTCGCGCTTTATCCACGCGCGCGCGGCCGTAAATCAGCAGGCGCCCGTGGTTCGCGCTAACATCGGCGTCCTTGAGGTCCGTGCAGGCAGGTTCCAAACAATGATCCGTTTTCGCCAGATAGAAGCTTTCCGCCAGTTGATCATGACGGGTACCAGTGTCGGGGCTGCGCGTGTGATGCACGTCACTCAGCCCGCCATCAGCCGTTTGATCGCCGATTTAGAGGCTGACCTCGGTTTTAGCCTGTTCAGCCGCGTGGGCGGTCGGTTAAATCCGACCAACGCCGGGCTGCGCTTTTATAAGTCCGTCGAAGAGAATTTCCTGGGGCTCGAACGCCTGAAACAGGTCGCCGAAATCATTCGCGACGAAGCGTCCGAGGGGCTGACGGTCGCTTGCTTACCCGTGCTCGCCAGCACGCTGCTGCCGCCCATCCTCGCGGATTTCGTCGAGCGTCATCCGGGCGTGCCCATACGCGTCGATTCGGTGAAGGTCCCGGAGGTACTCACGATCCTGCAGAACCATAAGGCCGACGTCGCGATCAGCCAGGCATTTGCATCGGTTGCGGGTATCGAAGTGGAAAAGCTGCTGCATGCGCGTGCGCAGTGCGCGATGCCGGCATCGCATCGGCTGGCGAAGAAAAAATCGGTGCGAGCACAGGATCTGCGTGGCGAACGCATCATCGGCTGGCTGCCGAATTCGCGCCAGCCTTACGCGGCCGAACAGTCGCTGTTCGCGGCCGGCGAAGACCGCGCGAACTACACGGTCCTGACCGACACCGCCCACACACGCTATGCAATGGTCGCGGGCGGTCTGGGTGTGTCGATTGTCGAACCGTTCGCAGCCAAGGTGTGGCGGGCTCACGGCGTGGTCGTGCGCCCGTTCGAGGCCGCTATCGAATACGAATACGTGCTGTCGTATCCAAGCAGCGGCATACGCTCGGATCTCGTCGCTTCGTTCCGTGAATCCGTCCTGCGCGTGGTGGCCACGTATTTCCTGGATGAAGCACACGCGCCCACCGGCGTCGACGCCTGAGCAGTTGCTCACCCGGGTGTGTTAGCCGCCGCCGAATCAATTGCGCCCGTGATATAAGCCCCGGAGCGTCTCCGCCCAAGCGCTTCGCCGGAAAAGGCGACCGGGAAAGGCGGTTACCCATTTTCAGGAGGAGCAAGATGTCCATGAAGAAGTCCATGAGTTCGCTGCATCGCACACGTTCGTTCGCGCTCGGAACCCTCGCTGCCGCGGCGTTTTCGATCTCGTTCGCGTTTGTCGAAAGCGCACCGGCCTACGCGAAAGTCACGCCGCAACCGGCGGTCCTGACCGCTTCGGCAGTGGCGGTCGCCGACAAGTTCGCGGCCGACGCAGCCGAGCAGATCTTCAAGGAGGGCGGTAATGCGGTCGACGCAGCCGTCGCAATCGCTTTCACGCTGGCGGTGACCTATCCGGAAGCGGGCAACCTGGGCGGCGGCGGTTTCATGACGCTCTACGTGGATCATCGGCCCTACTTCCTCGACTATCGCGAGCGCGCCCCGATCGCCGCCACGAAGAACATGTATCTCGACGACAAGGGCGAAGTCATCAAGGGCATGAGCCTCTATGGGTATCGTGCAGTGGGCGTGCCGGGCACGGTCTCGGGCATGTGGGAAGCGCAGAAGCGCTTCGGCAAGCTGAAATGGAAACAGGTTGTGGCGCCCGCGATCAAGTACGCACAGGACGGTTTTGAAGTCAGCGATCAACTGCAGGAACGCAAAGACGCGGCGTCGAAGGAATTCGCAGGCAAGACCAATTTCGACAGTTACTTCGGAACCCTGAGTAAAGGCGTGAACTTCAAGCAGCCGGAACTGGCCGCGACGCTTCAACGCATTTCGGATAAAGGCGCCAAGGGCTTCTATGAAGGCCAGACAGCGGATCTGATCGCCACCGCCATGACCGGCCATGGCCTGATCACGGCACAGGATCTGAAGGAATACAAGGCGGTCTGGCGGCAACCGGTGCTCGCGAGCTGGAACGGCTATCGCATCATCACCGCGCCACCGCCGAGTTCCGGCGGTATCGGTCTCGTACAGTTGCTGAAGATGAAAGCCGATCTCAAGGACAAGTATGCCGACGTGCCGCTCAATTCCGCGCAATACATTCACCTGACCGCGGAAATTGAAAAGCGCGTGTTCGCCGATCGCGCCCAGTATCTCGGCGATCCCGACTTCTACAAGGTGCCTATCGCAAAGCTCATCGACGACGACTACATCCTGAAGCGTGCATCGGAAGTCAATCCCGATACGCCGTCTGACACCAAGAGCGTCGTTCCGGGCCTCGGCACCACGATGCCGGAAAAGGCTGAAACCACGCACTTCTCGGTGGTCGACAAGTGGGGCAATGCGGTATCGAATACGTACACCATCAACGGCTATTTCGGCTCGGGCGTGGTGGCGGACGGTACAGGTGTGGTGCTGAACGACGAGATGGACGACTTCTCTTCGAAACCGGGCGTGGCAAACATGTTCGGTGTAGTGGGCAGCGACGCCAACGCGATCGAGCCGCGCAAGCGCCCGCTTTCCTCGATGACACCGACCATCCTCACGAAGGACGATCAAGTCGCGATGGTGATCGGCACGCCGGGTGGCTCGCGCATCTTTACATCGATCTTTCAGGTCATCAACAACGTCTACGACTTCTCGATGCCCCTGCCCGATGCGGTCGCGGCAATGCGCTTCCATCATCAGTTGCTGCCGCCGAACACGATTTTCTGGGAACCGTACAAGCCCATTGACGGCGATCTCGCGAAAGAGCTGGAAGCGAAGGGATATACGCTCGCGAAGCAGGGTTTCAACGGCGATATCCAGGTCATCAAGATCGACGGCACGACGCCCGAACCAGCGGCCGATCCGCGCGGCCGCGGCGTGACGCGCGTGATTCAGTAAGGTGTCGCGTTAGTTCCACGTAGTTCCAACCAAGTCAAAGGGCCAGGTCATTCGACCTGGCCCTTTGGCTTTTCTACAGCACGTGCACGCCTTTCAAAGCCGCATGGAAACAGACCTTATAAGGATCGCGGCATGACTGGAATCCCGTTTTTGAGATTGGAGGCGGCTTAATGATCGCCTAGTCTCTGTGCTGGCCCAGTCCAGTGCGTTGGCTCCGGCCAACAACATAAATCAAACCTATCGAGACGACCCTGAAGACGGCGCGGCCGGTCTGCCAAGACTATACGACGCGCTTGTTTCAGCCTGCTGATAAAGGAGAACAGCTCATGATGGAACCCCACGCCCAGCCGCTCGGCGGCATCGACATTCAGGACGATGCCCCCGCGTCTCAATCCGGCGGATTAATCGACCGGTATTTTCAGATCAGCGCGCGCGGCAGTACGCAGCGGCGCGAGGTGATAGCAGGTATTACCACCTTCCTGGCGATGGTTTATTCCGTGTTTGTCGTGCCGGAAATGCTGGGCAAGGCCGGCTTCGATACGCGCGCCGTCTTCGTGGCGGTCTGCCTGACGACCGCTTTCGGTTCGCTTTTGATGGGTATATGGGCGCGCTTGCCAATCGCGATCGGCTGTGCGATCTCGCTCACCGCGTTTACCGCTTTCGGGCTGGTGCTGGGCAAAGGGCTCTCGCCAGCCGTCGCGCTCGGCGCGGTGTTCCTGATGGGCATCACCTTCACCGCAGTCTCCGTCACCGGGGTGCGCTCGTGGATCCTGCGCAACCTGCCGGCGGGCGTCGCACATGGCACGGGGATCGGGATCGGCTTGTTTCTGCTGCTGATCGCGTCGAATGATGTCGGCCTGATCGTGAAAAATCCGGGTGCGGGAATGCCCGTTTCGCTCGGTCATATCACGGCGTTTCCGGTGCTGATGTCGATCTTCGGACTTGCCGCGATCATCGGCCTGGAGCGCCGGCGCGTGCCGGGGGGAATCTTGCTCGTAGTGGTCGGGTTGTCGGCGCTGGGACTGGCCTTCGATCCCGCCGTTCGTTTCACCGGCGTGTTCGCATTGCCCTCGTTGAGCGCTCCCGGACATGCATCGCTGATCGGCGCCATGGACATTCGCGGCGCGCTGTCGCTGGCCGTGTTGCCAAGCGTGTTCGCACTGGTGATGACCGCCGTCTTCGACGCCACCGGCACGATTCGCGCAGTGGCTGGACAGGCAGGTCAGATCGATGAGAAAGGCCGTATTGTGAACGGCGGCCGGGCGTTGACCGCGGACTCCGTCAGCTCGATCGTCGCCGCGTGCCTGGGCGGTGCACCGGCTGCGGCGTATATCGAATCGACTGTGGGCGTGGCTGCAGGCGCGAAGTCGGGCTTGGCGGCCGCTACCGTTGGCGTGATGTTCCTGCTGGTGATGTTCTTCTCGCCGCTCGCCGGGCTCGTGCCTTCGTACGCCACGGCTCCCGCCCTGATGTATGTTGGCCTGCTGATGCTCGCCAGCGTGAGCAAGCTTCACATGGACGATCTCGTCGACGCCATGTCCGGTCTCGTCTGCGCCGTGTTCATTGTGCTGTCGGCGAATATTGTGACCGGCATCATGCTCGGTTTCTGCACGCTCGTCATCGGCCGGGTGGTTTCCGGCGAGTACAAGAAACTGAACGTCGGCACGGTCGCGATCGCAGCGGTGCTCGCCGCGTTTTATCTCGGCGGATGGGCAATCTGAAACTGATGGGCTAACACTTGTTCAGTGCCGACAGTCACGGTTGCCGACTTTCTACCCGGCAACCGTTTTAACGCATGCAAGGCCGGCGAATCGACGTTCGAGAGCGCTCAGCGGCTCGATCGGTGCGTCGATTCAGCGGTCGGCTAGGCTGCAGCCGATTTACTTGCGGCGATACGCTTCAGCCAGCACAGCGCAATTTTGCAGATGCAGGTTCAACGCATGGGCAGCTTCGCGGCGAACGACAGCCTTCGCCTTGCGGAACCACGAACCGAACGAAACGAGAATCGAACCTTGAGCGGCGGTTTTCATAAAAGCACCTCAGCGTGAGTTAGGGATAACACGTTAGGGAATACCCTGATTATACGCATCCGATGCTGCATTGCAAAAGATTTTGAGACTAGCCCTCGGGTGAAGCGCGAACGCAACACCGCCCGGAGAATTGCTGAATCAGGTCCGGCCCTTTATTTTCAGGACCGGCCCGCAAGGCTGCGAACGCTCTTCCGCCAATCTCAGGGCACAACCGAAAGAAACAGGAAGGTCGCGAAAATAACCAGATGAACCACGCCCTGCAGTACGGTCGAGCGCCCCGTGCCGAGCGTGAGAACACTGACGATCAAGGTCAGCGCGAGCAGTACGATTTCCTTCGAACCGAGACCAAGCGCGATCGGCTGGCTGATTGCAAGCGACACCACAGCCACGGCCGGAATCGTCAGACCGATACTCGCCAGCGCCGATCCAAGTGCAAGATTCAAGCTGGTCTGCAGCCGGTTCAGCCGTGCAGCGCGCAACGCGGCCACGCCTTCCGGCAGCAACACAAGCGCCGCTATCACCACGCCGACCACCGCTTCTGGCGCGCCCGCCCGAGCGACTCCCGCCTCAACGGCCGGCGACAGCAGCTTCGCCAGTCCGACAACCGATATCAGCGAGAGCAGCAGCAAACCGCCGGAGGCCAACGCGTAGCCATTGGTGGGCAGTGGCGCGTGAACGTCGTCGGTTTCGGCTCGATTTGGATCGAGCGCCGGCACCGGTGGCAAGAAATAATCGCGATGTCTGACGGTCTGCACGAACACGAACACCACGTACAGCACCAGCGATGTCACGCCAACAAACACGAGTTGCGACGTCGACAATCCCGGCCCCGCCACCGTGCTGGTGAAATCGGGTAAGACCATGGTCAACACTGACAATGCACACAGGATGGCCAGCGTCGCGCTTGCGCCCTGTAGCTGGAAATTCTGCTCGTGATGGCGCATGCCACCCACAAGCAAGCAAAGCCCGACGATGCCGTTGCACACGATCATGATCGCGGCGAATACCGTGTCGCGCGGCAAGGCTGCTTTCTCCGGACCGCCCGAGATCATGACCGAGACGATCAGCGCCACTTCGATCACCGTCACGGCAATGGCCAGCACAAGCGTGCCGAACGGCTCGCCGACTCGATGCGCAACCACTTCGGCGTGATGAACCGCGGCAAACACGGCGGCGGCGAGTGCGATGGCGGCGAGGATGAACATGAAGCCGTTCGGCATGGCGAACGTCAGTCCCAGGATGACAAGTGCGGCAAATGGCGCGATGCCCGTCCAGTCCAGCTTGAATTTCATCGATGCTCCAGGGCGGTGCTGCGTGTGGATGGAAGTGTCAGGAAGCCGGACCGGTTATCGATCTCGATGGTCCGGCCAGACCAGATGAACTGAAAGTGCCGTCAGATTACAGGGTCTGGGGACAAATGACGGGTTACGGAGCTTGCAACGAACGGCTGAAAGTGCATTGCCGACTGAAAACAGCGTTCCTGCTTTGGAAACGTTGGGAAACCGTAAACCGTTATGCGTCAGTGGGTTGGCGGCTGCTTGCGCATGTTGTCCACACGGCTATCCACAAAAAATGTGGATAAGTCCGGGTACTGATTTTAGTCGGTGGTGCAGGCAGGAACGTCGGCAGTCCGATGATGATCAGCAGCAACAGCGACACGACGATGAACGCGTGCGGGGCTCGAGGGTGCCGCAAACCAACGACATCAGCATTTGGGCGTGGCTTGCCCCGCAAAGACAAACGAAAAAGCGCGGCCGGATTCCCGGCCACGCCTTCGTGTTCTAACGTGCTTCAGTCCAACGAACTCAGGAAACGAATTCCGTGTTCAGGGTGATCTTCGCGTTTCCAGCGAACAGCTTGGACACGGGGCACCCCTCTTTCGCCGCGTTCGCAAGCTTCTCGAATGTGGCCTGGTCGGCGCCGGGCACCTTCGCTTTCACATCCAGATGGCAGGCGGTGATGGAGAAACCATCGCCGACCTTGTCCAGCGTCACGGTAGACTTCGTTTCGATGCTTTCCGCCGTGAGGCCGGCCTGCGTGAGTTGCAGGGACAGCGCCATCGTGAAACAGCCCGAATGTGCAGCGCCGATCAGCTCTTCGGGATTCGTTCCGGGACCGCCTTCGAAGCGGGAAGAAAAACCATACGGCGCGTCTTTCAAAACGCCGGTTTGCGTCGAAATGTAACCTTTACCGTCCTTGATGCCACCACTCCATTTTGCCGATGCTGTCTTTTGCACGAGTGTTCTCCAGAAAGTCAGGGTGGATTTGCCGCGCAATGCCGCCGCAGCAAGGATTCGACCGCAAAGCCAGTTGATCAGACGGGCCGGCTTTGACGCGCCATCGGGTTGATCAAAGCACACAGGATGCCCGGAAGCACATCGGGCGGGTTGTCCGGACACGTTTCCCGACATGACGCTCGGTTCGACCTGTCCAAGGAGGATAGATGGGTCCACAAGTAGTTGAAGTCGTTGAAGATCGTGATTTACCCGAGCGCGTCGATGTTGTCGTGATTGGCGGCGGGATTATCGGCGTGAGCACGGCCCTATATCTCGCAGAGAAGGGGATCTCAGTCACGGTATGCGAGAAAGGGCATATAGCAGGCGAACAATCGAGCCGCAACTGGGGCTGGTGCCGCGCAACGCATCGCGACTTGCGCGAGCTGGAACTCAGTCTCGAAAGCCTGAAGCTGTGGCGCGAGCTAGACCGGACGTTGGGCATCGACGCAGGTTTCCGGCAATGCGGCATCCTCTACGCCGCCGACGACCCGAAGGCGCTCGCCGATCACGAAAGCTGGCTGGCCCGCGCCGTCGGTCTCGTGGGGCGCGAAGGTATCGACTCACGCATCACGTCCAGCGAAGAAACGTTGGCGCTGATGCCCGGCGCGGCGCGCAAGTTTTCCGGCGGCATCTATACGCCCTCCGACGCCCGCGCGGAACCGCAGCGGGCGGCGCCGGCCATCGCGAATGCACTGCGCGCCAGAGGCGTGAAAGTTCTGACACCGTGTGCGGTGCGCGGCATCGAAACGAGCGGCGGGACGGTCAGCGGCGTGGTGACCGAATACGGCTCGATCCGCTGCGGGAGCGTGGTGGTAGCAGGCGGTGCGTGGACGCGTTTGTTTGCCGGCAGCGTCGATGTCGAACTGCCGCAACTGACGGTACGCTCGTCGGTCTTGCGCACGGAGCCGGTCGACGGTGGACCGGAAGTCAGCGCATGCAACCAGACCGTCGGATACCGCAAGCGGCTCGACGGCGGTTACACGATCGCGAATGCGTTCCACAGTCTTGCCGAGATCACGCCCGACAGCTTCCGGCTATTCAGCCAATATCTGCCGGCGCTGAAAAGCCAGTTCGGATCGATCGAGTTCGCTTTCGGCCGGCGATTTTTCGAAGCGTTGCGCCAGCCGCGGAAATGGCAACTTGACCAACCGACCGTCTTCGAGATCGTACGCACGCTCGATCCACCACCGACCCAGAAATTCAACGATGTCGCCATCAACGCGTTCCGTGCGATCTTCCCGGCGCTTGGGCAAGTGAAAGTGGCGCAAGCGTGGGCGGGTTATATCGACGTTACGCCGGACGCCGTGCCTGTGATCTCCGCTGCGCAACAGCTTCCCGGCATGTTCATCGCCACCGGTTTTTCAGGTCACGGCTTCGGGATCGGACCGGGTGCCGGGAAACTGATGGCGGATATTGTCGCGAACGACAAGCCGCTGGTGGACCCGCGAGCATTCCGGCTGAGTCGTTTCAGCGATGGGTCGAAGATCGAAATGGATGGCGGATTTTGATCGCTCAAAGCAAAGGAATGCGAATGGTGCAAAATTTTACAAACAGCGCGCTGTAACGTACGTCGTCCAGAAAGCCCTTGCAGCATGGAGACCTGGAACAAATGGCCAATATGTACGGGCGTTTAGGCCCTCTGCCATCGCCTGGAACCCTGGATAAATCACGGGCTAACGGGTAGTGTTGGCAAAGTGACTGCGAATACATCAAAGTTAGCGCCTGAGCTAACTTCTAAGCGGTAACTCGTTGACAAGTAGAGGGCGTATGGGCGGCGATGCTTCTTAACGAGAACAAGTATTTCCTCTAAAGGGCGCCTATCGGCGCCCTTATTTTTTTAACGTCAATTTCGAGGCAGTCAATGTGGCGACTCGCTGGCAATCTTGCTTCGCTCGTCGCAATTGTCGGCGTTAGCGCAAGCGATCTGGTAGCAGACCGGTGGAAATCATGGGCGGCTTTGGCCATTTGTCTCCTGTGCGTGAGCTACATAGCATGGCTGGCGCGGAAAGCGTTCGACACATTCTCCAAGCTGCATTATCCGGATGGCTATCTTTGCATCTCCAGCTTTTTCCGTTACACCACGTTCGACGGAAAAAGGTTCGTGAACGAGACGTACCGGCACATTCAGATCAAGACTGCCTACGAAAACCGGTTCACTCATAAATTCTTGTGGACGGGCAGCACGGATCCCGTGGTCACGTCCGACCTTCAGACCGTATCTGCTATCGAACCGGTCGCGGGAGAAAACACGAAGCGCGTCATGCTTACGTTTCCCCGCGTGCGCATGTTCAATGAAGCTGAGGTGGTCCAGCTACGAATGGATATCGACGACTCGGACGAGATAGCGCAGACCTTCTTGCGGCAGCGTGTGGACCAGCCAATCCGGCTGATTCATTTTCGGGTCGAGTTGCTGTATGTGTCGAATAAATACTTCACCCAATCGGCGCTCGTCACCCGATGTTCCACCGCAGTCGACCACGCAACACCGGAAGAGCTGAGCCGGGTGCCGTTCGATGCGGTCACAAAATCGTTCAGTCATCAGATCATAGATCCTGACCCAGGCTACCAGTATCAGCTCAGTTGGCCACGCCCGGTATTGTCAAGGAAACGCAATGTTCTCGCCGAGCGCGAGACAGAAGCCTGCGGCAAAACACGACGGGCCGACACGAAATGGCTCGATTGGAAATCCTCCGCGGATTGCGCGTGGCCGGAACCAAAGCTGAATGCGGGGTAGAATTTCGGACAAAATTTCGCCGAATATCAAACGAGCCTTATATGACAAGCCCCAAGCTGTACCTCGACGTGTGGTCGGATTTTGTGTGCCCTTTCTGCTATCTGGAAGTGCCGGTCATCGACCAGTTCCAGAATGCGTATGGCGACGCGGTCGAGGTTCGCTGGCACGCGTTCGAACTGCGTCCCGAACCTGTGCCCACGCTCGATCCCGACAGCGACTATCTGCATGAAACGTGGGAGAGCGCCGTCTACCCGATGGCCAACGAACGCGGTTTGCTGTTGCGTCTCCCGCCGGTTCAGCCGCGTAGCCGCAAGGCGTTCGAGACAGCGTTTTTCGCGCGCGAATCGGGTCGTTTCGAGGCTGTGCATCGCGCGATCTTCAAGGCGTTTTTCGAGGACGGTATTGATATCGGCGATACAGATGCGCTGCTGGATATTGCCGCTACCTGCGGTATCGATCCGGAGTCGCTGGAAGAAGCGTTGCTGGGCGACGAACTCACCGACGCCGTGATCGAAGACGAAGAGTTCGCGAAGAAGCTCGGTGTGACGGGCGTGCCGTTCGTCGTGCTGTCACGCGAAGGAGTGGGCGATCAGGAACCGCCGCCGCCTATCGCGTTGCGCGGCGCGGCGCCGATCCAGCACTTCGAAGCAGCGATCGAGCGATTGTTTCCGGACGGATTCCCGGGAGCTTGACGCGGCTTTGGGCAAGCCCGCTACAGGGCTGGAGACCTGAACGGTATCCACGCCGCCATTACCCGGAAACAGCCCCTGTCGCGACATCGCGTGCTGCCGGCGTCACCGTTCCCGTCAACACGCTTTCGATAGCCTCAAGCACCGAAGCTACATCGGGCGGAGCATGGTGATCGCCGACAGAAACCGAACGCCCCGGTGCGCTTATGCCGAAATGCCCGCGCGACGTCGCCGTGAAAATCATCACCGTGCGACGACCCAGCGCATGCGCCAGGTGGACCAGCCCCGTATCCATGCCCACGACAAGCGCCGACGCCTCGATGCAATGCGCGCACTCGGTCACGCTCAGCTTCGGCAAGACAATCGCGCCCGGCACGAGCGCTGCTATCTGCTCGCCCTCCTTGCGCTCGCCTTCGGTGCCCCACGGCAACACGATCCGATAACCGCGCGCGGTCAGCGAACGCCCCGTCTCGGCCCATCGATTGATCGGCCATTTCTTTTCATCGGCTGACGTAGCGTGGAACAGCATGGCGATGGGTGCGCCCTGCGGAAGCTCGAGCGGCGTAGCAAGAGGCGGCAGATGCAGATTGAAGTCGGGGGTTTCGTCGAAGGTATAGCCCAGCGCGTCGGCCACGCTCACGCGCATACCGCGCCACGCGTCCGTTCCCGGCCGCGGCCCGAAGCGCTTGTTGTACGCAAACGCCGCGCCGAGTTCGCCCAGGTCCCTGTTCTTATAACCATAACGCTGACGCCCACGCGCAAGAAACGCGATGATCGCGCTCTTGTACACACCGTGGATATCGAGGACCACGTCGTACTTCTCAGCCCGCAATTCCCCGATGGACGCGGCGATATCTTTCAAATCCGCCCAGCTCCGCGCTTTCTTGAACTTGCGCAGCGGCGCGCTCAACACGCGGTCCACGGCCGGATTCCAGCGAATGATGTCGGCGAAGGCCGCGTCCGCTGCCCAGTCGATCTTGGCAGACGGAAATGCACGGCGAAGATCGGAGACGACGGGCTGCGTCTCTACGATATCGCCCAATGATGTCACCTTGACAATCAGGATTCGCTTCATGGGGATGCTATGGAACCTTTAATTCGTCGACGAGCGCACTCATGCCGCGACGCATGAGCCGGTACCGCCGGACGGCTGACTCGCTTGACCGGTTGCGCTTTCGGCAGATCGAAAGGCGTTCGGGTCACGGTCGATTTTTTTGAAAGACGGAATTCTATAAATTGGCGTGACGCCTCGCTGCCAGCATTTGTAAGCTGATCGCTGCGCGTTCTGCCCGAATTATCCGTCGAAATAACGGTTTTCACTACTATTTCACAGTCTTTCCCGAACAAGGTGCCAACTGTTCAGGCGCTCCACCATTGAAAATTACGCCATGCAGCGGCTGAAAAAGGATCACGGTCAGAGCGTTTTAGCGCCAAAAGTGTCGCACTGCCCCAAATCGCCCGTCGCCAGTCCGCGATTCAACCAGCGCTGCCGCTGCGCACTCGTGCCATGCGTAAAGGCTTCCGGAACCACGCGGCCTTGCGTCTCTTTCTGCAACCGGTCGTCGCCGATCGCCCCTGCCGCGTTCAGCCCTTCCTGAAAATCGCCGGGCTCAATCAGCTTTGCGTTGTTCTTCTGGGCCACGTTCGCCCACACGCCTGCGAAACAATCTGCCTGCAATTCGACGCGCACCGACAACTGATTGCCCTGTTCCCGCGACATCCGTTGCCGCGCGGCATCGACTTTGTTCATGATGCCCAGCACGTTCTGCACATGGTGGCCGACTTCGTGCGCAATCACGTACGCCTGCGCGAAGTCTCCGCTTGCGCCGAAGCGGTCGCGCAGTTCCCGATAGAAAGACAAATCGATGTACACCGTGCGGTCGCCCGGGCAGTAGAACGGGCCCATTGCTGACTGGCCGGTACCGCACGCGGTGCGGGTGCCGCCCGAGAACAGGACAAGTTTCGGCGCGGGGTAGTCCTGCTTGAATTGGGTACGGAAAATCTGCTGCCATGTACGTTCGGTATTGCCGAGCACGCGGCGCACGAACACCGCGCCTTGATCGTTCGCGCTCGTCTGTGGCTGACCACCCGGACCCATCTGCCGTTGCTGCGGCTGTGGCTGGCTGTATGAACCACTCTGTCCGGTCGAACCGCCGTTAAGGATCAGCATCGGATCGATGCCGAAAAAATAGGCCGCTGCCAGCGCTATGACAATCGTGCCGATACCGATCGAGCGCCCTCCGCCCATGCGAAATCCGCCACCGCCACCGCCGCCCCCACCGGCACCGCGCCGGTCCTCCACATTCCGGCTCTCTGCTTCGTCATCAAGACGCATGATTTTTCTCCCGTCGCGATGTTCGGTTGGCTTCGCCGCAGGCCTGTTTTCCCAACCGGGAAAATGCCGCCGACGCAGTTCCGTCATGGTACCCGGCGCACGCCGGTGCGCCGTTGGAGAAATCGCGCCAGCGCGCTTGAGCACGCCATGCGCGGTAGCGTTTCTTCTCTACCTGAGCGCGGGGATACGCATTTTGACGCAGTGCGGTCGATTGTCGCGGAATTCACGTACCGGTGGCTGCAAGCGTCAAATCGATGCCTCAAAAAAATTGTCCAGAAACAGTAAGTTACGGACGAAATCACCTTCAAAATGCGACATTTTCGCGCATTCTCACGCTCTACCGCGTCGCACCATTCATCTCAAAAACTGGCTTAAAGTCACTTCCGTCGTACTTAGTCCAACCAACCAGCGCCCGCCTGCGACCTCGTTAGAGTGCGCCCGCGATGGATGCACAACCTGCCATGCATGCCACTCAACAAGCGCTCGACCTGGCGCGTATTCAGTTCGCCTTCACGGTTTCTTTCCACATCGTTTTCCCTGCGCTGAGCATCGGGCTGGCGAGCTTTATCGCCGTGCTCGAAGGCGCGTGGCTCAAGACGCGTCAGCCGGTCTACAAGGAGTTATGCCTGTTCTGGTCGAAGGTGTTCGCGGTGGCCTTCGGCATGGGTGTGGTGTCCGGCGTCGTAATGAGCTACGAGTTCGGCACCAACTGGAGCGGCTTCTCGAGTTTCGCCGGTTCGATCACCGGCCCCCTGCTCGCCTATGAGGTGATGACCGCGTTTTTCCTGGAAGCCGGTTTCCTCGGCATCATGCTGTTCGGCTGGAACAAGGTGGGACCGAAGGCGCACTTCGGCGCTACGTTGATGGTCGCCATCGGCACGCTGATCTCGACCTTCTGGATTCTTGCGTCGAATAGCTGGATGCAGACGCCGCAAGGTTTTCGTATCGAAGGCGATCATGTCGTGCCGGTCAGCTGGTTCCAGATCATCTTCAACCCGTCGTTTCCGTACCGGCTGACGCATATGGCGATCGCGGCGTTCATCGTCGCGGGGCTGGTGGTGGCGGCTTCGGGCGCCTATCACCTGCTGAAAGGCCGCCGCGACCCTGCGATCAAGAAGATGTTTTCGATGTCGCTCTGGCTGCTGCTGGTGCTCACGCCGGTTCAGGCGGTCGTCGGTGATCAACACGGCCTCAACACGCGCGAATATCAGCCGGCAAAGATCGCGGCAATCGAAGGCCTGTGGGACACGGAGAAAAGCGGCACTGCACTGAATCTCTTCGGCCTCCCGGACATGGAAGCGGAAACCACGAAATACGCCGTGTCCATTCCGCACCTGGGCAGCCTGATTTTGACGCATAGCTGGGACGGTGAAATCCGCGGCCTCAAGTCGTTTCCGAAAGAGGACCGGCCGAATTCGACCATCGTGTTCTGGAGTTTCCGGATCATGGCCGGGCTCGGTGTGCTGATGATCCTGTTGAGTGCCGCCGGCTTTGTGCTGCGTCGAAAAAACAAGCTGTTCGAATCGAAGATGTTCCAGCGCTTCGTGCTCGTGATGGGACCATCCGGTTTTATCTCCCTGCTGGCCGGCTGGATCACGACCGAAGCGGGACGTCAGCCGTGGGTGGTCTACGGCGTGATGCGCACGGCGCAGGCTGTGTCGCCGGTTACAGCACAGCAAGTGGGCGTGACGCTGCTGGTGTTTGTGGTGGTTTATACGCTCGTGTTCGGCACTGGCATCTACTACCTGCTCAAGCTGCTTAGAGCCGGTCCCGCGTTGCCGGGCACGATCACGCACACGCCGCGCATTGACGACGACAACCACACCGCGCGCCGGCCGCTGTCCACCGCGACGCATTCAATCGAAGGAGCCTAACATGGACTTGTCCCTTACATGGGCCGCGATCATCGCGCTGGGCGTGCTGATGTACGTGGTGCTGGACGGATTCGATCTCGGCATCGGCATCCTGTTTCCGTTCTTCCCCGAGGAGCGTGACCGTGACGTCATGATGAACACCGTCGCGCCGGTCTGGGACGGCAACGAAACCTGGCTCGTGCTGGGGGGCGCCGGCCTGTTCGCTGCGTTTCCGATGATCTATTCGACCGTGCTGTCGGGTCTTTATCTGCCGCTGATCTTCATGCTGATCTGCCTGATCTTTCGTGGCGTCACGTTCGAAATCCGCTCGAAGGCAACACGCACCAAACCGATGTGGGATCTGGCGTTTATTGGCGGATCGGCCGGGGCGACGTTCTTCCAGGGCGTGACGCTCGGTGCGTTTCTCAATGGCATTCCGGTCGCGGATGGCCGTTTTTCCGGCGATGCCTTCACATGGCTCACGCCGTTCAGCCTCTTCACCGGGCTCGCGCTGGTGGTCACGTATGCGCTGCTCGGCTGCTGCTGGCTGATCGCGAAAACAGAGGGTGATCTGCAACGCCGCTTTTATCGCATCGTGTGGCCGCTGACGCTGCTGCAGCTGGGGACTATCGCGGTCGTCAGTATCTGGACGCCGCTGCAGGACGCGGGAATCGCCTCGCGCTGGTTCGATACCCCGTGGTTCTATCGATTCCTGCCGGTGCCCGTGCTTGTAATTGCCTGCGCGTGGCTGATGCGCCAGTCCATCCGTTCACGGCACGAAACACGGCCGTTCATGATGGCGCTGGCGTTCGTGCTGCTCGGTTATAGCGGCCTGGTGGCGAGCATTTCGCCCCATGCCATCTTCCCCGGCGTGTCGCTCTGGGAACTCGCGGCGCCGCATTCGAGCCAGAGGTTCACGCTCATTGGCGCGGCGGTGATCTTGCCCGTGATCATCGCGTACACGACGCTTGGTTATTGGGTTTTTCGAGGCAAGGTGCGCCATGGCGAACATCACTACCACTGAAGCCCGCGTTGAACGTCGCAAGGGTGCGCGGCTCAAGAGCACCTTGTGGTTCATCGCGCTGTGGTGCGCAGGCGTAGGGGGTGCGATGCTGCTGGCGCTGCCGTTCAAGCTGCTGATCCAGATGGGCACGCATTAGGGCGCGCGAAAGCGTGCCCGTTCGAATCAGGTACGCACTCGACACCGCGATAAGCCGCCCACGCACACGAAAAAGAGGCCGTTCCAACTCACGTTGGAACGGCCTCTTTCTTGAACTCTCGCCTATTGCGATCGTTCGTCAGAACCCCAGCGCCACCGCAAGCAACCCCGCGACAATCCCAAAGCCCACCACGGCAACCGCCACCACTGTCAGCACGCGCGGCGGAAAAGATCGGCCGAGCATGGCGACCGATGGCAGGCTGATCGGCGGCAGCGTCATCAGCAACGCGCCTGCGGGACCGGCCGACATACCGAGGGACAACATTGCCTGGATGATCGGCACCTCGCCCGCTGTCGGGATCACGAACAACGTCCCGGCGATGGCGAGACCGACGATCCACAGCACGCTATTGTCGATATTCGGACCGATATGCGGAAACAACCAAGCCCGCGCCGCCCCGAGCACCAGCACCAGCACGATGTACTCAGGCACCAGCCGGATTGTCATGCGCCCGAGAATCCGGACCCAGCGAGTGAATGCAGTGCCCGGATCTTCCGCGGTAACCAGCTTCGCCATCGCGCTGCGCGACGCTTCCGCTTCCTTCGGAGTCACCATCCGGTTCACCGCGTAGCCGAGACCAAACACCATCAGCACGCCCAGGGCGAGCCGCAATCCCATCCACTGCCAGCCGAGCACAAAGCCCATGAAAATCAGCGTGGCCGGATTGAGCACGGTGTTGCCGAGCCAGAATGCGACAGCGGCGCCCGGCGCCGCCTGACGCGCCCGCAGACCGGCCACGACCGGCGCTGCGCAGCACGTGCACATCATGCCGGGCAATGACATCAGGCCACCGTTCACCACGCTGCCAAAGCCGCTCCTGCCCAGCGCCCGCGCCACCCATTGCGGTGGAATCAGCGCCTGCACCGCCGAGCCGAGCAAAAGCCCGAGCACCATCGCTTGCCAGATCGCCTTGCCGTAAGCAAAGGCGTAGTCGATGGCGGCCTGCCACGACGGCGCGGGCGCGCTCGCGGCGGTGCCCATCAGTATCGATTTGCCGATGGAATGCTGACTGGCCGCGATGAACGCGCGGTTGTAGTACGGAAACCATTTGACGTAGAAAAGACCGACGACCGCGATCAGCAGGAATGTGATCCAGCCAAGCGCGACGCGCGGTTGTCGAAGAGTGGATTGCATGGTCTTGGGTAGTTTTTATCGGGATGAAAACGGGTCAGGCCGACGTGACAGGCGGCGTTTCGGCGGCACGGGAAGCGTCGAGCCGTGCCAGCAGCGCCCTTGCCTGCTCGATCACGTCGGCGTCGTTCGGCCGGAACAGCATGTGCGTAGCGTGCGGCAATTCGCTGAAATTCTGACGGCTGCTGCGCGCGTAGGCCGGATCGTAGTGCAGGTCGATGAGTTCGCGGGCAAGCTCCGCTTCCCGGCCCTGGTCGATCAACGCATGCCAGCCGCTCACCCGCTCGCGGCTATGCAGGCCGACCAGCTTCGACAACTGCTGCTTGAACGACACGGGATGATGGAAAAGATGCGCGTAATCGTGCAGCAGAAACGTTGCGCGATCCTCGCGGCTTGCTTCGACCTCGACACACGCGCCGCGATGAAACGACTCCAGCAGCGCCAGCGGCAAGGAAATTGCGCCGATCCGCCGGCTCTCCGCTTCGACGAACACCGGCAGCGCCGAATCGAAGCCGCGTAGCGTGCCGACCAGCAGCGTGTCGAACCATTTCTGCGACGGTTGCGGCTCGCCCGGCAACGCGCCGAGCAGCGAACCGCGATGCGCCGCCAGGTGTTCCAGATCCAGCGTCTGCGCGCCGGCCTCGTGCAACGCGTGCAGCAGGCGCGTTTTGCCGCTGCCGGTGGGGCCCGTCAGTGCGATATAGCGGAACGTGGCCGGCAGATGGTCGAGCGTATCGAGAGTTGCGCGCCGGTAACTTTTGTACCCGCCTTCCAGTTGCCGCGCTTGCCAGCCGATCATGTTGAACATCGCGGTGACGGAACCGGACCGGTTGCCGCCGCGCCAGCAATAAATCAGCGGCCGCCAGTTGCGCGGCCGATCGGCAAAGGTTGTGTCGAGGTGCTGTGCGAGATTGCGCGCGACGAGCGCCGCGCCCACGCGGGTGGCCTCGAACGGCGACACCTGCTTGTACATCGTGCCGACCAGCACCCGCTCTTCGTTGCTCAGCACAGGGGCGTTGAGCGCGCCCGGGATGTGGTCATCGGCAAATTCGAGCGGCGTGCGGACATCGACAATCTCGTCGAAATCGGCCAGGCGATCGAGGGGAACAAGCAGGTTTTTCAAGGTGCGGCGCGCAAAAGTGCCCGGATGGGAAGAACGGGATTATCGCACGCGCGAAAATGGGCGGTGGCGCACCCAAAATGCCGTCGAGGCAGGCAATAAGCACGAACACAGCGCCCCATTCGATTCAAATTAACGTTCCTGCATTTTTGGCTCTTTACCGTTTCACCGCATACTTCGAGGTCGACGCTTGAATTCAGCTCGCTCAAGACGTTGACAGGATGCGTTGCCCGGCGGGCAGGCGCAGAATAAGTCTCTGGAGAAGCCTTGGAACAAGGATCACGCGATGAGCTATAACGAAACCATCGGTCACCGGACCTACCGCTTCGACGACCTGAAAACGCTGCTGGCGAAGGCCAGTCCGCAGCGCTCCGGCGACCAGCTCGCGGGGGTGACGGCAGACACCGAGGAGGAGCGCGTGGCGGCGAAGATGGCGCTGGCGCAAGTGCCGCTGCGCACTTTCCTCAACGAAGTCGTGATCCCGTACGAAAGCGATGAGGTCACGCGGCTCATCATCGACGATCATTCTTCACAGGCTTTCGCCGAGATTTCGCATCTTACCGTGGGCGATTTCCGCAACTGGCTGCTCGCCGACACCACCGATTCCGCTGCGCTGATCCGCGTTACGCCGGGACTGACGCCGGAGATGGTCGCGGCGGTATCGAAGCTCATGCGCAACCAGGACCTGATTCTCGCGGCGAAGAAACGGCCCGTGATCACGCGCTTTCGCAACACCATCGGCTTGCCTGGACATCTGTCGGTGCGCCTGCAGCCGAACCATCCCACCGACGACGTCAAGGGCATCGCCGCCTCCATGCTCGACGGCCTCATGTACGGCTGCGGCGATGCGGTGATCGGCATCAATCCGGCATCGGATTCGTTGAGCGCGATCACGACACTGCTCGTGATGATCGACGACTTCCGGCAACGCTACGAAGTGCCGACGCAATCGTGCGTGCTCACGCATGTGACCAATACCATCGCTGCAATCGAGAAAGGTGCGCCTGTCGATCTCGTGTTCCAGTCGATTGCCGGTACCGAGAAAGCGAACAGCAGTTTCGGCGTATCGCTGCCGCTGCTCAAGGAGGCGCACGAGGCGGGGTTGTCGCTGAAACGCGGCACCGTTGGCACCGATCTGATGTATTTCGAAACGGGCCAGGGCAGCGCGTTGTCCGCCAACGCGCATCACGGCGTCGATCAGCAGACCTGTGAAGTGCGCGCTTACGCGGTTGCGCGCAAGTTCAGCCCGCTGCTGGTCAATACGGTGGTTGGTTTCATCGGTCCCGAGTATTTGTACGATGGAAGGCAGATCATTCGCGCCGGGCTTGAAGACCATTTCTGCGGCAAGCTGCTCGGCGTACCCATGGGCTGCGACATCTGCTATACGAACCACGCCGAAGCCGATCAGGACGACATGGACAACCTGCTCACGCTGCTGGGTGTGGCCAACGTCAACTTCATCATGGGCATTCCCGGCGCCGACGACGTCATGCTCAACTATCAAAGCACGTCATTCCACGACGCACTGTATGTACGCAACGTGCTCGGCCTGCGCCGTGCGCCGGAGTTCGAGGCATGGCTTGAGTCGATGCGAATCGTCGATCCGCGCGGCGCCTTGCTGAACCAGTCCGCACCGCAACCACTGCTTGAATGGATGAGCGCGTAATGGCCGATTTCGACGATTCCCCGTCTTCCGTCAGCACCAACCCATGGGACGCATTGCGCCGTTTTACGAACGCACGCATTGCGCTGGGCCGCGCGGGCAGCAGCTTGCCGACGGCGCCGCTGCTCGCGTTTAATCTTTCGCACGCGCAAGCCCGCGACGCCGTGCATCAACCGCTCGATGTGGCCGCGCTGCACGCCGCATTGCGTGCGTCCGGTTTCGATACGCTCGATGTAGAAAGCGCCGCGCCCGATCGCGATCATTATCTGCGGCGCCCCGATCTGGGCCGAACACTGAACGATGAAAGTACGGCGCGGCTGCGCGACTATGCGGCTTCCGCGCCCGCTGCGTTCGATGTCGTATTTGTGGTCGCCGATGGTTTATCCGCCTATGCCGCTACGGGTCATGCAGTACCGCTGCTCGAACGGATGCGCACGAAGCTGGCGGGCGTAAGCATCGGTCCGATCGTCGTCGCGCGGCAGGCACGAGTGGCACTCGGCGATGGTATCGGTGAGCTTTTACGGGCGCGGATCGTGGTGATGCTGATTGGTGAACGGCCGGGTTTGAGTTCCCCCGATAGTCTCGGCATCTACCTGACGTACGAGCCGCGTTTGGGCAAAAGCGATGCGGAGCGCAACTGTATTTCGAACGTGCGGCCCGAAGGTCTTCCCTACGATTCGGCCGCGTTCAAGCTGCATTACCTGTTGACCGAAGCAACACGTTTGAAGCTGACGGGCGTGAAACTCAAAGACGATAGCGATGCGTTGTTGCCTTCGGCGGACTTGGGTTCTATCGAGGCGGATTAGGCCGTAATCGGGCGAGGCTTTTCTGCAAGCCGGCTTTTCGTTCAAGCTTGATCAAGCGCTCGCCGATATAGCTCCTGGACGCAGAAAACGCAGACCGTTAGTCGCATTTTTTGCTCTTTCATAAAACGTCATTCATCGAGTCGCACGACGCTCCCCTTCTGTCTTCGCAATAGCCGCAACCGATCCCAAACCCATCGCACCGAATACGCGCTGGCGATGTGGAATCGCGAGCAACAGACCCAACGCAACGATATCGGCGGCGAAACCCAGCGGGACGTCGAGAAAACCATCGGTCAGCGTGTACAACACCGAATCGACGATCAGCGAAATCATCGCGCCCGCCACGAAACATACGAGTCCATCGCGGCCAACCGCTCCGACCCACGGCAAGCGTTGCGCAATCTGCTTCACCACTCCGCGACGCGCCAGGTCGCTTGCAAGCCACGCGATTGCCAAAAAATTCACGATCCGCACGCCGGCCAGATTGCGCTTGAAATCGCCATCGAGGGAAGTGGGAAGCAAGAGCAATTTGTAGTACGCCATGCCCGCGACAATCCCAAGTGCGGCGACGCTCACTACCCAGCCGAATCGGTGCGAACTCACACGCCGATAGATGGGTTGGCAGCACGCAAGCACGCCGAGTACGAACATCAACTGCCACGCGGCGGGATTGAAGTCCCACAGCAAATCTTCCGCCGACGGCAGATATTCGGCGAGCGGCGCCGCGACCGCCCACAGCGCGACGCTTCCACCAAGCAGAATCCACGGCTTGCTGCGTGCGAGCGGAATGACCAGCGGCACGGCCAGCGCGAAGAACGCGTACATGGGCAGGACGGAAGAAAGATACGGCTGACGGCGCAGGAGCAGTACGTCGGCGATGGCGGTGAACGGCGTGGCGAGAAAGCTGTCGAGATCCGAGGTCACCAGATTCGGCGCGCTGCCGAAAAATGGCCGCAGCATGAAACTTGTCGCCAGCATCAGGACGGCGGTGACCAAAAACGCGCGGTAGATCTCGATCGCGCGGCGGAAAAACCGCGCCCGGGCAGCAGATTCGGAGCGGCGGGCGGCCACGGAAGCGTAGGCCGTCGCGGTGGCGAAACCGCCGAGAAACACGAAGACTTCGGCGGCGTCATTGAGGGCGAATGCGTGCAGCGTCACGCGGGAAAGCATGCTGCCGCCAATATGATCGACCACGATCACCAGCAGCACGAGGCCACGAAAAAAGTCCAGTTCGACCAGGCGTTGCGATTTTCCCTGCATGCGAAACCCGAAAGCGACTGCCGGAATCGGGCAGCGAAAGTTGAAGGCGCCGGGTCGGCTAAAGTAACGGCGCTCGACACTAGAGTTTACCCGTATTTGCGCGGCGCACCATTTTGGCGGGCATGTCGACATCGAAAATCCGTCCGGCGAACTTTTTGGCGCGGCATCGCTCTCAATTATTTCATTAAGCTTACATTTTTGCTTTGCGTGTCACGTATCATCGCGAACGGCCGCCGCGTAGGCGCCTTACCTGTTGTCTCCCACTTCCCCAAGACCCTCGGATCTCATGGACTATCTAGTTGCATTAGCAAGCGACCCCGGCGCGTGGGCCGCACTGGCGACGCTCCTTGTCATGGAAGTCGTGCTCGGCATCGACAACCTGATCTTCATCTCCATTCTGACGAACAAATTGCCCGAAGCGCACCGTGCACGCACGCAGCGGCTCGGCATTGGACTGGCATTGCTCATGCGGCTTGGGCTGCTCGGCACGGTTGCGTTGATCGTGCGCCTGACCGCGCCGATCTTCACCGCGTTCGGACACGACTTCTCGTGGCGCGACCTGATCCTCATCGCCGGCGGTGCATTCCTGGTCTGGAAGGCGACTACCGAGATCCATCACCACGTATCGAGTGAAGGCGAAGGCAATGGCAGCGGCGCTGCGAAGACGTCCACGCTCACGCCGTGGTCCGCGATCGGCCAGATTTTGGTGCTCGATCTTGTGTTTTCCATCGACAGCATCGTGACCGCCGTGGGCATGACCGAGCACATTCCCATCATGTTTGTCGCGGTGATCGGCGCGGTGTCGGTGATGATGTTCGCGGCGGGACCGCTGTCGCGCTTTATCGAAAGGAACCCGACTGTCGTGATGCTCGCGCTCGGCTTCCTGCTTGTGATCGGGATGACGCTGGTCGCCGAAGGGTTCGGATCGCACGTGCCCAAGGGCTACATCTACGCGGCGATGGCGTTCTCGGCCTTGGTCGAGGGATTGAATATGTTGTCGCGAAGGGCTAAAAAGAAGCGCGCTTTAGAATGATGGCGCGATAAGTCAATCACGCCGCGCGGCTCAAAACCGCGCGGCGTTTTTTTTGTCAGAATGGCAAATCGGGCTGACGTGGCGGTTTATCGGCGCCTACGACTTCTTGTGCCTTCAGCCAGCGTTCGATGGCCTGCACGACGTGGTCCCGTTCGTCATCGTCCAGGTGTTTTCCCGCCTCTATGCCATGCCACTTGGCGAGGCAACTCCGGCAGCACGTTGCCGTGGCGTGCTGCGCGATAAACACGGGATGGCCGCGAAACGGCGTCTGCTTGCCGTCGTTCGGCGGTTGTTCCGGTGCAAGCCGGCGCGTGATTAGTTCGCGCGCATGGCCGATCACCTCCGTCATACCGTGCTCGCGCAAATAGGCTTCCTCACGCGCACCGAGACGGAAGCGTTTGCGGAAGTTCGAATGCGACAAGGCGCTGAAGACGGTATCGAGATCGCGCATCGGCGAAGCGTCAGAATGGCTTGCGATAAAGCGATGAATCGGTGAAACCTTCCGCATTCAGCACATACCCGACTACGATCAGCGCAGTCCTTTCGATGCCCTTTTCAAGCACTTTTCCCGCGATATCGGCGAGCGTGCCCAGCACTTTTTCTTCGTCGGGCCAGCTTGCCCGGAAGATCACGGCCGCTGGACACTGCGCGCCGTAATGCGGAATCAGGTCCGCGACGATCCGTTCGATATGACGCACGCCAAGGTGAATCGCCATGGTCGCGCGGTGGCGAGCGAGATCGGCGAGTTGTTCGCCTTCGGGCATCGACGTCTTCGTGGCGAAGCGCGTGAGGATCACGGTTTGGGAGATACCCGGCAACGTGAATTCACATCCGAGTGAAGCCGCCGATGCCGCCGCAGCCGTCACGCCAGGTACGATTTCATACGGTATCCCGAGCGTATTCAGACGCCGGATCTGCTCACCAATCGCGCCATACAGCGACGGATCGCCGGAATGCACTCGCGCAACGTCTTGCCCCTTAGCGTGCGCGGATTCGAGCAATGCGACGATTTCATCGAGGTGAAGATCCGCCGTATTCACCACGCTTTGCGCACGATGTCCGCTCAACACTGCTGCCGGCACGAGCGATCCGGCATACAGGATGACCGGGGACGTACGAATGAGGCGCTGCCCTTTCACCGTGATGAGTTCGGGATCTCCGGGTCCAGCGCCAATGAAATAGACCGTCATTTAAGGGGTTTTATCGAAAAGTGGATGCGGATGGAGCCATGCTTCAAGTGCGTTCAGAAGCGAGCTTCTGTCGAAAAATTCGCGCTCGACTTGAGGCAAGTGCGGTCGCTGCAGCATGACTACAGGCAAACATCGTTCCCGCGCGACCGCAAGTTTCGCCTCGGTCGCAGCGCCGCCGCTGTTCTTGCTGATGACGACATCGGTTTGCTGTGCATTGAAGAGCGCGCGTTCGCCATCGAGCGTGAACGGTCCACGCGCGGCGATGATCGTCGCACGCGCGTTGCCGGGATGCGGGTCGAGGCAACGAATGGTCCAGTTTTGCGACGTCGGAATCTCGTCAAGATGCGCAAGCGGTTCACGGCCCAGCGTCCAGAGCGGGTGCTTGTAAGGTGCGATGAGGTGGAGGATATCCGCAAAATCCGCAGCTTCGCGCCAATCGTCTCCGGCTTGCGGTTGCCACGGTGCGCGCCGAAGCGCCCAGCATTCAACGCTCTTAAGCGCGCCAGCAGCACTCGCGTGACGGCTCATTTGCGCCGCGTAAGGATGTGTTGCATCGACGATCAAGCCGATCGACTCCGCTTCAAGAAACGTCTTCAACCCTTCTACCCCACCAAAGCCGCCCACACGCACGCTGCACGCGAAATCGCCCGGCATGCGGCCCAGTCCGGCGAGGCTATAAACATGATCAGGACCGAGACGTCGCGCAATGGTCAATGCGTCGCCGGTGCCGCCCAACAGCAAGACCCGTTTCATTGCGCGGCCCCCACGATGCGCCCCTGCCGATCGATCGCAAAACATTCAACGCTGATACCTTCAGGCACCACGCCTAACGCAAATTGCCGCGCGTGTTCGCAGACAATATCGCCGAGCGGCACGCCCTGCTCGTGAGCCAGCAGCAGCGCTTCCTGGCTCGTGTTAGCCGC
Organism: Caballeronia sp. SEWSISQ10-4 2; assembly: GCF_030464885.1. Lineage (GTDB taxonomy): Bacteria > Pseudomonadota > Gammaproteobacteria > Burkholderiales > Burkholderiaceae > Caballeronia. Next base: position 31,171 of record NZ_JALPRJ010000035.1, on the reverse strand, counting down.
GCACATATCCTGCTGAAGCACAGCGCTTGCACCCGCGCTCGCAGCCCAGCTAGCGAGTTGCGGCAAGTCGATGCTCGAGTTCCGGCTATGCAGATCCATATGCCCCGCCGCGAGCTTGCTGATCTTGCCGAAGCCGCCGCACAGGCTCAACTTCTCCACCGGTGCGCGCCGCAAGTGCTTGAGCACAGCGCCCACGAAGTCGCCCATTTCGATGAGCGCTATATCTGGCAGGTTGTATCGAAGACGCATGGCGTCCTCGCTTTGATTGCCCGTGCACGCCGCGATATGAACGTAACCATTCGCGCGCGCGACGTCGATACCCTGGTGAATCGAAGCAATATAAGCCGAGCAGGAGAACGGCCGTACGATGCCCGTCGTGCCAAGAATCGATAATCCGCCGACGATCCCCAAGCGCGGATTCATCGTCTTGAGCGCGAGTTCCGCACCGTTTTCCACGCCGATGATGACTTCGAATCCGCCCGCATAACCGTGTTCTCCGGCAAGTGCCAGGAGATGGTCGGTCATCATCTTGCGCGGCACGGGATTGATGGCGGGTTCACCTATCGCAAGCGCAAGTCCGGCGCGCGTGACGGTGCCCACGCCCGGTCCCGCGAGAAAACGCACGCCCGGTTCGCTCAGCAATCGCACGCGGGCAAAAACGATCGCGCCATGGGTGACGTCGGGGTCGTCGCCGGCATCTTTTATGGTGCCCGCCTCGGCGCTTTCACCTTCAGCAAGACGGCAGTAAACGAGCGGCATCATGATCTGCTGCCCCTTGGGCAAGACGATGTCCGCGTGCTCGCTGACCAGCCCCGTCAGCAGCAGACGCGCAGCCGCGAGCGATGTCGCGGTGGCGCAACTGCCCGTAGTAAGTCCTGTCCGCAGCGGCGCGGGCTGTTCGGGCGTTTCGTCACGCATGGTGGTAACGAGTAAGCATCATGGTTTGACAGCATGCAGCAGCGTGATGGGAAGCGCCTGGCGCCAGGTATCGAAAGCGCCTAGCGGCTGTGCATGGGCAATGCTGATGCGCGTCATCTCGCCACCATGAAGCGCGCGCCACGCGACCAGTGTCGCCTCGCTTTGAATCGTGACCGCGTTGACGATCATCCGGCCGCCTTTCCTCAGATGAGACCAACACGTGTCGAGCATGTCCGGCGCCGTCACGCCACCGCCGATAAAAATTGCATCGGGCTGCGGAAGCCCGGTTAAAGCGCCCGGCGCTTCGCCCTCGATCAGTTGCAGTCCAGGCACGCCGAGTGCATCGCGATTGTGTTCGATCAGGCGCTGACGCTGAATGTCCGCTTCGATCGCGATAGCACGGCAGCACGTGTGCGAGCGCATCCATTCGATACCGATCGAACCACATCCCGCACCCACGTCCCACAGCAGTTCGCCTGGCTCGGGGGCGAGCCGCGACAACGTGATCGCGCGGACATCGCGTTTGGTGAGCTGGCCGTCGTGCTGGTATGCATCGTCGGGAAGACCGGGCGTCAGCGGCAATCGGCGCGCATGGTTTTCCGCGACACATTCGATCGCCACCAGATTCAGCGCGGCCACATCGATTGCCTGCCACGCGCTGGCTATCTCATCGATACGGCGCTCTTGCTCGCCACCCAGATGCTCAAACACAGTCAGGCGGCTCGAGCCAAAACCGCGCTTTGTCAGCAACTCGGCGACCCTCGAGGGACTCGAAGCATCGCTGCTGAGAACGAAAATACGCGCGCCGGGATGAAGCTGCATTTCAAGCGCCGCAACCGGCCGCCCGACCAGCGAGACGACCGTCACGTCTTGCAGCGCCCAATGCAAACGCGTGGCGGCAAGCGATAACGACGAAGGCGCGGGCACCACACAAAATTCGCCCGCAGCCAGTTCACGGGCGAATGTGGCGCCGACGCCAAACATCATCGGGTCCCCGCTTGCGAGCACGCACACCCGTTCATTACGATGTTCAAGTACCGGTGCAATCGTGAACGGCACAGGCCACGCGCGACGTTCCCCGCCGATCCGGGCCGGCAACAACGCAAGATGACGCGCCCCGCCGAAAATCGTATCCGCCGCCAGCAACGCCTGACGCGCATGCCGGCTCAGTCCGCGCCAGCCATCCTCTCCGATCCCCACCACGGTCAACCACGGTGACATCCGCCGATCCTCGCTTGATTCATTCGCAGATTACGCCGCGTCTACAACGTGGCTCAGACAATGCGGCTAAAGCACGCCCGGCGTGACGCCGATGCGCTTTAACCGCCATAAAAACGGGCATAATACCGCGGTTAGTCGGTGCCCTTACGGGCCTAACAGGGAACACAGCAGAACTGTGGCTGCCCCCGCAATTGTACGCAGCGAGTCCGCGCTCCACTGCCACTGGTTTCGACTGGGAAGGCCGGTGCGGACGACGACCTGCAAGCCAAGAGACCTGCCGACCGGAATTCTTCGTGCAAGCCAACATCGGGCGGGGTGTACCGATGCCGCGAACGTGCCACTCCCGCAAAGGGTCCGGCAGGTTCGAGGCGCCGCGCGAGACCGAACGGGTCACGCTTTGAACGAACCACTCACTACTGTACGCGGGTTAACGCACGCATTGCACGCATCGCAGGCATTGCGGCCATCGGCTTGTCCTGGCCTGATGCGGATTGTGCCTGCACGCGACGGTGGCCTGTGCCGAATTCGCCTTGCACGGGGCGAACTGAGTGCGGCGCAGGCGCGCGTGGTCGCGGAGGTGGCGCGGGCGTTCGGTTCGGGTTTTATCGACGCGACCAATCGCGCGAATTTGCAGATCCGCGGTGTACGGGAGGGCTCGCAAGAGGCGTTGATCTCGCGGCTCGTCGGTGCGGGGCTCGGGCCAACTACGCCGGGTTCTGATGATCTCCGTAATGTGATGCTGAGCCCGCTCGCGGGTCTGGATCCGCACGCCCTTCTCGACGTAACACCGCTCGCTTGCGCTTTGCTCGATCAGTTGCAGCGGGACACTCGCTTGCATCAGCTGTCGCCGAAATTTGCGTTGATGGTTGACGGCGGCGAGCGTCTCGCGATGCTCGATCATCCGCACGATGTGTGGCTTTCGGCGGGTTCGGCGGAACGTTTTGTATTCGGGCTCGCAGGCTGTCCGCCGAGGTTTGAAAGCGACGCGTCTGCGTTGGGCGCGGTTAACCGCATGCACGTTCCTGCGTTAATCGATGCATTGCTGCATACGTTTCTGGATCTCGCGCTGCCGCACTATACGAGGATGCGCGACCTGTTGGCGACGTGTTCAATCGAAGAATTTGTTGACCATGTGCAGGACAAACTGAGTTTTCCGTTAGACCGGGACGCGGGTAACTGGCGTCGTCCCGCTTCCGATGCACGGCTGCGTTTCGGCGTGCATCCTCAAGGAACGGGCGATAGCGTGTGCGTCGGTGCGCAAGTTCCGCTAGGGCGTATGGATGCAGCAACGCTATCGGCACTCGCCGATCTCGCGCCGCGATTACGCATGACGCCCTGGCAAAGCGTGATGTTGCTCGACGTGCCGGTTGCAAATGCACAAGCTGTCGTTGACCAACTCACCGCACTCGGCCTCGCGACAAACCCCGACGAACCATTCGCGCGCCTGATTGCATGCGCGGGTTCACAAGGCTGCGCAAAAAGTTTCACCGATACCAAAGCCGACGCGCAACTTCTCGCCCGGTCGATGCCATCAGCAGGCGATGTCCACGTCAGCGGCTGCGCGCGTTCATGCGCGGCGGCGCACTGCGTCGAGACCACGTTGATGGCCGTCGCACCCGGTCGCTACGATCTTTACCACCAGGCACCTGAAGCCGTCGCCCACCATCTAACCATCGAACAGGCAGCCCGCTGGCTCGCCCGGAGCACCCCTGATGCTTGACTACATTCGCGACGGCCAGGCGATTTATCGCGCGTCGTTTGCGACCATTCGCGCCGAGGCCGATCTCGCTGCCATTCCCGCCGATCTCGAGAAACTCGCCGTGCGTGTGATCCATGCGTGCGGTATGACGGACGTGATCGACGACCTCGTGTTCTCGCCCGGCGCGGGCACGGCAGGCCGCGCTGCCCTAAGCCGCGGTGCACCCATTCTCTGCGACGCACGCATGGTCGCCGAGGGCATCACGCGCGCGCGGTTGCCCGCAAACAACCGCGTGATCTGCACGCTCAACGATCCATCCGTACCGGAACGCGCTCGTGCGCTCGGCAATACGCGTTCCGCCGCCGCCCTCGAATTGTGGCGTCCGGATCTTGAAGGGAGCGTGGTCGTGATCGGCAATGCGCCCACCGCGCTTTTCCATCTGCTCGATATGCTCGACTCCGGCGCACCCAAACCCGCCCTGATCCTGGGCTTTCCAGTGGGATTTATCGGCGCGGCGGAATCGAAGGCCCTGCTCGCCGCCGATAGCCGCGGCGTGCCGTTCGTCGCGTTGCGCGGCAGACGCGGCGGCAGCGCGATGGCGGCCGCCGCCGTGAACGCGCTGGCAACGGAGACCGAATAAATGAGCGGACGCCTCTATGGTCTCGGTGTCGGTCCGGGCGATCCCGAGTTGATAACAGTGAAGGCGCTGCGCTTGCTGAGCTCGGCACCGGTTGTTGCCTACTTCGTTGCAAAGGGCAAGAAAGGTAACGCGTTCGGCATTATCGAAGGGCATCTCAAGGAGACCCAGACGCGCATGCCGCTGGTGTATCCCGTGACGACCGAAGCGCTCGAGCCGCCGCTTTGCTACGAGACGATCATCGGCGACTTCTACGATGAATCCGCCATCCGCATAGCGGATCATCTGGAAGCGGGCCGCGATGTGGCCGTGATTTGCGAAGGCGATCCGTTCTTCTATGGTTCGTACATGTACCTGCATGACCGCCTGGCTGAACGCTTCGAAGCGGAAGTCGTGCCGGGCGTGTGTTCGATGCTTGGCGGGGTTGCCGTGCTTGGCGTGCCGCTCGTGTATCGGAACCAGAGCTTGTCAGTGTTATCGGGCGTGTTGCCGGAGGCAGATCTTAAAGAACGTCTCGCCACTGCGGACGCCGCCGTGATCATGAAACTCGGCCGTAACTTCGACAAGGTACGGCGCGTGCTGACCGAACTCGGGCTCGACAAACGTGCGTTATATGTCGAGCGCGCAACCATGGCGAACCAGCGCATCGTGCCGCTGGAAGAAGTCGATCCGATGGCCTCGCCCTACTTCTCGCTGCTCGTCGTACCGGGGGAAAAATGGCAGGCATGAACGAAGGGACACCCATAGCAATCGTGGTGCTGGGTACGGGTGCGATCGATACCGCCCGCCGCATCCAGGCACGGTATCCGGGTTCGCTTATTCATGGTCTCGCGAGCCGCGTGCAGGCCGATGTCGCATTCACCGAACTCGGTCCGCATCTACGCGAACTGTACACACGCAACACGCCTGTCGTCGCGTTATGCGCGGCGGGTATCGTGATCCGTTGCCTCGCTCCTGCGCTCGCCGATAAGACCTTCGAGCCTCCTGTGCTGGCCGTTGCCGAAGACGGCAGTGCGGTCGTGCCTTTGCTCGGCGGTCTGGGTGGCGTGAACGTGATGGCGCGAGAAATTGCCGCGGCGCTGGACGTCGTGCCGGCGATCACGACAAGTGGAGAACTACGTTTCGGCACTTGCCTGCTGAACCCGCCAACGGGTTACGTGCTCGCTGATATCGAGAAAGGAAAACGCTTCGTGTCCGATCTGCTGGCGGGTGCCACGACCCGTGTTGAAGGTGTTGCGCCGTGGCTCGATCAGGTCGATCTGCCGCGCGCCGTCGACGCCCGCCTCGCCATCCGCGTAACGCCGCACACGAGCGACGTTGCTGGCGAGTTGATAATTCATCCACGCTGCGTGGTGGCCTATGTGACGGCGGCGTCCTCAGAGCACTCGATCATCGAACGAGTACGTCACGCGTTGCATGAACATCGCATTGCACCGATGTCGCTGGCCGCAGTGCTTGCGCCTTTAAGCATGATGGGTTCCGTACGGCTTGCTGAAGCAGCGCAGGCGCTGGATGTGCCGCTGCGATTTGGAGCCCTTCCAGAAGGCTTCGAAACGTTTGAGCATGAAAACGGCGTTGTGATAGCTATCACACCACAACCGGTCGATCCTTCACCGCTCGGACAGGCACGTGGCACGCTTACCGTGATCGGCCTCGGTCCTGGCAGCGCGGACCTGATGGTGCCGGCAGCAAGACATGCGTTGTCGCTTGCCAACGACGTCCTCGGCTACGAGACCTACGTACGCATGGCCGGTCCGTTCGCGCCACATCAAACCCTTCATTGCACCGACAACCGCGAAGAGATGCAGCGTGCGCGCCATGCGTTCGAACTGGCGAGCACGGGACGCAACGTCGTGGTTGTATCGTCGGGGGACCCCGGCGTGTTTGCGATGGCCGCGGCCGTGCTCGAAGCACTTGATCAAGCCCGGGATAACGCGCAGTGGAACGCTGTCGAATTGTCGGTCGTGCCGGGTGTATCCGCGGCGCTCGCGACCGCTGCCCGTGCAGGCGCGCCGCTCGGCCACGACTTCTGCATGCTGTCTCTCTCCGACAATCTCAAGCCGTGGGCAGTCATCGAAGCGCGCTTGCAGCACGCCGCCCAAGCCGATCTCGTCATGGCGCTTTATAACCCGGTGTCACGCGCGCGCCCGTGGCAACTTGATCGCGCGCTCGATATCGTGCGCGAACATCGAACCGGTGCAACCACGGTTGTGCTGGGCCGGAACATCGGCAGGCCGGGTGAAACGCTGACCACAACGACGCTTGAGAATCTGCGTTCCGATCAGGTCGATATGCGTACGATGGTGATCGTAGGGTCGTCCACCACGCGGTGTTTTCCGCGTAGCGACGGCAATGGCGACTGGGTCTACACGCCACGCTGGTACGAATGAGCTACGTGGAAGTCATGGAAGCCGCCGTGCGATAGTCCGCTTGCCATGACTCTGCAAGCTTGATGCACCGACCGAGGCGCACCGCCTCGTTTTCAAAATCGACGATGACGATCTGATCCGCTGCATCCGGACGCGACGGCGTTTCCGGGCTGCGGCCGTCGGTCAGCAACCATAGGAAACGCCGCTGAGAAGGCTGATGCCGCGCAGCCTTGGCAAGCACGTTGGCACCGGTACGTACACCCAATGCGAGCGGCGTGCCTCCGCCGCCACCTATCGGTGCAAGCCAACGATCATTCCACCAGTGCGCAGCGCCGGGTTCGCGACGCACTTGCGCCGTCGCGCCGCCAAAGCAGACTAGCGCCACCTCTGCCCGTTCGCGATACGCCCGGTCGAACAACGCCACGACCAGGCCTTTAGCAAGCGCAAGCCGCTTGCCGCTTAGCATCGAACCGGAGCAATCGAGCACGAAACAATGCAATGCGCCGCTGTCGCCTCGCTCGCGATGAAACCTCAAGTGCGTCGCATCAAGAGCCCGATTGCGCTTTGCCAGCAGCGTTTGCAACCAGTCGATGCGCGCGCTCACTTCGCCTTCGCGTGATCGCGTTCTACCCGATGCGGAAGGTTCCAGCCATCGAAGGCGCCCGGGTTCGGCGCGTGCATCCGGCCTTCGATGGCTCAGGATTTTTTTGGGGCAAGCGGCCTCACGTTCTTGACTGTTGCAATGTCGCCCGGCTCGGGTGGCATATAGCCGAAATTGGCTTCGTCGCTGTCTTGCGGACGTTGCTCTGTACGGGGTTCAGCGCGTTGACCGTTTGCCGGCGCATTGCCTTCCTTGCGCCGATGCAACAACACCGACTCCGCAACACGTTCGACGTGCTCAACGTTCACCGCCGAAGCCTCCTCCAACGCCGCCAGCGCTCGCGCAGCGCGCAGCATCACGAGGTCAGCACGCAAGCCGTCGACGTGTGCCTCGATGCATAGCTCGCTCACGCGTGCATGCACCGCATCGTCGAATTCGAGGCTCGGAAGTATCACCCTGGCGTGACGAATCTTTTGAGCCAAGGCGTCTTGTTGTCCAGCAAATCGCGAACGAAAAGCTGCGGGTTCCATATCGAATGCGAGACGCGCCTTGACGATCTCCTGACGTTTTTCGGCGTCGAAACAATTCTGCAATTCCACCGCGAGACCGAAGCGATCCAGCAATTGCGGCCTGAGCTCGCCCTCCTCCGGATTCATTGTCCCGATCAGCACGAACCGTGCTTCATGCCGATGCGAAATGCCGTCACGCTCGATCATATTCACGCCGCTACTCGCCACGTCCAGCAACTGATCCACAAGCTGATTGGGCAGCAGATTCACTTCATCGACGTACAACACACCCTGATGCGCCTTCGCGAGCAAGCCCGGTGAAAAACGCACGCCGCCGTCGCGCAACGCAGCTTCAATATCCAACGTACCGATCAACTGCTCTTCGCTTGCGCCCAGCGGCAAGGTCACGAACTGACCCTCCGGTAGCAATTCGGCAAGCGCACGCGCGGTCGTCGATTTCGCCGTGCCACGCGGACCGCTGACCAACACGCCACCCAGCGCAGGATCGACCGCGGCGAGTAATAGTGCTTGCTGCAAGCGTTCTTGTGCGACCAATGCGGCGAGAGGGAAGATGATTTCGTTCACGTTCGTTGCCCTTCGAGTTGCTGTTCGGCGTCCAGCAGATGGCGTTCGATCTGGCTTTGATAAGCGCCCGGGTTTTGCCATAAGCCACGTTGCATCGCTTCGGTCAAACACTCACAGATGGAATGCAGCGCGTGGGGATTATGCTGCTGCATGAACTCACGCGTATCTGCGTCGTTGACGTAAGCATCGGCGACAAGCGCGTACTGATGATCCGATACAACCCGCGCGGTGGCGTCGTAACCAAACAGATAATCTACTGTCGCCGCGAGTTCCGACGCGCCCTTGTAACCATGCCGCTTCACACCATCGATCCATTTTGGATTGACCACACGCGAGCGGATCACGCGCGAAATCTCTTCCTGCAACGTACGGATACGCGGTGCGGCAGGGTTGCTGTGATCGGCGTTATACGCTTGTGGCTGAGCGCCGGAAAGATGCCGCACGGCCGCCACCATGCCGCCCTGAAACTGGTGATAGTCGTTCGAGTCGAGCAGGTCGTGTTCGCGGTTGTCCTGGTTCTGCACCACCACGTCGATAGTCGACAGGCGCGCGCCGAAGGTTTCGCGCGCGTCCACGCCATCGCCCTTCTGCGAGTACGCGTAGCCGCCAGAGCTTTGAAAACCGCGCGCAAGATCGGCGTCGTTTTGCCATTGTTTTGCGTCGATCATTTCTTGCAGACCCGCACCGTACGCGCCGGGTTTCGTGCTGAATACACGCCATCCCGCACGTAGGCGCGCTTCCTTCTCGTCCAGTCCGCGCGCCATGTGTTCGTCGCGTTCGCGTATGATGCGCGCACGGATCGGGTTGATGTCTTCGGCCTCGTCGTCGAGTTCGGCGACGGCTTGCACGGCGGCATCGAAGAGATGCATCAGGTTGGCGAAGGCATCGCGGAAAAAACCCGACACGCGTAGCGTCACGTCTATGCGCGGGCGATTAAAAATGGTGATCGGCAAGACTTCGAAATCCGTCACGCGATTGCTGCCCGCCGCCCACTTGGGACGCACGCCGATCAACGCCATGGCTTGGGCAATGTCGTCGCCGCCGGTGCGCATGGTGGCCGTGCCCCATACGGATAACCCGATCGCGCGCGGGTAGTCGCCGTGCTCCTGAAGATGGCGTTCGATCAGCAGATTGGCTGACTTCAGCCCGAGCGTCCATGCTGCCCGGGTTGGAACGGCGCGGGTATCGACGGAGTAGAAGTTGCGTCCTGTGGGAAGTACATCAAGTCTTCCGCGCGAAGGTGAACCACTGGGGCCTGGTGGCACAAAACGCCCATCGAGGCCGCGTTGAAGTTGCTTTAGTTCTTGCGGACCACAAGCGTCGAGTCGCGCGAGCAGGTCGCCGTTGAGGCGCGTCAATACCTGCATCGTATGCGGCCCGGCATTGTCGGAAGGTTGATCCAGCAGCGACGTTGCCAGCAGCTCAAGACGCTCGCGTGTATCCCCGTGATGACGCCAAGGGGCATCGATCACGCTTACGAGTTCAGCCGGACGAGGTCCGGTCCAGGACGCGGTCCAGTCAGAATCGAGAGGATCGAATGTGTCGCCCAGGCTTAAGTCACGAGCCAACGCAGTAAGCACGCTCGCGTTCGCACCTTGTGCATCGCCGGTCGGATAACGGCCGAGCGCGAGCAAGGTATCGCGGCGCTGAACGCCTTGCGGCGATGCGCCGAATACATGCAGGCCATCGCGGATCTGCGCCTCTTTAAGCTCGCATAAATACGCGTCGGCGCGTGTCAGCAATGCGTCTTCAGTATCGGAATCACGAGGTTTGTCGAGTCCGAGTTCTTCGTGCAGCCGATGCTCGACGATGCTTGCAAGAATCGTTTTTCGCAACAGCTTGGCGCGGCGCGAATCGACCATCAACGCTTCGTAGTATTCGTCGACCTGACGCTCCAGGTCCTGCAACGGCCCATAGTTTTCAGCGCGCGTAAGCGGCGGCATCAAATGGTCGATGATGACCGCCTGCGTGCGCCGCTTCGCCTGACTTCCCTCGCCCGGATCATTGACGATGAACGGGTAAAGATGCGGCATGGCTCCCAGCGTCAGATCGGGCCAGCACGACGCGCTCAACGCAACGCTCTTGCCCGGCAGCCATTCGAGATTGCCATGCTTGCCGACGTGAACGATTGCGTCGACGTTGAAGCGCTGGCGCAGCCAGAAGTAGAACGCCAGATACGAGTGTGGCGGCACGAGTTCAGCATCGTGATAACTCGCGTAGTCGCCACGTTCACGTGATCGTGCCGGTTGAATACCGACAAACACATGCCCGCAGCGCCAGCCCGCGATCATGAAGCGGCCGCGCCGCACCGTGGGATCGCTTTCGGGCGGACCCCAGCGGGCATTCAACTCCCGCTGCACGTCAGATGGCAGCTTGTGGAACGCATCGAGGTAGTCATCGAGTGCAAGGCTTTGCAGCGCCGGACGCAGGTCGCGCACGACCGGATCATTCGTCACGCCGGACGTCAGCGCTCGCATCAGCGCGTCGCTATCGGAGGGAATATCGTCTACTCGATACCCTTCTTTCGCGAGCATCGAAAGAATGTTGACTACGGACGCCGGTGTGTCGAGACCAACGCCGTTGCCAATACGGCCTTCACTCAACGGGTAATTTGCGAGCACGAGCGCGACGCGTTTGTCAGCGTTGTCGAGTTGTCGCAAGCGACACCAGCGCATGCTCAACTCAGCGACAAAGCGCACTCGTTCGAGGTCTGGCTGATAGCGCACCACATCGACTTGCGTTACCTTGCATCGATACGCAAGTCCCTTGAAACTGATCGCTCGCGTGATGATGCGGCCATCCACTTCGGGCAGCGCGACATGCATGGCGATGTCGCGCGAATTCAGCCCGTGGTTGTCCTTCAGCCAGTCTTCGCGATTGCCCCCGCTCAGGATGACTTGCAACACCGGCGCGTCGCCTGCGAGTTCAAACGGTACCGGGTCGTCTATGACGCCGGCTGCGAACGAAGTGGTGTTCAATACCAGCGTTACGTCATGATCTGCGCAGAGTTGCTGCACGACTTCGCGGCTCAACGGATCCTTGAGCGAAGCCATCGCGATCGGCAACGGGTTAAGTCCTTGCTCTTCAAGGGCATCGATCAACGCATTGAACACGTCCGTGTTACCGGACTGCAAATGAGCCCGGTAAAACAGGATGGCGACGACCGGTGCGCCTTGAATCCAGCGTTTTTGCCAGTCTTCTACGGTCGCAATCTGCCGCTCCGGATGATAGAGCGCGACTGTTGGCAAGGGACTCGGAGCACGCGCCTCACGACCATATCCCAATGCACGAAACGCAACGCAGCGAAGAAACTCTTCAGCATTTTGCGCCCCGCCTTCACGCAGATAACGCCAGAGTTGGTCGCATAACGCGGGCTCGGCCGTGCTCTTTGCAACGAGATTCGGATCTTCCTGCAGATCGCCTGAAAACATCACGAGCATCTGGCCGCTGCGGCGCGCAAGTGTCGTGATGCTCTCGAGTCCATAGGGCCAGTAAGCTTCACCACCCAGATGATCGATTACTATCACGCGTGCATGTTTCAGCACGTCATCGACATAGAAATCCACCGATGCCGGTTGCCTTAAGAACGCCTGGTTTGCGAGCCGCACCGCTGGAAAATCCGCTTCCAGATGCGGCACGACACTAGCGAGTAGCGACAGCGTGGTATCGGCGGAACTGAGCACGACGATTGGCGCCGGAGTCTGATCGATGCGCATGACGCCGGCAGCATCGTCGACAAAACCTCCGGGAGTCGTGCGTAGCAGATGCACGACTCAGGCCTGCACGGGCGCGTTGGCGAGCGCTGCGACGAGTGCTTGTTGCAGACGCGGCTGATCGAGGTCCTCACCAATCAGCACGAAACGGCTGGTCCCGTTGCTGGCCTCCTCAGCGGTCCAGCGACGATCGAAGTAAGTCTCGAAACGCTGTCCTACACCCTGCACGACGAGCCGCATCGGCGTGCCCGGCAACGCGGCGAAACCCTTCACGCGATAGATCGTGTTGGCATCGACCAGCGAGCGCAACGCTTCGACCACCGCCTCGCGCGACTCGACCCGCGCCTCCACCACGACCGAATCGAAGTCGTCGTGATGATGATCGGCGTGACCTTCGTCGTCGGCGGAACCATGATGGTCGACGCGTAAATGAATCGTGGTCTCCGATGCCGCTTCAAGCCCGAGCAACGCATGCAGATCGAGCTGACCCATTTGCGCTGGCACGATCTTCACCCCAGCGGGAACCTCGCCGCGAATCAACGCTTCCACCGCGCGCTGCTGAGGTTCATCGATCAGATCGGTCTTGTTGAGAATCACCAGATCGGCCGACGCCAGTTGATCTTCGAACAGCTCGTGCAGCGGCGATTCGTGATCGAGGTTTGGATCGGCACGACGTTGTGCATCGACGGCTTGCGGGCTCGCGGCGAACTGGCCGCTTGCCGCGGCGGGACCATCGACCACGGTCACGACGGCGTCTACCGTGAACGCATTCTTGATGGACGGCCAGTTGAACGCCTGCACTAGCGGCTTGGGCAACGCGAGGCCCGATGTCTCGATCAGTACGTGATCGATCTGCTCACGCCGCTCGACGAGTTGCTCCATTACCGGATAAAACTCTTCCTGCACAGTGCAGCAAAGACAGCCGTTCGACAATTCATAGAGATTCGGTTGATCCGTGACGCTTTCGTCCTCGCAACCGATGTTGCAACCCTTGAGAATCTCGCCATCGATACCCAGTTCGCCGAACTCGTTCACGATCACGGCGATACGCAGCCCTTTCGCGTTTTGCAGGATGTGCCGCATCAGCGTGGTCTTGCCGCTGCCGAGGAAACCCGTTACGACCGTGACCGGGATTTTGCGCGTTTGCATCCGTTGCTCCGTTTTATCGATTGGCTGCTTGCCGCCGGAATGCGTTTGCCTTCAGTGACTCAAGGCAAACAATAAACACCGCTCGCGGGCGTCGCGATGCAGGACTTCAATCCGGAAAATCATGATGAAAAGTGTCGATCGTATGCCGCATCCCCGCGACATCGTTCGCTTCAGGTGTTGACTCGTTCCGGCCGGTATCCGGGCTGACGAAAATGCCGCTTCACCTTCCCGCATGGAATAGACATGCAGTGGTTTTTTGAAGCCGGCTTTATCGCGCGAGGTGGGGGGAAACTGGGTAAAACCACGCCACGCGATTTTTCGCTTGACCGTTGCGGGGGCAGCGCAGGTTGGCATGACCGAGGATCCGGCAACGCGTCCTGCTTCCCGTTTAACTGCGCGCAGCAGACACCGCGCGCGAGCACCAGAAAACTGCCGCCAAGTCTAGGCTGCTGGTGGGTTAGCGTCAAGGTTTGGGCGGCGTGTAAAAGGGGCTTTCACGGGCGCCGGCAGACGAGAGGCCGTGCCTATGCGAACCGGAAAAACCTTCGCCGTTGGTGGAATTCAGCCTGTAAAACCCCAGCGCAAGCAACACCCGCTGTGCTATCTTTGGCCAGCGTCTGGTGCTCACGCGCGCTTTTCCCGCGCGCGTAGTTAAACGGGACACAGGATGCACAAGCGCGTTTTTCCTCACGCTTGTGCCGACAAAGAACCTGTGCTGTCCCCGCAACGGTACGCGACCCGCGCCCGCTTCGACTTTCTCTCATTCGAACCGGGTGCCCATTTCCTCCACGGCCACTGCTCCCACGAGCGGGAAGGCGAGCGGAATGCGGTCGCCAAGCCCGGATACCGGCCAGTCGCCAAGTGGCGCGCTCTAAAAGCGCGCCGGACGCCGCATCCGCGAGGGACGGATGAAGGACGTAATGCTTATATCGTCTTACGTCAACTACCCCGCCCTGAAGGGCGGAGCTTGCAGAATACCGCGAGCTCGGGTTGACCAGACTAAGCGCTCCGGATGCCTTAATCCGGACTTCATTGCCGATTAGAGCGGGCGCTACGTTGTGCATAGGTTCAAGACCCACCCTGGGATGCTTCCTCAGTCCCCGGCTCTGGAAGTCCCGGTTGCAGACAAGCGACAGGGTAAGTACGAAACGGATCGGGACGAAATGCCGGTGCACAACATTGTCGAGGGGAGCGAGTCGCAAGACTGCGTTACTAGGCCCTTACGGGCAGAGTCGCAAGACCCTGATGGGTGCAAAGCCCGTCACCTATTTAACGAGACGCAGTTAAAACCGTCTCCTTACCTCCCCGGCTTGAAGTCCGGGGTTTCACGGAGACCCTGATGAATTCAATTTTTCAGTGCCTCCGCCGGGCCGCTTCCGCGGTTCCAGCCCCCATGCACGGAGCGCACCCGTGAGCACGCCCGCCCGCGTCTGGCTGATCGGCGCCGGCCCCGGAGACGTCGAACTGATGACGCTCAAAGCCGTGCGCGCGTTGTCGGAAGCCGATGTCGTGCTCGTCGACGACCTCGTGAATCCCGACGTGCTGAAGTTCGCCCGGGCCAACGCAGTCATTCAATACGTCGGCAAGCGTGGCGGCCATCCTTCCACGCCGCAAGCGGTGATCATCGAAGAAATGCTGGCCCATGTGCGTGCCGGCCGCGTGGTCGCGCGGCTGAAAGGCGGGGACCCATTTGTGTTCGGGCGCGGCGGCGAAGAGGTTCAGGCCCTGCATGCAGCCGGTGTACAGGTAGACGTGGTCGGCGGCATCACGGCGGGCATTGCCGCGCCGGCCGCCGTGGGCATTCCGGTCACGCATCGCGATCACACCATGGGCGTCGTGTTTGTCACCGGCCACGGCGCCAGCCGCGAATCGGGTGCGATCGAGCCTGACTGGCGCGCGCTCGTCGCGACGAAGATGACGCTTGTCGTATACATGGGCGTGCGGCGGCTCACCGATATCACCAACGCACTGGTCGATGCCGGGCTCGATCCCGAGACCCCTTGCGCCGCGATAGAACGTGCTACCCGCCCCGATCAACGGCATCTGCGAGCACCGCTCAGGCACCTCGCGGAAGCGGTGGAACACGCGGGAATCGGTGCGCCGGCTGTTGTCGTGATCGGCTCGGTTGCCGGGCTGGGCATTGCAAGTGCGCTGGATTACGTCACGCGGCAACCATGAACACATGGGTCATCGGCATAGGCTGCCGGCGCGGAGTGAGCGTCCAGCAGATCTATGCCGCAGTGTTCGCGGCATTGGGTGCACGACCGTTTTCGAACGTCCGCGCACTGGCCTCGATCGATAGCAAGAAAGACGAAACCGCGCTGATCGAATTTGCTGCTCATCACGGTTTGCCGCTGCAATTTTTTTCTAAGCAACACATCGCGCAGATCGAGACCAGCACGTCGAAACGCGTGCAGACGCTTATTGGCGTCGATGGCGTTTGCGAACCCTGCGCGCTGCTGGCATCGCGTGACGGACGAATCATAGTGCCGAAAATAGTGGCCGATGGCGTGACCGTCGCTATCGCTGAAGACAACCCGAAGCAACAGACTGACAACGAGAGAGCGTGATGAAAACGGACGAAGAAGCGCATCTGCGCATGACGCAGCGACGCAAGGAAGGCCACGAGAAAAAGCAGGCCGCCGCCGCGCGCGAGAAGGGTCTTTTGATCGTCAACACCGGTACGGGCAAGGGTAAAACAACGGCGGCGTTCGGCATGGCCGTCCGCGTGCTCGGACACGGCATGCGGCTTGGCGTGGTGCAGTTCATCAAGGGCGCGCTGCATACATCGGAGCGCGATTTCCTGGGCGCAATCGCAAACTGCGACTTCATCACCATGGGTGACGGTTATACATGGGACACGCAGAATCGCGATGCCGACATCGCAACGGCTCGCAAAGGTTGGGACGCGGCGCGCAAGATGATTGAAAGCGGGGAGTATCAGATGGTCGTGCTCGATGAGCTCTGCACGGTGCTCAAATACGAGTACCTGCCGCTCGGCGAAGTGCTCGCAGTGCTCAACGCGCGGCCTGAAATGCTGCACGTGGTCGTGACAGGTCGCCATGCTCCCGAAGCGCTGATCGAGGCCGCCGATCTCGTGACGGAGATGCGTCCGATCAAGCATCCGTATCGCGAGCAAGGGGTGAAAGCGCAACGCGGCGTCGAGTTCTGACGTGCGCGCCTGCCCCGCTTTATTCATCAGCGCGCCCGCGTCGAACCAGGGTAAAACCACGGTCACCGCCGGGCTCGCGCGCTATCACGCGCGGCTTGGCCGGCGCGTGCGTGTCTTCAAGACCGGCCCCGACTTTCTCGATCCGATGATCCTGGAGCGCGCGTCCGGTGCTCCGGTGTATTCGCTGCATCTGTGGATGGTCGGCGAAAGCGGCTGCCGTGCGTTGCTCGCGGAAGCGGCGCAGACAGCCGATCTGATTTTGATCGAAGGCGTAATGGGTCTGTTCGACGGTACGCCCAGCAGCGCTGATCTCGCGACCACGTTCGGCGTGCCGGTGCTGGCCGTGATCGGTGCACATGGCATGGCGCAGACCTTCGGCGCGATGGCGTTCGGACTCGCGCGATATCGTCCTGATCTTCCGTTCCATGGCGTGCTCGCCAATCGCGTGGCGTCGGCGCGGCATGCGCAAATGCTGGGCGAAGCCATTCCGGAAGGCATTCGATATTGCGGTCATCTGTCGAGCGCCGACGACATCGCGTTGCCCGGCCGGCACCTGGGTCTAACGCAAGCCGCCGAGGTGGCAGATCTTGATGCACGGCTGGATCGTGCTGCCGATGCTATCGGCGAGACGACGTTGCGAGAGCTTCCACCAGCGGTAGTGTTCAATCACGAGGCCCACCAGCAGCCGCCACGTTTGCTGGAAGGCATGCACATTGCCATCGCCCGCGACGCCGCGTTTTCGTTCATCTATCCCGCCAATCTCGATCTGCTCACGGCGCTGGGCGCGACGCTTTCAAGCTTCTCGCCCCTCGCCGATGAACCTGCTCCGGCCAACGCCGACGCGCTCTATCTGCCCGGCGGGTATCCCGAACTGCACACTGCCCAACTCGCCGCCAACGCAGCTAGCGCGGCCTCTATTCACGCACACGTTGAAGCGGGAAAACCGCTGGTCGCGGAATGCGGCGGCATGCTGTATCTTCTCGACTCGCTGACGGACATCGACGGTTCGCGGCACGCCATGCTCGGCCTTCTGCCCGGCCACGCGAAGATGCAAAAGCGCCTTGCACGGCTCGCGATGCAGCGGGTTGAAAGCCGTCACGGCACCAGCACCGGCCACACCTTTCACTATTCGTCGATGACCACCGGCATGTCACCCATACTCACCGCGACGCATGCCACCACGGGCGTGGAAGGCGAAGCGATCTACCGGCATGGTCCGATCACCGCTACCTACATGCACACTTACTGGCCAACGAATCCGGTGGCGGCAGCTGCCCTCTTTCGTGGCGAACCGCTATGACAATGCCTATGGAAATGGAATTACCGCTCGAACTGACGTTCACCATCGAACGCGCCAGGCAGCTTCAACCCGTGGGGTCACCTTGCACGGACGTATGCCGGCTCGACAAGATCACGGGTCATTGCGAGGGTTGCTTCAGAAGCCGCGAAGAAATCAAGGCATGGAAGACGATGCCCGATGCTGACAAACTCGCTCTCTTCGACAGCCTGCTTGCACGCAAGACTGCGGCATAAAAAAAGGGCGGCTTCTGGGCCGCCCCTCTTTCATGCAATAACTCGTTCAGGCAGAAGCCAAGCGCCGCGCCGGCACGCGCTCCATTTCGCGTTGTGCGAGAACGCCGAAGAGCAGACCGAGCGTGGTCCAGATCACTGCCTGAATACCGATCGCCGCCACGCGGAAATTCCACAGCAGCGTCGCTGAAAACAGCTTGGGCACTTCATCGACGGGCGGCAGCGCGAAGTACGCCAGCGCCATCAGCACGATATAAACGGCCACGGCGATCAGCGCCGCGTTCCAGTTACCGCGCGATGCCTGCATGCGACGCTGCAGCCGGACGGCAAACACGGCTACCACGAGCGAGATCACGACCATGCCGAAAAACAATGCGGTACGCGCGCCGATGGTCTCAGGATTTCCCACGGACGGTGGGTTCGGGGGGTACTTGAGGAACGGCACGATGGCGATAGTCACGAAGCCGAACAGGCCAAGCAACGCCGACGTGCCGCGCGCGCGCAAAGCGCCGAGCCGCCCATACGAGAACGCGAATACGAGCGAGAACAGACCGCCCAACGCAGTGCCGAACACCGAGACGCCAGTCAGCAAACCCAGTCCCGCTTGTGTACCGCGACTGATCAGTTCGACGTCATCGCCGTGATCGTGCGCATGCCCCGCCGCTGCATCAGCTTGTTCGCGCGCTTGCTCCTGCTGCGATTCGAACGCAATCGCACGATTCACCGATGGCTCGCCAAAAGTTTTTGCAAAGCAGAAGCCGAGCAGGCCCGCAACGAGTCCCGCGATCATGCCGCGTATCAAAAGATTTCGGATCATGGACGGCCTCAGTGGCAGGGGAAGCCGAGCAGATGGCGACCGTCGTGGACAAACTCGTGAATGTACATACCCTGGAAGATCGAGGTCGCGCCTTGTTCCGCGCCGACGAAATAAATCGCGATCAGCAAAAGCAGGCCGATAAACACAGCCCAGGGCAGCACTTCACGCACCGGAATGGGTACCGGTGCATCAAATGCGGGATTATTGCCGGACAGATTGGCGGATACGGCAGGATGATTCATGAACAACTCCAAGGGAAAACGCGTCCCGTAAGACTTAGGAAAGGTTGCAGCGGGGGTCTGACTTGCGGATGCCGATTGAATTTTCCTCAATCGACTACCGCTCACAGTGGCGCGACCGTGCCGGGCTCTCACCGGCTTCCTCGCGCTGCAAGCTTGTCATTCTATGATGTGTCAGCCGAAAGTAAAGCGATGCCTTAAGTAGAGCGCCATGAAAACCGAACTTATTTTGTTATGTCACGCGGCCACTCACGCAATGAAGAGCGGCCGCTTTCCGAATGCCGCCGATGCCATCGACGAGCTTGAGCAAGCCCGACTTCCGAAACTCGCTTCGATGTTTCAACCCGATCGCATCATTACCAGCCCGGCAAATGCGGCTATGCAAACCGGACGAACGTTCGGAATCGAAGCGAGTGTGGACACGTCATGGAACGACCTGAATTATGGTCTTTGGCAAGGCCGCCCGATCCGCGAGATTCACGATGAAGATGCGGTTGGGTTGGGCGCGTGGCTTTCCGAACCGGGAAGCGCGGCGCATGGCGGTGAGAGTCTGGAGGCCCTGCAAACAAGGGTTCGCGGCGCACTGGAGGGTGATCACGGAGCTGGCGTCACGTTGGTCGTGACTCACGCAATCGTGGTCAAGACAGTGCTCGCCATCGTGCTGGACGCACCGCTCACGGCAATCTATTGCATGGACCTGGAGCCGCTTTCGACAGTCACGCTGACCCGCTCAGGCGAAACATGGCGCCTGCGATGCAAGTCTTCCGTATGACAAAAACGCGTCGTTCTTACCGGATGCTGGAAAAAACGAGCTGATATTGCGAACGTCCTTGGCCACCAATTCCAGTCAGGCTTTCGCACCGCGTGCCATGCGCTGAAGCGTCGAAGAATCGATTGCACCTGCGCAAATCCTGATCGCTTCTTTCAGCGTACGGGGACGCCCCGCCGCAAAGTGCGCTTCAAGAATAGCGATGGCGCGAAGCCGTTCGTCGTTGCCAAGCGTCTCGCCGGTCGCCAGTTCAAGCACCGAAATAAAGTACGTCGCCGGAGGCGTCGCGCTTGAGGAGGCGGTGGGTGTCACTGTGGGAATCGCGTCTGACCATGCCTGTTTTGCGATGGTCGCTACATCGGATTGGGCGTGCCAACCCGCTTCTCTCAGTTCAAATTCGTTTCGACTAGTCATCAATCAAGCCCTGAAATAATCCTCGGATCACCCTTAGCTTGTTAGCAAGGACTATTCCAGCTTGAACGGGCGAGCGCTTGTTCAACTGCTCGCGAGGATTGTTCGTACGACCCTGCACGCCGCCAGATCCCATGCCGCGCATCCGACGCTCTTGAGCATGATCGGCCCCATGAGTCCTGAATCGGTGATTGAACCACTCAAGGCACCGGCGAGCGGCCGCACTTCATTCCAGTCGATACCCGCCTGGATAAGATCCCCGGCCTCATGCCGCGCACCGGCCAAATCGTCGACGAAAACATTGCTTGCAAGCACCGTCGATGCAGCGATCTCGGCGGCGTCGGGGGTGAACGCGCCCACTCCGATCACGAGCCGGCCCTCGATGGGCGGCAAAGTATAGACCGGCGTTTTGCTCGTGGTCGTCGCGATGACGACATCGATCGAAGCGGGAATGTCCACGTCCTTCAATGCGCTCAATTTCGCCGATAAACCCGCATGCTCCGCACAAAATGCCTCGGCGCGTTCGACTCGCGAGCCTTGCACAATGATGTTCGCGGCCGGATACAGCGCGCTCAGCGCCTCGACGTGATGCACGGCCTGCTTGCCCGTGCCGATGACCAAGACGGCCTCAGGCTCGCGTCCGAGCAGCGCCTGGATGCCGATCATCGTGACCGCGGCCGTGCGGCGGCCAGTGACCGTGGGACCGTCCAGCATGAACAGCGGCACGCCGGTTGCGGCATCGAAAGCGGTGACCTGACCGTGAATGGTCGGCAATCCGAGCGCGCCATTCTTCGGGCATACGTTGACGAGCTTGTGCATGGCGAGGTCGTCGGCGGCGGCTGGCATCGAGAGCATCACGGCGCCGTCGCGAAGCGGCACCACCATGCGCTCAGGGCTCGTGATGCGGCCGGCGGCGTAGTCGAGCATGGTGACCTTCAGGGTATCGACGAGGCGATCGAAGGGCAGCAGGCGCGTGGTGTCGGTGGCGTCGAAACGTGGCAGCGAAGAGGAAAGCGTAGCGGTATCGGTCATGGCGGTCGCGAGGAGAAAGCCGTTGGCAGGCGGGTGCAAGCGGGCATTCTAAAGGCAAACAAAATCACGCCGGCCCTATCGGCGGCAATGATCGCGTTCGTATGGCCGCTCTACCGCCCTTGCCGCCCTTGCCGCCCAATGCCGTAACATTCCTGAAATTATCGGGCCGGATAATCGATAATTTGCAAAATGGCCGGATTTTGCGGATTTTGTATTTCCTGCCGGGACGAGTCAACACGGTCAACACGCCAAACCAAACGGAGCTTCCCATGATTTCGCAGGATAAACAGCGCCGCTTCGAAGAAGACCTGATCGACAGCTACGACGAAGAACTGGAGATGGAAGTCGACGACCGTATCCTCGACGGCGACAGTACGTTTTCCGCCGAAGCGCGCGAGCAGCGCAAAATTTACTTTCGCGAACTGTTCCGTCTTCAGGGTGAACTCGTCAAGCTGCAGGACTGGGTCGTCGCGAGCGGCCATCGGCTGGTTGTGATTTTCGAAGGGCGCGACGCCGCCGGCAAAGGTGGCGCGATCAAGCGCATTACGCAGCGGCTGAATCCGCGCGTTTGCCGGGTCGCCGCATTGCCTGCGCCGAATAATCGCGAACGCACGCAGTGGTATTTCCAGCGCTACGTGTCGCATCTGCCGGCGGGCGGCGAGATCGTGCTGTTCGACCGCAGCTGGTACAACCGCGCGGGCGTGGAACGTGTGATGAATTTCTGTACCGATGCCGAGTACGAAGAGTTCTTCCGCTCAGTGCCCGAATTCGAAAAGATGCTGGTGCGCAGCGGCGTTCAGATCCTGAAGTACTGGTTCTCGATCACCGACGACGAGCAGGAAGTCCGTTTTCAGGCGCGTATTCAAGATCCGCTGAAGCAGTGGAAGCTCAGTCCGATGGATCTGGAAAGCCGTCGTCGCTGGGAGGCCTATACGCACGCAAAAGAAGTGATGCTGGCCCGCTCGCACATTCCCGAGGCACCGTGGTGGGTCGTGCAGGCCGTGGACAAGAAACGTGCGCGGCTCAATTGCATTCACCATCTGCTGAGCCAGGTGCCGTATCACGAGATCGAGCACCCCTCGATCGAATTGCCCGACCGCGTTTATAACGACGATTATCTGCGGCAGCCCGTGCCCGAAAGCATTATCGTGCCGGAAGTGTATTGATTGACGAGCGCGTTAGCAGTGGCAGGTCTTGTCATGCATGGCATGGACGACCTGCAGCGGCTGAGCATCGTCATGATCATGACGATGCCTGAAGACCGCTTGAAACATGTATTGCGAACCCTTCATGACCACGACGAACGTCACTTGCATCAGGTTGAAATCGAGCGTCACCATCAGGCGCATCAAGACCAACAGCGGTAGTACGACGGCGGGTCGGTAGAGTTGTCGTTCGATTAAAGCTTTCATGACGGCTCCCGTATCCATAGTTTTATTCTACGGACCGGGAGCCCCCGGATAAACCCTCTGTAATCGAAGACACTTGTCGCGCGTTTTGAACAATCGCGCTTTTAGTCCTTACCGCGAGGCGACGTTCGCATCCGCCGCGGGTGCGGCAGATGCCACCGGCAAGTCTCCCCAACCGCCGCCGAGTGCGCGGATCAAATTCACCGCCGACGTAGCCTGCACGCCCGCGAGTTGCACGGCTGTGCGTTGCGACTGCAGCACGGTACGTTCGGCATCGATCACGCTGAGATAGTTGACCGCTCCCTCGGTGTACTGCGAACGGGAAAGCTGCGCTGCCCGGTTCGACGCAGTCACCGCCTCGGCTTGCGTGCGCGTCTGATCATGAAGAATGCGCAGGTCGGACAGGTTGTCCTCGACTTCCTGGAACGCCACGAGCACCTGCTGCCGATAGTTCGCGACATCCTCTTCATAGATAGCGCGCGCGTTCGCGAGATTACCCTTGCGACGCCCGCCATCGAAGATCGGCAACGAGAGCGCCGTGCCCGAGAACGGTCCGAGCAAGAACGTGCGGCTCGACCAGTTGAAGAGATCGCCGAGTGTCGCCGATTCGAATCCGCCCGAGCCCGTTATGTTGAGCGACGGGAAAAACGCCGACTTCGCCACGCCAATACGCGAGTTCGCCGCTGCCATTGCACGCTCGGCCGCCGCGATATCCGGACGACGTTCGAGCAACGAAGACGGCAAGCCCGGCGGAATATTGATATCGACAGGATTCAGCGGGTTGGCCGCCATCGAGAACTGCGACGCCGACTTGCCGAGCAGCACCGCGAGGCTATGTTCGGACGCGGCGCGCAAGCGCTGCACCGTCATGGCGTCGGACTTCGCCGTGGCGAGTTCGGACCTGGCCTGAGCCACGTCCAGCTCGCTGATCTCGCCCTCGTTGAAGCGGTTCTGCACGAGCTTCAGGGCCTGCTCGCGCAGCACCACGGTCCGCGTAAAGACATCGCTTTCCGCATCGAGCTCACGCAGGTTGAAGTAGTTCTGCGCCACGTCCGCCTGCAATGCGAGCTGCACGGAGCGGAACAACGCTTCGCTTTGCTCCGTGTCGGCGTTCGCGGCCTTCACGGAGTCCGACACGCGGCCGAACAGATCCACTTCATACGATGCGCTCGCCTGCGCACGCCACAAGGTCTGCGACGGTACGTTTGCGTTGGCCGGCAGGAACTGCGACGCCGGCGAAAACTTCTCGCGGGTCGGACCAAAACCCGCATCGAGCGTTGGGAACAACGCGGCCCGCGCCGTCTGGTTGATCGCGCGTGATTCCTTCACGCGTGCCGCCGCAGCCTTAAGGTTCTGGTTCGCCTCAAGCGCCTGATGTTCCAGGTCGTTGAGCGTAGCGTCGTTGAAGACGGTCCACCATTCGCCGCGCAAGACCTGCTCCGACGGTTGCGCCGTCTTCCACGTGCCCTGCTCCGACGGCGACAGTGCCGTTTCCTGAGGTGCTTCCTTGAAGGCTGCCGGTGCGCTCACGTCGGGCTTCGCGTAGGTCGGCGCGAGCGAGCAGCCCGCGACGACCAGCAACGACCCGAGTAACGCCGACAATCCCAGCCACCGCTTGATATTCAACGTTTTCATTTCAGTCTCTCTCATACTTCAAGCGAAGCATTGACGCCGCGCATGTGCGGATTGTGGCCATGCTTGTCGACGAGATGTTCGCCGCCAGCCAGCTTTCTCAGCAGCACATAAAAGACCGGTGTAAGCATCAGGCCGAACAGCGTCACGCCGAGCATGCCGAAGAACACCGCGACGCCCATTGCATGCCGCATTTCCGAACCTGCTCCCGACGACACCACAAGCGGCACCACGCCCATGATGAAAGCGATCGACGTCATCAAGATCGGCCGCAGACGCAGACGGCTCGCTTCGATAGCCGCCTCCACGATCGAGCGCCCCTGCATTTCCAGCTCACGCGCAAATTCCACGATCAGGATGGCGTTCTTCGCTGACAAGCCCACCAGCACCATCAAGCCGATCTGCGTGAAGATGTTGTTGTCGCCCTTCGTGAGCCACACGCCAAGCAATGCAGAGAGAATGCTCATGGGCACGATCATGATCACGGCGAGCGGTAACGTCAGGCTTTCATACAACGCAGCCAGCACGAGGAACACGAGCAGCACGCTGATCGGGAACACCCACATGGCTGCATTGCCCGCGAGGATCTGCTGATACGTCAGGTCGGTCCATTCAAACTTGATGCCGCGCGGTAGCGTTTCAGCCGCGATTCGTTCCACTGCAGCCTGCGCCTGGCCCGACGAATAACCCGGAGCCGGACCACCGTTAATGTCGGCCGCGGTGTAGCCGTTGTAGCGCACCACCATCTCTGGACCATAGGTCGGCGTCACCTTGACGAGCGACGACAGCGGCACCATCTCGCCGTTCGCGTTGCGCGTCTTGAGCAAGCCGATGTCATCGGAGTTCGAGCGGAACGGCGCATCCGCCTGCACCCGCACCTGGTACACACGGCCGAAGCGGTTGAAGTCGTTCACATACAGCGAGCCGAGATACACCTGCATCGTGCTGAACACATCCGTCACAGAGACGCCCAGTTGCTTCGCCTTCACCCGGTCCAGATCCACGTTCAGTTGCGGCACGTTGATCTGATAGCTGGAGAACGTCGGACCCAGTTCAGGCGTCTGCGATGCACGCTTGATAAACGCCTGCGTCGCGTCGCTCAGTGCGGTGTAACCCAGTGCGCCACGGTCCTCGAGTTGCAACTTGAAGCCGCCCAGCGTACCCAGCCCAAGCACCGGCGGCGGCGGGAACACGGCAATGAACGAACCCTTGATCGCCGCATATTTCTGGTTCAATGCACCCGCAATCGCACCGGCCGAGAGCGCCTTGCCCTTGCGTTCGTCAAACGGCTTGAGCGTCACGAACACAATACCCGCGCTCGACGAATTCGTGAAACCGTTCACCGACAAACCCGGAAATTCCACCGCGCTCTGCACGCCCGGCGTCTTTCTCGCGATGTCCGTCATCTGGCGAATCACCGCCTCGGTACGATCAAGCGACGCACCGTTGGGCAACTGCGCAAAGCTGATCAGGTACTCCTTGTCCTGCGCCGGCACGAAGCCGCCCGGCACGACCTTGCCCATCAGGACCGCGCCGGCCAGCAGCACGACATAAACGCCCATCATCAGCGCCTTGCGGTTGACCACGCCGGTCACGCCCTTGCCGTACTTCTCCGAACCACGCTTGAAGACCTTGTTGAACTGGCGGAAGAAACCACCGAATACACGATCCATGCCGCGTGTGAGCCAGTCTTTCGGTTCGTCGTGGCCCTTCAGCAGCATCGCTGCCAATGCCGGCGACAAGGTCAGCGAATTGAATGCCGAGATCACTGTCGAGATGGCGATGGTCATCGCGAACTGCTTGTAAAACTGACCCGTCAAACCGGACATGAACGCGAGCGGCACGAACACAGCTGTCAGCGTCAGCGCGATAGCGACGATCGGCCCGCTCACTTCGCGCATGGCCTGATAGGTCGCCTCCCGTGCCGATAACCCTGCCTCAATGTTCCGTTCGACGTTCTCCACCACCACGATCGCATCGTCCACCACGATCCCGATCGCGAGCACCATCCCGAACAATGACAACGCATTGATCGAGAAGCCGAACGCGAGCAGCAGCGAGAATGTACCGATGATCGACACCGGCACCGCCAGCAGCGGAATGATCGACGCGCGCCACGTTTGCAGGAACACGATCACCACCAGCACGACCAGCGCAATCGCTTCGATCAGCGTATGAACCACTGCATCGATACTCGAACGCACGAACTGCGTCGGGTCGTAGACGATTTGATAATCCACGCCCGCCGGCATGTCCACCTTCAGCTCCTTCATCGTCTGCCGAACCTGATCGGAGATCTGCAGCGAGTTCGCACCCGGTTGCTGGTTGATCGCCATCGCAACCGCCGACTTGTTGTCGAGCAGCGAACGCAAGCCATATTCCGACGCAGCCAGCTCAACCCGTGCCACATCATGCAGATGCGTGACCGCGCCATCGGGCGAGGTCTTCAGCACGATGTCACGGAATTCGGCCTCGGTCTGCAAGCGTCCTTGTGCGTTCACGTTCAGTTGCAGCGGTACATTCGACAATGTCGGCGATGCACCGATCACACCGGCTGCCACCTGCACGTTCTGCTCGCGGATGGCGTTCACCACATCGGTCGCCGTCATGCCGCGCTGCGCGACCTTTTGCGGATCGAGCCAAATGCGCATGGAGTAATCGCCCGAACCCCAGAGCTGAACCTGCCCCACGCCCTGAATCCGCTCAAGCCGGTCCTTCACGTTGATCAGCGCGTAGTTGCGCAGATACGTCATGTCGTAGCGGTCATTCGGCGAGATCAGATGGACCACCATGGTGAGCGTCGGCGACGACTTGATGGTTGTCACACCGAGCCGCGTCACGTCTTCAGGCAGACGCGGCAAGGCCTGCGACACGCGGTTCTGCACGAGTTGCTGTGCCTTGTCCGGGTCCGTGCCGAGCTTGAACGTCACCGTGATGTTCAGGTTGCCGTCGCTGTTAGCTTGCGACTGCATGTACAGCATGTCTTCCACGCCGTTGATCTGCTCTTCCAGTGGCGACGCCACCGTTTCAGCGATCACCTTCGGATTCGCCCCCGGATATTGAGCATGGACGACCACGGACGGCGGCACGACTTCCGGATATTCGGAGATCGGCAGCTTGAACATGGCGATAATGCCCGCCAGCAGGATGAGCACCGATAGCACGCCAGCGAAGATCGGGCGGTCGATGAAGAATTTAGATATGTTCATGACGGTTTCTTTATCTGCATGAGAGGCTGCGCGCGCGTAGGCGGTCACCGGTCCGTCCCGTCAGGAACGAACCCGTCACGTACTTCGCACACGTAGAGCCGCTGTTAAGCGTCTTATAAAGCGCGTCTTATGAAGCGTCTTTGGTGGCCGGCGACGCACTCGCCATTGCTACGGGATTGGCCTTCACGACATCGTTCGGACGCACGCGCTGCAGACCGTTCACCACGATCCGTTCGCCCGGCTGCAAGCCCTTCACGATCACGCGCAGGCCGTCGCTCAGGGTGCCGAGCGTGACTTCGCGGTACTGCGCGTGGCTGTCGTGATCGACCACCATCACGAACTTCTTGTCCTGGTCGGTTCCGATCGCGGCATCGTCGATCAGCACGGCCGGATGCGGCGTGCCGCCACCCACTTTGATGCGTGCGTACAGGCCCGGGACCAGCGAACCGTCGGCGTTATCGAAACGAGCCCGCACGCGGATCGTGCCTGAGCCCGTGTCGAGCTGGTTATCGACGGATGCAACCTTGCCTTCGCGCGAGAAACCATTCTCGTTCGCGAGACCGAGCGAGACCGGCACGCTTGCACGCGAGTCGCGGCTCAGATAACGCAGGTAAGTTTGTTCATCGACATCGAACGAAGCGTAGATCGGCGACACCGACACCAGCGTAGTCAACAACGGTGCGCTGGAACCCGTCGACACGATGTTACCCACCGTCATCTCGGCACGCGATACACGGCCTGACACCGGCGCCACGATCTGCGTGTACGTCAGGTTGATCTTCGCCGTCTCTAGCGCCGCTTGCGCCGCCTTCAGGTTCGCAGCCGCTTCATGCGCCGAGTTTTGCTTCTCGTCGTAGTCGCGCTTGGCGATGGCGTTGTCCGCCAGCAGCCGTTCGGCGCGCGCGGCATCGGTCGATGTATAACCGTTGCGCGCCTGCGCTGCGGCGAGCTGTGCCGCTGCCTGATCGACTGCCGCCACGTACGGCCGCGGATCGATCGTGAAGAGCGGATCGCCCTTCTTGACGAGCGCGCCGTCGGCGAAATGCACCGCGACGATGGTCCCCGGCACGAGCGGACGGATCTCGACTTTGTCGACGGCTTCAAGGCGCCCCGAATAGTTCTGGTAGTCGGTGATGGTCTTCGAGACCACCGTGGCGACATCCACTTCCATGGCGGGCGCCGACGGCTTGATGGCGGCCTCGGCGCCATTCACCGGCAGATCGCCGCGGCCGAAACCGTGCATGGCAGTGAATGTTCCGATGCCTGCGACGATCAGCGTGGCGCCCAGCGCGACGATAAGACGTTTGCGAGTGATGGACATGCGTTGCTCCGATTAGTCGTTGAGATTGTTTGAATTTTTAATGTGTCGCGAGTGGTGCAACTGCCTGCGCGCGAAGCCGTTTCTTGAAAAATGCGACGACGTCGGCGAGTGCGGCCGGGTCCGCTGCAAGCGCGTTATGCGATGCATTGACGTGCCGCGTGACTTCCGTCGGCACACCGGCGGCGATCAGCTCACCCGCGTATTTCTCTGCCTCGATATGCAGCAGATCATGCTGGGCGCTTGCAATCAGCGCCGGCGGCAAGCCTGCAAGGCGCCGCGATTCCAGCGGCGCTGCGTACGGATGAAGCCGTTGCGAAGCGTTCGGCAGGTACGCGCGATAACACTGCGCGCACTCCGTCATGCAGATGTCCGGCGAGCGCACCTTGTTCTCGTCGGCCATGCGCGTCATGCTTGGATCGAGCAGCGGCGCGAGCAGCGCTTGCGCCAGGATCACAATGTCCCCGCGATCCCGTGCAATAGCCGCAAGACAGGTGGCCAGATTGCCGCCTGCATCGTGCCCCGCCACACCAATCCGATTCGCGTCCGCCCGTTGCGCACGAGCGTTCGCTATGGCCCATTGCGCCGCCCGATAACCATCTTCAGGCGCGGCAGGAAACGGGAAAGCAGGGGCCAGCGAGTAGCCCACCGACACGACCCACGCCGCGGTGTCCCGGGCGATAGTGGCTGCGGCAATGTCAGCGTCATCCAGCGTGCCGCGCACAAAACCGCCGCCATGAAAATAGAGCACGACCGGCAGGACGCTGCCGTCCGAGGCGGGGCGATAACTGCGCAAGGTTATGGGTTGCGCATGTCCCGCGATTCGAACATCCTCTATGCAGAGGCCCAGATCCAGCGTTGATGCCATGGTTATTTTCAGCGCGTCCGCGCCATCCCACCCGAGTTGCGATGGAACGAATTCTGGGGGCAACGACATTTGAAATAAATGCCTATAATCCGGCAACACAATTCGGTCGCACCGAACAATCGCGATCGAAACTGCCCATTCCTGTCTGAGCGGCATCCTTATTCCGGACGCTGCAAAGCATTGACGGTGAGAGAAAAATGGACCGGCTACAAGCTATGCAGGTGTTTACAAGAGTCGTCGACACCAACAGTTTTTCGCGCGCGGCAGACACCATGGATATGCCCCGCGCCTCGGTGACGACGATCATTCAGAACCTCGAAGCGTTCCTCAACGTGCGTCTCCTTCAACGCACGACACGACGCCTGAACCTCACGCCGGACGGCGCTGCGTATTACGAGCGCTGCGTGCGGATTCTCGCGGATATCGAGGAAACCGAGAGTTCGTTCGCCAATACCGGCAAAGGTCCGCGCGGTAAATTGCGGATCGATATGCCGGGGTCGATCGGGCGCATGATCGTCATGCCCCAGCTTTGTGAATTCCACTCGCGTTATCCGGACATCGAATTGATGATCGGTTTCGGCGACAAACCGGTCGACCTGATTCAGGAAGGGGTGGATTGTGTCATTCGCGTCGGGACCCTGCAGGATTCGAGTCTGGTGGCGCGGCGGATCGGCGTATTTCAGGGCCTGACCGCGGCGAGTCCGGATTATCTCGAACTTCATGGCGTACCGCATACCATCGAGGATTTGCAGCAGCACACGGCTGTGAATTATTTTTCCAGCCGTACTGGCCGCGTGATGGATATGGATTTTGTCGTCGATGGGAAATCCGTCGACGTGAAGATGCGCGGGAAGATTGCCGTGAATGACGCCGAGGCTTATATCGCGTGCGGCGTCAAAGGAGTGGGGATCGTCCAGATACCGCGCTTCATGGCCCTTCCGCATTTGCGCTCCGGCGAACTGGTCGAAGTGCTGCCGCAGTGGAAACCGTTGCCCATGCCCATTTCGGTGGTTTATCCGCACAACCGGCATTTGTCGCCCAAGGTGCGGGTTTTTGTCGACTGGGCCGCTGAGTTGTTTGAACGGTGTCCTCTGCTTTCAGGGCAGGAAGATGCCGAGCAGCGGTGTCTGCCGACGGCTACGCCTAAGTCCTCGGTCGTTAAACACGGGACGCCGGATGTTGCCGGTACCGCTGAGGTGGTGGTTTAGGTTTAGGTTTAGGTTTAGGTTTAGGTTTAGGTTTAGGTTTAGGTTTAGGTTTAGGTTTAGGTTTAGGTTTAGGTTTAGGTTTAGGTTTAGGTTTAGGTTTAGGTTTAGGTTTAGGTTTAGGTTTAGGTTTAGGTTTAGGTTTAGGTTTAGGTTTAG
>NZ_JALPRJ010000034.1 GCF_030464885.1 Caballeronia sp. SEWSISQ10-4 2 | reverse complement strand
AACACTGTTCATACATACAGTATAAGTGTTCCTAAGCCACAGGCAATCATCTGGCACGCTGTCCATCTCCGGCCTGAAGGCCGAGGTCTTTCGCGCAACCTGATAAACGCAAAGAACATCACGGCTGTCGCACCGAACACATCGTTCCAGCCGTTCGGCATGAACGGATGCCAATTGGCGGGCGTGACGTGGAACACGCCGACGCCGATCACCATCAGCACGACCGCGACCTTGATCGCGACCATCACGTTGTTCACGCGCGCCGATTCCTTGATACCGATCGACAACAGCGCGGTGATCACCATCATCACGAGAAACGCGGGCAGGTTGAACAGCGTGAACTGACCCGGCACGGCGCCCGGCGCGGCGGTGAGGACGGTAGGCAAGCCAACGCCGAAGCCCAACAGCAGCGATTGCAGATAACCCGACCAGCCAACCGACACCGCCGATGTCGCGAGTCCGTATTCCAGCATCAAGTCCCAGCCGATGACCCACGCGGCCAGTTCACCGAGCGTCGCGCACGAGTACGTATAGATAGAACCGGCAACAGGAATCGTCGATGCAAACTCTGCGTAGGCGAGGGCCGCCAGACCGCATGCAATGGCCGCGAGGATGAACGACATCATCAGCGCCGGGCCAGCTTGCACCGCGCCGGCCCGGTGAGCACGAAAATCCCCGTGCCGATAATCGCGCCGACGCCCAGAAACGTCAGATCGAGCGCCCCCAGCGTTTTTTTGAGTCCGGCGCGTTGCGCGCCGGCGAGCATGTGCTCGATGCTTTTCTTACGGAACAGGGACATGAACGGTGACTCCTCAAACCCCGAGCGCGGTGCGCCAAATCGATTGGAAAACCCGCGATTTTATCGGATGGAGGAGGTTAAGCGTCGCAAAACGTTGCGGACAATCGAATTTTGACTTCTTTTTGAGAAGAAAATTTCAATGAAAATGTTTGAAAATTGCACGATCTTGGCAATTTGAGCTGAGTTCAGCTTTTGTAAGTTGAATCATTGGTAAAAGCCGCTCTTAAGGGCTTTTGTCGCAACGCGGAGTTGCATATCGCGATTGGTTGATGACCCCGCCAGATGAAAAAACCGAAGCGCGAAGGCTTCGGTTCTTGTTTTCCAGCACGCCAGCAAAGCTGGCAGGACGAGCTCAGCCGACGAAAGCCTTCTCCACGACGTAATGTCCCGGATGATTGTTGCTGCCTTCCTGGAAGCCCATTTCATCGAGGAGCTGGCGCGTGTCGCGCAGCATGTGTGGGCTGCCGCAGAGCATCACGCGGTCGTTTTCCACCGAGAACGGCGCCACGTCCAGATCGGCGAACAGCTTCTTCGTTTCGATCAGATCCGTGATCCGGCCGCGATTCGCGAACTCTTCGCGCGTGACCGTCGGGTAATACACCAGCTTTTCCTGGATCAGTTCGCCCAGATGCTCGTGTGCCGGAAGGTGCTCGGTGATGAAATCCTTGTACGCGAGTTCATCGACGAAACGGCAAGTGTGCGTGAGCACGATCTTGTCGAAGCGGTCATACACGTCCGGGTCCTTGATGATCGACATGAACGGAGCCAGGCCCGTGCCCGTCGACAACAGCCACAGCGTTTTGCCGGGCAGGAGGTTGTCAGCGACCAGCGTACCCACAGGCTTCTTGCCGATCAGCACCGGATCGCCCACCTTCAAATGCTGAAGACGCGACGTCAGGGGACCGTCCTGCACCTTGATGCTGAGAAATTCGAGATGCTCTTCGTAGTTCGCGCTCGCCAGGCTATAAGCGCGGAGCAGCGGCTTGCCATCGACTTCCAGGCCGACCATGGTGAACTGGCCGTTTTCGAAACGGAACGCGGAATCGCGCGTGCAAGTGAAGCTGAACAGCGTGTCGGTCCAGTGATGGACGCTTAGAACGGTTTGAGGATTAAGGTTGCTCATGGCTTCATGGATAGTGCGGAATCAGGGCGGCGCAGTAGTGCGTTCCGGCGGCCGTTGTAAAACTCGGGCTCGATTCCGGCGACAACACATCGAAGGCGCAACGAAAGCAATGCGTGATGCTAAAGCGGAATTTCCGGCGATACGCGAGAATCGGGCCGATGCTACGAAGACCCGCGCGTTCGGAGCGAATGTTCCGCATTCCCCGCTTCCTCACGCGTAATCCGCCATTTTACCGCACACGCGATTTATGGGTTCGAGGGCCGCTTTTCAACGCGCGGCGCTGGATTTTCCGACCGAAAGACGCGATTTGCACATATGTCCAGAGTCACGTCCAGACCCGGTGCGCTTGGCGTGAAAGAGCGGACAACGAACACGATCGCGCGCTGGGCCAGCGTTCCGGAGTCCGCATGATAGCAACGCCATGCGGGCAGCAAGGCAAAGGCCCTGCTGCCGTCAGGCTGGCGGTCGCGGGACAAAATCGCTGACGAGCTCGCCAGCGACACCCCGAGGTCACGGCTCTGCCCCACAACGCAGCCCGCGCTGCGCCGCCGGGCGCTCACTCAAACCCGCTGATCCGTCGACGGTTTTTCCCACAAGTTGATGCCGCCTTCGGTCGCGTGCTGATCGATCTCCGCGAGTTCTTCCTTCGAGAACTCTAAGTTCTTCAACGCGCCGACGTTCTCAGTCACTTGTTCCGGACGGCTCGCGCCGATCAGCACCGACGTCACGCGGCCGCCCCGCAATGCCCACGCCAGCGCCATTTGCGCGAGGCTTTGGCCACGTCGCTGAGCGAGTTCGTTGAGTTTGCGCACATGCTCGATATTCTTCGCGCTCAAATGCTCCTGCTTGAGCGACCCGCCGCCCGGCTTGTTGACGCGCGCATCGGCGGGAACACCGTTCAGGTATTTGCCCGTCAGCAGCCCCTGCGCCAGTGGCGTGAACGCGATGCTGCCGGCACCGACATCGTCGAGCGTATCGAGCAGATCCTCTTCGATCCACCGGTTCAGCATGTTGTACGACGGTTGGTGAATCAGCAGCGGCACTTTGTGTTCGGCCAGCAGCTTGGCCATTTCGCGCGTCTTGGCCGACGAATACGACGAGATGCCCACATACAGCGCCTTGCCCGAATGCACGGCGCTCGCAAGCGCGCCGGCGGTTTCTTCCAGAGGCGTGTCGGCATCGAAACGATGCGAATAGAAAATATCCACGTAATCCAGGCCCATGCGCTTCAGGCTCTGATCCAGCGATGCCAGCACGTATTTCCGCGATCCGCCGCCCTGGCCGTACGGTCCCGGCCACATGTCCCAGCCCGCCTTCGACGAAATCAGCAATTCATCCCGATACGCACGGAAATCGTCCTTGAACACCCTCCCGAAATTGGTCTCGGCGCTGCCGTACGGCGGGCCGTAGTTGTTCGCCAGATCGAAGTGCGTGATACCGAGATCGAACGCGGTGCGCAGGATGTCGCGCTGCGTGGAGATCGGCGTGGTGTCGCCGAAGTTGTGCCAAAGACCTAGCGACAACGCCGGCAACTTCAGGCCGCTTTTGCCACAGGTGCGGTAAGCCATCTGCGAATAGCGTTCGGAAGCTGCTTCATAAGCCATGATGGAATCCTCGAATTGGTGAAGGGGCAATGGGGTTTGCACGCACAGGCAAGAAACAATCGCGCGGGACATGTCGTCTGACGTGCGCCGAGTCCGTCATGTTAGCGAATCGCGCGGACTCTCGTCGGCCTTGACCCGAACGACTTCAAGGCTATCCCGATATGCGGGACATAACCTAATGGCCATCAAGGGGAACGATTCGCCGGTGGTGCAAGCCCAACCTTGTTCATTCGAACGAGGAGAGGATTAATGGACCCGCTGGACAAACTACGCCCTGTCTACGATTTCTTGCTGACAGCAGGCGTTACGTACGGATTCAGCGTACTGATGGCCGTACTGATTTTGCTGGTCGGCTGGTGGGTATCGAATCGGGTCGCGAACGCGGTGAAACGCGCGCTCGGCCGCACCAACGCAGACGCTACGTTCACGCCCGTGATGGCGAGCCTGGTGCAATGGGCGATCCGGGTCGTCGCGATCGTCGCGGCACTGGGCAAATTCGGCGTTGCCGCGGCCAGCATCCTGACCGTGCTCGGCGCAGCAGGACTCGCTATCGGCCTGGCGTTGCAAGGCACGTTGCAGAACATCGCGGCCGGTTTGATGCTGTTGCTGCTGCGGCCGTTCAAGGTAGGCGATTACATCGAAGGTATCGGCACGACTGCGGGAACCGTGAACGAAATCGGCCTGTTCACCACTCGTCTGACCAAAAGCGACGGTGTCATCATGTTTGTCCCGAACAGCACGATCTGGGCAAATCCGGTCACGAACTTCACCTCGAACGACCGGCGGCGCGTGGTGCTGAATGTGATCATTCCGGAAGATCAGAATATTGAGGAATCGCTGGCGTCGCTGCACCGGATTGTGAAAAAGGATCCGCGCATCATCAACGACGACAAGATGAAACCGTGGATCGCCGTCTCCGAATACACCGATACCGGCGTGAAACTGAACATCGGCGTCTGGACGAGCAGGGCCGATTATCCGAACGTGCAGGCCGACCTGCTCCGCCGGATCAAGCCGGGCATCAAGCCAGATATCAAGCCACACGAGCCGGAAACTGCTGCGGTGCTGGACGCAGCCGGCCACGCCTAATAAGCTTGCGGTCCGCACATTGACGAGATTTTTATGACCAAGGCGATTTCCATTGCACTGATCGTGGGCGGCGTCGTGCTGCTGTATTTCGGCGGCCAGTCGTTCCATTCGCTGAGCAACGACGTCTCGCGTTTCTTTACCGGCGCGCCGACGAACAAGACGATCTGGCTGATCGCCGGCGGCGCGGTCGCGATGCTGGCCGGGCTGATTGGCCTGGCGATTCCGGGCAAGCGCTAATGCCCCTGCTCTCGCGGCTTTAGATCAACGGTACATCTTCCATCGATGCCGATCGCGTACCCGGCAACGGCAAGTTGCTGGCGCCGCGATAGGTGTAGACCAGCGAGAATTTCACCTGATCGGTGAGATTCTTGCCGGCGGAGTGCAGCGTATTGCAGTGGAAGAAAACGACATCGCCAGCGTTCAATTTCGGCGAAACCGCGCTGCGAATCAGCACCTCGTTCTCGGGCAAGTCGGAGCGAAAGAACTTGGCTTTATCGAAACGTTCGGACGTGAACGCCAACTTGTGCGACATCGGCACGAACCACAACGCGCCGTTTTCGACCGTCTCGTTGCCCAGCGCGACCCACGCCGACACCAGATCGTCCCGCTCGAAGTTCCAATAACGCACATCGCGATGCCAGCCGGTCAGACTGCCGTAGGCCGGATGTTTCGTCATCACGCAATTGTGATGCGCCCGCGAAAGCGTCGGCGTCTCGCCGAAATAAACCTCCATCCAGCCGCGCACATCGGGCGATGTGGCCCACTCGGCGAATCGCGGATCGCGCTTGTATGCGTCGAGCAGCCGTCGCACCGTATGGCCGCCGGGCGCGTCTTTCGAATTCGGCGCGCCGGGATATTGCAGATCGGCCTCGAACTCCACGGGCGCGGCGGCTTCTGCCAATTGCTGTTGCGCCACGTGGCGCATGGCTTCGCAGCGCTCCGGCGTCACCAGGCCCGGCACCACCACGTAGCCGTTCTCACGCAACGCGCGGACTTGTTCCAACTTCGATTGATTCGGCATATCGACTCACAAGGAAAGCATCTGGCCGGCTGGCTTCGTCAGGCAACCATCCTGTAAGGAAGCCGGCTAATTAGGGCGAATACATCGATTGTAAATCGCGCCGGCGCTCCGGCGCTCCGTCCGGCGGTCTCCGGGGTCGTCGAACACCTGTGCGGGAAAACGCCGACT
Organism: Caballeronia sp. SEWSISQ10-4 2; assembly: GCF_030464885.1. Taxonomy (GTDB): domain Bacteria; phylum Pseudomonadota; class Gammaproteobacteria; order Burkholderiales; family Burkholderiaceae; genus Caballeronia. The sequence continues at coordinate 89,676 of NZ_JALPRJ010000034.1, read as the reverse complement.
TCCGGCAGTAATATTTCTTCTATAACCTGCCGTGCATTGAGAGAGCACATCGAAAAATCGCTTTCGATGAAAATCTATTAAATAAGTGCGCGCTTCAACTTCGCAACTTTTAATGCGATGAATTGATCCAACTGTTGAACGCTTTTTTTGATCCGTCTAATGTCGGGTTGCAGTCATTGCGAACCCGAGCCTGTGAGATCCATGAATATCCGTTTCGCTAATCGTCTTACCCGTGCCGCCGTCCGTGCGGCGCGTCCTGCCGGACGCGGTGTTGTTCGCGCGTTGCGCCATCATTCGGCACGCACTCAATTACTCGCAGGGCAATTCAGGAATACCCATCCCGTCGATGGTATTCGCTCCTGGTTTCACGGGTTTTTTTCAAATCTGCGATTAAGGGCTGCATCGCGGCAGGCCGCATTTAAAGCGTTATTGCGAAAACCGGCGCAATTACGCGCGCCCGTGGCTAAATTGAAATCGGCGCCGGGCGTAATTAATACGTCAAGCCGTCGCCCGCGCAGGCTTTCTACCAGCGACGGCTGGTTCGCATTTGCGGTCCGATGATTTTCTGAAGGCGCAACGTCAGAAGTCCCGGGGCTGCTTGGTTCATGCGTGTGCGGTTTTGCCGCTATAAGCGTCGGATGAAGCGGAGCGTTTCGCACGGCGGCTGAACCCGGTGGCACGTGGTCGACCTGCCGCTGCGTCGGAACGCGTCACCGCAGCGTTGCCGTAAAAATTAAAAAGCCCGCCGAGCGCAACGCTCCGCGGGCTTTTTTACGAACCTTGAAACTTAAGCCGTTTCGACAACCGGTTCCGTACCAGCGGCTTCCGCCAGCAGCAGCGCCTTGTCCGTGGCTTCCCACGAGAATTCCGGCTCTTCACGGCCAAAGTGGCCATACGCCGCCGACTTCTCATAGATCGGACGCAGCAAGTCGAGCATCTGGATGATGCCCTTCGGACGCAGATCGAAGTGCTCGAGCACGAGTTCCGTGATTCTCGCATCCGACACGCGGCCCGTGCCGAACGTGTTGACCATCACCGAAGTCGGACGCGCCACGCCGATTGCGTACGACACCTGGATCAGGCAACGCGAAGCCAGTCCGGCCGCGACGATGTTCTTCGCGACGTAACGCCCGGCATAAGCTGCGGACCGATCGACCTTCGACGGGTCCTTGCCGGAAAACGCGCCGCCGCCGTGAGGCGCAGCACCGCCGTATGTATCGACGATGATCTTGCGGCCCGTCAATCCGCAATCGCCTTGCGGACCGCCGATCACGAAACGCCCGGTCGGGTTCACCAGGAACTTGATGTCGCCCTTGATCAGCTCGGCCGGGAGTACCGGCTTGATGATCTCTTCGATCACCGCTTCACGCAGCGCCTTCAATTCGATGTCGGGTGCATGTTGCGTGGAGAGCACGACGGTATCGATGCTATGCGCCTTGCCATCGACATAACGCACGGTCACTTGCGACTTCGCATCCGGACGCAGCCAGTTCAGGCGGCCGTCGCGGCGCAGATTTGCCTGACGCTCGACCAGCCGGTGTGCCAAATGAATGGGCAGCGGCATCAGCTCGGGCGTTTCGTCGCATGCATAGCCGAACATCAGGCCCTGGTCGCCGGCGCCCTGATCGAGGTTGTCGTCGTGAGCGGCGTCGACGCCTTGTGCGATGTCCCGCGACTGCTTGTCATACGCGACGAGCACCGCGCAACCGCGATAGTCGATGCCGTATTCCGTGTTGTCGTAACCGATGCGCTTGATGGTGTCACGTGCGACTTGAATGTAGTCGACGTTGGCCTGCGTGGTGATTTCGCCCGCCAATACGACAAGACCCGTATTGCAGAGCGTTTCGGCCGCGACACGCGAATACTTGTCCTGAGCCAGGATGGCGTCGAGGATGGCGTCGGAAATTTGATCGGAAACCTTGTCCGGGTGGCCTTCGGAGACGGATTCAGAGGTAAAAAGATAATCGTTTGACACGCTTCAGACTCCATTAAGTACGGGTAAGTTGCTCACGTAGCCGACTTCGTCTGGAGTCTGAAGCGGCGACGCTTTAGCGGAAAACATGGTCCAGAAAGCGCCGTTAAGCGCCATCCAGCTTCGCCCCGCAAGTTGTCCATTAACTCGGCGAAGGTTTTATTATAGCGGCTTCTCACTTTTGTCACAGAGCTGAACGTTTGCCGCCATTCAAGAAATACCCTCGCCCGCGTCATGCCCGGAACGCTCCCGGGCGCAGTCAAAACCCCGCCTTCCGGAGCGTCACATGTTAGGTCGCACAGGTGTCGCGCTCGCGGTGGGTCTCCTTAAGCTGCTCGCCCTCATTCCCTACGGCATCACGGCACGTTTCGGCGACGGCCTCGGCTGGCTGCTTTATCAAGTCCCGAGCCATCGCAAACGAATCGTGCATATCAATCTCGGCCTGTGCTTTCCCGAGTGGACGCCCGAGCGCCGCGAGGAAGTCGCACAGAAGCATTTCCGGCACGCGATCCGCAGTTACGTGGAGCGCAGCGTGCAATGGTTCGGCTCGGCGAAGAAGCTCGAAAAGCTGATCCAGGTGGAAAGCGAAGTCGATCTTCTGGACCCCGACATGCCGCCCACGTTGCTGCTCGGCTTCCACTTCGTCGCGATCGAGGCCGCTTCGGTGTGGATCAACTACTCGCTGCACCGGCCCTGCGGATCGCTGTATCAACCGATGTCGAACAAGACGCTTGACGACATAGCGAAGAAGCAGCGCGGCCGTTTCGACGCCGAAATGGCGAGCCGCGCGGACAGCGCGCGAATCGTGCTGCGCTGGCTGCGCGACCGCAAGCCGGTCATGCTCGGCGCCGACATGGACTACGGCATGCGCAACTCCACCTTCGTGCCGTTCTTCGGTGTGGAAGCGTGCACGCTGACGGCAGTAGGCCGTCTGGCGAAAACCGGGCGCGCGCAAATCATGCCGTTCGTAGGCGAAGTGCTGCCGAACTATCAAGGTTACCGGCTGAAGGTGTTCAAGCCCTGGGACAACTATCCGACCGGCGACGACGCAGCCGACGCCCGCCGCATGAATGCGTTCCTCGAAGAGCAGGTCCGGCTCATGCCGGAACAGTATTACTGGGTGCACAAGCGCTTCAAGACGCGGCCACCGGGCGAACCGGGCTTTTATTGAGTATCCGCGAAACAACGGGCGATTGCTGCGCAAAACCGGACTCATCCCCCATTCGGTCTAGTGCATGCCGTCGCTGCGTGTCACTTACAATAGCGCCATGAAACTCGAATTCACCAAAATGCACGGCGCGGGCAACGACTTTGTCGTGCTCGACGGCTACTCCAAACCGCTCTCGCTGAATGGCGCCCAAGTGCGCGCACTTGCGGACCGGCACTTCGGCGTGGGCGCGGATCAGTTGCTGCTGGTCGAAAAACCGGACATTGAAGGCGTTGATTTCAAATATCGCATCTTCAATTGCGACGGCGGCGAAGTGGAACATTGCGGCAACGGTGCGCGCTGCTTCGTGAAGTTCGTGCTCGACCGGGGCCTCACCAGCAAAACGAGCGTTCGGGTACAGGTGCAGCAAGGCGTGATCGTGCTGACCATGCAGGAGAATGGCGACGTGGTGGTGGATATGGGCCGTCCGGAGTTCGAACCCGCCCTGGTACCGTTCAATTCCGAGGGGCTTCAAGGCCGCACCGAAGGCGCCGACACGCTCTGGCCGCTCGACGTGCAGGGTGAAACACGCTGGGTGTCGGCGGTATCAATGGGCAATCCGCACGCCGTTCAGATCGTGGCCGACGTGGAAAATGCGCCGGTGCTGACCGAAGGGCCGGCGATCGAACATCACGCGCGCTTTCCAAAGCGGGTGAACGCGGGTTTCATGCAGATCGTGAACCGTGGCGCGGTAAAGCTGCGCGTCTTCGAACGTGGCGCGGGCGAAACGCTTGCATGCGGCACGGGTGCGTGCGCCGCGGTCGCGGCCGGCATCCAGCGTGGCCTGCTCGACTCGCCGGTGCAGGTTCAGACTCATGGCGGCGTGCTGAGCATCGCGTGGAATGGCACGCATGATCCTGCGGCCCCGCTCTTTATGGCCGGCCCCGCCACCACCGTATTCGAAGGCGAGATCGAGCTTGACCCCACACTCGCCAACGCCGACTGACCGTCAGGAACCCGATGCTGCCCGATACCATGAACGAACGTGAAGTCGCCGAATACCTGATCGCCAATCCGGATTTCTTTGCCGAGCACGCCGAGTTGCTGGGCGCGATCCGGCTGTCCAATCCGCATGGCAAGTCGGCGGTGTCGCTGCAGGAACGGCAGATGCAAATGCTGCGCGACAAAAACAAGCAGATCGAGCGCCGGCTGGCCGAATTGCTGCGTTATGGGCATGAGAACGACAGCATTGCCGCAAAGTTTCATCGATGGACAATTCGCGTGATGTCCGAGCGCGATCCGCATGCCCTGCCGAAGACGATTCCCGCTGGCCTGTGCGAGATCTTCGAGGTGCCGCAAGCTGCGTTGCGGGTGTGGGATGTCGCGGAGCCTTACGCGCAAGCTGAATTCGCTCGGACCACGAGCGAAGAGGTGCGCGCCTTCACGAGCAGCCTGACCACGCCGTATTGCGGGCAGAATACCGGCTTCGAGGCAGCTCAGTGGCTGACATCGGCGAGTTCAGTATCGGTGGCATCGGCTACGACGGATGGTGTTGTCGATACCGCGAACACCACCGAATCCATCGCGCTGCTCGCGCTGCGCGATCCGGCAGCGGGTCCCGAAGCGCCCGCGTTCGGCTTGCTGGTCATGGGCTCACCCGACCCGCGCCGGTTCCACGAAGGCATGGCGACCGATTTCCTCACGCAGATCGGCACGCTTGCCAGCGCCGCGCTCAGCCGCTTGTTGCCCCACTGACATGACCGACGATCCGGTATCCGCCTATCTGTCGATGCTCGAGCATGAGCGGCGCTTATCGGAACACACGTTGCGCGGTTATACGCACGAACTCGACGAGTTGAAAAAGCTGGCCAACGGCCGCGCGCTGGAATCGCTGACTGCCGCCGACATGCGCGGCGCCGTGGCGCGCGCTCACGGCGGCGGGTTGTCGGCGCGTTCCATTGCGCATCGGTTATCGGCTTGGCGGGCGTTTTATCGATGGCTCGCGGAACACGTTGAGATGCAGGCCAATCCGGTCGCGACCGTGCGTGCGCCGAAACGCGCGAAGTCCCTCCCCAAGGCGCTTTCCGTCGACGACGCCAACGCGCTGATGGAAGCGCCCCAGGCCGGCACGCCCGAAGCGCTTCGTGACCACGCCATACTCGAACTGTTTTATTCGTCGGGCTTGCGGCTCGCCGAACTGGTCGGGCTGGACGTGCATTTCGTGCAATCCGAAGGCTATTTGTCGGGTGGCTGGCTCGATCTCGCCAGCACCGAAGTCAATGTGCTCGGTAAGGGAAACCGGCGGCGCTCCGTGCCCGTAGGCAGTAAAGCCATTACCGCGTTGCGCGCGTGGATCGAGGTGCGCGGGCAGTTCGTGAAAGACGATCCGCACGCGCTGTTTCTGTCGGTGCGCGGCAACCGGATGTCGCCGAACGTGGTGCGTGAACGCGTGAAACGCATGGCGTTACTGGCCGGCGTGCCGTCGAATGTGCATCCGCACGTCTTGCGGCATTCGTTCGCCACGCACGTGCTGCAATCCAGCGGCGACCTTCGAGCCGTGCAGGAACTGCTCGGCCACGCCAGTATCACGGCCACGCAGGTTTATACGTCGCTGGATTTCCAGCATCTCGCTCGCGTCTACGATCAGGCGCATCCACGCGCCAAAAAACGCGACTAAACGGTCAGGGCTGCAAGCCACCAGATGCCGCATTTTCGCGGTCACGTTAGCTCGCTCTTTATAAAAACACGGCCCGAAACCTCCAAGCGTGCACTTCCCAGTAGTTAATCAGCGCTTTCACCGAAGACCCGAATGAACACCATCACGCTGAAACCGGCGAAAGACAAGTCACTCGTGCGCCGCCACCCGTGGATCTATGCGAACGCAATCGAGCACGTGGAAGGCAAACCCGCACCCGGTGCAACCGTGCTGATCCGCGCCCACGATGGCCGCTTTCTGGCACGCGCGTCGTACAGCCCGGTGTCGCAGATTCGCGCCCGTGTCTGGAGTTTCGACGAAACAGAACCCATCGATCACGCGTTTTTCAAGCGGCGCGTGCAGCGGGCGATCGCGCATCGGCAAACAATGGTGCGCGATACCGGCGCCACCCGCCTGATTTTCGGCGAGGCGGACGGGCTGCCGGGCTTGATCGTCGATTACTACATCGCGGACGATGAAAGCCAGCGTGGCCAACTGGTCTGCCAGTTCATGGCGACCGGCGTGGAACACTGGAAAGAGGCGATCGTGCAGGCGCTGATCGGTGCGACCGGCTGCCCAAACGTGTACGAGCGCTCGGACGTGTCGATTCGACAGAAGGAAGGCCTCGAACCGCTCACAGGCGTACTGGCAGGCGATCCGCCGCCGGCTACGCTGATCGCGAATGAAGGTGGGGTGCGTTATCACATCGACGTCGAGCGGGGCCATAAAACCGGCTTCTACGTCGATCAACGCGATAACCGCGCGCTCGTCCGTCAATACGCCAACGAGCGCGACGTGCTCAACTGCTTTTGCTATACGGGCGGTTTTTCGCTCGCGGCGTTAAAAGGCGGTGCAAAACGAGTGGTCTCGATAGACTCTTCCGGCGAGGCGCTTGCGCTCGCGCAGCAAAACGTCACCGCGAACGGCTTCGATCCCGAACGCGCCGAGTGGCTCGACGCCGACGCGTTCAAGACCTTGCGGCGCTTGCATGAAGAAGGCGAACGCTTCGACCTGATCGTGCTCGATCCGCCGAAGTTCGCGCCTTCCCGCGAACACGTGGACCGTGCCGCACGTGCCTACAAGGACATCAACCTGACGGGCTTCAAGTTGTTGCGCCCGGGCGGCTTGTTGTTCACCTATTCGTGTTCGGGCGCCATCGACGCCGATTTGTTCCAGAAGATCGTGGCGGGCGCCGCGGCTGACGCGAAAGTCGACGCGCGTATCCTGAAGCGGCTTGGCGCGGGCGTCGATCACCCGCTTTTGACCGCGTTTCCCGAAGGGGAATACCTGAAAGGCCTATTGTTGCAAATCGCGTAATCGCCCATAGTTGAACGCTTCGGACAGCGCGCGTTCAGGGGCGTAGAGAGCGCCCGCTTGACAAATATGTTTCAATAATCGACCGACCGCGTGTTTTCGAGCGCAGCGCAGGCAGCGCGGATAAAGCCTGCGGCCCGAAAACATGCCGCACGATCCTTCGACTTTAAAGAACAGGGCGACCATCATGATTCCCGTTACCATCCTGACCGGCTTTCTGGGCAGCGGCAAAACCACGTTGCTCAAGCGCATCCTGAACGACAAGCACGGCATGAAGATCGCCGTGATCGAGAACGAGTTCGGCGAAGAGAATATCGACAACGAGATCCTCGTCCAGGAAACGAACGAGCAGATCATCCAGATGAGCAACGGCTGCATCTGCTGCACGATCCGCGGCGATCTGGCGCGCGCGCTGGAAGATCTCGCTGACCGCAAGAAGGCCGGCACGCTGAACTTCGACCGCGTGGTGATCGAAACAACTGGCCTCGCAAATCCTGGCCCGGTTGCGCAGACGTTCTTCATGGACAACACCATCGCCGACGAATTCCTGCTCGACGCCATCATCACGCTGGTCGATGCCAAGCACGCCAATCATCAGCTTGACGAGCACGAAGTCGTGCAACGCCAGGTGGGTTTTGCAGACCGGCTGTTTATCACCAAGTCGGATCTGGTCGACGCCGCAGCCCTCGATGCGCTCAAGCACCGGCTGATTCACATGAACCCGCGCGCCGCGATTAAAGTGGTGAATTTCGGGGAAGCGGACATCAAGGAAATCTTCGATCTGCGCGGCTTCAATCTGAACTCGAAGCTTGAAATCGACCCGGATTTCCTGGCAGAAGACGATCAAGCGCACGATCACGATCACGCCGGGCACGACCACGCACACGACGACGATCACGACCACGCCACCTGCGGTCACGATCACAGCCACGACCACGAGCACGAGCATGGTCACGCGAATCACCATCACGCGCACCACGACGACAAGATCAAGTCGTTCGTATTCCGCAGTGACCGCGCCTTCGATCCCAACCGGCTCGAGGACTTCCTGGGCGGCATCTTGCAAATCTACGGCGAACGCCTGCTGCGCTACAAGGGCGTGCTTTATATGAAGGGCGTCGATCGCAAGGTCGTGTTCCAGGGCGTGCATCAGATGATGGGCAGTGATCTTGCCGCCAAGTGGCAACCGATCGAAAAGAAGAACAGCAAGATGGTGTTCATCGGTATCGAACTGCCGCAGGATTTGATCATCGACGGGTTGAGCGCCTGCCTGGTCTGATCGAGGAAACTGAGGAACTGGCGAAGTCAACAAAGCGCGAAGCCGTCATACGGCTTCGCGCCGCTCTCGCCCTCCGAAAGCCTCCGTTTTGGCACACTTCTCGCTATTTCTCTCCTGCAGCGCAACCAATCCGACACATCGACAAGGCTAAAATCGCTGCGCTTCCAGGAGCCGGCGCTTTTTGGCCATGGACGTCGTTGCAATATGTGTTCGCGCCCACCAAGAACCATCGCTTTTTAAACGTCAGCGCGTTATATTTTTGAGATAACGAACGAATTGCACCAGTGTTTTGCTTGGTTGTAGTACGCATTTGCGATTCAGTTACAATACAGCCCCACTGGAGAAGCTGGGGAAACCGTCCTGCCTTGGCTACAGTGTCCGGCGCGAGGGGTACTGGAAAGGGTTCCCACCGTTGTTGCGCAAGCCGTACGAGGGAGTGGAAGTGAAAAGTATGGTGTTGTTCCGAACATCGAGGACCGGCCGATCCGCTTGAAAATCAGGCCAGAGGAATCAGTCCAGATGCATCGGCCCGGCGGCCCGAGAATCGCAGCCCGTTTTAGCGTAGTAAGTGCATGCAGTAGTTGTTGGCGAGTATCGCCGAAGTGCGGGTAACCCGAACGACGGCGGCGGCGAGCGCGGCGAGCGACCGCGAAGATGGCGAACGACATCGCCCCACATTGAAGAAGCAAGCCAGATGACGACGAAACGATTGTTGACCGAAGACGAAATCCTGAAGATGGCCGACAAGGATTACATGAACGAGGATCAACTCGCGTTCTTCAGGGTCCGACTGGAACAGTTGCAGGCCGACATTCTCAAGAATGCGGGCCAGACGACGGAAAACCTGCGGGAAACCGTCATCGTTCCGGACCCGGCGGATCGCGCGACGATCGAGGAAGAACACGCCCTCGAACTGCGCACGCGTGACCGCGAACGCAAGCTGCTGAAGAAAGTGCAGCAGTCGCTTGCGCGGATCGAGTCCGGCGATTACGGCTGGTGCGAGGAAACGGGCGAGCCGATCGGCATTCCCCGCCTGATCGCGCGTCCGACGGCCACGCTGTCGCTCGAAGCGCAGGAACGACGCGAATTGCGCCAGAAGCTGTTCGGCGACTGATCCGCAGGAGCAGCGTGCGCTGCGGCTCGGGCCGCGGCGGGAAACCTGCCGGCTGGGATTTGTATCGAAGAGACTGAAAAACACTTGAAAGCACAAAAAGGCACACGAAAAAACGTGTGCCTTTTTGTTTTTGTGCACCGCTTTCGGGCCCGGCAAGGCTTATTCCGTAAGGCGGGCAAGCTGCAAACGCCATCGCGTGCAAGATGCCGCAAGAAGCGTCTTGATAAATTCCGCAGCGCCCTAAAATGAACTGGACGCGTTCTCGTAGCGCGGGCGTGACGAGAGTCGGTTCGAGCGCACATTGGCGGCGCGCCCAGGCTCTTCGCGCTCCCAAAGGATTCCCCGCGGCGCGGCGGCACACCGGTCAACCGGCTGCCGCGCCCACTCCGCTTTCAAAGGAATGCACATGGAACAATTTCACGGCACGACCATCGTCTCCGTGCGACGCGGCGACAAAGTCGCCCTCGGCGGCGACGGCCAGGTTACGCTCGGCAATATCGTCATGAAAGGCGGCGCGAAAAAAGTGCGTCGCATCTACGGCGGCAAGGTGCTGGTTGGTTTTGCCGGCGGCACGGCCGACGCGTTTTCGCTCCTCGACCGTTTCGAAGCGAAGCTGGAAAAGCATCAGGGCAATCTGACGCGCGCCGCAGTCGAGCTCGCTAAAGACTGGCGCACGGACCGCATGCTGCGCCGGCTGGAGGCCATGCTGATTGCCGCCGACGCGCAAACCACGCTCGTGATCACCGGCAACGGCGACGTGCTCGACCCGGAAAACGGCATTTGCGCGATCGGTTCGGGCGGCGCGTATGCCCAGGCCGCGGCTCAGGCGCTCGCCGAAAACACCGAACTCTTGCCGCGCGATATCGTCGAAAAGGCACTGACAATCGCGGGCGATATGTGCATTTATACGAACCACAATCGCGTCATCGAGACGATCGAGTAACACGCGCTTTCGCGTCTTCGCGAGCACAGGACAAGGACCAACGATGACCACCATGACTCCCGCCGAGATCGTCTCGGAACTCGACAAACACATCATCGGCCAGGGGCGCGCGAAAAAAGCCGTCGCCGTGGCGTTGCGTAACCGGTGGCGGCGCCAGCAGGTCGCCGAGCCGTTGCGTCAGGAAATCACGCCGAAGAACATCCTGATGATCGGACCGACCGGTGTCGGCAAGACGGAAATCGCACGTCGGCTGGCAAAACTCGCCGACGCGCCGTTCATCAAGATCGAGGCGACGAAGTTCACCGAAGTCGGTTACGTGGGTCGCGATGTAGACAGCATCGTGCGTGACCTGATCGAAATTTCGATCAAGCAGACGCGTGAAAGCGAGATGCGCAAAGTGCGTTCGCGGGCCATCGATCGCGCCGAAGACCGGATCCTCGACATCCTGCTGCCAAGCGCGCGGCCGGTCGGTTTCGGTGCCGCCGAGACGCAAGACGACAGCCAGAACAGCACGCGCCAAACGTTCCGCAAGCGCCTGCGCGAAGGTCTGCTCGACGACAAGGAAGTGGAAGTCGATATCGAAACGCCCCAAGCGAGCATGGACATCATGGGGCCGCCGGGCATGGAGGAAATGACCGACCAGATCCGTTCGATGTTCGCGAATATCGGCGGCGGCAAGAAGACGCAGCGCAAGGTGAAGGTCAAGGAAGCGCTGAAGCTGCTCACCGACGAAGAAGCGGGCAAGCTGCTGAACGACGAAGAGGTCAAGACGAAGGCGATTCAGAACGTCGAGCAGAACGGCATCGTGTTTCTCGATGAGATCGACAAGATCGCTTCACGCAGCGAGACGGGCGGCGCGGAAGTGTCTCGGGCCGGCGTACAGCGCGACCTGCTGCCGCTCGTGGAAGGCACCACCATCAATACGAAATACGGGATGATCAAGACCGATCACATCCTGTTTATCGCGAGCGGCGCGTTCCATCTGGCCAAGCCGAGCGATCTGATCCCCGAGCTTCAAGGGCGTTTTCCGATTCGTGTGGAGCTGGATTCGCTGTCGGTGGAAGACTTCGAGTCCATCCTGAACACGACCGACGCGAGCCTGGTGAAGCAGTACACGGCGCTGCTGGCAACCGAAGACGTGCAGCTCGATTTCAGCACGGACGGTATTCGCAGGATGGCCGAGATCGCGTTCTCGGTGAATGAGAAGACCGAGAATATCGGTGCGCGGCGGCTTTATACCGTGATCGAAAAGTTGCTCGAGGAAGTGTCGTTCGCTGCGGGCAATCATGCGGGACAGCCGGTGAAAATCGATGCGGCTTATGTCGATAAAGCTTTGAACGACGTCGCAGAAGACGAGGATTTGTCGCGCTACGTGCTGTAACGCAATCAAGTCAGAAAAAAGGGTGGCTCACGATTCCGGCAATTTGCCGGAATCGTGAGCCACCCTTTTACGTTCTACGCCCTTCTACGTTCTACATAACATTTATCGATTCATTGCCGCACGGGTTTCTTCGCCAGCTTCCGCTGCAGTGTTCGCCGATGCATATTCAACGCGCGCGCCGTGGCTGAAATATTGCCGCTGTTCTCGGCCAGCACGCGCTGGATATGCTCCCACTCCAGCCGTGCGACGGACAGCAGCGCGGGGTGCTCGATAGCCTCCTCGGCCGTCTGCTCGCTCGCCTCTTCCTGCAGCGCGGACAAAATCGTCTCGACGTTCGCCGGCTTTGCCAGATAGTTATCGGCGCCGTCTTTCACGGCCTGGACCGCCGTTGCGATGCTCGCGTAACCCGTCAGCACGAGAATTCGCGCGTCGGGTTGAAGGTCGCGCAATGGCGCAACGAGCGTCAGGCCGGAATCGTTGCCGAGGTGCAAATCGACGGTGATTTGCCCGAACTTCTGCGTATTCGCCAGCCTCAACGCCGTAGCGGCGTCGTGCGCCTGATGCGGCGTATAGCCGCGCCGCGTCAAACCGCGCGCGAGAATGCCCGAGAAAACCTCATCGTCGTCGATGACCAAAAAATTTGTATCGCTCATGCTCTTTTCTCCGAGGTGACGGAAGCGGCGACGCCGCCGCGGCCCGTCCTTGCTGCTTTTTCCCGCGATTCGGGGGCGCTTGTATCGGCGAGACGCAAGATGGCGTGCGTGCCGCGCGGGCTGGCCGGCGTGAGCTCGATCGACCCGCCAAGCCGCGTTGCCGCTGAGAATGCCAGATACAAGCCGACACCGTGGCCGCCTTGCGTGCTGTCGACCGGTGTCGCGCCGAGCGAACCCCGCAATGCGGCGGGGATCCCCGGGCCTTGGTCGCGGACATCGAATTGAATCACGGGTTCGCCAAGATGCTGGCTCGCCGACGTCGCGAGCGTCACCGAATCGCTGCTGGCCCGCGCCGCATTATCCAGCAGAATGGTCAGGATTTGCCCGACCGCGACGGGATCGCTGAGAAACAGCCCCGCGCGTTTGTGCTCCTCCGCTTCGATCAACTCGAAACGCACGTGCGGGTGGCGCAGACGCCATTGTTCGACAAATCCATGGAGCCAGTCATCCAGCGGTTGGCGCGGCGCGGGTTCGGTTGCCCGGCTGCGCAGGCGCGCGAGCGCCGACGTGCACAACGTCATCTGCTGCTCGAGCAGTTCGATGTCGGCGGAATACGGTGCGAGATGCGGGTCGTGGCGGGCGGAATCGCGTAACTCCTCGCTCAGCATGGCGATCGTCGATAGCGGCGTGCCGATTTCGTGCGCGACCGTCGCCGCCTGAACGCCCAGCGCCACGGCGCGCTCGTCGCGCAGCAGCCGCTCCTGGGCATCGGCCAGAGCGAAATCGCGCGCTCGCAGCGCCCGCGACATCCGCGCCACGAACCAGCCGATCAATCCCACGCTGACCATGAAGTTCACCCACAGCCCGATGCGGAAATATTCGAACAGATTCAGCGGGTCTTCCATGTTCAGCGGCACGTAGCTGACTGTCAGCAGCGAATAACAGGCAACGGCGAACAACGCGAGCCACACCGTCAGACGCCACGGCAGCACGGCGGACGCAATCGCCAGCGACGGCAGGTACAGCGTGACAAACGGATTCGTCGCGCCACCGCTCAGAAACAGCAAAGCGGACAGCGCACCGAGATCGACCCAGAGCTGCCCGAACAGTTCGAGATTCGTTTCAGGCTGTGCACGCGCGACGCGTATCCATGTCAGTGCGTTGAACAAGACCTCCAGCGCGACAATGGTCAGCATTGCAGCTAACGGGAGATGCGCGCCGTAAAACGTCTGTACGACAGCGATCGTCACCAGTTGACCGATGATCGCCAGGCTGCGAAGCCAAAACAGGTGACCGAGATTGACGCGGCCGGTGTTCGTTATTCGATGCATCGCAGTGAATTTCGCCTCAAATTTCAGAATAGTCTAATGGCTGGACTTGGCGGGTTACCGCAACATCGAGTGTTGTCTCGTACAGGGCGGCCGGGCCGCACACTCAAATGACTCGCAGCCACTCGTCTCCCAGCCACGCCTCCGATCACTCCAATCACTCCGATCGGCTTCTCAGCGAAGCGCCGCAAACCGGTGCCGTCCAGGACGCCATTATCCCGCGTGCGCTGAACGCGTTCATCGACAACGCCCGAACCGCGAATGCGCAAGGCAATCAGGTCGAACGCGCCGTGTGGCTACAGGCCGCCATGATGTTGCAATCCGATCGGCCGGAGACAGGCCTCGACCTGGTCGATTCCATGCTGAAGCAAAACCGCATCCCGGACGGCATTCAACTCGCGGCTCAACTCGTCGATAGCCATCCGCCGCACGCGCTCACGCCCTGGTATCTCGGGTATGCGCTCCAGCTCGCCGGCCGTCACGCCGATGCAATCCCTTTCTACGAGCGCGCTCACGCAATCAATCCGGCCGTGCCCACACTGCGCAATAATCTGGCAGTCGCGTACGAAATCTCGGGCAACGAAGAGAAAGCGCTGATCGTGCTGGAAGAGGCCGTCGCCGCGAATTCCGCCGATATCGAAGCGTGGACGAATCTGTCGCGCGTGTATCCGCGCCACTGGGAACTCGAGCGTGCTCGTGGCCGGCAAGCGCTCGGTTGAGATCGGTCCGGCGAATGCGCTCGCGTTGTCGAACTACAGTCTCGCGCTGAAGGAAGCGCAGCGTTGGCAAGACGCAACCGAAGCTGCGAAAGCGGCGGCCGATATCGCGCCCCAATTCCCGCGCTTTCCGTTCAATCTTTCCCTTCTCGACCTCGTGCAGGGGAACTACGCCCGTGGCTGAACCCATTTCGAGTCACGTTGGGACGGGTCTAGCGAACTGCGCAACGTGCATCCTGACTTCCCGGCCCCGCGATGGAACGGCGAAGCGTTGCGCGGCAAAACCCTGTTGCCGTCGCGCGAGCAAGGTTTCGGCGACGCGCTGCAGCTCTCCCGTTTCGTCCCGATGCTCGCGAAAAAGGTTCACGCGCAGGGCGGCACGCCGGTGTGGGCCGCGTTCAAAGCGGTGCATCCGCTGATGGCGCGCATGGCGCCGAAAGGGGTTGAATGCCTGCCGCACGATGGCCCGCTGCCCGAGTTCGACTTCCATTTCCCGCTGATGAGCTTGCCGCTTCACTTCGGCATTGACGCGGACACGATTGCGGCGAAGCGCGCTTATCTCTCCGCCGACGCCGATCTCGACGCCGACTGGCGCATTGAATTCGCCGACGACAAACGCCTGCGCGTCGGTCTCGTGTGGAGCGGCAGCGAAGGCCATCAGCGCAACATGTTCCGCAGCGTGGGTATCGAACGATATGCGAAAGCGTTCGAGGGAATCGAGAACATCGCGTTCTTCTCGCTGCAGAAAGATGCGTCGGGCGCAGTATCGACGGCTCGGGACGGTGGTTTTGAGATTGCGGACCGCACCGGCAAGTTTGAAACTTTCGACGACACGGCTGCGTTCATCGACTCACTTGATCTCGTGATTACCGTGTGCACGAGCGTGGCGCATCTGGCGGCAGCATTAGGCAAGCCGACGTGGATTCTCCTCGACACCAATCCGCACTGGGTCTGGCAACTGGAGCGCACGGACAGTCCGTAATATCCGACGGCCACGCTGTATCGGCAAAAGAAATTCTCGAAATGGGAACCGGTAATGGACGACGTCGCGCGCGATCTGACCGCGCTCGCGGCCGCGCATAAGGGCACAGCGCCGCGCCGGCGCGCGCCGAAGAAGGCAGCAGAGTAAGGAGCTTGTAGGTTTTAAGAGCTTGTAGGTTTTAACTCGGCATAAAACGGCGGTTCGGCAACGAATCGCCGTTTTTTTGTGAGTTTGAAGACTCCGGCAAGCACGGCAATGCCACCGAGAAATCGCGAAAATCACGACGTTCACACGTTTATGCTACGTTGCGTTTCTTCACGCAGACAATCCGGACAAAGGCATGTCATGCGTGGATTCAACCGGTCGGCCCGCAAAGCCGGAAGTGATGCGCACCAGCATTCGGCGTCGCCCATTTGCTGGCCGCAGCGGAACTGCGCGCCGCACTGAGCGCAGCGTTGGGGAGCGGGATCGGTGGAATTCATGTTCGGGGCCAGCCTTTTGAAAACGAACCACGCAGTCGCGAGCAGCGTTTCGCGCAATGCAGCCGTTGCCGATGCGCCACGTTTTTGGTCCATCGGCACACGCTCGACCGCATCATTATTTCACGTGCCAACCCCATACTGGTGCAGCCGGACGCCAACTTTCACCCGTCGCCGGAATGCTATCGGAAACGCCTGATGC
Organism: Caballeronia sp. SEWSISQ10-4 2; assembly: GCF_030464885.1. Lineage (GTDB taxonomy): Bacteria > Pseudomonadota > Gammaproteobacteria > Burkholderiales > Burkholderiaceae > Caballeronia. The sequence goes on along the minus strand of NZ_JALPRJ010000034.1, from coordinate 73,471 downwards.
AGCGCGTCACTCCTGTACAATTCCGCCTGTTTAAACTGCTCTTCGCCTTATCGCCGCCATGTCCGAGCTTCCCGACCTTACGCAGATCGCGCCGACCCTGAAAGCCGAAATCCTGGCCGAGGCGTTGCCCTATATTCGCCAGTATCACGGCAAGACGATCGTGATCAAATACGGCGGCAATGCCATGACCGAGGAGCGCCTGAAACAAGGTTTCGCGCGCGACGTGATCCTGCTGAAACTGGTTGGCATCAATCCGGTGATCGTGCACGGCGGCGGTCCGCAGATCGACCAGGCGCTCAAGAAGATCGGCAAGCAGGGCACGTTTATCCAGGGCATGCGCGTCACCGACGAAGAGACGATGGAAGTCGTCGAATGGGTGCTTGGCGGCGAAGTGCAGCAGGACATCGTCACGCTGATCAATCATTTCGGCGGCCACGCGGTCGGTCTCACCGGCAAGGACGGCGGCCTGATCCACGCGCGCAAACTGCTCATGCCGGATCGCGACAATCCAGGTGAATTCATTGATATCGGTCAGGTGGGTGAAGTCGAAGCCATCAATCCGGCCGTGGTGAAGGCGCTGCAGGACGACGCGTTCATTCCGGTCATCTCGCCAATCGGCTTTGGTGAAGATGGTTTGTCGTACAACATCAACGCCGATCTGGTCGCGGGCAAACTCGCCGTGGTGCTGAACGCCGAGAAGCTCGTGATGATGACCAACATTCCCGGCGTGATGGACAAGGAAGGCAACTTGCTGACCGATCTGTCGGCGCGCGAGATCGACGCACTGTTTGCCGACGGCACCATTTCCGGCGGCATGCTGCCCAAGATTTCATCAGCGCTTGACGCGGCGAAGAGCGGCGTGCGCTCGGTGCACATCATCGATGGGCGGATCGAGCATTCGGTATTGCTCGAGATCCTGACCGAACAGCCGTTCGGCACGATGATCCGCTCACATTGAACGTGGATTCCGCTGGCGACCGGAGCGGGAGCGGCTTGGCGCGTGCTGGTAGGCGCCGAATGAAGACGCACGGGCGCCCCGTCTGGTTGTTCGATCTCGACAACACGTTGCACCACGCGTCGCATGAGATCTTTCCCGCCATCAATCGCGGGATGACGCAGTACATCATTGACCGTCTGGGCGTCGACATCGATGAAGCCAACCGGTTGCGGACCGGTTATACGCAGCGATACGGCGCCACCTTGCTCGGCCTGGTGCGCCATCATCCCGTCGATGCCGCCGATTTCCTGCGCGTCGTGCATACCTTCGCCGATCTTGGCTCGATGGTTCGCGCCGAACGCGGCCTCGCACGGATGATCCGTGGGCTGCCGGGCCGGAAGATCGTGTTGACCAATGCGCCTTCGGTTTATGCACACGCGGTGCTTAATGAGCTGGGTATCGCCAGGCTGTTTGAACGCGTTATCGCCATTGAAGATATGCAGGATCGCAGTGGGTACTGGCGCGCGAAGCCCGACGCGGCCATGCTTCGGCGCGCAATGCGGCTCGCTCACGTGCCGCTTTCCGATGCGGTTCTTGTTGAAGACACACGTGGGCATTTGAAACGCTATAAGCGTTTGGGGATTCGCACGGTCTGGATTACGGGGCATCTGCCGTCGGTTGCAAATGCCAGCGGCGCCCAGTCCCTTCGGTCGCCCAGTAGCGGACGGCCGCATTACATCGATCTCAAGATCCGCTCGTTGAAGGGCTTGCGCAATCTCGGTTGAACAAGACCTACGGGGGTTTCTTTCAAGTAATACGGACTTCAAACTGCATCGCTGTCGCGCTGCTCCGGGCCGCGCTGCGCCTCCCTTTCCCGTTTTTCCGATATACTTCATCGTTATCTTGATTTGTTTCATCGCGCCGATTTGCTGACTCGATTGCGGGCGCGCGAACCCTGTCCCGGTTCACTATAAATGCGGCTAAAGAGGTTGTCAGCCGCGCCGCTTATCTCTCGCCGCGCATCGCCGACGCCGTTTAGCCGCCCTGTTTTCTCTAGGCGGAATGAATGGAATCAATCGGCATTGTCACTCCCCAAACACTGCATTTCACCGAACCGCTGCGCATGCAGAATGGCAGTTTGCTCGGTGACTACGATCTCGTCGTCGAAACCTACGGCACGCTCAACGCTGCCCGCTCGAACGCCGTGCTGGTGTGCCACGCTTTGAACGCCTCGCATCACGTAGCAGGCGTCTACGCCGATGACCCCAAGAACGTCGGCTGGTGGGACAACATGGTCGGTCCCGGCAAACCGCTCGATACCAACCGCTTCTTCGTCATCGGCATCAACAATCTCGGCTCGTGTTTCGGCTCGACCGGACCGATGAGCGTGAAGGCTGCGACCGGCAAACCCTACGGCGCGAGTTTTCCTGTCGTCACGGTCGAAGACTGGGTGCACGCGCAAGCTCGTGTGGCGGACCAATACGGTATCGAACGGTTCGCCGCGGTCATGGGCGGCAGCCTCGGCGGCATGCAGGCTTTGGCCTGGAGCATGATGTATCCGGATCGCGTGGCGCATTGCATCGTGGTGGCATCGACGCCCAAGCTTTCCGCGCAGAACATTGCGTTCAACGAAGTCGCGCGCTCCGCCATCCTCTCCGATCCCGATTTCCACGGCGGTGATTACTACGCGCATGGCATCAAGCCGCGTCGCGGATTGCGCGTGGCGCGCATGATCGGCCACATCACGTATCTGTCGGATGACGACATGGCCGCGAAATTCGGCCGCGCATTGCGTCGTGCGGAAGGCGCTGTGGATGCGTACAACTTCAACTTCGATGTCGAATTCGAGGTGGAGTCGTACTTGAGATACCAAGGCGATAAATTCGCCGAATACTTCGATGCGAACACGTATCTGCTGATCACGCGCGCGCTGGATTACTTCGATCCCGCCAAAGCCTTCGACGGCGACCTCACCAAGTCGCTCGCCCACACCACGGCGAAATATCTGATCGCCAGCTTCTCCACTGACTGGCGTTTCGCGCCTGCGCGCTCTCGCGAGCTGGTGAAAGCGCTGCTCGATCACAAACGCACGGTGAGCTACGCCGAAATCGATGCGCCGCACGGCCACGACGCCTTCCTGCTCGACGACGCGCGTTATCACAACCTGATGCGCGCCTATTACGAACGTATTGCCGCCGAGGTGGGCGCATGAACCAAATCACGCTGGATTCTCTTTCGCTACGCTCGGACTTTCGGGCAATCGCGCGCTGGGTTGAACCAAACTCATCGGTACTCGATCTCGGTTGCGGCGATGGGTCGCTGCTCTCGCTGCTCGCCGAAGAGCTCGATGTCACGGGCTACGGTATCGAAATCAACGACGCCGGCGTGCTCGCCTGCGCGCAAAAGGGCGTGAACGTCATCCAGCAGAACCTGGAAGACGGTTTGCGCCTGTTCGAAGACGACAGTTTCGACTTCGCGATCCTGTCGCAGACACTGCAAACGATCCATCAAACCGCCGCGATCCTGCGTGAAACCGTGCGCGTGGGGCGCGAATGCATCGTGTCGTTTCCTAACTTCGGTTACTGGCAGCATCGGCTCACGGTGTTGCAGGGGCGCATGCCGGTGTCGAAAACGCTGCCGTATCAATGGCATAACACGCCGAACGTGCGCGTTCTCACCATCAGGGATTTCGAGGCACTGGCGCCGGAAGTGGGTATCGAAATCCTCGATCGCGCCGTGCTGCATGGCGGGCAGTCCATCCGGTGGGGCGCGAACTGGCGTGGTAGCCTTGCGGTCTATCGCGTGAAGCGAAGCTGAACTGAGCTTGCCGGTTCGCTGCTCGCGCACCGCTCACTGCTTCAGACCTGTTCAATATGTCCAACTCGCCACACGAGGCGCCCGCTCTTACCGCTCACGAAGATCACCCCGGCTGGCACGCGTTTCTCAACAAACGCATGCTGATTTGCGTGTTTCTCGGCTTCACGTCAGGGTTGCCGCTCTTCACGCTCATCTATCTGGTGCAAGCGTGGTTGCGCACTGAAGGTGTGAACCTGAAGGAAATCGGCCTGTTTGCACTGATCCAGTTCCCTTACACCTGGAAATTCATCTGGGCGCCGCTGATGGACCGCTACGTGCCGCGTCTTCCCGGCTGGCGGCCGGGACGGCGGCGCGGCTGGATGCTCGTCACGCAGTTGTTGGTGGCGGTGGCGATTGGCGCGCTGGGGTTTATATCGCCGAAAGATGAGATCTGGACCGTCGCCGCGCTGACCGCGCTCGTGGCGTTTTTTGGTGCGAGCCAGGATATTGCGATCGATGCGTACCGACGCGAACTCCTCGCCGATACCGAGCAGGGACTCGGCAACGCGGTCTTCGTGAATGCGTACAAGATCGCGGCGCTCATCCCCGGCTCGCTCGGGCTCATTCTCGCCGATCATTTACCGTGGTCCACTGTGTTCGTCGTCACCGCTGTGTTCATGCTGCCTGGCATGGTGTTGACGCTCGTGGTCAAGGAACCCGAAATTCATGGCACACCGCCCAAGAATCTGCGCGATGCCATTATTCAACCGTTTCGCGAATTCATCGCTCGGGACGGTTGGCGCACGGCGCTGCTGATTCTCGGTTTCATCTTCCTGTACAAGCTCGGCGACACGATGGCGACTACGCTCTCCACGTCGTTTTTCCTCGATATCGGCTTCAACAAAACGCAGATCGGTGTGATCGCGAAAACGGTGGCGTTCTGGGCGAGCCTGGCGGGCGGGATTATCGGTGGCGTGTGGCTGGTGAAGATCGGTATTGGGCGCGGGCTCTGGATCTTCGGCGTGCTGCAGATCGTGTCCACGCTCGGCTTTGCGTGGCTGGCGAAAATCGGGCCATCGCCCGTGGCGCTGGCCGCGCTCTATGGCTTCGAGACGTTTGCCACTGGCCTCACCACGGCGGCCTTCGTGGCTTACATTGCGAGCACGACCGATCCGCGTTATACCGCCACGCAATTCGCGCTCTTTACGAGCCTCGCTTCGGTGCCGCGGACCCTGGCGTCGGCATCGAGCGGCTTTGTGGTCGCGCAAACCGGCTGGTTCGAGTACTTCATGATCTGCGCTGCGCTGTCGATTCCGGGCATGTTACTGTTGCCGAAAATCGCGCCATGGAGACCCATCCGATGAAGGTGCACGCCCTATTCCGCACCATGGCATACGCCGCGACGCTACATGCTGGCCTGACCTTCGCGGCGGCCGATGCAGCGCCGGCTTCACCGGCCGCTTCACAAGCGCCGTATTCCGCGGCTAGCGACCAGATCCGTTTTGGCAATGCGGCGTTGTTCCGCAACCTGATTCCATCGGCGACATTGGAACAGCAGTCCGCCGATGAATACGCTCAAATCCTGCGCGAAGCCCGCCGCACGAAGCACCTTCTCGGCGATGACAATCCGCTCGTGAAACGCGCACGCGATGTTGCCAATCGCGAGATTCCATTTGCGCTGAAGTGGAACGACCGCTCGAAGAACTGGAAGTGGGAAGTCAACGTGGTGCGCTCGGACGAGATCCGCATGTATTGCCTGCCGGGCGGCAAGATTGTGATTTATAGCGGGCTGATCGAGCGGCTGCGTCTCGACGATAACGAACTCGGCATGATGATCGGCCACGAGATTGCGCACGCGTTGCGCGAGCATGCGCGTGACCGGCTGGGTCGTCAGCAGGCGGCGCAACTGAGCACGGGAACGATTCCGCCGCTATTCGGTTTCGCCGATATCAGCTCGACCACGCTCGGTATTGGCGAGCAATTGCTGGCCATGCGATATACACCCGCCGATGAAACCGAAGCCGATGTGATCGGTAGCGAGATTGCGTCGCGTGCGGGTTACGATCCGCGCGCTGCCGTAACGTTATGGAAGAAGATTGATGCGCGCACGCGGCGCACACCGAACGGTTTTATCTGGATGCATCCGTTTGGCGCGGCACGCGTACACGATCTGATGAAGCGCTTGCCCGACATGATGCCGCTCTACGCAAAAGCGATCGGGAAGACGGTGGACCAGTTGCCGAATTACGCGGGAATGGGTCGGTTCAAAAAACCGCGGCTTTAAACCTTCCAGTCGTAATCAATAATCAGCGGCGCGTGATCGCTGAACTTGATATCGCGGAAAACAGACGTGGCCGTCGCCGTGTCCGCAACACCCTTCGTCGCGATCTGGTAGTCGATGCGCCACCCCACGTTCTTCGCGTAAGCCTGGCCGCGATTACTCCACCATGTATATTGCTCAGGCCGCTGATCGAGCGTTCTGAAGACATCGACGTAAGCCTTTTCGTCAAAGAGTTGCGTGAGCCACGCGCGCTCCTCCGGCAGGCAACCCGAGTTCTTCTGGTTGCTCTTCCAGTTCTTGATGTCGATTTCTTTGTGCACGATGTTCACGTCGCCGCACAAAATCACTTCTCGCTTCTTGGCTATCTCTTCAAGATGCGGCATGAACTCGTCCATGAACCGGTACTTGGCCTGCTGCCGTTCTTCACCGCTGGACCCCGAAGGCACATATACCGAGATCACCGATAGATCCCCAAAGCGCGCCTCCACATAACGCCCTTCAGGATCAAACTCTTCACTCCCGAACCCAATGATCACCTCATCCGGCTCGTGCTTCGTATAAAGCCCTGCGCCTGAATATCCTTTCTTCACTGCGTGCTGGAAGTAACCCTGAAAGCCATGCGGCGCAAGAAACTCCGGCGTCAGGTCGTCCTGCGCGCACTTGATCTCCTGCACACAGACGACGTCGGCATCCTGCTCGCCGAACCAATCGAAAAAACCCTTCTTGGCGGCCGACCGAATGCCGTTCAAATTAGCGGTGATGACACGAAACATGAAGCATCCTTGTATGTTGGTGAACTACTCGACCTTGATCCCTTTCAGCGACTCTTTCGCCGGCGGATATTCGAGCTTCAATCCCTGCAGCATGCGCACCATCAACTCCGCAACCATCACGTTGCGGTGCGTCTTCGAATCGGCGGGAATCACGAACCACGGTGCAATCTGCGTCGATGTCGCGCCCAGTGCGTCTTGATAAGACTGGCGATAATCGTCCCAGAGTTTGCGGGCTTCGAGATCCGATGGGTCGAACTTCCAGTGCTTCTCCGGAGTATCGATACGCGCCTGTAATCGCGCTCGCTGCTCGTCCTTCGATATATGCAGAAAGCACTTCACGATCGTCGTGCCGTTGTCAGCGAGCAGCGCTTCGAACTCGCGAATCTGCCGATAACGACGTTCACATTCTTGCTGATCGATCTGTTTCAGCACCCGCGGCACGAGCACGTCTTCGTATTGGCTGCGATTGAAAATGGCGAACTCGCCCGCGGCCGGCACCTGCGAATGAACACGCCAGAGAAAATCGTGCGCGGCTTCGCGTTCGGAAGGCGCCTTGAACGGCACGATGCGCAAACCGAGCGGATCGACTTCATGAAATACGCTGCGAACGGTACCGTCCTTGCCGCTCGTATCCATGCCTTGCAGAATGAGTAAAACGCGCTGCGTGCGTTGCGCGTGCAGCTTCTCCTGCAATTGATCTAGTGCGGCGCCCAACTCGCTCAAACGCACACGATCCTGATCTTTCGTCCCCAGCGAAAACGGCTTCGCTGCGGTATCGATGGCAGCAAGATCGAACGGCTTGAATTTCTTACCGTCGAAATACGGCACGCGATAATCATCGAGATCCGGTTTTTTGGCCAAGCGTGCGCTCCCGGTTAATAAAACAAAGGGTTGCTGCCAGACTGGACCAGCAGCAACCCGCGAATAGTCCAGCAGCCGTCAGCTCAAGAGGATAATTTCTTCTTCAAAAGCTCGTTGACCTGCTGCGGATTCGCCTTGCCCTTCGTCGCTTTCATGGCTTGGCCGATCAGCGCGTTGAACGCCTTCTCCTTGCCCGAACGATACTCGTCGACGGACTTCTGATTCGCCGCCATCACTTCGTCGATGATCGCTTCGAGCGCGCCCGTATCCGAAATCTGCTTCAAGCCCTTCGCTTCGATAATCCGGTCAGCGGCGGCGTCATCGGTGGCTTTCTCTTCCCAGATCGCCTGGAAAATATCCTTGGCGATCTTGTTCGAGATCGTGCCGTCGGCCACGCGCTGAATCACGAGCCCGAGCTGCGCAGGCGACACCGGTGAGTTCGAAATATCCAGCGATTCGCGATTCAGCTGCGACGATACTTCGCCCATCAGCCAGTTGGCCGCGAGCTTCGCGTGCGCCGGCCCGACTACGCCAACGACGCTTTCAAAATACGCCGACATTGCCTTGGACGACGTCAACCCCGCCGCGTCATACGGCGTCAAACCGTATTGCTCGACGAAACGCGTTTGCATCGCTTCGGGCAGTTCGGGCAGTTCGCTGCGAACCCGCGCGATCCACGCCTCATCGATCACTAACGGCATCAGATCGGGATCGGGAAAATAGCGGTAATCGTGCGCATCTTCCTTGCTGCGCATGGAGCGCGTTTCGCGCTTGTCGGGATCGTAAAGACGCGTTTCCTGCACGACCGTGCCGCCGTCTTCGATCAACTCGATTTGCCGGCGCACTTCGTACTGGATGGCTTCTTCAAGAAAGCGAAACGAGTTCAGGTTCTTGATCTCAGCGCGCGTGCCGAATTCGGCTTGACCGACCGGGCGCACGGAGACGTTCGCGTCGCAGCGGAACGAGCCTTCCTGCATGTTGCCGTCGCAGATGCCGAGCCATTGCACGAGGCTGTGCAGGCTTTTGGCATAGGCCACCGCTTCAGCGGCGCTGCGCATTTCCGGTTCTGTAACGATCTCCAGCAACGGCGTGCCCGCGCGATTCAAATCGATACCCGTCATGCCCGCGAAGTCCTCGTGCAGCGACTTGCCGGCGTCTTCTTCCAGATGCGCGCGCGTCAGGTTGACGGTCTTTTCGTACGCGGCCATGCCGGTTTTTTCGTTCGCCGGAACCTGGATCGTGACGCTGCCGCCCTGCACAACCGGCGTTTCGAACTGGCTGATCTGATAACCCTTCGGCAGATCGGGATAGAAATAATTCTTGCGCGCAAAAATGCTGCGCGGCGCAATAGTCGCGCCGATGGCGAGGCCGAGACGAATCGCACGCTCTACAGCGCCGCGGTTCATCACGGGCAGCGAACCCGGCAACGCCAGATCGACGGGACAGGCCTGCGTGTTCGGCTCTGCGCCGAACTGCGTGGCCGCGCCCGAGAAAATCTTGGAGACAGTCGATAACTGCGCGTGCGTCTCCAGTCCTATGACGACTTCCCATTGCATGCTCATACTCCTGCCGGTGATTGCAAATGCCAGTCGCTCGCGCGCTGAAACGCGTCGGCGACCTGCAGCAACCGGGCTTCGTTGAAATAGTTGCCGATAATCTGCAAGCCTACCGGCCGCGTGGAATGCGCGCTGCCCGCGGCGCCGAAACCACACGGCACGCTCATGCCCGGCAAACCGGCGAGGCTGATCGACAGCGTGTAGATATCGGCGAGATACATCTGGACGGGATCGTCGGCTTTCTCACCGAGGTTCCATGCCACCGATGGCGCCACCGGCCCCATGATCACATCGCAGTGATTAAACGCTTCCTGGAAATCCTGCGCGATGATGCGGCGGATTTTCTGCGCCTGAACGTAATACGCGTCGTAATAGCCGTGCGACAGCACGTACGCGCCGACGAGAATCCGCCGCTTCACTTCCGGCCCGAAACCTTCGGCGCGCGACTTCTTGTACATATCCAGCAAGTCGGTGTACTCAGCCGCGCGATGCCCATACCGAACGCCATCGAAACGCGACAGATTCGACGACGCTTCCGCCGGCGCGATGATGTAGTACACGGGAATCGACAGCTCGGTTTTCGGCAGCGTTACCTCGACAAGCGTTGCGCCGAGCGCTTCGTATTGCTTCAAGGCGACCTCGATGGCGCTACGCACTTCAGCGCTCAGGCCCTCGCCGAAGAACTCTTTCGGCAAGCCGATGCGCAAGCCGGCGAGCGGTTTGGCCGCATCGTCGCCGGACCAGCGCTGGCCGAGATAGCGCGTGTAATCTTCGTCCTCGCGCTGGAGGCTGGTCGAGTCGCGCGGATCGAACGACGCAATGGCGTTGAGCAGCAGCGCGCAATCCGCGGCGCTGCGGGCCATCGGTCCGCCCTGATCGAGCGACGACGCGAACGCGATCATGCCGTAACGCGAAACGCGGCCGTACGTGGGCTTGATGCCGGTAATGCCGGTGAATGACGCGGGCTGGCGAATCGAGCCGCCGGTGTCCGTGCCGGTGGCAGCGGGCGCGAGGCGCGCAGCGACGGCCGCAGCCGAGCCGCCCGACGATCCGCCCGGCACGGCTTTCAGATCCCACGGGTTCTTGACCGGACCAAAATACGAATTCTCGTTCGACGAACCCATCGCGAATTCGTCCATATTGGTCTTGCCAAGCGTTACCACGCCTGCATTCTTGAGGCGCTCGACGACCGTGGCGTCGAATGGGCTCGTGTAGTTCGCGAGCATCTTCGACCCGGCCGTCGAGGTCCAGCCGCGCGTGACAAACACGTCTTTATGCGCGATCGGCAGACCGGTCAGCACCCCTGCCTGGCCTTTGGCGATGAGCGTATCTGCGGCTTTGGCCTGGGCGAGCGTGAGGTCCTGGTCGACGCTGATGAACGCATTGAGGTTCTTCGCGGCTTCTATGCGCTGCAAAAAGAGTTGCGCAAGTTCGACGGCGGAGAGGGTTTTTGCGTCGAGTGCCGCGCGCAGTTCGGTCAAGCTTTTTTGATGCATTACGTTCTTCCTGATGGGCGCCGCGTCCCGCGCGCCTTTTAGTTTTCGTGCGTTTTCGTGCGTATATTGCGTTGCCCGTGCCCGTGCGTTGGCTCAAGGCACGACGTTCATTCGATCGCTTATTCGATCACCTTAGGCACGAGATACAGCCCGTCGCGCACGGCCGGCGCGGGCCGCTGGAACTCTTCACGGTCTACCTGCTCAGTCACAGCGTCGTTTCGCAAACGCAGCTCGGCTTTCTCGATCTGCTCGATCGGATGCGCAAGCGGTTCGATACCGGTGGTATCCACGGCCTGCATTTGCTCGACGAGACCGAAGAAGTCGTTCAGCCGCGCCAGCGTGGGTTCGGCCTCGTGCTCGGGGAGCTCGAGCCGGGCGAGGTGCGCAATGCGTTTTACATCGGTCAGGGTCAGGGACATTCGATCACCGGTTTTTTTTCAACTTACGCGCTAGCAAAGAGCGCGACTGCCATTCGAGAGAAAGGAGCCCTAAAAAGCAGGCTCGAGGATGGCAAAATGTACCGTCCTTTTCCTTCGAACACCCCAAAATTATAAGGTATCATTACGCGTTCGACCCAAATCCGGATCGACTTACCAGCGGCCTGTTCTTAGTTACAGATTTTTAAGAAAAGTGCACGCCTGGTTCGCTTGCATCCTCCGGTAGATTTCTTCGCAGTCTTGCAATTTGCGTGGCCAAAAATGGGTCCCGTGGCAGGCTGTCATTTTTTCCGCTGCCGTCCTTTGGCGCTCGAAGCGAGGCACGGCTCCCAGCGAGACAGGATTTTGAATGTTCGGTTTTTTGCGCAGCTACTTTTCAAACGATCTGGCGATTGATCTCGGCACCGCCAACACGCTGATCTACATGCGAGGCAAGGGCATCGTCCTTGACGAGCCCTCGGTGGTTTCCATCCGCCAGGAAGGCGGTCCGAATGGCAAGAAAACCATTCAGGCCGTCGGCCGCGAAGCGAAGCAGATGCTCGGCAAAGTGCCGGGCAACATTGAAGCCATCCGGCCGATGAAGGACGGCGTTATTGCCGACTTCACCGTCACGGAACAGATGATCAAGCAGTTCATCAAGACTGCGCACGAATCGCGGATGTTCTCGCCTTCGCCGCGCATCATCATCTGCGTGCCGTGCGGCTCGACCCAGGTCGAGCGCCGCGCCATCAAGGAAGCGGCACACGGCGCCGGCGCGTCGCAGGTGTACCTGATCGAGGAACCCATGGCAGCGGCTATCGGCGCCGGCTTGCCGGTGTCCGAGGCAACGGGCTCCATGGTCGTCGACATCGGCGGCGGCACGACCGAAGTGGGCGTGATTTCGCTCGGCGGTATCGTGTACAAGGGTTCGGTGCGCGTGGGCGGCGACAAGTTCGACGAAGCTATCGTCAATTACATCCGTCGCAATTACGGCATGTTGATCGGCGAGCAGACGGCTGAAGCCATCAAGAAGGAAATCGGTTCGGCTTTCCCGGGCTCCGAAGTCAAGGAGATGGAAGTCAAGGGCCGCAACCTGTCGGAAGGCATTCCGCGCAGCTTCACCATTTCGAGCAACGAAATTCTCGAAGCACTGACCGATCCGCTGAACCAGATCGTTTCGTCGGTGAAAATCGCACTGGAACAGACGCCGCCGGAACTGGGCGCCGACATTGCCGAGCGCGGCATGATGCTGACCGGCGGTGGCGCGTTGCTGCGCGATCTCGACCGGTTGCTCGCGGAAGAGACCGGCTTGCCGGTGCTCGTCGCTGAAGATCCGCTGACGTGCGTCGTACGCGGTTCGGGCATGGCGCTCGAACGCATGGACAAGCTCGGCAGCATCTTCTCCTACGAGTAAGCCTTGACGCCTTTCACGAAGGCGCCAACAGCACGCACTCGCTCAATGCACCGACTGCGACGTGCGCGTAATATGCGACTCGCGCAATCGTTCACTCGGCCCGGCTTCAATTGGGCCGGTGTGAACGGCGCTGGGCAGGGCCGCGTCTGCACGCGGACCCGCTGCATCGAACCAACCGATCACGCCCTCGGCGCCGACCATGGAATACAGTCCGCCGCCACTTTTTAAGCAAGGTCCATCCGCTCTCGCGCGATTGATCTTCTTCGTGGTGCTTGCCCTCGCCCTGCTGATCTCCGACGCGCGCTTCAACACGCTCGAAATCGTGCGCGGCGTGCTGGGCGCAGGTTTGTATCCGCTGCAGCGCGCCGCGCTCGTTCCACGCGACATTTTCATGGGCGCCGCCGATCTGGCCGTCACCAGCGCAGCCCTGCGCAATGAAAATACCAAGCTGAAAGAAAAGAACCTCCAGTTGTCGGTGAAAGCGGGCGATGCAACCCAGCTCAACGCCGAAAATGCGCATCTTCGCTCGCTGCTCCAGCTCGGCTCGCGCGCCAGCACGCAAACCACGCCTGTCGAAGTGCAGTACGACACTCGCGATCCTTTCACGCAAAAAGTCGTGATCGGCAAGGGTGCGCAGCAGGGCATCCAGAACGGCGCGCCGGTGGTCAACGAAGACGGCGTGATTGGGCAGGTTACTCGCGTGTTCCCGCTGCAATCGGAAGTGACGCTGCTCTCCGACAAGGATCAGGCCGTGCCCGTGCAAATCGTGCGGACCGGTTTGCGCAGCGTAATCTACGGCACGCCAAAGGGCGACACGCTCGATCTGCGTTTCGTGCCGATCAGCGCCGACGTGCAAACCGGCGACGAACTCGTGACCAGCGGTCTGGACGGCATTTATCCGCCGGGATTGCCGGTGGCGAAAGTGGTTCGCGTCGACAAACAAGCCGATACCGCATTCGCCCGCGTAGTCTGTTTGCCGATCGCACCGGTACGCGGCGCGCGTCAGTTGCTCGTGCTGCATTACGAGGTCAATCAGCCGCCGAATCCTGAAGAAGTCGAAGCAGCGGCCGCGGCCAAGGAAGCGAAGGACAGCAAGGGCAAAAAAGGCAAGGCAGCCACGGCGAAAGGCGCCAGCGCGCCCGGGACCGCGAATGCGGCGAGTGCGCCCGCCGCCACGGCCGCCGCCACGGCCGCCGCTACGAAAAACCCGGAACCGGCTGCCGTCGCGAAGAAAACCGAACCCGCCGCCGCGAAGAAACCTGAAAAATCCGAGCACGCCAGGAAAGCTGAACCTGCCCGCAAGCCCGCGCCCGGAGCCGCACCATGAACCGTCCGCAATACATCCTGCAGCCGGTCAATCCGTACTTCATTGCGTTCAGTCTGGCCACTGCGTTCTTGCTGAACCTGTTGCCGTGGGGCCGCACCTTCGGCATCCCGGATTTCGTCGCGCTCGTGCTGCTGTTCTGGAACGTTCACCAGCCGCGTCGCGTGGGCATGGGTATCGCGTTCATGCTCGGCATGCTGATGGACGTTCACAACGCCAGTCTGCTCGGTGAGCATGCACTGGCATATACGCTGTTGTCGTATGGTGCCATCACGATTCACAGGCGCGTATTGTGGATGTCTCTGCCGGTGCAAACGTTCGTGGTCGCGCCCTTGCTGATCGGCGCGCAAATCGTGCCGTTCATGATCCGCCTGCTGACGGGCGCAGCGTTTCCCGGCTGGGGCTATCTGATCGACGGGTTCGTGGAAGCCATTTTGTGGCCGCTCGCGAGTTTCCTGCTGCTGATTCCGCAGCGCCGCGCAACCGATCCCGACGACACGCGTCCAATCTAAGTAGATTCAAGCGCCTGCTGCACGCCACATACGCCACATACGCCACACACGCGGTCCCCGCGAAGATTGCATGACCGAATTTCAGAACGCCGAACAACAGTTATCGAAGTTTCGCCTGCGTGTGGCTGCCGCCGGCCTGTTCGTGTTCGTCTGCTTCGGGCTGATCGGCGTGCGGTTCCTGTATCTGCAGGTCTGGCATTTCAGCAAATACTCGCTGCAAGCCGATGAAAACCGCATCTCCGTCGCGCCGATCGTGCCGAACCGCGGCATCATCACCGACCGCAACGGCGTGGTCCTCGCGAAGAATTACTCTGCATACACGCTGGAAATCACGCCATCGAAGATCGGCACCACGCTCGACGATGAAATCGATCGCATCGCGACGGTGATTCCCGTCGATCAGCGCGACCGGCGGCGCTTTAAAAAGCTGCTGGAAGACTCGAAGAATTTCGAGAGCTTGCCCATCCGCACGCGTCTCACCGACGAGGAAGTCGCGCGTTTCACCGCGCAGCGGTTCCGCTTTCCGGGCGTGGAAGTGCGTGCGCGGCTGTTCCGGCAATATCCGCTCGGGCCGACGGCGGCGCATGTGATCGGCTATATCGGGCGGATTTCGCAGCGCGATCAGGAACGTATCGACGAAGCGAGCGACCAGAACGACGCCGATACCGATCACTACGACCCGCGTCTGGACGCGAACAATTACAAGGGTACTGACTACATCGGCAAGATCGGTGTGGAGCAGAGCTACGAGACGGAGCTGCACGGTTTGACCGGCTTCGAGGAAGTGGAAGTCACCGCAGGCGGCCGGCCGGTGCGCACGCTGTCGCGCACGCAAGCTACGCCGGGCAACAACCTGGTGTTGTCGCTGGATATCGGCTTGCAGCAGGTCGCCGAACAGGCGTTCGCAGACAAGCGCGGTGCGCTGGTCGCCATCGAACCGTCGACGGGCGACGTGCTCGCGTTTGTCTCGGCACCGAGTTTCGACCCGAATTCGTTCGTCGATGGCATCGACCAGCAGACCTGGGATTCGCTCAACAACTCGCCCGATCACCCGCTGCTTAACCGGCCGCTGCACGGCACGTATCCGCCCGGTTCCACCTACAAACCGTTCCTGGCGCTCGCCGCGCTCACGCTGCACAAACGCACGACCAATTGGGGTTTCCAGGACCCGGGTTCGTACACGTTCGGCGGCCACACCTTCCGCAACGACGTGCGCGCAGGGCAAGGCTGGGTCGACATGAATCGCGCGATCGTGGTCTCCAACGACACGTATTTCTACATGCTGGCGCACGATCTCGGCGTGAACGCGATGGCCGGTTTCATGAAGCCGTGGGGATTCGGCCAGATCACGGGTATCGATATCAACGGCGAAGCGCGCGGCATCCTTCCGTCGACGGATTGGAAAAAGAAGGCGTACCGGAAGCCGGAACAGCAGCGCTGGTATGAAGGCGAGACGATCAGCCTGGGTATTGGACAGGGCTATAACTCGTTCACGATCCTGCAACTCGCGCACGCGACCGCTACGCTTGCGAACGACGGCGTGGTCATGAAGCCGCACCTGGTGAAGGAAGTCGAGAATCCGATCAGCAAGGCGGTACGCATCACCGTGCGCGATCCGAGCGACAGGATTGCCGTCAAGCAAGTGGACGTCGACTTCATCAAGCACGCGATGGAAGGGGTGATCACTAGCGGCACGGGCGCCAAGATTTTCCGCGGCGCACCTTATGTGGCGGCCGGTAAAACCGGTACGGCGCAGGTCTACTCGCTGCAGGGTGCGAATTATTCGGGTCACGCGACAGCGGAACATTTGCGTGACCACGCGTTGTTTATCGCGTTCGCGCCGGCGGACCATCCGACTATCGCCGTTGCGCTGATCGTGGAAAACGGCGGCTGGGGCGCGGAATCGGCCGGGCCGATCGCGCGGAAAGTGCTCGATTATTACCTCGTCGACAGACTGAAACCCGGCGCGGAAGCAGCGGCCGTGGCAGCGGCGGCATCGGCGACGGAAGATGCTGATGCGCCGGTGATCGGTGGCGCGCAAAGCCCCGTGGACGCGGCGCTGCCCGCTTCCGTGACGGCCGCCTCGCCGGCGTTCAAGCCATTGGCGGCGTCCGGTGCGGCTGCGGCGTCCGCTTCGGCTGCCTCGGCAAGCAGCGGAGCCGAAGCGGCGTCGGCGGCATCGGCCGTTCCCGTCGCGCCGAGCATGTTGCGCGCGCTCGAAGCGCCGCGCGTGCCGGTCCCGCCCATCGCCACGGAAGCGCGGGAAATGGCGCGGCCAGCAACTGCATCGAAAGCGCCGGCTGTTGCCAACGCGAAGGAAGTCACCCGCACAGCCGAGGTCCGCAAGGCCCCCGCCGCACCGACACCGCCGCCACCGCCGAAGGAACCCGCGCCGAGCGCCGCGATTCCCCGCAACATCGGCAAAGGCGCCATCCAGACGTTGACGCCGTCTGGCGGCATCGACGAGTAAAGGAGAATCGCCATGCAAGCGCTGCAATTCGACAAGCGCGTCTGGCTCGAACGCACGAAGCGCATGTTCGCGGGCTTCGACAAACCGCTCGCGCTGATCGTGTTCCTGCTGCTGTGCGTGGGCATCGTGACGCTGTATAGCGCAAGTCTCGATGTCCCCGGCCGTGTGGAAGACCAGTTGCGCAACATCATGCTGACGTTCGGGCTGATGTGGATTCTCGCCAACGTACCGCCGCCCACGCTGATGCGTTTCGCCGTGCCGCTTTATACCGTCGGTATGGCGCTGCTGATTGCGGTCGCTACGTTCGGGCTGACCCGCAAAGGCGCGAAACGCTGGCTAAACGTGGGCGTGGTGATCCAGCCCTCGGAGATCATGAAGATCGCGATGCCGCTCATGCTCGCGTGGTATTTCCAGCGGCGTGAAGGCGGCGTCCGCTGGTGGGATTACATCGTCGGCTTCGTGATCCTGATCCTGCCGGTCGCGATAATCGCCAAGCAGCCGGATCTCGGCACTGCCGTGCTGGTGTTCGCGGCGGGCCTCTTCGTGATCTATTTCGCGGGTTTGAGTTTCAAGCTGATCGTGCCGATTCTCGTTGCAGGCGTGATGGTGGTCGCGAGTATCGGCATATTCCAGGAGCGGATTTGCCAGCCGGAAGTGAACTGGCCGCTGATGCACGACTACCAGAAGCACCGTATCTGCACGCTGCTCGACCCGACCTCCGATCCGCTCGGCAAAGGCTTCCACACCATTCAGGCCGTGATTGCGATTGGCTCGGGCGGTACCTTCGGCAAGGGCTGGTTAAAGGGTACGCAGGCGCATCTGGAGTTCATCCCCGAGAAACATACCGACTTCATTTTCGCGGTGTTTTCGGAGGAATTCGGGCTCGTGGGCGGGCTCGTGCTGCTCTTCCTCTACATGGCGTTGATCGCGCGAGGGCTGTTTATCGCGGCGAACGGGGCGACGCTGTTTGGACGCTTGCTGGCCGGATCGCTGACCATGGCGTTCTTTACTTACGCGTTCGTGAATATCGGGATGGTGAGCGGGATTCTGCCGGTGGTCGGCGTACCGCTGCCGTTCATGAGTTACGGAGGAACCGCGCTGACGACGCTCGGCGTCGCGATCGGTCTCATCATGAGCGTGTCACGGCAAAAGCGGCTGATGAAAGGCTAGGGTTTCTCTAAATCACACGTTGTGACGGCCAAGCCCGCGATGATGTTTTCATCGCGGGCTTTTGTTTTATTGCGGCCGTTCCCGCGCGAGTTCCGCGCTGAGTTGCTGATACTTCAGCTTCGCCGCAGGATCGCCCTGCGCCGCCGCCGCTGCGTAATACGCGCGCGCCACGTTGATGTTCCTCTGCACGCCATCGCCGCCGCGTTCATAAAACGATCCGGCCACGTATTGCGCCGTCATATCGCCGCCTTCGGCCGCCTTCTTGTACCAGACGAACGCCTGCGCGTTGTCGCGCGGTGTGCCTCGGCCATCGAGGAATTGATTCGCCAGCGCGAGTTGCGCCTGGACGTGGCCCTGGTTCGCCGCGCGCAGAAACCAGCGGTGCGCCTCGATTGGATCGCGGTCGACAAACTCGCCGTCGTCGAACATCTTGCCGTACACGAATTGCGCTTGCGTCATGTTGGCATCGGCGGCTTTGCGCAACCACTTTTTGCCTTCGTCCACATCCGCCGGACCGCCTTCGCCATTCACCAGCATCATCGCGTAATTGAATTCGGCGAGGCGACTGCCCTTCTTCGCCGCACGTAGAAACTCCGAGCGCGCCGCGCCAAAGTTGCCCGCGTTGTAATCGGCGACGGCACTTTGCGTCGCCAGATCACTGTTCTTGATGGTCTGCGCGTTTGCTGCACTGCACGCCAATGTCACCGTCACCGTCACCGCCATGAAAACTGCGCCCAATATTCCGGGTTTCATGCCCTTGCCTCCTGCAACGCCTGTCGCGTCGCTTTTAACAGCCAGCCCACATCCGCCGATAACGCGATCACTTTCACGCCGGCTTCCGCGTACAACCGCGCGCTCGCAACATCAAGCGCGAAGATGCCGCTCGCGATGCCCGCGCGTTTCGCGGTATCGATGATCTTCGTGATCGCCGCCTGCACATCCGGATGTTTCGTATCGCCGAGATGGCCGAGACTCGCGGCCAGATCCGCTGGTCCGATGAACAGGCAATCCACGCCAGGCGTCGCCGCAATCGCGTCGACGTTCGCGAGCGCCTGCTCGGACTCGATCTGCACAATCGTCGATATCTGCGCGTTGGCCGAACCCACGTAATCGCGCCGGATTCCGTATGCCGCTGCGCGCACTGCGCCGGCCGCGCCGCGCAAGCCATCGCGTGCATCTGCGCTCGGATATTGCGTGAGACGCACGACGTGTGCCGCCTCTTCCGCCGACTCCACGTTCGGGAACATCAGCGTGCGCGCGCCTGCGTCGAGCACGCGTTTCACGAGCCAGCCTTCATGCGCCGGCACGCGAACGATCGGCTCAGTGGGCAAGTGCGCTGCGGCAATCGCGCGAAGTTGCGCGACGACGTCGTGGCTGTCGTTCGGCGAATGCTCCATGTCGATACAGAGCCAGTCGAAGCCCGCATGCGCCACGGCTTCGGCCACGTCCGCGCTGCCGAGCGACAACCACAGACCGAACAACGTGCCGGATTCGTTGAGGCGCTGCTTGAGGAGATTGGTGTAGGTGCTCATCGCGGGATCTCGGATAGATCAAACACGACGGGATAGTTGGCAGGCATGTCTCGCTCCGATAGGGCTATGTCGCTGGAATGCGCCGCAGCAAAACGTGCGGCTTGTTCAACGATCATACCGTGACAAAAGCGCGCTGGCAGGAGGCCAGCCTTGGAAGCCGCGACCTCGGAGACTTTAGATGCCTTCGACGTCAGCCCAGCAATTCGGCGTTTCATACAGGCGTATGCGCTTGAGCTTCAGATTGACGCCATAGTGCGCGTCGTAGACGCCGGAGAGAATCCGGAACGCCTCGCCGGCGAGATTTTCAACGGTCGGAATACGGTCGAGCACGATGGTTTTATGGTCAGCCATGGACTCGAGAAAACCGCGTACTTTTTCGTCGCGTGCATAGACGATGAACGCGTGGTCCCACTTGTTGACCAGGTGTTCCATTGCCAGCGCCTTGACATCGGCGAAGTCCATCACCATGCCGCGATCCGGCGCACCTTCGGTTTCGACGAGTTCGCCTTGCAGCGTGATTTCGAGCACGTAACGATGGCCGTGCAGGTTACGGCACTGGCTGCGGTGATCGGGGATGCGGTGGCCCGCATCGAATTCGAGTTTTCGGGTAATCGTCTGCACGTCGGCTCAGCTTGGGCGTGATTCGCGTTAGGGGATGTTGAGGTACTTGTGCGTCTGCATGGACAGGCGCCATTGCGGATGCCGCTTGCACCAGTCGATCGCGAGCTTCGTATTGATGTCGCGCGACGGGCCGTCCATGGGTTGCACAAGGAAATACTGGAAGTCGAGTTTCGCGTAATCGGCGAGCGGCTGATTGTCTTGCGGCACGACGACTTTCAACTCGTTGCCCTTCGTCACGACCAGCGGCGCGCCGGCTTTCGGGCTCACGCAAATCCAGTCGATGCCATCCAGCACCGGCAGCGACCCATTCGTTTCGATGGCCATTTCAAAGCCCGCTGCATGCAGGGCATCGACGAAAGGCTGGTCGATTTGCAGCATCGGCTCACCGCCCGTACAGACCACGAACTTATGCGCTTCGCCATCAGGCCATTGCGACGCGATCATCGCGACAAGCTCAGCCGGCGTGCGATATTTGCCGCCATTCTCGCCGTCCGTGCCGACAAAATCCGTATCGCAAAACTGGCACACGG
The DNA here is from genome assembly GCF_030464885.1 of Caballeronia sp. SEWSISQ10-4 2. Classification (GTDB taxonomy): domain Bacteria; phylum Pseudomonadota; class Gammaproteobacteria; order Burkholderiales; family Burkholderiaceae; genus Caballeronia. The sequence continues at coordinate 52,782 of NZ_JALPRJ010000034.1, read as the reverse complement.
CGTCCGCGCGATCTTCCTCGCGACCGGACCAGAGATTGCAGCCGGCAAAGCGGCAGAACACAGCCGGACGGCCGGCGTTCGCGCCTTCGCCCTGCAACGTGTAGAAAATTTCCTTTACTGCGTACGTCATGATTAAACCGGTTCGGTGGTGACTTGCTCGCCCGACTTGTAGGCTTCGTAGCCGCGCTTGCGCAGCTTGCATGCCGGGCATTGGCCGCAGCCGAAACCCCACTCGTGGAGCTCGGCGCGCTCGCCGACGTAACACGTGTGTGTCTCGACGCGCACCAGTTCCACCAGCGCCTCGCCGCCTAGCTGTTCGGCTAGCCGCCAGGTATCGGCTTTATCGAGCCACATCAACGGCGTCTCGAGCAGAAAGCGGCTGTCCATGCCGAGATTGAGCGTGATTTGCAGCGACTTCAGGGTGTCGTCGCGGCAATCGGGATAGCCCGAGAAATCCGTCTCGCACATGCCGCCGACCAGCACCTTCAATCCCCGCCTGTACGCGATGGCGGCTGCGATGGTCATGAACATGAGGTTGCGGCCCGGTACGAACGTGTTGGGCAAACCGTTCGCGCTCGCTTCGATTTCGATCTCGCGCGTCATGGCGGTATCGCTGATCGCACCGAGGACCGACAGGTCGATCATGTGATCTTCGCCGAGCCGCTCAGCCCAGTGCGGGAACTGCTGTTTCAACGACGTACGAAAGCCTTCCCGACATTCCAGTTCCACGCGATGCCGCTGACCATAGTCGAAGCCGAGCGTCTCGACGGTCGTATAACGATCGAGCGCCCAGGCGAGGCATGTGGCCGAATCCTGGCCGCCGGAAAACAGCACCAATGCGCTGTCTTTAGCGTCTGTCCGAGTCACCGTGAACTCCATGAATGAAGGCTTGAGAGGCGCGCCGTGGTGTGGCATTTCGCGCTAGACCTGGCGACGGCAGTGTCAGCACCGGGCCACACCAGTATAGGTGGCGAAAGCGGGTGCGCTGCGAGCTCATTGCGCCCAAGTCTTTGAAGAACCAAGGATTTTACCATGGCGCCGTTTTGACGCACCGGGGCAGCATTGGGACGACGAGGGTTGGCAGCTCGCTGGCAGCTCAAACGCGCCTTCCGGACACAATTGAAAATGCCCGGAAACCTTGCGGTTTCCGGGCATTTTTTGCAACTGTGGTGGCCTGGGACGGAATCGAACCATCGACACGCGGATTTTCAATCCGCTGCTCTACCAACTGAGCTACCGGGCCACGAAGAACGAAAGTATATCAAAGTGGATTATGCCGCTCAAGTGCTTTTTGGCACCTTTTTACTGCAACGATCCTGGAACCCAAGCCAGTCAAGCCTCGCTCTTGTTTTTACCAAGGTCAACGCCAAGCTGCTTTAACTTCCGGTACAAGTGCGTACGCTCCAGTCCCGTCTTCTCCGCCACGCGCGTCATGCTGCCGTTCTCACGCGCCAGGTGATACTCGAAGTACGCGCGCTCGAAGGCATCGCGTGCATCGCGCAATGGGATGTCGAAGGAAATGGATGCCGTCGCACCCGCCGGACTCGCCGCCGCGCCCAGCGCGTTGCCATCGGCGCTACCGCCTAAGTTCAGCGACGAAGCCACCGGCAACGCTGCAGATGCCGGCACCGTCGAACCGCTCACCGGCAACGCCGGCCGCATGGCCGCGTTTGCAATCGGCGCTGCCGCCGTTCCGCGAGCCAGCCCTTGCTCGACCGCCTTGAGCAATTTTTGCAACGCGATCGGCTTCTCAAGGAAGTTGAGCGCGCCGATCTTCGTGGCTTCAACCGCCGTATCGATGGTCGCATGGCCAGACATCATGATCACCGGCATGGTGAGCTTGCCCTGCGCCGCCCATTCTTTCAGCAGCGTCACACCGTCGGTGTCGGGCATCCAGATGTCGAGCAGCACGAGATCGGGCGCCTGCCGCAATCGATACTCCCGCGCATGCTGCGCATTCTCCGCCGTCTCCACCACGTGACCTTCGTCGCTCAGGATCTCCGAGAGCAATTCCCGGATACCCATTTCGTCGTCTACCACCAAGATGGTTGCCATTTACGCTGCCCTTGTCTGCACTAATGCTTTTGTCGTTCCGTGGCTCGCAGCCGTCGAGGGCGGCGTCGCGCCCGGTTCGGCGGTATCGTCCGCGAGTTGCAGGAACAGAATCGAGATCTGCGCGCCTTCGATCACGTCAGCGGTCTTCGAACGATTACGAATGTCGATGCGCGCGCCATGCTCGTCGACGATCTTCTTCACCGTTGCAAGACCCAGGCCCGTGCCCTTGGCCTTCGTCGTCACATAAGGCTCGAACGCGCGCGAGAGAATTCGCGCGGGAAAACCAGAACCGTTATCCGATACCGTCAACCGCACCGCTACGCGGGCATGTCCTGAGGCATCGGGGTCGCCATATTCTACTGTCTTCGTTTCAAGCAGCACGCGTGGCTCGGCGACATCGGCCACGGCGTCCTGTGCATTCTGCAGAAGGTTGTGAATCACCTGACGAAGCTGCGTGGCATCGCCGCGAATCACCGGCAATTTTGTCAGCTCGACGGTGATATGACTCTTGCCCTCTTCGATGCCATACAACGTCAGCACTTCCGTCACGAGATCGTTGAGTTGCAGGTTGCCAAGAACAGCCGGCGGCGTGCGCGCGTATTCGCGGAAGTCGTCGACCATCTGCTTCATTGCCTGCACCTGGTTCACGATGGTGGTCGCGCCGCGCTTGAGCACGTCAGCGTCGGCGGGAGCGAGCTTGTCAGCCAGCTTCATCTGCAGCCGTTCGGCCGACAATTGAATCGGCGTGAGCGGGTTCTTGATCTCATGCGCAAGCCGTCGCGCCACTTCACCCCATGCAACCGAACGCTGCGCCGAGATGACGTCGGAGATATCGTCGAATACGACTACGTAGCCGGTTGTCTCGGCGTCGTCGGTATCGCTTTCGGTCAGGGTCAGCAACTGCGTGCCGCGTACCAGCAAGGTCAGCGGATCGGTCTCGCCGGGTACGGGAACCGCGAGTTGCTGCTGCCAGTGACCGCGATCGCCGATAGGCCGGCCACTGCCGCTCGCCGCCGCGTCGCGATCAGCGAAGGCTTTACGGACCATCGCGCCGAACTCCGCCAACACGCCAATTTGCTCCAGCGGCAGATTCAATGACCCATTGAACGGCTGCCTGAAAATACGCTCGGCACCGCGGTTCGCCGTAGTCAAACGGAACTGGCGGTCGAACACGAACACGCCCGCCGTCAAGTTCGCGAGAATGCTCTCGAGATACGCCTTCGAATGCTCCAGCGCAATGCGATTGTTCTCGACCGCCGCGCGCGCCTCAGACAACTGCCGTGTCATTGCGTTGAACGACTGCGTGAGGAAGCCGAGTTCGTCACGCGACTTCACTTCGCGCTTGGGCGTGTAATCGCCCTCGGCCACTTCCTTCGTCCCTTGCGCGAGCAGGAACAACGGGCGGGCGAGCTGATTGCCGAGCGCGAGCGCCAGCATCATCGCAATGAAGGTCGCGAGGAACAACGCGAGCGTGAGCGTGCCGATGTACATCTTGCGCAAACCGGTGCGCCCAAGTGCCTTTTCCTGATACTCGCGATACGCGCGCTGCACAGCATCGGCATTGCGGGCGAGTCCGGTACTAACCGGCTGTTCGATCTGCAGGAAACGTTCCGTTGGCTGCAACTCGGTGGTGGAACTGTCGGGGATCTTTACAATCACCCGCAGCCGCAACGCGCCTTTCGGCCCGGTCTGACTCGAATCGCCATCCACCTCGCCTTCGATCGCCCCATAAGGCCGGCTGCGCGCCTGATTCAGTTGCAGGGGCGATGGCAAATCGTCGGGCACGAGCGCGGCGAAGTTACTCGATGCCTGCGCCACCACGCGCACATCGGGCGCGGTGCCCGAGCCGCTTCTCGCTGGTTCGACGATGGTCGCGTCCTGCACGTTGAACTGATCGCGCAGGCGCAAGAGCGTGAGCGTGAGGCTGGTTGGATCGGCGCTGGCAAGCTGGTCGCCCATCAGACGGCCTTTATTCTGCAGATCCGACAACGATGCGTCGAGCATGCCGCGCCCGAGATTGAGCCCCGACGTGAGCGCGGTTTCCACATTCACGTCGAACCATGATTCGATACTGCGTGACACGAACTGATACGACACCACGTAGATGATTCCGCCCGGCACCACGCCCACGAGCGCGAAGATAAACGCAAGTTTCGCGAGCAGCCGCGTGCCGAACTTACCCTGCCGCACCCGCGTGATGATGATCGCCAGCAGCCCGATGACAATGAGTATCAGCACGACCGCTACCGCGAGATTCGCGGCGTAGAGCCACTGATAATAGCGATCGAAGAACTCGGTGTTCGCGCTGGCGAGCGCCAGCATCACGAGCAGCAGAATGGCCGTGAGCGCGACCGTCGTCACGAGCACGCGAACCACGATGCCCGTCATGTTCGTGCGGCGCAGCGGCCGGCGGCGTAGTTTATTTAGCACTGGTCGCCGCCGTAAAAGTGAAACGCTTCCAGTCGGAAGAGAGATTCCAGTCGCGGTTGTTCACCGCGTCGATCTGGAACGGCTTGGGCATCAACGCTATGTCGAGCTGCATGCGCACCGACGCGTTATATGTCTCGCCGGGCTTGACCTGATTACGATCGATCACGTGCCATGACGTTACGTGCTTGACGACCGCGAGCGCCTCCTGAAGCGTGGCGAAGCCAAGCTGCAAGCCTCCCGTGGAGACACGATACTCGCGCGTGAGCGGCTGAAACGAAAGCCTGATGCTTTGCGACACGCTCACCGGTTCTTCGTCGAACCAATACCAGCGTGGCCGCGACAAATTGAAATCGGTTGTGAAATACAAAGGCACGCCCTTGTTCACGGCATCTTCAAGACTGCTGTTGAGATCGAAGTCGAAACGGGCGTCGAGGCTCCAGCCGGTTCCGTCCGCCTGCAACGACGCACGCTGCACAGCGATGGGATCGGCCTGCGCGGCCGAAACGCTCATGAACGACAGCGCAAGGCTCAACAACAAGCCCAGCAGGGCCTGGCCGGCAGGCGCGAGCCGCAGCGGAAAAAAGCGTTTGATCGTCACCGTTTCTGAAAGCGCGCGTAGAAGAATCCGTCGTGGTCCGCAAAGGCTTCCGCGTCCCGCGTTAATGTTAAGCGGGTACGTTGCGCCTCGCCTGAATTGTCCGTCAGCGAGTTCGTGGCCGGGTCCGGTGATACTTGCAAGCCAGCCGTGCCGGTTCGGCTGGCTGTCGGCAATAATTGCCCCGGCGCGTCCAATCGTACCGCATCTTCGTGCACCGCTCCAAACCACTGCGCCTGCAACTCGCCCTCTTCGGGAAAGATCGAGCACGTAACGTAGAGCAACTCGCCACCGCTCGCAACCAGTGGCCAGAGCGCGGCGAGAATGCGGCGCTGTTCTTCGACCAGCGCGGCAATATCGGTCGGACGGCGCAGCCAGCGAATGTCAGGATGACGCCGCACGATCCCCGACGCCGAGCACGGCACGTCGGCAAGAATACGATCGAACGGATCGCCGTCCGACCAACCGGCCGGGTCTCCGGCATCGCCCACGCGAATCTCGGCTTGCACATTCAGACGCTGCAAATTCTCACCAATGCGCCGCGCGCGCCCTGCATCGCTTTCCACCGCGATCAACTCTACGTTCGCGAGTTCGAGCACGTGGCCCGTTTTGCCACCGGGCGCAGCACAGGCATCGAGCACGCGCATGCCGTCGCGCGCGTTCAGCAACTGCGCGGCGAGTTGCGCGCCGGCGTCCTGAACGGAGACTACGCCATCGGCAAAACCGGGGATCTTGTCGACCGCCATCGGTGTTTTGAGGCGCACGGCGTGAATGCCCGCGGCTTCGGCTTCGATGTGCTCGGCCTTGAGGACGTCGAGATATTGCGCGACGCTCATCCGCCGTGCATTCACGCGCAAGGTAAGCGGGCCTTGCCGGTTACCGGCGTCCAGGATGTTTTCCCATTCGTCGGGCTGGCCGCGCTTGACGGCGTCGATCCACCACGCGGGATAGTTGAAACGCGCGACCGGATCGCTTTGAACCTCAGTCAGCAGCGCGTCGCGCTCACGCAGGAACGAGCGCAACACCGCGTTGACCAGACCCTTCGCAAACGCAAACTCGCGCCGCGCGGCGATGGCGCTGACGGCTTGATCGACCACGGTAAACGGCGTGTAAGCGGCGTCGGCTTCGTCGTCCACTAGCAGTGCGAACGCGCAGACCATCACATTCGATACGTGCGGCGGCGGCGCCTTGCGCACCAGCTTTGCAAGCAACGCGTCGGCTACGGCGAGACGCCGCAATGTGCGATAAGCGATGTCCTGCGTCGCTCCACGCGATACCGCCACATGCGTTGCCGCGATCACCGTCTGCAACGCCGCGGGCAGCGCGGAACCGGCGCGCACGGCGCCGACCGCTTGCGCGGCGGCATCGAGCGCGAACGCGAGTGAATCGGGAGCGAGGTGAAGCGTAGCGAGACGGGCGTCGGACGACGCTCGGCTGCTATCCGCAGATGAAACGGCGCGGCGCCGGGAAGGCTTTTCGGTCATGTCGGGGCGAAGGCGTTCGAGCCGGCCAATGCCGGTCCGCACAAACGAAGTATTGTAACTTGCGAGGGGTTTGGGCCTGAGATAGGCGCCTGCATGCTGGCCGAACGGACGGGATTGAAGGGGGTTCCGCTGTTATGACCGCTGTTATGACAAGACCCATCGCCGCTTGAACGGCGATGGGTCTATGGCCTGCGCCCTTGGTGCAATCACTCCATCCGACCGGTTCGCGCCATCTCCATCAGGCGTGCGACGCGCTCTTCGGTGGCGGGGTGCGTCGAAAAGAGCTTGGAGATTCCGCCGCCCGCCAGCGGGTTCATGATCATCATCTGCGCGGTGGCCGGATGTTGCTCGGCGGTCGGAAACGGCACGCCCGCTGCATAGGCGTGAATTTTCTCGAGGGCGCTGGCGAGCGCCTGCGGATCGCCCGAAATCTGCGCCCCGCCACGATCGGCTTCGAATTCGCGCGCGCGCGATATTGCCATCTGGATCAGCGCACCGGCAAGCGGTGCAAGCATCGCCACTGCAATGCTCGCGATCGGGTTCGACCGCCGCCCGTCTGAATCGCGTCCGCCAAAGAACATCGCGAAGTTCGCGAGCGCCGAGATCGCGCCGGCCATGGTCGCCGATATTGTCGAAATCAAAATGTCGCGATGCTTCACGTGCGCGAGCTCATGCGCCATCACGCCGCGCAATTCGCGCTCGGACAGCACCCGCAGAATGCCGGTAGTGGCCGCAACCGCCGCGTGCTCCGGATTACGGCCGGTGGCGAACGCGTTCGGCGCGGCTTCGTCGATGAGATAAACCTTCGGCATTGGCAACTGCGCGCGCGTAGCAAGCTCGCGAACCATGCGGTAGAACTGCGGCGCGCTGGCTTCGTCGACTTCCTGTGCGTTGTACATCTTCAGCACGAGCTTGTCGGAGAACCAGTACGAGAAGAAATTCATCGCGAGGGCGACGATCAGCGCAAGCGCCATACCCTTGCTGCCGCCGATCATTCCGCCGATCACGACAAAAAGGGCCGTGATCGCAGCCATCAGCATCGCGGTTTTGACCCAATTGAACATGTCTTGAACTCCTCACCCAATATCAATGCGCGTTAAGCGCGAGCGGCCGAAACGGCCTTTTTGCCTGACCGAACAGTTCGGCCATAGATTGTAAGCAAAATGTTAGATAAGGGCATCCCGGAAAAATTCAATCACCTTTGCGAAGTCGCCAGCTTGATGCCCAATCCGACGAATGCACTACCTACGACCCTGTCCAGCCATAGCTTTACGCTCGGCTTGCCAGAGAAGCGTTGCGTCACGCTGCCCGCAATCCAGGCAACTATCGCGTTCCAGAAAGTGCTGACGAGCACGAACACAAACCCGAGCGCGAGGAACGCCAACGTCTTGTGCGCGCTGTCGGCAGCGACGAACTGCGGAATGAAAGAGACGAAAAACAGTACTACTTTCGGGTTCAGCACGTTCGTAACAAAGCCTTGCGCGAAGAGTTGCTGGAGCGATTTCGGCGCGGCGCGAACACGGGTTTCTTCGGCTTGGTTGTCACGCTCTTTCGCAGCTGCGGGCTTTGCGAAGATCAGTCGCACGCCCAGATAGATCAGATAAATCGCGCCGGCAAACTTGACGATGGTGAACGCAGTCGCCGACGCAGCCAGCAACGCCGTGAGCCCGAACGCACAAGCGAGCGTATGCACGATGCACCCAAGCGCAATGCCCAGCGCCGACACCACACCCGCGCCACGTCCTTGCGCGACGCTCCGGCCAACGATGTACGCCGTATCTGGCCCGGGCGTGACGCTTAGCAACATGACGGCGACGACAAACAGCGTGAAACCGGTGATTCCAAGCATCGCGGGACCTTTGGTGAATTGTGTTCTTGGCTGGCTTTAGCCGCTGCGGCTACGGCGCGGGTGCATTCGCGCGGTCACCGTTTCAGGCTCCCGGCGCGACTTCCCGAAGTTCGAATCGTTGCCCTTTAACAATAGGCGATCCGGCAAGAAATTCGCGCACGGAGAGACGTTTGCCACCGGGTTTTTGCAACTGCGTGAGACGCAAGCCGCCCTGAGCACACGCAACCACGACACCCTCCGCGCCGCTTTCCACGATCACGCCAGCCTCGGCATCACTCGTCAATTCCACCGGCTCGGCCGCCCAGATCTTTACGACAACACCGTCGAGCGTGCCGAACGCGCCGGGAAACGGATCGAAGGCGCGAATCTGGCGCGCGAGCATGCTCGCCGGACGACGCCAGTCGAGCGCCGCTTCGTGCTTGGCGATCTTCTGCGCGTAGGTCGCGCCGTCTTGCGGCTGCGGCGTGGCGGGCAAGGCGCCGTCGCGCTCGAGATCGCGCAATGCTTCGACGATCAGCTCAGCGCCCAGTTGCGCCATGCGCTCATGCAGCGTGGCGGTGGTGTCTGTCGGGCTAATTGCTATGCGGCCCTCGCGGATCATGGCGCCGGTGTCGAGTCCTGCGTCCATCTGCATGAGCGTGATGCCCGTCTCGGCGTCGCCGGCTTCGAGCGCACGATGGATTGGCGCAGCGCCACGCCAGCGCGGTAGCAGCGAGCCGTGAATGTTAATGGCGCCAAGCGGCGCGATATCGAGCACTTCCTGCGGCAGGATCAGCCCGTACGCCGCAACCACCATGACATCGTGCGGCGTGGCCTTCAAACGCTCGATAGCGGCGACCGCTTCCTCGGGATACTTGCCATTGCGCCTGAGCGAGGTCGGCTGCGCCACCGGCAAGCCATGTTCAACGGCAAAGCGCTTGACCGGGCTCGCGGCCAGTTTCATCCCGCGCCCGGCCGGACGGTCCGGCTGCGTCAGCACGAGCGGCACGTGAAAACCCGCCGCGTGAATGGCGGCCAACGCGGCGGCGGCGAATTCAGGCGTTCCAGCAAACACGACACGCAGCGATTGAGTCATCGATCGGGCAACCTGCAAATTCCAGCATCAATCTTCGTGAATCGACGCGTTACAGCGCCTTTTCGAGCTTTTTCATCTTGCCGCGAATCCGCGTTTGCTTGAGCGGCGACAGGTATTCGACAAACACGTGCCCCATCAGGTGATCCATCTCGTGCTGGATGCACACGGCGAGCAACTCGTCGCAGTCGATTTCGAACGTCTCGCCTTTCTCGTTGAGCGCCCGCACGCGAACCTTTTCCGGCCGCTCGACGAAGTCGTAGATGCCCGGCACCGACAAGCAGCCTTCCTCGTGATCCTTCTTCTCGTCGCTCGCCCAGATGATCTCCGGGTTGATGAACGCCTGAAGCTGGTTGTGCGTGTCCGAGGTGTCGATCACGATCACGCGTTCATGCACATCCACCTGGGTCGCGGCAAGGCCGACGCCGGGTGCCGCGTACATGGTTTCAGCCATGTCGGCGACCAGTTTGCGAATCCGGTCATTGACGACTTCTACGGGCTTCGCGACCTTGTGCAGCCGCTTGTCCGGGTACTTGAGTATGTTGAGCAGAGCCATGATTCAGAGTATCGACGCACGCCGCAGCGCGCGATAGTCGGCCATTCGGCCAGGTTGTAAAAGAGTGCCGGTATCGAGAAGATGATTGGGCTGAAACGCGTCGGTTCAACGCCGCGTCAGTGCTGCTCGTGGAGCGGCAACGCGTTGCCCGAACGGCCGGAAACATGACCGCTCGGCAATCCTTTCGTATTTCGGGATATGAAAATTTTAACATGACGCCTTTCCAGATGCCGACAGCCGACACCACGCCCCATCTGGGCGAAACCGGTGCGTAAGACATTTCAGCCTGGTTGCGACTGGCGAATGCGAGCGGTTTGCCGCCCATCGCGCTACGTGCGTTGCTGGCCGAGTTCGGTGGTCCGCAGGCGGTGCTGAACCAGCCGTTTAACGCGCTGGCGGCGATCGCCGGTGAGAAAGCCGCGCTTGCCGTGCTCGGCTGCCCGCCGCGCTCGGAACTCGGTTCCTTCGAAGAATGCCTTGCGCGCACGCTTGAATGGGCGTCGGTGGCGGGCAACACAATCGTCACGCTCGCGAATTCAGCGTATCCGCCAGCGCTTCTGACCATGCCCGATCCACCGCCGCTGCTATATGTAAAGGGGCGGCTGGACCTGCTCCAAGTGCGGGCGGTCGCGATTGTCGGCAGCCGGAGCGCCACGCCGCGAGATATCGAAGATGCCCGGCGCTTCGCCCAGGCGCTGTCGGATGCGGGCTTGACGGTGGTGTCGGGGCTTGCGCTCGGTATCGATGGCGCCGCGCATCGGGGCGGGCTTGGGCGCGGATCTCGTCTATCCGTCGCTGCACCACGCGCTCGCACATGAAATTGCGACAAACGGCACGATCGTGTCCGAATGGCCGCTCGGCACACCGGCCCGGTCAGCCAATTTCCCGCAGCGCAACCGGTTGATCGCGGCACTCGTGAGTGGCGTGCTGATCGTCGAAGCAGCCATGCGCTCGGGTTCGCTGCTCGGGCACTGATTACTGCCCGGCTCGCCAACGGAATGGGGCGCGATGGGACGCGATAGGGCGCGATGTATTCGCCATTCCGGGATCGATCCACGCGCTGCTGTCGCGCGAGTGTCATCGGATGATCAAGCAGGGGGCGAAGCTCGTGGAAACGCCCGAGGATATTCTCGAGGAGTTCGGTTTAGCGGTCCCGAGCGGAGTGGCGGAGGCTCCCGCGTCGAAACCACGAAGGCGAGGAAAAGCACGTCCAGCGGCGGCGGCCGGCGCCGACCCGGCCACCAGCGAATTCGCGCTGGAACTTCAGAGCGCATCAGGGTCAGGGTCAGGATCCGCGTCCGCCTCGCGCGGCAAGCCGGCCAGTGCATCATGGGCGTCGGCATCGATAAAACCTGCCAACCCCGAAGCCGAACACCTGCTCGATGCACTCGGACACTCGCCCGCGACGCTTGAAATTCTTGCCGAACGGACCGAAATGAATGGAGCGACGTTACAAAGCCTGCTGCTGCAACTCGAATTGACGGGGCGAATCGGCGCGTTGCCGGGAGGACGTTTTGCCCGGCTTGAACGCTGATTTTTCGACGTCATGCTACATTCGCGACAAAATCCGCTGCTTGCAAGGCCAGACAAATCACTTACGAAGAGGACCGCAAGGAACCATGCCCGCGCTGAATCTCGACACCGACGCCGATCAGATTGCCGAGCGTCTGGCCAGCGCCGGCACGCTGCTCGTCGCCTGCCTGTGTGCCGAATGGTGCGGGACGTGCCGCGATTATCGCGAAGGTTTCGACCTGCTCGCAGACGCTCATCCGGAGGTCTGCTTTGCGTGGATCGACATCGAAAACCAGGCGGATCGCTTCGACGATCTCGATGTGGAAAATTTTCCAACCATCTTGATAGAGGACGCCGTGACCACCCGTTTTTTTGGAACGGTGTTGCCACAAACGTCCATCGTTGCGCGGATGTTGACGGACTTCAGCGCGTTGCCGGGGGTCGTCGGCGCGCCGAAGATACGACCCGCGCTGGTCGCCGCTTAAATCGAATCCGACCGGCAGGACCAAGCTGCGCGGCGAACCTGCGCAGTTAAGTGCGTTCGCAAGCTGAAACGGCTTTCACGCTCGCATCACAAAGCGCTCACATTCACCGTTCGGCATCCCGCGTTTCATCAAATGCCAGACCGCGCGCCGCACGCCATATGCTATAAAGCGGACGTTAACGGGTCCGAACCGTGGTGGCGCGAGCCGCCCGAACCCGGCCTCATGCCAGTCCCTAACTAGAATCGAGTCATGTCCAAAGCCCTGATCATCGCTGAAAAGCCTTCTGTCGCGAACGACATCGCGCGCGCTTTGGGCGGCTTCACCAAGCATGACGAGTATTACGAAAGCGAAGACTACGTGCTGTCGTCGGCTGTCGGCCACTTGCTCGAAATCGCTGCGCCCGAAGAATACGAGGTCAAGCGCGGCAAGTGGAGTTTCGCCAATTTGCCCGTCATTCCGCCGCATTTCGACCTGAATCCGATCGCGAAAAGCGAATCGCGATTGAAAGTGCTGACCAAGCTGCTCAAGCGCAAGGACGTCGATCGTCTGATCAACGCCTGTGACGCGGGGCGCGAAGGCGAGCTGATTTTTCGCCTGATCGCGCAACACGCAAAAGCCAAACAACCGGTGCAACGCCTCTGGCTCCAGTCGATGACTGCCGGTTCCATCCGCGACGGTTTCGCGAATCTGCGCAGCGACGCCGACATGCAGCCGCTCGCCGATGCCGCGCGCTGCCGCTCCGAAGCCGACTGGCTCGTGGGCATCAACGGCACGCGTGCGATGACCGCGTTCAACAGCAAGGGCGGCGGTTTCTTCCTGACCACTGTTGGCCGCGTTCAGACTCCAACGTTGTCTATCGTCGTGGAACGCGAGGAAAAGATCCGTCGTTTCGTGCCGCGCGATTATTGGGAAGTGCGTGCGGAATTTATCGCGGCAAAGGGAATTTACGAAGGCCGTTGGTTCGACCCGAAATTCAAGCGCGTCGAAGGCGATCCCGAGCAACGCGATTCGCGGCTCTGGAGTCTGCCGGCGGCCGAAACGGTCGTTGCTGCCTGTCGCGGCAAGACCGGTACGGTCACGGAAGAAGCGAAGCCGTCCACGCAAATGTCACCGCTGTTGTTCGACTTGACGAGCCTGCAGCGCGAGGCCAACGGCCGTTTTGGTTTTTCGGCCAAGAACACGCTCGGCCTGGCTCAGGCGCTGTATGAAAAACACAAGGTGCTCACGTACCCGCGGACCGACGCCCGCGCGTTGCCCGAGGATTACATCCCCACGGTGAAAGACACGCTCGCGATGCTCAAGGAGAGCAACAACTATCTGCCGCACGCGAAGCAGGTCCTGGACAAGGGCTGGGTAAAGCCGAACAAGCGCATCTTCGACAACTCGAAGATCAGCGATCACTTCGCCATCATCCCGACCCTGCAGGCGCCGAAAGCGTTGTCCGAGCCCGAGCAGAAGCTGTACGACCTCGTCGTGAAGCGCTTCCTCGCGGTGTTTTTCCCGGCGGCCGAATTCCTGGTCACCACGCGGATCACCGAAGTCGCCGGCCATCATTTCAAGACCGAAGGCAAGGTGCTGGTCGAACCGGGCTGGATGCAGGTCTACGGCAAGGAAGTGAGCGGTGAAGACGCCAATCTCGTGCAGGTTCAGAAGGACGAGAAGGTCGATGTGGAAAAGGTCGCGGCGCACGGTCTCGTAACGAAACCGCCGGCACGCTACAACGAAGCATCATTGCTCTCGGCAATGGAAGGCGCGGGCAAGCTGATCGAAGACGAGGAATTGCGCGAGGCGATGGCCGCGAAGGGCCTGGGTACGCCGGCTACGCGCGCGGCGGTGATCGAAGGGCTGCTGGGCGAAAAGTATATGGTGCGCGAAGGCCGCGAGCTGATTCCGACGGCGAAGGCGTTCCAGTTGATGACCTTGCTGCGCGGTCTGGGCGTCGAGGAATTGACGGCGCCGGAACTGACTGGCGAATGGGAACACAAGCTGTCGCAGATGGAACGCGGCAAGCTCCCGCGCGACGAGTTCATGCAGGAAATCGCGCGCATGACGCAGACCATCGTCAAGCGCGCGAAGGAATACGACTCCGACACCATTCCCGGCGATTATTCGACGCTCGAAACGCCGTGTCCGAATTGCGGCAGTCAGGTGAAGGAGAATTATCGGCGGTTCGCTTGTACGAAATGTGAGTTCTCGATCTCGAAGATTCCAGGCGGACGGCAGTTCGAAATTCCCGAAGTCGAGCAGTTGATCAAGGACAAGACAATCGGGCCGCTGTCGGGTTTCCGCAGCAAGATGGGCCGGCCGTTTTCCGCGATCCTGAAGCTTTCCTTCGACGACGAAATCAAGAACTTCAAGCTGGAATTCGACTTCGGTCAGGATTCGGGCGGTGAAGACGGAGAACCGCCGGACTTCTCGGAGCAGACGCCGGTTGGTGCGTGTCCGAAATGTCAGTCGCGTGTGTACGAGCACGGCATGAGTTATGTCTGCGAGAACTCGGTGGCGAACCCGAAGACCTGCGATTTCCGTTCGGGCAAGGTGATCTTGCAGCAGGAAATGTCGCGCGAGCAGATGTCGAAGTTGCTCGAAGAAGGGCGGACGGATCTGCTGACTGGCTTCAAGTCATCGCGCACGGGCCGGAACTTCAAGGCGTTTCTCGTGAAGCAGTCGGACGGCAAGATCGGCTTCGAATTCGAGAAGAAAGAGCCGAAGCCGGGTGCGAAGCCGGCCGCTAAGCGCGGTGCGGTAGCGGCGCCTGAAGTGGAAGACGACGGTGACGGCGACGTGGCCGTGGCGGCGAAGAAAACGACGGTGAAGCCCGCGGCTAAGAAAGCGCCTGCGAAGAAGGTGGCGGCCAAGAAAGCGCCGGCTCGGAAAGCGGGCTAGGTTTTCTAGTCGTTCCGACCGTTAAAAAAGCCGCTCATATCGAGCGGCTTTTTTTCGGTCATCGCGTTCAACTGCGCGCAGCGGATGCGGCACCACGGCGGCCGCCATCAGAACGGCGAAGGCACGACCAGGGTCGAACGCGTCCGTGACTTCGCCGGCTTGCCGCCGAGCTTGT
Organism: Caballeronia sp. SEWSISQ10-4 2; assembly: GCF_030464885.1. Classification (GTDB taxonomy): domain Bacteria; phylum Pseudomonadota; class Gammaproteobacteria; order Burkholderiales; family Burkholderiaceae; genus Caballeronia. The sequence continues at coordinate 37,683 of NZ_JALPRJ010000034.1, read as the reverse complement.
TGTCATCGGCTGGAGGCGCTTCGAATCGTGAACCGCCCTCCGCCTCCGCATAGGCCGCGTGCGCGACGAGCGGCTCGGAGTCGTGTCCAATGATAGCTGGCAGTCCCGGCTTGACGAAACCGTCCTTCACCCACTGCTCGCCAAGCTGGTGATTCGGCGTCTGGCTGAAATGTTCGACAAGGTGGTCGATGAACGTGCGCACCTTCGCCGGCAAATGCCGCCGGCTCGGATAGGCAACGTTGATCTCGACCTGCGGCAACTGGTAATCGCTCAGCAGTCGCACCAGTTTGCCGCGCGTGGTGTCGTTGCCAATCAGATAGCTCGGCAGGATCGCGATGCCCATGCCGAGCAGCGCGAACTGGCGAAGCATTTCGGTATTGTTCGCGACGATCACGTTCGTCGGCCGCACGCGCACTTCGCCGTCGGGACCCGTGAACACGCGTTCGTCGCCGAAATATTCCGACGGCAAGCTCAGCGACGGATGTTCGGCCAGATCCTCCGGCCGCGTCGGCACGCCATGCTTCTCGAGATACCCGGGCGTGGCGCACACAGTCAGGCAACCGGTCGTGAGGCGCCGCGTAACAATGCTCGCGCTGCGCATCTGGCGCGCGATCACAATGCCCACGTCAAAACCCTCTTCCACCAGATCGACTTGGCGATCGACCAGCGTAACGTCGGGAATGACTTTCGGATAACGTTCCGTGTACGTCTGCAGCACGGGCGCGAGATTGTGTAGGCCAAACACCACGGGTGCGACAATTCGTAGCGATCCAACCGGCTCGTGGTTACGTGCAACCACCATTTGTTCGACGTCCTCGAGCTCATCGAGGATCTGCCGGGCGCGTTCCAGATACACCTGACCCGACTCGGTCAACGACAAACTACGCGTGGTCCGGTTAAGCAAACGGGTGCCGAGGCGCCCTTCCAGGTCGGCGATATGACGTGTCGCCACTGCATTCGAGATATCCATTGCGCCGGCTGCGCGGGCAAAACTGCCGAGATCGGCCACTCGGACGAACACTTTCATCGACTGCAAATGATCCATGAGACAACTCCTGCTGCTAGACGCCTCTTAAAATTCGAGAAGCAATTCGGAATTATCCTAGGACTCGCGTTTTCGTGCAGAAGTTGCCAGAAAAGTGACATTTTTCGACGAAAGTTTTCTGCTTTGCCGATCGGTAAGGTAGAAGGTGCCGCATTGTTGCTGATATCGGAACGATGTGAATATTAATGGATGGTCGTCTTAATTCTGAAAAGCTGGCTGACGCAATTTTGGCGCAGTACAGCGGGAAATGCATAAGGGCCGCTAATGCGGCCCTTATTTAATCGATTATGTCGACTTCCGTCATTAATCAGACTTAATAAAAAATTAAGCCGTCAGCCGTTTTTCGATTTCGGCTTTCGTCTCGGCAAGCTCCGTGGGCAGTCCTTGCGCGAGTTTGGTGAACAACTCATCGTGTAATTCGAGTTCTTCGCGCCATGCCGAGTCCTGCACGGAAATGACACGTTCGAACTGCTCGCGGGTGAAATCGAGCGCGCCCCAGTCGATGTCCTCAAAGCGCGGCGAGAGCCCGAACGCGTGTTCCTCGCCCTGCGCCGTGCCTTCAATACGCCCGATCATCCAGCTCAGCACGCGCATGTTGTCGCCGAAACCCGGCCACACGAACTTGCCGTCCGTGCCCTTGCGGAACCAGTTCACGCAGAAGAATTTCGGCAGCTTGGCGTCAAGTCGCTCCAGCCGCTCGCCTACTTTTAGCCAGTGGCCGAAATAGTCGCTCATGTTGTAGCCGCAGAACGGCAGCATCGCGAACGGGTCGCGCCTGACCACGCCTTGCTGGCCGGACGCGGCCGCTGTGGTCTCCGAGCCCATCGTCGCGGCCATGTAGACGCCCTCGTTCCAGTTGCGCGCCTCGGTCACGAGCGGCACGGTGTCCGAACGGCGGCCGCCAAAAATGAATGCATCGATCGCCACGCCCGCGGGATTTTCCCAATCGGCATCGATAGACGGACATTGCGCGGCCGGCGCCGTGAAACGCGCGTTCGGATGCGCCGCCTTTTTACCGGAGTCGGGCGTCCAGTCATTGCCCTGCCAGTCGATCAAATGTGCCGGCGGCCTGTCCGTCATGCCTTCCCACCAGACATCGCCGTCGTCGGTGAGCGCCACGTTCGTGAAGATCACGTTCTCTTTGAGCGTCGCCATGGCGTTGAAGTTGGTCTTCTCGCTCGTGCCCGGCGCCACGCCGAAATAGCCCGCTTCCGGGTTGATCGCGTAGAGCCGGCCGTCGCGGCCCGGCTTGATCCAGGCGATGTCGTCGCCGATCGTGGAAACCTTCCAGCCCGACATATCCTGCGGCGGGATCAGCATGGCGAAGTTGGTCTTGCCGCACGCCGACGGAAACGCCGCTGCGACGTGATATTTGCGCCCTTCCGGCGACGTCACGCCGAGAATCAGCATGTGTTCGGCGAGCCAGCCTTCGTCGCGTCCCATGGTCGATGCAATCCGCAGCGCGAAACATTTCTTGCCGAGCAGCGCGTTGCCGCCATAGCCCGAACCGAAACTCCAGATCTCGCGGCTTTCGGGGAAATGGACGATGTACTTCGTATCGTTGCACGGCCAAGCCATATCCTTCTGCCCCGCCTGCAAAGGCGCGCCAACCGAATGCACGCACGGCACGAACTCGCCGCCTGCGCCCAGCACGTCGTACACGGCGCGGCCCATGCGCGTCATGATGCGCATATTGGTCACCACATACGGACTATCGGTCAGTTCCACGCCGATATGCGCGATCGGCGAACCGAGCGGCCCCATCGAAAACGGGACGACGAACATCGTGCGGCCGCGCATGCAGCCGTCAAAAAGACCGTTCAGCGTGAGACGCATTTCCTTCGGGTCGATCCAGTTGTTCGTCGGACCGGCTTGCTCCGGGCGCGCCGAGCAGATGAACGTGCGATCTTCCACACGCGCGACGTCGGACGGGTCCGAGCAAGCGAGATAGGAATTCGGCCGTTTGGCGGGGTTCAGGCGTTTGAGCGTGCCGGCATCGACCATCTGCTGTGACAAGCGGTCGTATTCCTCCTCCGATCCGTCACACCATTCGATCCGGTCCGGTTTCGTCAGCGCGGCGACTCGCTCCACCCAGTCGATGAGTTTTTGATTCTTCACATACGCCGGCACATCGCTGTCGTCGGCCGCCACGTTTTGATCTACTACTGCGGGCTGGTTCATCGAGCACACTCCGTTCTTAGATGAGAAAACGGTTTGCAACCCGCCGGCGCTGCTCGCGAGAGGCGCATTTCGGTCGCCAGATGATTGACTGCACGGACTCACTCACGTGGCAGACGGCGACACAAAAACAAGGCATGCGTCGGGAGTTGACTAGTCTCGTGGCGACTGCCGTCTGAATCGCGGCTTGCGTCGGCACGGAACAAACTGTTAAAAAGAGATAGGGTTGTCTCCGTCGTTGCCGGTTTTCCGGCGCTAGCGACGCGTGAATGGCTAAACTGCCGCATTCCGCATTCGATATTCTTTCCATTACGTATCCGGCGACCGGTAAATTCGTCGGATACACCAGCAGCTTAACGCGAGGCGATGCCCTTATTTCGGCGAATTTGTACGTAATTACCCGAACTTAGCACGTCGATCCCTGTCCATCTTCGAATTTCTGCAGCACGTTTGATGCCTATCAAAAGCCAATCCATGCCAATCAAAATTGCCATCCTGGACGACTATCAAGACGCCGTTCGCAAGCTCGATTGCTTCAGCCTTCTCGCCGATCACGAGGTGAAAGTATTCAATAACACGGTGCGCGGGCTCGGACAGTTGGCTAGCAGACTCTCGGAAGTCGAAGCCCTGGTTTTGATCCGCGAGCGCACCCGGATCAGCTCCCAACTGCTCGATAAACTGCCCCGGCTGCGCATGATCAGCCAAACCGGCAAGGCGGGCGGCCATATAGAACTCGAGGCCTGCACCGAACGCGGAATTGCCGTGCTCGAAGGCACCGGTTCGCCGATCGCGCCGGCCGAGCTGACCTGGGCGCTGATCATGGCCGCGCAACGCCGGATTCCGCAGTACGTCGCGAACCTGAAGCAAGGTGCGTGGCAGCAATCGGGTCTGAAAACCTCCGCGTTGCCGCCGAATTTTGGCTTGGGCCAGGTGCTACGCGGCCAGACGCTCGGGATCTGGGGCTACGGGAAAATCGGCCAGTTGCTCGCCGGTTACGGCAAGGCGTTCGGCATGAAAGTGCTGATCTGGGGACGGGAGCATTCGCAGGCCGCCGCGCGGGCGGACGGTCTGGATGTCGCAGAAAGCCGCGAGGCGCTGTTCGAACGCAGCGATGTGCTGTCACTGCATCTGCGGCTCAACGACGACACGCGGGGTATCGTCACGGCGGCCGACCTGATGCGCATGAAGCCGACCGCGTTGTTTGTGAACACGAGCCGCGCCGAGTTGCTCGAGGAAAATGCGCTGCTCAATGCGCTGCATCACAACCGGCCGGGGATGGTTGCCATCGACGTGTTCGAAAGCGAGCCGATCCTGCAAGGTTATAGCTTGCTGCGCATGGAAAACGTCATTTGCACGCCGCACATCGGGTATGTGGAGCGCGAAAGCTACGAGCTCTATTTCACGGCGGCGTTCAAGAACATCCTCGCCTTCGATGCGGGCGACACGTCGAGCGTCGCCAATCCGGAAGCGCTGGTGGGCGGACGGCGGCGGTAGTCAGAGGGTGGAAATATCGGTGGACGGCTCGCATCGGACGGGGAAGTTCACCGAGTTCGCGATGAAGCAGAACTTATGCGCTTCCTCGTGCAAACGCTCGGCCAGCTTCACGTCGCCACCCGCGCCGATGCTCACTTGCGGGCGCAGGAGGACATCGGTGAAACGGCCGCTTCCTTGCGCCGATTCCTCCATCGTGCCGACGGGGTCGTCCACATAACCCGTCACCACAATGCCGTTGACGGCGCACAGGTGCAGGTACCAGAGCATGTGGCAGGACGAAAGCGACGCGACGAACAATTCCTCCGGATTGTGGCGCGTGGCGTCACCGCGGAACGCCGGATCGCTCGATGCTTCGATGGCGGGTTTGTTCGCTGCCCGCACCAGATGGTCGCGGGAGTAGGCATCGTAGCGCGAGGTGCCGGAACCCTGGTCGCCCGTCCAGACGACTTGCAGCGTGTATTTGTGATGTTTGGTCATCGGTCCAAGATTCCCCTTTTAGAGATGCGCGGCGGCGCTGAGCAGATCGGGCAAGCGCGTCAGGAATTGCTCGCCGTCCGTTCGGCCCAGGTCGTACGCGGGCCGCATCTGCGACGGACTGGTGTAATCCCACGCTGAGATCGGCACCTTGCGCGACGGCTGCACATACACGCGGCGCTGGTCGCGGTTCGGACCGTGCTCCACGACAAACATCTGCGGCCGCGGATACATGCGCGTCACCATCACGAGCACCAGTCCCGGCGATGCATCCAGTGCGCCGACCGGCACATTGTCGACCATTCCGCCGTCCAGCACGGGCCGGCCGTGTCGGCGCATGACTGGCGTAAACGGCGGCGTGCAGGACGATTGCAGGATCAGATCGGCGAGATCTTCGACGGTCGCACACTCTTGCGCCTTCACGAATTCCGGATGGAAACCGAGCGCCTGACCCAGCGTGGGATGCAGCTTCTTGCGCACATACTTTTCGATGTTATAGGCGATCAGCCCCGCCGCCACCGCGCTGCGTGCGCCGAGCCAACGCGGCAAATGCGATACACCGATTCGAATTTCCGGCGCGTTTTGCAGCGTCGCAAACTCGGCTCCGTAGATATCGAGCAAAGCCTGACGGTAGATCCGATAGTGCGGAAACACCGATTCGCCGCGCAACAAATTGCCCCAGTACGCGTTCTTCGGGTTGTCGCGCAGCACGTGCGCGTAGTAGTCCATCACCCATTCGGAGCGGTTCATGTACAGCATGCAGGCGGTGGCCGCACCGGCCGAGATGCTGGTGATCACACGCGGGCGCAGCTTGAGTTCCGGTTGGACGACGTCCCAGAAACCGGCTTGCCACCAGCAGCGGTTGCCGCCGCCGGCGAATACGACTTGATCGAACATGTTGAGTTGTTTTATGTGAGGAGCATGACCGTGGTGGTCGCGTGCGCGGCGAGCGCACCGGCTTCGTCGTGGAGTTCGATTTCGCCGAAGATCAGGTTGCGGCCACGGCGCAGGATGGAAGCGGTCACGAGGACATCGCCGGCTTTCACCGGGCGTAGAAAGCTTGTCGTGAGCGAGACGGTGGTCATCGGCTGGAAACCGCCGAGCGCGTGCGAAATGGCGACGATCATGGCCGTGTCCGCGGCGGCCATGAAAACCTGGCCGCAGATCACGCCGCCCGCGTGGCGGAGTTTGTCCGTGTGAGGGAGGCGCAGGGTGACGCTGGTATCGGTGGAGCTTTGCGGTGCCAGGCCCAAGTCGCGGATCCACGGCGCGAACGTGGTGTCGAGCAAAGCGCGGATGGCGGATTCGTCCATGGGTTGATGACTTTTCGACGTGATTTATTGACGTTAAAGCACGGCCGTTCGCCGTGTGAGCGTCATGATAACGGCTACCGGCTTGGCCTTGCGCACCGTTTTTTTAGGATCGCCGATGCGCGGTTTCCCCATGTGCCGCGCGGCTTTCACGCATCATCGAAACGGTATTTTAGGGTTTTCTGTCGCGGACGGTTGCATGATCCGCGAAAACGTCGCTATAATTCGGATTCAGTTTTTCCGGGGCGTTAGCTCAGCTGGTAGAGCAGCGGACTCTTAATCCGTAGGTCGACAGTTCGAATCTGTCACGCCCCACCATAGATATCAAGCACTTAGCCCGGTCATTGCGACCGGGCTTTTTGCTTTCTGAGATCCGTGTGGGCGCCATGTTGGTTTCCCCGCGTAGTTGCGTCCCGTGTAGGAATGGTAGCTGTCTGCCCGTTAACTCACATTTTGTTCGACACGGGTGTTCCATACGTTGTTTCGCAAGCGAGCAAGGCTCGGATACGAGATTCAGCCGCGCCCTTCTAATTTGGGCGGCGCTTGGAGACTGCTGCTCCTTGAGGGCGGCACGGAAGTAGGAGGGGGTGTCCCCGCCGATGCCCATGCAGATCCGCAGTCCGGCATGGACTGGCGAAACATCGGGATGTAGCGCGAGTGTCACGTGTGCTAAACGCGGCGTACTGCTGAGCGGCTTTCGTTGACGACGCCCCAAGTTCAACGCTTGGTGGCACGACTGCGCGAGGCCGGCAAGAAGTGCGACGCTCGTTGTAGTCTTGGAACCGGCGGCTAGTGTCCCAACGTTGCACCCAATCCGAGTTCGTCGGCGATCTTATTCAGTCGCTTGTCGCGCGTCCAGATGGTTACGCCGGGCTGCAACCGCGTGGATGCCAGTAGCGCGGTATCGACGTATCCAATTCCGCGATTGAATAGTTGCTCGCCCTCGATGAGATAAAAAATCTCTTCGGGCGTGGCGATAGGGGCGCCCGGAAGGTCACGTAGCGCGCCAAGGACGACTTCGCGGTTGCGCAAGCTGCCGAGAGAGATTTCCCCAATGACGTAGGGGTGGGCGAGCACGCGTTCTTCTGTCAGCAAGCTCACCAGCATTGAATCGGACGCGTTGATGTGGTCGATCCATATTGATGTGTCGACCAGAATCATTCGATATCCTGCTGACGACGCGGCGCACCCTGAATTCCCGGTTGGCTGCCGCCAAGGTTCGCCAGTCGGCGCGCGGCCTCGCGCTGGATAAGGGCTTTGAGAGCTTCACGAACCAGCGCCGTTTTTTCGTCCAAACCGGTATACGCTTGAGCCTTGGCGATCAATTCGTCGTCCAACGCAATGGTGGTACGCATAAACGCCTCCGCAGTAAGGCTTTTATTATAGCATCATTTGATGCATAAATCTGTGCCCAAGGCCTGCCAGGATCTCGCCGCCGACCTGTTGTGGCGCCCTCAAGAATGCTTGAAGGCGGACCGTCGTGACGTGATGCGCGTGCTACGTGCGTTCGACGTTGAGTTGCGGGCGACGCTGCGGGAGCTCGCCAATCACGGTGGCCGCGTCGGCGGCTCTCCGTGTGCCCACTAGCTATCGCAAGTGGATCTCCCGCGTCGGGGAAATGCGCCATACCTGCGGTGACCACTGTCCTGAGCGGCGACAGCCGCGCCATTCACTTCGACTCGCATGCGACTGTCCCGTTCTGCGCCTCAGTGCTGGTTGATTTGGCCGCTTCCGCAGCCTTCTTTGCCCAGAGCGCACGCAGTTACTCAGATGCCGCAGTATTCCCGACATCCGCCCCACCGTGGGGAGGTGTATCGATGATTGCGCTCACTAGCCCCAGCACCCCCCTCTTTTCGCGAGGCTTCAGTTCGCGATATCCGGCGAGAAGCCTCTCCTCATCGCGATCAAGCGCAAGGGTTGCTGGATCGGAAGTGCGCCCGGTCAGCAGATACAGGACATCGACGCCGACCTCCGCAATCCCGACCAGATAGCTGGCATCCGGATATCTCAAGCCCTTCTCGTAATTGGACTGCGCTTGCTTTAGAACCCCACCTGCGTTGCCGAAATCTGTTTGGTTCATGCCAAGACGCCGCCGCTCCTGCCTCAACCGGAGCACAAAGTTATTCATTTGTGGACTTTCATTTTATATGAACGTTTTTGTTGATTAAAGTAAGATATAGATGATTTCGCAACAGCGACATTACGCCAGCATCGATGCACGTCTGTTACGCCCCAGCGGCCCGTTGATGAGTGGGATACCCGGTTGACGACCTACCGATGGCATTCCGTCGGTCGCGATACGCGCCCGTTTATGCCTGAACAAAGGGGTTTGCTGCCTCCCGGAAAAGGAAATGTCATGTCCGCCAACTACGAAATCCGTGGGGCCCTGCCGCTGCGCTCAAGTTTCAAGCACGCCCACGCACGGCAGCTCGCCGAAAGCCTCGCAAACCCGGCTGACGTCTATTTTGCAACTGACGACGTAACCCATTCCCTCGTAATACGCGTGCGCGGTGCGCTCTCGGAAGACGAACAGCAGTCGGTCGAAGATACGCTCGAACAGTTCTCACGCGATTGGGCCGCGGCGGGCGCGATCTTCAGCCGGCTACGCTATGGCGAGCCGTCATTCGTCACCCTCGGGCTGGAGTCACACGTCGAACTGCTCGACGAACTCACGGATCTGCACGCCCAGCTGGACGCACTGCTGGCTCGTCAGGCCTTCATCCTCGCCCAACTAGGCGCCACGAACGTTGCACCAGCAACAGAACCCACTGGTCGGTAACAAGCACCATCGCAAGCATACAAGGATGGCCGCCATGGAAAAAGGAACGTACGCCCTCTCGGGCTCGCTGCCCGTCAATGACGACCTGGAAGCTGAACAGATCGATCGGGTCCGGCGGCACCTGAGCGGCTTCGCCAGCGTTTACCTCGCGCACGACGAAACCGCACATACGGTGTCGCTGCACATCTCGGGCACGATGCTCCGGGATGATGCCCGGCTCGTCGGGCGGCGCATCGAAAAGTTCGCCGAGGAGAACTGTACCGCTGGCGCCATCCTGCTGGCCGAATGGAACGGCCTGACGGATTGGCTCGTTGTCGGGATGAACTGGCACGTACAGTGTCTTCTGAAGCTCGGCGCCGTGCAGGAACAGTTCGCAAGGCTCGTGGAACGCGATTTCGATTTCCTCGTGCGACTTGAACCGCCCAGCGAGAAGGCAGCCGGCGAGGGCCAGCCGCTGATGTGCGTCTCGATCGCGATCTGACACAGGAAACGGGCGAAACGGACGATGCGGCCGCCCCGAATCCCGGAGGCAGAATACAGTCGTGGGTTGCGGACGCAATCCTCGGCCTGATCAGTCGTCCAGTACCGTTGATCTAAGGCCTAGGTAATCGACAAAAGGATTGAAGTCCCTGTCGCTGAACAGCAGCGAAACGCCATTCTCGATGCAGTAAGTTGCGATCAGCGTATCGATGGTCTTCCGGATCGTCACGCCCTGCGCTCTCAAGGCACGGTAATTTTGCGCAGCCTGAACAGCGTTATCAGGGCCGACGAGCGACACAACGCTCAGGCCCGTCGTCATCAGTTGCCTGGCTGTGTTGAATTCGGACTCAGCCGAGAAGCCCTGCAACACTTCCGCCACGATCAGGTCACCGGTCAGCAGCGCTTCCGTGCCCAGCAAGGCGTCGAATTTGTCGGTTTCCGGCGAGGTCACGCCCCGAAAATAATCGATCCAGACGCTCGAATCGACGAGCGTCATCGATCCGTTCTCATCGCATCAAGATCGCCTTCCCAGTGAAGCTTCCCCCGGAACTGGCGGATCTGTTCCTGCTGCTTGAGTCGGATGATCGTCTTCAGGCCGAGTTCGACAGCCTCCCGCTTGGTCTTGATACCTGTCGCGGCAAGCGCTTCGGCCATCAGCCTGTCGTCGATTTCGATGTTGGTGCGCATGGCATACCTCGCAATGTGTATAGTCTCTTTAAATTATACACATCTTCATGTACCCCGCGAGAACCCGAAAACAACGAGTGGTCAGCATGGCATGGGGAGCGCCCAACCACTACCGCTCCGGCCCATCGGGAGATGGCTCCGGCTTCCGCTCGGGCCGTCGTGGTTCGCTGACCGTTCGCTGCGACGGCATGGAGCGGGCTTTTTGTACCGCGCGCTGTGCGGAATAAATGGGCCGCCGGCGGGTGCCGTAAGGGTCGCCGTCCTCAGCGGAGGTCAGCGTATTGTGCAGCTGTTGCGGACGGACAGGCCGCACTACGATCCGGATGCGGCGATTCTGACGCTCTTTGTTGCCAAGGGGCGAAGACAGGAGCCTCGCCGCCATAGCATTCCGCTGCCCGGGATGGCGGCGGCAATCGTCAGAGAGCGGCTTTGCTCAATACCGAACGACGCGGCCGACCAGCGGATATTCGGTACGACGGCGGCTGACACCGTGAGCGACGTGGTCTCGGAAATCTCTACAGCCATGGTGAAGGGCGGCGATGCGGTTGCGCTATTCGGTTGGACAGATGTCCGTCGCACGATCGAGACGCTGCTGGTTCAAGAGCTTCGTGTGTCAAAGGACCTGCGTGCGCAGATTCTCTCGCATGGTTTGGGCGGAGCGCGGGCCCGGCATTATGATCGCGCAAACTATACCTATCAGATCCGGCCGGTGCTGGCCCGTTGGGAAGCTTGGATTAAAAGGGGGCGAACGAAAACCTGCCGGCACAGGCCAGAGAACCAGGCCGCCGAAATGCGGACCGTATAAGGGGTCAATCGTCGATTTTTATCCGGTCGACGCGCATCCAATTTCGGAGTGCGGTGCGGCACTCGTGACGGATTTTGGGTAGTATTATGAGGTATTACCTTTTACTACGAGGTCGCTATGGCAACATCGATAAAGCTCGATGACGAGCTGAAAAACCGCGTCCAGCGTCTGGCTGGCGTGCGACAGCGCTCGCCGCACTGGCTCATGCGCGAGGCGATTGCGCAGTATGTCGAGCGCGAAGAGAAGCGCGAAAGTTTCCGGCAGGAGGCGCTAGCGTCGTGGCAGCATTATCAAGAAACTGGCTTGCATCTGACATTTGAAGAGGCAGATAGTTGGCTTGCGAAGCTCGAAGCTGGCGAGGAAACGGAATTGCCTAAGTGTCACGAGTAATCTGGACCGCGCCGGCGCTGGCGAGCATACAACGGCTCTACCGGTTTCTGACCCGCAAGGATGCAGACGCGGCACACCGCGCGATCAGGGCAATCCGGGCCGGCGTGAAGACTCTTGCATACCAGCCACAGATCGGCCGCCCGGTTGATGATCTTGACCCCGAATTTCGGGAATGGCTGATTGACTTCGGAGATAGTGGCTACGTCGTCATGTACCGCTTCGATGGCGAGGTAGCAGCAATTCTCGCGGTGCGTCATCAGAAAGAAGCCGGATATTAGAAAATGTTACGAGTGAACTGGCAGAGCATTCCGACGCGGTGAGAGAGGGATCGGAAATCGCTTGGCGATGGGCATCAGCGCCTGTTATGGAAGTAGGCCGCATGTCGGCTTTAACGGTCGTAGGTGAGAAATCGGCGGGCCTGCTGTTTTCGTCGTTAAGATCGGCGTCGCGTAAGAGCCTTGCTCGAATAGAAATCCAGTGCGGCCGGGGCTTCTAGCCAAGCTGAGTTGGGGACGAGAATCAATTACTGCCCGCCAACTTTTACTTCTCCAAATCTGCCCAGTCCAAGAGTTGCCCGAAGAGTTTGGTTTCTCCATTTCCGGCTGCGGGAAAATTAGTGAAATTGAGCTCAATACCCGATTTGGCATAGTTCTCGTAAATCTTGTTTATGCAGGCTGTAAAAAAGCTTCAGAAAGATCCTTCTGTTCCTCCCCCATGCGAAAAAAATCCGGTAACAGCCGCATGAGGGCGCCGAATCCGATGGTTTTAGCAAGAGGGGTTTGACATCATTCCATTCAGATTTGGCGGTGGCAACATTGCGACGGTCAAAGATCTCGTGGAAGAGCGCGAGCAGCTTCGCAGCGCACAGAAGGATGCACAGAAGGCCCTAGAGCGTAGCGTCACTCCCACGACCGGGTACTCCGTTCTATTCGCGGATTTAAGCGCCCTCACACCACCGCATCGCTATCGTCGACACTAAACCGCAGCCTCCCGGCATCGACGAACACGCGCAACTGACGATACTTCGCCAGATACCGAATCCCGACGATCGCCGCCGCAAACCCCGACGCAGCGGCCACGCCAAGCGCCCAGCGCGGGCCGAAAGTATCGGCGACCCAACCGACGACCGGTGCGCCCAACGGCGTGCCTCCTAACGCGATGGCCAAAAAGATCGCCATCACGCGCCCGCGCATCGCGGGCTCGGTCGACAGTTGCATCGTACTGTTCGTCGTTGTGGTAACAGTTTGCGCGCACACGCCGATGACCACGAGAGCAAGACCAAAGAACCCATAGCTCGGCGCGATCGCCGCCAGCGCGCAGCCGGCCCCGAAGATCGCGGCACCGGTGAACAACACGGCAATGCCGGGTTTCGCCCGCCTCGCGGCGAGCAGCGCGCCCGCGACTGTCCCTATCGCCATGATCGAGCTCAGGAGCCCGTATTGACTCGCTCCGGCATGAAAGACCGTGACGGACATCGTCGAGATGAAAATCGGGAAGTTGAGTCCAAACGTGCCGATCAGAAAAAGCATGAGAAGGATCGCTTTCAGATCGGGGCGTTTCCAGACATAACGAAACCCTTCAGCAAGACTTCCCCGGCCTCGGGCAGCCCTTTTGCTCCGATGAAATTCGCCGACGCGAAGAAACCCCAGCGAGCAGAGCACCGCGACAAACGACGCCGCGTTGATCAGGAATACCCACCCCGAACCCACCGATGCAATCAGAACACCCGCCATGGCCGGACCGATCATCCGCGCGGCATTGAACGATGTGGAATTCAGCGCCACGGCGTTCGACAAATCGGCTTCTCCAACCAGTTCCGAGACGAAGGTCTGGCGCGCGGGGGCATCGAACGCACTGACGCTGCCAAGCAAGAACGCAAATACGTACACGTGCCACAACTGAACCCATCCGGTGACCGTGAGAATACCCAGTCCGAGCGCGAGTGTTCCCAAGGCTGCTTGAGTAGCGATCAAGAGCTTGCGCCGGTCAAGATGATCGGCCGCAAAACCGGTGAAGGGCAGCAAGAGAAGATGCGGGCCGAACTGGAGCGCCATGACCACGCCAACCGAAGTCGCATTGTGGCGGGTCAGTTGCGTGAGCACGAGCCAATCCTGGGCGGTGCGCTGCATCCACGTCCCGATGTTGGATACGATCGCGCCGCCGGCCCAGACCCGATAATTGAAGCTCTCTAGCGATCGGAAGGTGCCTTTCACCGGACAGCCCCCGAGGCTGCACTCTGCGTGTTGGAGCGGGTCACGCGCGGGTGCCGCCAAGCAGTTCGATGATCTCCCGGGCCGTGCCGGTTTCGCCCAGCCTCGGGAAGATCCGCGCGATGCTGTTGGCGTGGGCATCGGCGTTCATGTCGGTCATAGCGTCGATGGCGAGCGTCACGTTGAACCCTTGCTCGTGCGCATGACGTGCAGTCGACTCGACACCAATGCTCGTAGCCCCCCCCGCGATAACGACCTGCGTGATGCCCAGCTTCTTGAGATGCTCATCGAGACCGGTGTTCGTGAACGCACCCCACGTCCGCTTCGTCACGATGTGGTCTTGCGGCTGTTGCCTGAGCTCGGGGATGAGATCAGCCCAGTCGGCGGGAAGCCCGGCGAGGTTACGAGACTGTTCCGTCCGGCCCGGCGCGCCGCCCGCAACGTTGACGAGCACGACAGGCAGACCGTGGCTGCGGAATGCGTCAACCAACTCGCTGGCGTGCTTGATGACTTCATCGACGGGATGCGCGGTGGGAAGCGAGACAATGCCCTTTTGCAAATCGATGACAACAAGAGCGGTCTTTGGGTCAAGCGTAGTGATTGCCAAGGTGTTCTCCTTCCTGTGATTGGACTACGGCGCGTCGGGATCGGACGAGTGAGTTTCGTTACGAATCGACGAGCCTGTTGAGCAGTTCCACTGTGACCGCAAGCTGCTCTTGCTCCCCCGGCGTGAGCTTGGTTCGAATGGCACGGAATAACCAGTCTTCCCGCGCTGCGCGGCTGGCCTTGATCCATTCCCGGCAGGCGGTGGTGAGGGACAAGATGGTTTGACGGCCATCGGTCGGGTCCGGTGCGCCACTCACGAACCCAGCCGCTTCCAGAGTGGAAACCGTGGCGCCCATGGATTGCGGGCGCACGCCTTCAGCGCGTGCGAGCGTGGTTACGGTGGCGGGCCCTTCGCGCTCCAGGCGGCCGAGAACCGACATCTGGGACAAGGTGAAATCTCCCAGATTCGCCTCTTCACGCAGCCTCCGCTTCAATTTGCCGAGCACCACGCGCAATTCCCCTGCGACAGCTAACGCATGCGCCGCTTCGGGATCGCCCTGTTGCTTTTTCATGGTCGTGTTCATGTTCATATCTTAGTAGATATGAAGCCAAACTACAAAGTTTTCCTTCATATCAAGGCGTGACTTCGCAACTCGCGGTACGGCACCGAGGCGGATGTGCGATTCAGGCGTGGTGAAGACTTCGCGGGATGGGCGCGAATAAACATCCAATCTGCGCAATAACAATGGAAATACTGGAAGGCGTGCTCGATAAAGCCACACGATGTGCGCCGACATCATTCAATAACCCTACGCAATCCTTATCTTTCACGACAAAAATATTTCAACGCGAAACTTTCGCGCACGCGTAGTCGATTTCATCATCGCGTAATAAAAGCCCGCGTACGTAAAACCATTCGCTGTAAGCAGCGTATTTTTGAACTTTTGCAAAACGGCTCTCTTGCAAGGTGTTTCGTTCACATCCCCGCCCAGCGGGCGCGCGCTTTTTTGCACGTGTTGTTTCCTTTTTTTTCAATTGCTAACAACCGCGTTTACCCCGACACGAGAAAATCACAGATCGAAAATTTCGTTTAACGGGGAGGCCGAATGCACGCCATTCCACTCAACTATAACGATCACGTCCTGGTGCCCCTTGCAGCAGGCGAGCGCGGCAGTTTTGCATCGATGGTCATCGTCACGAAACCGAATGGCGCGCGCTGGGCGTCGGGCGTATTGGGCCATTTCAGCGAGGCAGACGACGCCTGTCGATTTGCAATCGAATATGGAAAAGCGGAGGTCGACGGACGAAGACGCCCGCGCGCATTGAAACTGATCGTTACGGCGGAACCAGACGTAAACCTCACCGACACCCCGTGCGTTTCCGGGTCGGTGCCATGATATTTCGCCGCCCTACCCCGATTCTTCTTTGCCCACCGCGCGTTGCACAGTGGGCTTTTTCTTTTTAGAGCCGCGTTAATGTTTATGGTGCAGCCAGCTCATGTGATGCGTATCGAGCCACTCACGCATACGCATCGATGCGCTGGGATCCTCCGGATGGTCGTGCCGATACCGGCGACCCAATACAGCTGCAATGACTATCAGGACCGCCAGGCCCACCACAAAACCGATCATCGACTGAGTCATGGCCGCCTCCTTAATACGTCACCACTCGCTTACATTTTAGGTCACGCCGTTTGAAATGCGAGTTCTGCCGCATGTAAGCGCCGTACACGCAAAAAAGCCCAGACATTGAAGCTGGGCAAGTCCACCGGGATTAAACCCGTTGGAGGAGGTTCAAATTCAGTTTTTATAAAGGAGGCGCGCAAGGATTCTGCGCGCTCGCGACACACTGCGCGGCGACCCGGACACGCTCAGTCGCCAGCGCCTTGGCGTATTGCATGATGATTAATGACCCATGTACACCGAGCGCACGTTGTCGCCGAACGCGGACTGGACAGCGGTTCCGGAATCCGACGTACCGTTTGCCACGCCGCCGTAGCTGCTGGCTCCGCCGTTTTGCGCGGCAACGCGTGCTTCCGCAGCTTGAATGTTGGCTGGGTAGTCGTAGTCGTTCGCTGTCACCGGGTTGTAGCCGGCCTTTTCGATCTGGATCAGTTGTGCCCTCACTTCAGCGCGTGTCAGCGGTTGGTTCGACTGAGTCGATTGAGCAAACGACACAGCCGGGACGGCGAGCACTGCAGCAACTACAACGGCTTGAATGAGCGATTTCATGATACTTACCTCCGAATCTTTGTTTTGCCGCGAACAACCTTGTTCGCGTTCTGTGGTTTCAGTGTAGGTAAGCCGTTTCTGAAAATTAAGTACTGTCCCAGCAAGAGATTATTGTGGTTTTAGGTGTAAACCCTACGTATGGTTTGAGCGGCTCACGTTTCGAATTAAATCGCCTCGTTCGCCTAGCCACGTCAAAATTCCAAAAATGCGAAACTTCGAACTTCGCTCCTCCACCCCTTCGCGCCCATGCTCCCCACCGTCCTCGTCGTGGTCCCGCTTCGTCCTGAAAACCAGATCACCGTCGCCAGCGCCTTCAATGCCATTACAGCCCTCGACCAACCCGCCCTCGATCAAGCCCTCGCCGATCACGCCAGCGAAATCCGCGCTGTCCTGACAAACGGCACCATCGGCATTGATGCGGCGTCCATCGCGAAACTGCCGAATCTCGAACTGATCGGCGCGTTAGGCGCGGGCTACGAAAACATCGCTCGGGACGCGGCGCAGGCGCGCGGCATCGTCGTGGTGAACGGCGCGGGAACCAACGACGATTGCGTCGCCGATCACGCCTTCGCGCTGCTGCTCGGCGTCGTGCGCCAGATCCCCGTGCTCGACCGCGCGTGCCGGGCCGGTATCTGGCGCGACGACCTGCCGTTCCAGCCGAACTTCTCGGGCAAGAAACTCGGCGTGATCGGGCTGGGCAACATCGGCAGGAAGGTGGCGAAAAGAGCGCAAGGCTTCGATATCGAGATCGGTTATCACAATCGCCGGCCGCAACCGGACTCGACGTACACGTACTTCGACTCGGTGATCGCGCTGGCCGAATGGGCCGATTACCTCGTGGTCGCGACGCCGGGCGGCGCATCGACGAAACATCTGATCGACGCGAGCGTGCTCGCCGCGCTCGGCCCGCACGGCTACGTGGTGAACGTGGCGCGCGGCAGTGTCGTCGATACGGCCGCTCTGGCAGATGCGCTCGAACGCGGCGTGATAGCGGGCGCGGGCCTCGATGTCTACGAAGGCGAACCCGCGCCGCCGGCATTGCTGACGGGCTCGGAGCGCGTGGTGCTGACACCGCACGTGGGCGGGCGCTCGCCGGAAGCCGTGGCCGCATCGGTGCAGATGTTCGTCGATAACGCCACCCGGCACTTTGCCGGAGAGGCCGTGCTGACACCTGTTTGAAAGCTGCCACGGGGGAGCCAGGCAAGCTTCGCCACGATCCCGTATCGTGTCGGACTACCGCCGATCACGCTCCATACCAAAATCGTGTCAAACCAGACCACTTTTCCCACCGACGGCCCCATGACCGCGCTTCAGCGTCGCGCCATGGCGGCAATTCTGCTGGCCGTTTCACTCGCCACACTCGATACCGCCATCGCGAATACGGCACTGCCTGCGATCGCTGCCGATCTCCACGCAACGCCCGCCGCGTCCGTCTGGATCATCAACGCGTATCAGCTCGCCATGGTGGCCACGCTGCTACCGTTCGCGGCGTTGGGTGGCATCGTCGGGCATCGGAAGATTTATCTGGGCGGGCTGATCCTGTTCCTTGTGGCGTCGCTGACATGCGCGCTGTCGTGGTCGCTGCCATCTTTGACCGCGGCGCGGCTGCTGCAAGGGGTTGGCGCAAGCGCGGTGATGAGCGTGAATACGGCGCTGATCGGAGCGATCTATCCCCATCACCGGCTCGGGCGCGGGTTTGGGCTGAACGCGCTGGTGGTGGGGATATCGTTCGCGGTCGGGCCGACGGTCGCCTCCATCGTGCTCTCGCTTGGACCCTGGCCGTGGCTGTTCGCCGTGAATCTGCCGGTGGGTTTGCTCGCGCTGTTTATCGGCTGGCGGGCGTTGCCGCAAACGCCGCGCGCGAAGCACGGCTTTGATCGCGTGGCGGCGATGCTGAACGTGGTCACGTTCGCCGCGCTGGTGTTCGCGCTCGGCGAAGCGGCGCAGCGCGCGCCCGCGCATATCGTGTTGATCGCGCTTGCGATAACAGCGGTGGCGGGCGGGTTGATGCTGCGCCGGGAACGCGGTCATCCGGCGCCGATGCTCCCCGTCGATCTCTTCAAGCGGCCGATGTTCGCGTTATCCACGGCGACTGCCGTTTGCTCGTTCGCCGCGCAAGGGCTCGCGTTCGTATCGCTGCCGTTTTATTTCGAAAGCGTGCTCGGGCGCACTCAGGTGGAGACCGGTTTCCTGATGACGCCGTGGTCGGTCATGGTGGCGTTGCTGGCGCCGGTTGCCGGGCGTTTATCGGATCGATATCAGCCGGGGCTGCTTGGCGGCGTCGGCTTGGCGATCATGTGCGCGGGCATGGCGTCGCTGGCGTTGTTGCCGGCGCATCCCCATGCTCTCGATATCTGTATCCGCATGGCCGTCTGCGGCGCGGGTTTCGGGTTCTTTCAATCGCCCAATCTGAAGGCGCTGATGGCGAGCGCGCCACGCGAGCGCAGCGGCGGGGCAAGCGGCGTGGTGGCGACGGCCCGGCTGATCGGTCAGGCTACGGGCGCGGCGCTGGTCGCGCTGAGCTTCGGTATTGCGGGACATCATGGACCGGCGTTGGCGCTCGCGATTGGGGCGGGATTCGCAGGCGTGGCGAGTATCGCAAGCGGCTTGCGGCTGATTACCCGCGACAAACCCGCTGAAACGATGCGCCCGGTCGAGGAGTAGGCAGCGTCAAGCTGTTGGCCAACTGCTATGGCCAATGTGCCAAGCGGGCGATGATCAGCCCGCCTTCAGCGCCGCTTTCGCCTGCGCCACCGGCCGCGCTCCAGTCGCCCAACGCCAAGGTCGTGCAGCGCGTCGACGTGATCGGGGCGCTCGTCGAGAATCTCGCGATACCCGCTGTCCGCGTCGGCCAAACGCCCGGCTTGGTGATGAACTAAAGCGGCGGCGAGTGGTGCGCAAAGTTGATTCATGGCGGGTTCGCTCAGCAAAGTAGATAACCCGTCGATGCTAGATGACGCTTTCCCGCCCAGCTATCGGATTGCTCCTATCCCTAGTTTCTTCGATTGAAGTGATGCGTTTCGTTGTGGGTTTCTATTCAGCGGGGTGCAAATTGCCGGCCTAGCGCTTGATTTAGCTTGATTTAAATGCGCCGCACCTTGACCTTCTTGCCCTTCACCTTGCCCGCCGACAACTTCTTCACCGCCTGATCCGCGATGTCGCGCGACACCGCAACATACGTGACCATGTCCGTCACATTGATCTTGCCGATCTGCGAGCCTTCGAAACCGGCATCGCCGGTGAGCGCGCCGAGGACATCGCCGGGACGAATCTTCTCTTTACGGCCGCCGAGGATCTGCAGCGTAGCCATCGGCGGCTGAAGATGACCGGGCTTCGCCGGCGTCAGCTCGCTTAGTTTGTGCCACTCGACTTCCTTCTTCTGCGCTTGTTCGATCGTGCCCACGCGCCCCATTTCGTCCATGCTCGCGAGACTCAGCGCCCAGCCTTCCTGATCCGCGCGGCCCGTTCGGCCGATGCGATGCACGTGGATCTCCGGGTCGGGCGTGACATCGACGTTGATCACCGCCTCCAGTTGAGCGATATCGAGCCCGCGCGCGGCAACGTCTGTCGCGACCAATACCGAGCAGCTACGGTTGGCGAACTGCACGAGCACCTGATCGCGTTCGCGTTGTTCCAGTTCACCGTGCAGCGCGAGCGCGTTGAAACCCTGCGCGACGAGGACATCGAGCAAGTCGCGGCATTGCTGCTTCGTGTTGCAGAACGCGAGCGTGCTCACCGGTTGGTAGTGATCGAGCAACAGGCCGACGGCGTGCAAGCGTTCGTTGTCGTGGACTTCGTAGAAGCGCTGCTTGATCTTCGAATTCGTGTGCTGCTCGGTGAGCTTGATTTCCTGGGGCTTGCGCAGGAATTGCTGACTCAGCTTGGCGATGCCTTCCGGATACGTCGCGGAAAATAGCAGCGTCTGGCGATCCTTCGGGCATTGCTTGACGACCGCGACGATGTCGTCAAAGAAACCCATGTCGAGCATGCGATCGGCTTCATCGAGTACGAGCGTTTTTAGCGCGGTCAACGGCAGCGTGCCGCGCTCCAGGTGATCCATGATCCGTCCCGGCGTTCCCACGGCAATATGGCAGCCATGTTCAAGGCTCGCGATCTGCGGCCGCATCGGCGAGCCGCCGCACAGCGTCAGGATCTTGATGTTGTCTTCCGCGCGCGCGATCCGGCGGATTTCTTGCGTCACCTGATCGGCGAGTTCACGCGTCGGGCACAGCACGAGCGCCTGCACGGAAAACAGCCGCGGATCGATCTTCGCGAGCAGCGGCAACGCGAACGCGGCGGTCTTACCGCTGCCCGTCTTGGCCTGCGCGATGAGATCGTGGCCGGCGAGCGCGATCGGCAGGCTGGCGGCCTGGATCGGGGTCATCGTGAGATAACCGAGCTGTTCGAGGTTCGCCAGCATCGCCGGCGAAAGCGGCAGAGCGCTGAAAGAAGTAGGCGTGGTCATGGAATTACTTTGCGGCAGGTTTCGGCGGGACCGAATTGTCCTGCTCGTAGGTGATGGTGCCGTCGGGCGCGTCGTGGCGGAGCACCTTGTTGCGCGCGCCACACATGGGGCAGCGGAACATGAGGCCCTGGCCTTCGTTCTTGATGAGCACGTCGGCGAGCTGCCATTCGGCGCCGCACGGCTGGTTTCGGCAGATAAACATGATTGATTTGAGCGTAATGGATGGAGTTGCAGCGTAAAAAGGGCGCCGGCAGGGCCAGCGCACGCTGTTTGCGCGCAATAGAAGCCGAAGTGTACGCGTACACGCCGCAATTGCCTCGTTTACGGCATTTTGCGTGGGTTTTTAGGGTGCTAGCTCAATGCTGGCCGAGTCGATCGGCTAAACTGGCAGCCACTAGAACCATGCGCGGCAACGCCTTCAACCCGACCCTTCGATGCGAATCCTGCACACCTCGGACTGGCACCTCGGCCAGTACTTTCTCGGGCATTCACGCCAGGCCGAACATCAAAAGCTGATTGCGTGGCTGGTCGAGCAGACGCGGCTGCATGCGGTCGATTCGGTACTGATCGCCGGCGATATCTTCGACACCGGCGCACCGCCCAGCTATGCCCGCGAGCTTTATTACACGCTGATTCTCGCTTTGCGTGACGCGGGCGTGGGCTTGACGCTGCTTGCGGGTAATCACGATTCCGTCGCCGTGCTGGAAGAGTCGCGCAACTTACTGACGGCGTTGAATACCGTGGTGATTGCCTCCGTTCGTGACGATCCGGATGAACAGGTTCGCGTGCTCAATACACGCGAAGGCAAGCCCGGTGCAATCGTCTGTGCAATCCCGTTCATCCGTCCACGCGACGTACTGCAGAGCATCGCGGGACAGAACGCGCGCGACAAGCAGCAGTCGCTGCAAGATGCGATTCACGCGCACTATCAGGCGTTGTTCGCGCTGGCCGAAGAAAAGCGCGTGGAGCTTGGCGCGCACTTGCCGATCATCGCGACCGGTCATTTGACGACGGTCGGCGCGAGCGCGAGTGAGTCGGTGCGGGAGATTTATGTCGGCGCGTTGGAAGCGTTCCCGACAGCCGCGTTTCCTGCGGCAGACTACATCGCGCTTGGGCATATTCATCGGCCGCAAAAAGTGGGCGGATTCGAGCACATCCGGTACAGCGGATCGCCCATTGCATTGAGCTTCGATGAAGCGCGGCAGCAAAAGGAGATGCTGCTCGTGGATGTTTCTCCAGACGGACTTGAGCGCGTGAGCGTGCTCGAGGTGCCGTGCTTTCAGCCGCTGATGTCAGTGAAAGGATCGTTGAAAGAGCTTGAGGCGGCAGTCGCGGTGGTTGCGTCTCAGGTGGTTGAAGGCGCAACCGTGTGGCTCGAAATCGTGGTCTGCGCCGATGACTATCTCAGCGACCTTAACGCTCGCATCCAGACGATCACCGAAAACCTGCCGGTGGAAGTACTGCGCATTCGCCGCGAGCGTTCTTCCGCGATGAACGCATTGCAATCGCAAGCGAAGGAAACCTTGAACGAACTCACACCCGATGATGTATTCGCGCGCCGGCTGCAATCTGAAACCATCGACGAGGAAACGCGTGCGCAGCTCTTAACGATGTATCGCGAGGTCGTGGCGGAGAGCGGCGAGGCGAACGCGCAATGAAGATTTTGTCGTTGCGTTTGCGGAATTTGAACTCGCTCAAGGGCGAGTGGAAGATCGACTTCAGCCAGCCGCCGTTTCGCGATAACGGCTTGTTCGCGATTACCGGTCCAACCGGCGCCGGCAAGACGACGTTGCTTGACGCGATCTGCCTTGCGCTCTATCACCGCACGCCGCGCATGGACACGGTCTCGCAAGGGACCAACGAGCTGATGACGCGGCACACGTTCGAATGCCTCGCGGAAGTGGAGTTCGAGGTGAAGGGCGAAGGGTATCGGGCGTTCTGGAGCCAGCGCCGCGCGCGCGACAAAGCCGATGGCAATCTGCAAGCGCCGAAGGTGGAACTCGCGCGTCTCGATGGCACCATCGTGACTGATCGGATCGTCGACAAGTTAAGGAAGGTCGAAGAGATCACCGGACTGGATTTCGGCCGCTTCACGAAGTCGATGATGCTCGCGCAAGGCGGCTTCGCCGCGTTCCTCGAAGCGAAGGCGAACGAGCGCGCCGAGTTGCTCGAAGAGCTCACCGGCACCGATATCTACGGCACGATCTCGCAGAACGTGTTCGAGCGAACGCGTGCCGAAAAGCTCGCTTTGGACACGCTTCTGGCCCAGGCGGACGGCGTTCAGTTGCTGACCGAGGAACAGCGGCTCGGCTTGCAGCAGGAACAAACCAAGCTTGGCGAACAAGAAGCGGCGCTTGGTAAGCAACTCGATGCAACGCGCGTGATGCTGGCGTGGCGGCTGGCGTTATCGGCGGCGCAAACGCGGCTCGAACAGGCGCTGGTGAACGAGCGGCAAGCGGACTCGAAGATCGCCGATGCCAAACCTCAACTCGATCGCCTGGCCGCAAGCGAACCCGCTGAAAAGCTGCGCTTGGATCATATAGCGATGCTTTCGGCTCGTGAAAGGCATGCGGAAACCGCGCGCCAGTTAGCCTGCGCAAAGGCGGACAAGCAGACAGCTTCGCTGGACGCTGCGCGCGGGTTACGTCTGGCATCGGTGATGGGCGGACGGATTACCGAGCTGCGGCAACGCACGTTAAACGAGGTGTTATCGGAAGCTAAAACCGTTCAGTCCACACTCGATGAACATCCGCATCGCAGCAAGCTCGGTGAGCAGATTGCGTCGTGGCGGCAGCAGTTCGACGCACGTCTGCAGACGTTGAGTGACATCGGGATAACACGCAAAAAGCATGATGACTTGCTCGCGTTGATCGATGCGCAAGCGCTGACAATCGATGCTCAGTGGATTGCCGTGCGAGACGCTTTGGTGGCAGCCGAGGCCGCGCGCAAAAGCGAGAACGAGCAGCGTACCAAGCTTTTGACGACGCTAAATGGTGAGAGCGAATCGACTTTGAAGAGCCGCTCCCAGCGGCTTCAAGACCAACATCGGTTGTTTGACAAGCTGGTGCATATCGGTGAAACGATTGCCCGCGGGACTAAGCAAGTCGCGCTAGATCGCGATGAGGTGGTACAAAAGAGCGCATCGCTCAAGCCCTTGATCGAGCAACGCGATCGTCTCGCCAAGGACAATGAAACGCTCGTCGAACAGATTGAAGACAAACGCAGATTGCTGCATCAGGAACAGCGGATCCTGGATCTCGCCGGTCATCGCGCGGCATTGCAGCCTGGCGAGGCATGTCCTTTGTGCGGCTCGATCGAGCATCCGGCCATCAGCGCGTACGCAGCGCTTGATGTGTCGGCGACTGAACTTGCGCTGAAGGACAAGGAGCTTGCGTTGGACGGCAAACGCAAGGAAGCCGCGACGGTCAACCTGACAATTGCCGGGCTAAACCTCGCGCTCGGCCAGCTTGGCAAACGTATCGATACGTGGCTCATCGATGAAGCCTCGCATGCCGACAGCTGGAAAAATCTATGCATCGAACTTGAACTGGAAGCCGTTGATCGTGACGCGCTCGATGCGTATATCGATAAACACGCTGCCAAGCTGAAGCTTGTACAAGAGACGCTCGCGGCGGCCGATCAACAGCAGGGCGTGATCGAGCAACACGCGAACGCCGCGAATGCGGCGGAGCGCTTTTCTATGCAACATCAGCACGATCTGAAGCTGCTCGAAGAGAAACAAAACGCTGCTGGCACGTCACTGAAGGAAACCGCTGACCATGCCGAAGCGCTGCAAAAAGCGCTGGTTAAACGAGAACAGGCGCTCGATGAATCCGTGACATCCGTTGGCTATGCACGCCCTGATTCGTGGACACGCTGGCAAGCGTGGCTCACTGAGCGTGACGCCGAGTGGAGCGTCTGGCAGAAGGCGCTGGACAAAAGCCGCGCTTTGACACAGCAATCCGAGCGCGCACGGCAGGCGCTTGAAACGGCATCGGCCGAGACAGAAAAATGGGCCACGCGATGGGCCACTTGCGAAGCGGATTTTGTGGGATTGCAGAGCGAAGCTATTGCAGCAACGGACGATCCCGATGCAGCGCTTTTATCGGCTATGCAACACTATGAAACTGCACGCGATAAAGCGAACGCTCTCGATGGCACCGAACGCACGCTAACGATTCGCCTGAGCGAAGACACCGAACGTGGGGAGAAAACATCGTCGGCATGGACGAGTGCGTTAAGCAAAAGCCTGTTCGCCGATGAACAAGCATTCTCCAAAGCGCTGCTGCCGAACGAAGAACGCGAGCGCTTGCAAAGACTGAAGCGAGAGCTCGATGAGCTATCGACAACCGTGCGTACGCTACGCACGAACGCGGAAATTCATCGCGCGGAATTGCTGAAGGATCCGAAGACTGATCAAGATACAGAGTTACTGCAGAACACGCTTGACGCAATGATCGCCACATCGAGGACCTTGAGCGAGCAGAAAGGCGGTCTTCGTGCGAGGCTCGAGAACGATGATCGGCTACGGCTAGAGAAGCAGGCGTTATTTCAGCAAATCGATGCGCAACGCACACGTTACGACTTGTGGCAACGCTTAAGCAGTCTGATCGGTTCCGCCGATGGCGCGAAGTATCGGAAATTTGCTCAAGGCCTGACGCTCGATCATTTGATCTATCTCGCGAACCGGCAACTCGTGCAGCTGCACGGGCGTTATCAGTTGAATCGCAAGCTCGCCGGTGATCTGGAAATGGAAGTACTCGATATGTGGCAAGGCGACGTTGCGCGCGACACACGCACGCTGTCGGGTGGCGAGAGTTTCCTGGTGAGTCTTGCGCTGGCGCTGGCTTTATCGGATCTGGTGAGTTTCAAGACGTCCATTGATTCCTTGTTCCTCGATGAAGGTTTCGGCACGCTCGATGGCGAGACATTGGAGATCGCGTTGAACGCGCTCGATTCCTTGAATGCGAGCGGCAAGATGATTGGCGTGATCAGTCACGTGGAAGCGCTCAAGGAGCGCATTGCGTTGCAGATCAGGGTGGCGAAAAGCGTGGGAATTGGCTTCTCGACGGTGGAAGTGGTGGGTGCGTGAGCAGCGGTTATACGTCCCGGCGCATCACGATTTCTCGAGACGCGATTTTCTCCACAATGAAGTTCTCGACAATGAAGAACGGCATGTCCAGGCGCCATTCACCGCTTTGCACAGTAGCCTCGTAGTCGAACAATGGCTTGCCGTGCGCGGAACTGAAAATCAGTCGCTAGGCAGCGCCTTCCGGCAGTGCGCTTTCGCCGCCTATCACCTGCACGCCATGTAGGCCAGTCGCACTTGCTTTGTCGCTCAGTCGCATAACTGTTGTCGACCGACAGAGATTCTGACCCCCTTGAATTTAAAGAAATTCTTCACGAATGGTGGCACCACCTGTCACGACACCTGCCGCTATTAGAGGCTCTTGCATGACGATGAGGAACTGGCGGTGCTGCGTGATCAGCGCGCCAATCCGGTGATGCCGACGCCGCGCTCCGAGGGGGCCAAAGCCAAAGCCGCGCGCCATCGTAGCGACGATGACCTGCCGGTGCATAGCCTGCATACGCTGCTGCAAGACCTCGCCACCTTGACCTATAACATCACTTCCACTCCGGTCAATCCACAGGCGAAGATCGTTATCACGACCCGTCCCACACCGTTGCAGAGCAAAGCCTTTGCGCTGCTTGGCATCGACCCTGCCTGTTCCCAGTAGCCAACCCCTTCGGTTCGAAAATCTCTCAGCGCTTCAACAGGTTAGCTCGGGCGCCGAGTCAAACGTCGGACTATTCGATCATGAGCACGAAGTCGCCGAACCTGACCTATCAGCCGGAACGGTTGTCGATGGAAAAAGTTACGTCGACGTTCTCGCCGCGCGACCGGATCGGGCAGTTGACCATGCGCAACCTGGACATCAACGATACGCGCGAAAAGCTCCGTGTCTACGCCCAGGTCGGCCTGCTGACGCCTGGCGAAACCTCAGCTCTACCGCGCATCTGAAAGAAGACGCCGAGTAGGACCAGAGACACTGATAGGAGCGCATCTACGCAGATGTTCGACTGACACCTGGATCCAGCTCAAATGATCGCCATCGGGCACGTGCCTGCCATCTTCTGACGTTCATTGATGCCGTCGCGCGGACATTCGAAAGTCGGTTTCACGGCAGAAAGCGGCCCTTCGTTGAACGATGCCATCCGGTGGGCCGTCGGTGCGGATTCAACCGGTGGATGCAACACACCAAGACTGTGCAAGCAGAAGGAGTGTTGCAAATGAAGCCGCGAAGTGGGTCCGTCGCGTCAGGAAAAACCGCTCAGGATTGGATAAATAATTGGCAGGACAAAGGACGTCAGAATGCCGTTCAGGCCCATCCCGAGGCCTGCAAAAGCGCCGGCTTCTTCACTCATCTGCAACGCACGAGCAGTGCCGATTCCATGGGACGCGACACCCAGTGCGAAGCCACCCAGGTCATGCCTCGACACGTGAATCAACCTCAAAAGGCCGCTGCCAATCACCGCGCCAGTGATGCCGGTCATGATCACAAGGACGGCCGTCAGCGACGGCAACCCGCCGATTTTCTCGGAAATACGGATAGCAATTCCTGCCGTAACGCTCTTCGGAGCAATAGTGGCGAGTATTTGACCGGTGGCTCCCAGGAGCCTTGGGATCAAAACGGCCGATGAGATGCCCGTCGCACACCCCGCCACAAGTGCGCCCGCCAGCTGCGGGGCTAGCCGGCGCAATTTAGGCAATTGTCGGTGCATCGGTATAGCAAGCGCGACGATTGCCGGTCCGAGCAAAAATTGAATGGGTTGGGCGCTTTGCATGTAGGTGACATACGATGTGTTCGATTCACGCAAGGCAAGTATCAAAAGCGCTACTGCAATTAACACGGGATTCGCGAGCGCACTTTTTCTTAGCGAACCGTGGACGAGCTGCGCGATTGCGTACGCGAGGAACGTGAGGGTCAGCCAAAGAAGCGGTGTTGTTCCGAGAAATCCCCACGCGGACGCGATGTTCTGATGAACGTTCACGGTGTATCAACCTTCGCAATGTCGGCAGCCGCAGGCGCTGTGTTTCCGTCGGCATGGAGCGGCGATGCAAACGGTGTTGTGAGCGATGCAAGCGGTGCAGCGCGCGCGGGCCATAAAGCGCACAAGCCTTGGCCGACAAGCGCGGAAACGACGATTGTTAGCGCCGTACTCACAACAACGGACACGGCTATCGGGAGCAGGTCATGAGCCACGCGGCCGGCAAAGACCATGATGCCGACTCCTGCTGGAACGAACAAAAGAGGCAGAAACCTAAGCAGGGCAAGAGAGTCGCTCTCAATGGCGGATGAAAGGCCGGGGCGCAGACTCAGGGAGGCTAACAACAGGATCATCCCTATAACCGCGCCGGGAATCGGCAGGTTCCCGGCATATGCTATTAATTCGCCAAGGCACTGGTAGGCGAGAAGCACAGTGAAGGTCTTGATCATCGGGTCACCTTCGATTCGGACGCGCACACGTTGAGCTACCAGCGAAGCACGACAAAGTGGGTGAAAGCCGTCATGCCAGAACTAGTTCACCCATTGGCAACAGTCAGCATTGCGGTGAGCAAAAAGGGTCGGGCATCCCGTGCATCTGCTCACTGCCCGCCGTAGAGCACGTTCAAGCGATCCAACGTGCCGTCCTTCTGGGCGCGTTGCAATTCCTGATAGACATCCGCGCGAGTCTTGCCAACATGGGCACCGCTCATGCTACTGCCCTCGGGCGTGCCGCCGACTGCGTCCGAGGTCATCGCTGCGTTGCTGCCGGTTGCCGTACTCGCTGTGCCAGCGTCGTCGCCCGCATAGGCCAGCGTGGTGCACAACGCCAATGCGGCAATAGGGATCAAAGTCAGGGTTTTCATCATATCCTCCAGCATGGTATATGACATGCCCGACGCCAATCGAACCATGCAGTTGGCGCCAGGTTTTCGTGCCGCTTCGAAAGGCATCGAAGGTTCTTGCAAGGACTCGGCACGCTCTTGCAATACCCGGGCAGAATTTCCTTTATCCGCGAGTTATCTCCTTTTTTTGTATCGCGACCGCTCCCAGGATAGGACCCAGGCATCCAACCAGGATCTATCTTCATCCCCTGCAATTTACTTTCTTGGTGTTTATGAAAGTTCTGCTGGTTGTTCCAGTTGGAACGATATTGGAATTATTTTTGTGATCTGTAAGCAGAACGTCGGCGTAGCGCACGCAAGCCAACTCAAGGCTCTGTCTGGATGGGCGAGTCCTATTTTCCACGGCCCATCCATAGGACCAAGACAGTACGGAATTCAGAACTACAACGGTTCAATGGATATTGGTGTTCATGGCAGCGATCCTCGTGGGATTGCTGGGTTTCGACGGCCCAGCCCGTCCACGTGTTGCGGCACGTCGACAGGTACCACCGCACTGTATGCGCTGACCGCATGCGCGTGAATAAGGCACTTGTCCTAAACGAGGCTAAGGGATTGCCTGATTCAACGACCGGGCTCCGTCCTATTGGCTCTCGATCCACTGAATGGCGAAGCGCATCAGCTCGTTGCCGCTACGGATATTCAGCTTTTCCTTAATGTTGGCCCGGTGCGCCTCGATGGTCTTGACGCTCCGATTCAGTTTCGCGGCGATTTCGCGGGTACTAAAGCCGAGTCCGATCAGGTGCAGGACCTCGAATTCCCGTTCCGAAAGGCTCGCAATTGGGCCCGCCGGCATTTTTTGGGGACCCGCAAGGGCGCGCGCCAGCTTTTCATGCATGGCGGCGCTCAAATAAATATTGCCTGCCAGCACTTCGCGGATGGCGCTCACGACATGTTCTGTGGCCTCGAGTTTCATCAGATACCCGTTTGCCCCGGACCGTAATGCTCGTTCGGCAAACAGGTTTTCGTCATGCATGCTGAGCACGAGGATTGCCAAATTTGGATAGCGGTGGCGGAGGGTCTTGACAAGATCCAGGCCGGAGTCCGATTGCAGACTGATGTCGACAATGGCCATGTCGGGCTGGCAGGCCATCGCCGCCAGGGCTTCTTCGGCGCTGCCGGCCGCACAGCAGACGTGCAGATCCTCTTGCAGATTCAGCAAGTGCGTCATCCCCTCCCGGATGATGGGGTGGTCATCCACGATCAGGATTTGAGTTGCGCGGCTTGGGCTAGACGAGTTCCCGTGCATGGTCCGGGTGCTCCGGTATCGGATAGCTGATGGCGACCGTGGTGCCACCCAAAGCATTGCGGGCCACCGTGCAAGAGCCGCCCAGAAGGCTCGCCCGGTGACGCAGGTTTTGGAGCCCCAGTCCTGAGGCACGCTCCATTTGTTCCGGGCCGACGCCCACCCCGTCGTCACTGATTGAAAGCGTCTGCAAGCCGCCTACGCGCCCCAAGTCGATCCAAATGTGGCGGCCTTCGCTATATTTCAGCGCGTTGTTAACTGCTTCCTGTGCGGCACGGTACAGGTTGATCTGAGTAGGCGGATCCAGTAAGTCCACATCTGGCTCGATCCGGAGCATGCAGTCTATGCCACTCAGCGTGCGAGCCGTTTCCGCCAGCCCATGCAGTGCGGCCGCAAGGCCACCATATTCAATGGCGACCGGGTCCAGCCCATGGGCAATCCTGCGGGTCATCAAGGACGCCTGCTTCACCAATCCGACGATAATAGTGGCGTCGGCGGCGGCTGGGTGGCCCTGCGTCTGGAGTTTCTGATTCAAGGCGGCGCAGTACAGACCCAGGCTGGTCAGGTGTTGCCCAAGTCCGTCATGCAGTTCCCGGCCGAAGAGTCTCTGCTGTTGATCGCCGACCTGGATCAGTTCTCCTTCCAACAGACGGCGCCGCGCCATCTCCTCCTTGAGTTCATTGTTTTTCTTCTCCAGGTCTTCGGTTCGCTCTTGGACGCGCCGTTCCAATTCGATGTGGGATGCCTGCAGCAGACTATGGACGCGCTGCTCCTGAGCACGTACCGCCACCAGCAGCAGTCCGGTCACCGCCACGACGTTCGCGAAGGTGCACCACCTCACGAGGCTATCCACCGGAGATTTGGCGGCGAAGGGGCCCGTGCCGTGGGTGGTCCCCCAGATGGCCACGACCGAGACCATCAAGGTCGCGAGACTGGTGCCCAGGTGATCAAAGCGCAGAGCCGCCCAGATAATGAACGGAAAGATCGCCAAGGCTGCAGGATAGTAGCCGTGTCCGGCAAGTTGCGGGGCGCCGAAGATGAGGTAGCTCACCCAGAAGGTCGCAATGGTCAGTCCGCACGCCTCCACGGCCTGCTGCGCCGAGCGGATGGGGTTCGGATACGCGAGCAAGCTGAGCAGGGGCGGAGCCACCACCAGCACGCCCATCATGTCACCGAGCCACCATTTCAGAAAGGCAGCGCCGTACTCGGCGACCGGCACCCGGCCCCCTCCGACTAAGGCGGTCGTGCCGATCAGCGCACTCACTGCCGTGCTGAGCACCGCAGCCAGGACGATGAGGGCTAATACGTCCTTGATGCGGTCGAGGGTGATCTGGAATCGGGCTAGGCGATTCAACAGTATTGCTGCCGTCAAGGCTGCAGCTGTACCGCCGGCGCTAATCACTGCGGCCACTGGCAAGGGCACGCCCACCGACACATTGGCCAGGAAGGACCCAATGACGATTCCGGGGGCAACTTCGAAGCCCAGAGCGAGCAGCGCAACAAGGGCGATGCCGCTGGAGGGCCACACCAGAGACACTGCGCCGCCCACTATCGCATAAGCAAGTCCTACTTTTGCGCCTGCGTAGTACGCCAATGCCACAAGCCCGGTGTGCAGGAAGAGCCTAAACCTGGAATTGCCCCGAATGATGACCATTGTTCGCTTGAAACCCTCTACGCGAGCGATGCCTCACGCGTCCCGGCACAGCCCGCAAGCAGCAATCCTGATGAACCTATCGATATAGCGAATTTGATGCCGGGATTACGCAGGTCACACACCTCATATCAAGACGACCAAAACAACTATGAACCCGTGTCAGAATTCTTCTGCGCGCCATCGCACATACAAAGGATCATCATGGCAGTACAAGGCGAGCTCGTTCAGGCGGGTGTTGTTCTGCCTGACCAAGACGTCGAGATTGAGAGACAGTGGTTTCCGATCAAGGGGCAATGCCCGGATTCAAGGAGGCTCCGGATAATCGGGAGACGTCGCCAAAGAGCCGTTCCGGCCGACGATGTGCCGACCGGCACAACGGCTCCGATGACCGGTAAACGTCAAGCGCCTGTCGCCTTCTCGGAACGATCGTTCATCGGTGCACGTGCCCGGTGCCGGCTGCGCCGCGGCGTGCTGCGACTGGTGACAGGCATATTGCGGCCTACTGACGGGACAGCGCACGGGGGGCGCCCGCGCGCGCTATCTGTCGTAGGCCGGCGCGGCGTTCGTTAGAACTCCGAGCTTTCGCGGCAGTCCCGTCAATTCCGTGCTCTCGAGTCTAGCTAACCGCGCGCGAATCCGGCCAATTCCGTTTACCTGCGCAAACTGCGAAGGCACTGAATTCGTTGGACTGCGCCGTCCTATCAATCAATAACTTGCTAACGTTTTCGGTCACCATGCATGCGCAGCCCGAACGAAAATAGGTGGACTGAGCGGATTCGTGCCACGAATTAATTGGACTGGATCACCCGCTCCTTGCAGCGCCGACCGCAATCGCTTTTCGCTGCTGCGAGCGGCACGTCGGACCAGGAACGCATCAGATGCCCGGCGACTGAAACCGGTACCTCTCGAGTATCGGTTGTCAGAGCACGAACAACTCCTACGGCAGGAGGTACTCGACGCCTAAAGGCAGTAGACGCCGAGCGAGGATACGGATGCGCTGTCGCAGGAGAGCGGGTATCTGAATCACATCGTAGACCACGGCGCGATCAAACGCACTATTCCTCTAGCACCCCGCTGGAACATCGGCGTCTGGGCTGCTACCTTTGCCTTATACACGCTCCCAATCAGACGCTGCCGCTGGACTTTAGTGACCAGCGTCCAGGTAAGGGCATACGTTGCCCGGCCCTGCCGCGCACGCGAGTCCGCGGAGCGAGAATCCGACACTGGCTGGGCGTACGACCGTGTCACTCGATCAAACAGGCGATGTACATGTCCCGCAGGTTCTCGCGGTGCTAGCAGCCGAATATGTTCGGATGTCCACTGAGCACCAGCGGTACTCCACGGAGAACCAGCGTGACAAAATTCGCGACTACGCCATGCGACGTGGTCTCGAAATAATTCAGACCTACGCCGATGAAGGCAAAAGTGGTTTGCGCATCGACGGGCGTCGGGCACTCCAGCAGTTGATCAAAGACGTCGAAAGTGGCAACGCGAATTTTCAGGTGATCCTCGTTTATGACGTGAGCTGTTGGGGGTGATTTCAGGACGCCGATGAAAGCGCGGACTACGAGTACGTCTGCAGACGCGCCCCTCGGAGCGCTGGTTTGCGGACGCCCCAATTTATGCTCGGGGCTCGTGCACACGATCCATATACCAAACCGGTGGGTTGGACAAATTAAGCTCATGGTGGGCGACAGTGCGACCGGGTAACGTAATGGCCATAGCTGTGGTGTTGGAGAATTCCCAACTACTGGATGCCCGTGCTGTTTTGCAGAAGGGTGCCGAGTGCTACACCGGGCTCGAAAGGGGTCTGCTGGAGCTGACATCCAATAAGATAGCCGAGCTTGCGATAGCTTTCGAATTGCGCTTCGTCGAACCACTGATCGAGCGTAGTCTGCTGAGGAAATGCAGGTTTCGAGAGCGCATAGTTGATGAGGTCGGACGCGTTCGCGATGTCTTTCGTCAGCGTCGGCTTGACGAGGATCAGCGTGCCCTGGAATGCCTCCGAGTTTCCGTCCGCCCCCGTCGTCTTCGGGTAGCGGATGATCCCCTCCACGACATGAGCGTGGCTGTGCGGCGGTTGTTTGTCGCCGGCCACATGCCGTAACTTATCCACGTCGATGATAATGTCCACGCCGAAGTCGGACGAGCACTTGCGGATGGTATCGGCGAGATCGTCGAACTGCAGCGGCGGATCTTCGCCGCAATCGCAGACAACGGCCACCCGCACGCGTCTGCGGACCAGTTCGTAGAGGCCAAGATTGTCGAAGTGGCCACCGTCGGACAAGTAGACGTATTCCGATTGGCTACTGGCGTTTCCGAACAGTTCGTTGAGATAGAGCCTGCCGCCGAACGTGGGCGTCGACGGCGCTTTGGACCGCGCCGGGTTGGGACACCAGCGTCCGAGTCGCACGTTGAACAGCGTGAGCAGGAAAGCCACGCCGGGATCGGTATGAAATCCCCAGTTCGGGCTTGCGGCAGCGCCCGAGATTGCGACGGCGCCGCCAAGCATTGGCCCAACGTCGCGTGCGGTCCCAATGCCGCGTGTGCGTCGCATGTACTCGCCGGTCTTCACAAACTGTCCCGCTTTTCCGTTGTCGGCATAGGCGGGCGGCAGCAGGAATCCACAAAAGAGCGGAGAAAAGAAGAAGGACGCGGCCTTGCGCTGCTGCCACGCCAGATTCTCGCCGGAAGTAATGTTGAGCGTCGTATTGATGACGTGATACGGACGCTGGGCGAATGTCCCGTTCTGGCCGGGGGGCATCACGCGTGCGGCAAGCTGGTCGAGCGGGATATCGTCGGCCATGTCGAAGCCCGTGAAAGGATGCGGTTCACAAACCCCCAGCGCGACACGAGGCGCGCCCAAGTAGCAGCGTGTCAGGCGATTCCGGTAGAAGTTGTTCAGCGAAAAGAGATTGACATCGACTCGCCAGGCTAGCACGCAACACGCGAGCAGCAATCCGAGGAAAAGAGCGCAGGTCTCGTACACCCAGGGCGCGCTCGAGAGCGTGCGGTCGGTCTGACTTGCCATGTCATGCAGCACCGCAGTGAAGACAGCCGCGAAGTGTGTATCGTTGCCGGCTTTCGCCGAGCATGCACCGGCTGCCTCTTGACCACGCGGTGAGAACTGGTATATGCCGTACGAGAGCGTAATCATCAGACCGACGATGAATATATACGGCACAACGACAAGCGCACGCTCGGTCCACGAGGCACGCTCGCCGCTCGTCTTGGATGACGCCCCCTTGACCACGCCCCAAAGCGAAGTCGCGAGCCAAGCGACACCGCCGGCGTGCTTCAGCCAGGCTCCGCCATACTCCACC
Source organism: Caballeronia sp. SEWSISQ10-4 2 (assembly GCF_030464885.1). GTDB lineage: Bacteria > Pseudomonadota > Gammaproteobacteria > Burkholderiales > Burkholderiaceae > Caballeronia. Next base: position 2,418 of record NZ_JALPRJ010000034.1, on the reverse strand, counting down.
AGCGCGGCGCCATAGACGCCGGCCGTAAAAGTCCCGCCAACGAACACGGTCAGTGCAATCAACCAGCCGCCGTAGCGGGCCCACCACTCCTGCACTTCGTACTCGAAGATGCGACCCACCAGTCCGAGGTGCAGGACGATGATGAGCGAGAGTGCGCCGAGGATCAGGAACGGCGCGATCGAGACGGCGAACCATAGCGTGCCGTCCCACGAGCCTCCTTTCACCATGGCCTCGGTGGCGGCATGCACGCACCACAGCAATGCCCCGCCAATCCCGCCAGCGACCACGCCCGCACCGATGATGGCGAATCGCTTGAAAAAGCGCGTCCAGAAGGGCTCGGTGCTCACGCCGGCGGTATCGTGACGCTCCACGCCCACGGGAGGCTCATAGGGCGCATTCGAGATGTGCGCCGGCATCATCGCCGACACGCAGCCGAACAGGAACCCCGAGACAATGATCCAAGGCAGGATGTTTTCGGTGTGGAGCGGACCGTCGGCAGAATGCGCTCTACGAGCGCCCTGCGACGATGTCGCTTCTAGGCGATGTCAATGGTTTGCATGTTCTCGATGCGGGATGTGGTCCTGGCATTTGCAGCGAATATCTCGCGCAAAACGGCGCAACTGTTCACGCGGTCGATGTAACACCCCAGATGGTCGAACTTGCACGCCTTCGATGCGCCCAACTGACGGTCGAAGTGGTGACAGGCGACCTTGCTTCTCCGCTCGGCTGGCTTCCTGCGCAATCGTTCGACAAGATACTGTGCTCGCTCGCCTTCGACTCCGAACTACCGGACAAGATGATTGTCGCTACGCCGGACTTGCTGATTGTCGCCGTCCACTATGCGCGACTGGATGGATGAACGAACCCGTGGCGAAGGGACATACTTCACGACCTCTCGCTTCGGGCTATATTGGTCAGGCTTTGGTGAGCCGAAACCTTACGTGCAGGCTTACCGTCGGCCTCTTTCCGACATTCTCAACGGATTGACTGAAAGCGGCTGGCTATTGGATCGCTTCGTCGAACCTCAACCACTCGCCGAGATGCAAGCGGTGTCGGAGCTTCTGCACGCGGAGCTATCAAAAGCTCCAGCATTCATTTGTGTGCGTGCACGCTGCTAGTGATCGCACGTGCATCGGACACAATCCGGCCAAGAGCCGCCGATGCCCGCTGTTTCGACATAGACGTTCAAGGGTCTTGCCGAGTCTGCAAGCGGACATTCGGGCGCCGATTCGGCTTCAGCACAATTCGGCCTAAGCTGACGTTGGTCAATCGACCTTGCTTCGCCACTTCCCGCTGCAAACCAGCCATTCGTCGACGGCGAATGTCTAATAACGGCATCGGCGAATAAGTACCTTCCACTTGTGTCGGTCGCTCCACCTGCGCTGCTCTGCGCAACCGATCGATTGAACGCTCATGGTGTCGACGTCGAACCATGCCTCCCGGTCTATCCCTTCCTCACGCAAGGGACGAACAAGTTTCTATAGTGCGGGAATTTTATGAAATAGTACGATAAGACGAGTGGGCGGTTAGATCTCCAGGCGCCACTTATACCTCAACATAATGAAGAGCTATAGCCATGTCGTTGTTCCTTATGACCTTCGCGCCATTCCTTCTCATCGGTTGCAATCTGGTTTGGGGGATTCTTGACTTTGCTTGGGTTGCCCGTTCGCCGTTTCGCATCGCCGCCGTAGGGCTGTTTACATGTGCGTCGGGATTTTTCATCCAAACGCAGGTTCATCACACTGAGAACCTTCCCGCATGGTTTATACAAAAAATCCCCATCTTCTCGGTTGATCATGCTGTGCTCGCGTTCTTTGACAAACTAGTCGACGTGGTGATCTACGCCGCTGGTGGAGGGATCGTTGCATCGGCACTGTTCCTTCGAGCGCAATTGCGTTTCGAACAAGAACGGCGCGAGCAAACTGAAATCAAGGAGCACACCAATCAATGGATTGTGAAGCTTGAGCGTGATTTGAAATTCGTTGAGGCCGATGCTCGCATTGAGGGGATCGACAACGCGCAGCGAAGACGTAGCGCTATCCTGAGGACGTTGGGTCGGTACGAGAAGAAACTCGAAAGGGCAAACCGTATCTTGAAAGCTATGGGCAGTAGCTCTTGAACGAGGTAGGGGTTGATTGGTGCGCGACAATTATGAAGTCCGGGCGGCCATCGTAGTTGACGCTATCCAGGTTGATCCTCTACAAGCGGGTTCTGGTATTGCCAGTTTCTATAATATTGGGATTTTATGACACGGTGAGACCCGAAGGCTGCAGGATATCAATGTCCGTTGCGCACCTGAAGCCGTCCTTGCGATGACAGAAGTCCGAATGACGGCTCGGGGTCGTCAAGCGCCTCTCACCCTATCTCAACAAAGCCTCATCGGCACGTTGCCGGGAGCCAACTGCGCCGCGCGGCAGT
>NZ_JALPRJ010000033.1 GCF_030464885.1 Caballeronia sp. SEWSISQ10-4 2 | reverse complement strand
CCTGCTGAAAAGTGCGTGGCGTGAAAGCACTCGCAGGCCGCTATACCCCACGAAAAGGCCATTGATGCCACGCGATCGTGAGCGGCCGGTGAGGGTCGATCAGCGACGTTCGCTCACTATGCTGAGCGATTTTCCAAAAATCGCGGCGTGTATTGCGTGATTTCGGCGAACCGGCCATGAAGCGATCAATATTCGATAAAAGTTGGGGCGTGGCGCCCGGCGGAGGTGTGGGACGACTACGCGTTTGGACTGGCAAAGTGGGTCCCTGTCACGAGGCGTGAAATTCATCCATCGATTCACAAACTATTTGAACCAGGGAGAAGCGAAACCAAATCTTCTTCCGCCACTCCGTCAGATGTAATGAATTGGAAAGAAAAATGTTTCACTGACTTACTAAAGATTTCCTCAGGGTTGCCGTCATTCGTATTACGAAAGCGAATCTCCAATGTAAATAACGGACTCGCGCAACGGCAAAAATTACCTGAGAGCCCCGTGAGCGCGAAAGCGACGGGATTGTTGTATGGCAAGCCGAGACCCGCTCCGGCGTGCAAGTCATGGAGGCTTGCGCGTCTTTCATCTTTGCGCCTGTTTAATGGCGGCCTTGCCGTATATCGCCAAAGCCGCGGGTATTGTCGTGGACGGAGGCACAGCGACCACCGTTTTGACCGCTGCGAATGGCGGACAAACCGTCAATATTGCGCCGGCTGTCTCAGGCGTTTCCCAGAATACCTACAGTTCCTTTAACGTCGGCACCGCAGGCGCGACGCTGAATAATGTCGGTATTAACGCGAGAACGATCGTTAATCAGGTGACGAGTACCAACCCGAGCCTGATAGAGGGGGCAATTACCGTTGCGGGGTCGCGCGCGAATGTGGTTCTGGCTAATCCGAACGGCATCACGGTTAATGGCGGCTCATTCGTTAATACCGGTCACGTCGCTTTATCGACCGGTAATGTGAGTTTTGCCGATCTCCAGATTGCGCCGGGTATATTCCAGCGCGACGTCATCCTGGACACCCGCACCGGCACCATTACCGTAGGTCCTCTCGGACTCGCCAGCACGCTGATCGGGCTTGATCTAATCGCCAAGAACATCCTGATTCAGGGGCCTGTGAACAATGGCTTCAGTTCACTGACAGCGAGTGTTCGTCTCATTGCCGGAACCAGTCACGCGGCGCTCAATACTGCTCTTTCGCCCACAGACAACTCCAATGACTGGCTGACGCTAACGCCGCCTGCCACACCGGACACGGCCGCGTCGTTCGCTGTCGATATTACCGCGGCGGGCAGCCTGAGCAGCGGTCGTGTGCAATTGATCGTGACTGACAAAGGCCCGGGCGTACGCAGCGCCGGCGCGCTGAATGCGACGCTGGGTGACTTTATCCTCACCTCGGCAGGCAATGTCGAGATATTAAATACCTCGGTTGCGGCTGCTCAAAACTTAAGCCTGCAAGTCGCTGACTCCATCTCCTTGTCGAACACGCAGCTCAAGGCGAATGGCGGAACGGCGACCCTGACTGCAGACGGTTCTATCAGTTTTACGGCGAGCAGCCTGATCGCAAGCGGCGGGATTGAGCTGAGCGGTAACGGGATCGAACTGCAAAGCGATGGGCTTAACGGCTCGACGATCGCCTCTGCCGCCAGCGGAGTGACGCTAAAGAGTAGCGGCGACATTGTGAACACTGGCTCCCTCGTGCAGGGACAGAGCCGCATCGCCGGCAATTCAGATTCGAGCGGCGCAGTTACGCTTACCGCGGCCGGCGACATCGTGAACCAGTCGACGCCCACCTCGCCACTCGGCATTCTCTTCGGTCAAGCCGACGACGTATTGCTGAGCGCCGGCGGCTCAATCACCAATCGTAACGCCCGCATCCTGTCGAACACGAACACCACGCTTGCCGCGAACGGGGACTTCAACAACGTGGTCGACCATCTGAACGGCGTGGGCGACGGCGTGCCCTCCTGGTATTCGAATAGAGGCCGAGGGTTGATCTTCCTCGAAAGCCACTCGAACGGTTTTGCCATCGACTACGGATCGCTTGCCGATCCCTCCAAGCTGGCCTACGTCACCGCGGACAGCGGCAACATCAAGATCAGCGCAAACAACGTACTCAATTCTGGCGGCTCGATCCTGTCGAACGGCGGCTCGGTGAACATCAGGGCACGCGCGGCGCTGACGAACGAAGCGAGCTTCACGGGTCAGGCGGCCTACGATCAATCATGCTTCATTTTCTGCCGTTCCCACGCCTCCAGTACCGTGCAGGCGTTCGGGGGTGTGATCGAGGCCGCGACTGACATCGACCTTCAAAGCGGCTCGCAGATCACCAATCGCGGCGGCACTGTGCTGGCGGTCGGCACGCTCTCACTCGATGCACCCAAGACCCTCGCGCAGGGTGTCATGGGTTACACGGCGGTCACGCGTTCGAGCGACCTGAAGGCATGGTTCGGCAACACCTGGTCGGCGATCTACGCGTCCGACACAGGAGGCATTTTCTCCGCCGGATCCGGTCATGTGACTATTAACGGTGAGGCCGACATCGACGGTGGCGTATTCAATGCACCGGGAGGCGTACAGGCTTCCGGGGGTGTCATCACACTGCGTGCGCCCTATCGCGCGCCGGTCACGATCGGCAATCACAACCATGTTGGTCTCGTCTCGTGGTTCGGCCTGTGAGGGCGGGCTTCGTTTCTCGTCTGGCGAAGGGCATTTCGCTCTGCGCCGTGAGCGCGGCCTCGACCCATCTGTGGGCGCAGATCAACCCCAGTCTTCCGGGTGGCGGCGTGTTGCCGCCGATTCCACCGCGCACCGAACAAGATCCCGCGCAGCGCTTGTTGCAGGAGCAGCGCGACCAGCAACGTCAGCAGGAGTTGAGCCAAGCGCCGGCGCAGATTGCCCTGCCGAGTTCGCCGGCATTGCCCAATTTGCCAATGGGCGCGGACGTCGAGTCGCTGCCCGAAACAGGACCGGTGTTCCAGGTCGACCATATCGAGTTTCTCGGCGACACGGTCTTGCCCGTTGCTGAACTCGATGTCGTGACGCACCCGTTCATCGGCAAGAAGCTGGGACGCGACCGTATCAACCTCTTGCTCAGGCGCATCACGGAAGCGTTCATCGAGCACGGGTTGATCACGACGCGGGCGTACCTGGGGCAACAGAACCTGGGCACAGGCACGCTAAAAATCAATGTCGTAGCGGGCAGGGTGTCGGCATTCACGTTAAATGGCAAGCCGTTGCGTCCGGCCGGCCCAGCCACGCCGGCTGTGCCGTGGTACCACACTGAAGGTGGCGGCCTGCTCACGGACGCGGGAACTGCCTGGGCCTTCGCCAGCAGCCGAGGCGATGTCTTGCGTTTGCCCGATCTTGAGCAGGGTGTCGATCAGATCAACCGCTTGCGCCGCAACCAGGCGGAGATCCAGATCATGCCAGGCGAGTCGCCGGGCGATTCCATCGTCGCGATCAAGAACACGTCTGGCGACCGCGTGTTCTACGACCTGGGAATAGACAACTACGGCAGCTCGCAAACCGGCACGCTGCGGTATCGAGCAGGGGTCGAGGCAGATAACGTGATCGGCCTGCAAGAGTCGCTGTCGTTCAACTACGTCGGCACGCAGGACAGCAACGCCGTGGTGTTTTCGGGCGCGGTGCCTTACGGCTACCAGACCTTCAGCTACACGACGTCTCTATCCGATTACCAGCAAACGATCAGTGACGTAGCATTGTTGCAGGGCCGCACCTTCAGCCAGATCCTCGGCTGGAACGACGTTCTGAGCCGCTCCCGCAGCGGTCGCACGAGCGTCGATGTGACGCTCACGAAGATGCGCACGGAACGCTCGATCAACGGCATCGAACTCTCGCCGCAAAACCTGACCGTGGCGCGCGTGGGCGTGAGCACGCTGCGTCGTTTCGTGATGAACGACCAAGCGGCGGCCGCGACCTTCGACCTGGGTGTATCGCAAGGACTGCCGTGGCTCGCGGCAAGCCACGATGCCGGTTCGATCGATCGCGAGCAAGCGCATAGCCAGTTCACGCTGCTCGATTCCACCGGCACGCTGCAGTTCTCGCTCGGCACGTTGGCGGGCAGCGCGTGGACCTATCGCGGCACGTTGCGGGCACAACTCAGCCGTGTCGCGTTGTTTGGTAACGAGCAGATTTTTCTGGGTGGCATGAGTTCGGTGCGTGGGTTCACAGAGGGCGGTATTGCAGGCGACAGCGGCTTCTATATGCGCAACGAGGCGGCCTGGCAGAACGTACCTGTGTGGCGCGGTGCGCACGTCGAACCGTACGTGTTCCTGGACGGCGGCAAATCCCATCTGATTGCCCAGGGCGGCTGGCCTACGCTGGTCGGCGCCGGTGTCGGCACGCGCTTGCAATGGCGCTTCAAGACTCAAACGATTTCAAGCGAAGTCCTGCTCGGACAGGCGTTGCTTCAACCCACCGCGCTCGGCCGCAAAGCGACCGTGCTGCTTGCCACACTCAACTGGTCCATCTAATGGAGAAGATCATGAAGCACGTATTCGTAGCCACGCGTTGCGCCGATACGGCTCGGCGTGCAAGTCATTCGACGAGCCGGACGCTGGCGATCGTCACGTGGGGCATTGTCGTCCCTGTGACGCTTGCCTTCGCTCTGCATGCACACGCTGCCACTAAACCGTCTTTGAAGGCGTCGGACAAGGTGTCCCATAGCACCTCGAGCAAGCCGTCGGAGGCAGCGGCACCGCAAGCTGCATCTGGACCGTTGCCGCCTAACGCGGTCGCGCGCGTGAACAACGTGACGATCACGCAGGTCGATCTCGATCAGGCGGTCCGCGCGTCGGGCGCGCCGGATACGCCCGTGCTGCGTGCTTCGCTAAAGAACCAGTTGATCGCGCGCGAGGTATTTCGGCAGGCTGCTCAAAAGCGTCATTACGACGTCCAGCCGCAAGTGATAGCGGCGGTTGAGCAGGCCAAGACCCTCGCGATGACGCAAGCATACCTGCACGACGAAGTGAAACCCGCACCTGTTACCGATGCGGACGTCAAGGCGAAATTCGACGCGATCGTCGCTACCTTGGGCGAGAACGAATACAAGCCAAGTGTCATCGTGGTGAAAGACGCGGCTGCCGCGCAAAGCGTGCTCGACCAGTTGAAGAAGGGTACCGACTTCGCACAACTCGCCAAGCAAAACAGCATGGGTCCGTCTGCCGCTCAGGGCGGTGCGGTGAGCTGGGTGTCCTTCAAGGAGCCCGTTGTGCAGGGTGCCACGCAGAACTGGCCACTGCCACTTGCCGAAGCACTGGTGAAACTGCCGCAAGGAGCCGTATCGAGCACGCCGGTGCAGGTCGGTGATGTTTTCTGGATTTTGCGCGTCGACCAAAAGCGTCCGACTCAAGTGCCGAAGTACGACGAGATCAAGGACGTATTGCGCTCACAGCTTCAGCAAGCTGCGCTCCAGAAGGCGACCACGCAAGTTGTCGCAGACCTGATGAAGAACGCCCAGATTCAGCAGTAAGGGACGCGCACAAGTCTGCCGGAATTCTTCGGGAAGTCCGGCAATGACGATCTGACGCAGCAAAGCAGTGACGCCACCGGTGGCCCGGGGAAAAAAGGCCGCCGGTCGTGAAGGATCGTCGCCCAAAAAAGCGGCGACCTTCGTCAGGCAATAAAAACAATACAAAAACTATGCGAATTCTGACCAGGGAAGCACTACGCGCGCTAGCGACGGCCCACGAGGCACACGCTCGCGCTGCAGACGAAGAACTGATGCGCTCGCCTTGGGCACCACGCCGGGCACTCGCGCGGCCGTATCGCTTCTGGCAGCGTCTTGTGAGCGGCGTGCTGGCGTTGGTCATGTTCACTGGCGCGTTCACGGTGACCGTCGAACAAAGCCGGGATGCCGCGGGCGTGCTCGCTGCCGGCAACCGTCGTCTCAGTGACAAAGCGTGGGCGCAGTTGCAGATGCTCGCGCGTGTGCGGGTCGATTTCTCAATGCATCGTGCGATGGCCACGCCGATCGTCGATCCCACCGCGCCGATCTCGTTTCAGCCAAAGATCACGCAGACCACGGGTGCCGGCGGCGGTGTCCCTGTCGTTAACATCACGGCGCCGAATACTGCTGGCATATCGCTGAACCAGTACCAGAGCTTCAATGTCGACCCGGTCGGGTTGATTCTCAACAACAGCCTGATGTCCGGCACCTCACTCACAGGAGGAGATCTCCAGGCAAATCCTAATCTGTCAGGCCGCACTGCCAGCGTGATCGTCAATCAGGTGACGTCGACAGGCGCTGCCTACGCGAGTTTGCTGAACGGTCCGCTAGAAGTGTTCGGCGCACCCGCGACGGTCATCATTGCCAACCCAAATGGCATCACGACGCGGGGTACCGGCTTTACAAATACCATCGGCGTCACGCTGTCAACCGGCACACCTCAATTCCTGAGCGGCCTGAACGGCACGGCCTCGGATTTCAACGGCGCACAGGCCGTCGGTTACAGCGTGACTGGCGGGCATATCCAGATCGAGGGCAATGCAGGCGTGAACGGCCCGGGCGCCGGAATCGAAGGCACGGTCGGCACGATCGACCTGATCGGAGAAACCATCGGCGTCAATGCGCCGCTTTACGCAGGCTCGCGCATCAATGTGATTGCCGGCCGTCAGTTCGTGTGGCCGTCCTCGGTGACCGATGCCGGCACGACCTACGCGACGTCGGCGAACGGCGCGACCAACACGGCCGCGGCGATCAATCTTGCCAACGGCCAGGCGAACAACGGGCTCGCCATCGATGCCACCGCATTTGGTGCCATGACCGCCGGACAGATCCAGGTGATCGGAACGGCTGCCGGCATGGGTGTGCGCACGGACACGCAACTGGCCGCGAACGCAGGTGAACTGCTGGTGTCGGCGAACGGCGATATATCTGTAGCGGGGTCCGCGGCGCAGCAGCAGGCGACGCTGCAGTCAAGCGGCAACGTATCGATGTCGGGTTCGCACGTCGGCATCAGCGGTTACACGATCAACGCGAACGGCGACGTCACATCGACCGGCACGATCCAGTCGGGCGGCAAGCTCGCCGTGACGGCCGGCGGCAACGTGAATCTGGCGAACGCGCAGTCGAACGCCGATATGGCGATTGCAACCGGCGCGAACGCCACGCTCGGCGACGTACAGAGCGGCGGCGCACTGGCGGTGACTGCGCAAGGCCATGACGGTGCGGGCGATGTCAATCTCAATGGCACTTCCGTAGTCAGCGCAGCGACGACGCTGCAAGCCGCGCGAGATGTCAACTTCAATGGCCAGACCAACGGCAGCACGTTGCAAGCGACCGCGAAACGCAACGTCAATGTCAACGCTGCGTTGCAGAGCTCGGGCGATCTCGCGCTGACGGCGGCACAAGGCAACATTGCAACGAATTCGACCGTGAAGAGCGGCGGCAATCTCGCCTTGAACTCGGGACAGGACACGGTGGTGGTCGCGCAGGCGACCGCCCAGAACGCAGTTGCAGTGGCAGCGGGGCGGGATTTCACGGTGAGCGGTTCGCTGGCGAGCGGTACGACGCTCACGGCGAACGCCACTCGCGACATCTCGGTGGCGGGGTCGCTAATGGTGGGCACCAACGCCCAGGTCACAGCAGGCCGCAATCTCGATGTGCCTGGAGTCGTGATCGTCCAACAAGATGGCGCGTTCAGCGCGCAAGGCGATCTCACGGGAAGCGGCTCGCTGGCGTTCGGCCAGAGCGGCTCGCTGACGGCCGGTCAGGACGTCGCCTTCACCGGCAAGCTGTTGGCCAATGGCCTGCGGGTGAGCGCAGGCAACAACGTGAGTCTCGCGGACGTGCAGGCGGGCGGCGCGTTCAACGTCGCGGCTAACGGTGTGGCCGGCGGTGTGGCCGGCGGCGGCGATGTGACGTTCAACGGCAACGCTGCGGTGGTGGGTGCGACGAATGTGCAAGCTGCACGTGATGTAGTCGTCAACGGCGTGTTGGCGGGTGGATCGCAGGTAATGCTCAATGCACAGCGCAACGTTGCCGTCGCGAGTACGGGCACGGTGCAGGCTGTCGGCGATCTGACGATTGGCGCGGCCACGGGCAGCGTGAGCTCGGCCGGTACGCTCAATGGCGCGGGCAACCTCGTCGTCAATGGCGCTCAGGATGTCGCGTTGACGGGTAGGACGAGCGTGGTCGGTGATACCGTGCTCACCGCGGGACATGACCTGACCATCGGCGGCACGTTGGCCGGGCAGGGTGGTGCGACGCTCAACGCGGGGCACGACGTGACTGTGGGCGGCAGCAGCGGCTTCGTGAAGGACGTTACCGTCAATGCAGCGAACAATCTGTCGGTGACCGGTTCGCTGCAGGGCGCCGCGGTGTCGGTGACGGCGGGCCAGTCGGTGACGCTCAACAACGTGCAGGCGAACGCGGCCCTGCAGGTCGCGGCCAACGGCGGTCAGATCACGGTCAACGGCACGGTCAGCTCACTGTCGACCGGTTCGCTGACCGGAGCAGGCGACATCGCTGTCAATGGCACGTTGCAAACTGCGGGCCTGCTCGGCATCACGAGCGGCGGGAATACGTCGATCGCCGGCACGGTGCAATCGAACGGCGATGTGACGTTACTGAACGCGGCTGGATCGCTGACGAGTACCGGCGGCATCCAGTCCGGCGGCAACCTTGTCGTCAATGCGGCGCAATCGGTGGATCTCGGCACGCAAGGCACGTCGGCGCTCGGCGATCTCACCGTGAACGCAAGCCAGAACCTGACGATGAACGGTTCGGTGGTCGCGCAGGGTAACGGCACACTGACGGCGGGTGGCACGATTGCTGGTGCAGCGGCAAGCGCCTTCGGCCTTGCCGCGAACGTGAGTTCCGGCAGCGACACGAGCCTTACGGGGTCGCTGCGCGGTGCGACTGTACAGACGAGTGCCGGCGGCTCGGCGTCTCTGCACGACGTGCAGGCCGGCTCAAGCCTCGCGCTTTCCGCGACCAACGACCTGAACGTGACAGGAGCCGTCACGGGCGGCGCAGCGGTGACGCTCAACGCTGGCCAGAACATCAATGTCAGCGGGTCGATCCAGTCCGCAGGCGATACGACACTCACGGCGCTCAACGGCAACGTCGGTTCGACGGGTACGATCGCGAGCAACGGTGCGTTCAATGTGCGGGCTGGTTCGGACGTCAACCTCGGCGGGACGACAACTACCGCACTCGACACCACGCTCAACGCTGCGCGCGACGCCAACGTCACAGGCATGCTCGCCGGGCAGGGACAGGGCATCGTCACGGCAGGGCGCGATATTGGCGGTGGGGGCACGCTGACCTTCATGCAGGCGGCGACGCTCGACGCCGGACGTGATATCGCGCAGGGCGGTCTGGTCCAGGGCCAGTCCGTACAAGCGCACGCGGGCAACAGCGCGTCATTCAACAACATCTCTTCGGCCAGCACGATCAACCTGCAGGCCGACGGTAGCGTGCCTGCCAACTCATCTACATCCAGTGGCGATGTGTCGATTGCCGGCAACGCGCTGGCGAACGGAGCGGTCACGCTCACCGCCGCGCGTGATGCCACCGTCGCGGGCAAGTTGTCGAGCGGGGCAGCAGTCGGTATTGCCGCACGAGGCGACATTGGTGTCAGCGGCACGGTGGAATCGACCGGCGCGATGAACCTCACGGCCCAGGGCAATCTCAATGCGACGGGCGCTGTCACGAGCGGAAGCACGTTGAACGTGGCGACGGGCCTCGATCTGAACGCGGGAGGTGCCACCAGTTCGGTCGGCGCCATGACACTTAACGCCGGGCGTGACGCTGTCCTGAACGGTGCGATTGTCAGTGAAGCTGGCGCGACACTCTCTGCCGCGCGTGATCTGCTCGGTAGTGGCACCCAGGTCGTAGCGCAAGACCTGGGATTGTCGGCGGGACGCAATATCGGCCTGACCGGTTCGATGCAAGCGAATCAGGTTACGGCTACCGCAGGTAACGACGCGTTGCTCAACACGGTGACCTCGGGAAGTACCTTGAGCGTTGCGGCTAACGGTCAGGCGGGCGGGGGCGATGCAAGCATCACTGGCACGGCCGCCGCGCCGGGTGCCGTGAACGTGACTGCTGCGCGCGACGTATCGGTGAGCGGTTCGCTGACGGGCGGCCCGGACGTAACACTGAGCGCCGGTCGCAACGAGACAATCGGCGGCGCGGTGCAGTCGGTAGGCGATTTAAGCGTCACGGCTCAGACCGGGAATGTATCGGTCAGCGGCAGCACACTGTCAAACGGTGCGACCACGTTATCGGCGGCTCAGGATGCCGCGGTTGCCGGCAAGGTCGGCGCCGGTACGGATCTCAACATCACCACGCAGACGGGCAACGTATCGATAGGCGGCAGCGCTACGTCCAATGGCGCGACGACGGTCACATCAGCCGGCGACGCGAACGTCGCGGGCACGCTTGCCAGCGGCACGACGCTCAATGTGACGGCGCACGGCGACATCGGCGTAGCGGGGGCGATTCAATCGACTGGTGCCATGACGCTCGCGGCGCAAGGAAATCTTAACGCGACGGGCGGTCTCAACAGTGGTGCGGCGTTGAACGCGAGCACCGGTCAGGATTTGAGCCTTGGCGCAAGCACCAGCGCGGTTGGCGCGTTGACGCTGACTGCTGGCCGCGACGTCACGCTGAATGGTGTGACGGTTGGCGAAGCGGGCACTACGATCACTGCCGCACGCGACGTGCTGGGCGGTGGTATGCAAGCCTTCGCGCAAGATGCATTACTCACCGCGGGACGTAACCTCGCGCTCACGGGATCCTTGCAGGCGAACACGGTCAATGCGACCAGCGGCAACGACGCGACGCTGAATAACGTCGTATCCGCCAGCACGCTGACCGTGAACGCCAACGGTCTGGCGGGTAGCGGTGACGCATCCATTACCGGCACGGCCACTGCGCCGGGCGTTGTGACGATCAACGCCGCGCGCGACGCCTCCGTGTCGGGTACTTTGACCGGTGGACAGACGGTCACGCTCAGCGGACAACGCAACGCGGCCATCGGCGGATCCGTGCAGTCGATCGGAGATTTGAGCGTCACGGCTCAGGCGGGCAATGCGTCCATCGCCGGCAGTGCTGTCACGAACGGCGCGTTCGTCGTTGCGGCGGCGCAGGATATCGCGATTGGCGGCCAAGCCTCGGCCGTGAACGACATGAACCTCCAGGCCGGAGCTAATATCTCGGTCGCAGGCACGCTGGCGGGGCAACAGAACGGGACACTGTCCGCGGCAGGTAACGTGAGCGGCGCCGGCACAATGGCGTTCGCGCAGGCAGTGAACCTTAACGCGGGCCAGAACGTGGTATTGAGCGGGGCCTTGCAGGGCGCGAGCGTCGATGTCACTGGCGCAAACAACACGCAACTCGGCTCGGCGCAAGCTATCACGGGTGCGCTGAACGTGACCGCGCGCGGGCAAAGCGGCGGCGGTGACGTCTCTCTCCTCGGTAGCGGCACGGCGCTCGGTGCGATCGCGCTGAACGGTGCACGCGATGTGAGCGTAGCCGGGGCGTTGAACAGCGGCGGCGTCACGACCGTCACCGCCGCACGCAACGCGACAGTCGGCGATGTCAACTCGACAGGCGATCTGACGCTTTCCGCGCAGACGGGGAGTGTCAGCGCGGCCAACCTTACCACTCAGGGCAATCTGATCGTCTCGGGCGGCCAGGCGATGTCCGTCACCGGCACGGCAACGGCCGGCGGCAACGCTGCCTTCACGTCCGGCGGCGACATGTCGCTCGGTGCGATCGGGGCGCAGAATGTCGGCACGATCAACGCAGGCGGCAGCCTTGGCGCAGCGTCAATCGCGTTCGGCCAGCAAGCGTCGATCACGGCCGGCGGCTCGATCAACGTGGCGGGCGCGATCGGCACCAACGGCGCGCTGAACGCCACGGCGGGCAACGCCATTGCCATCGGCTCGGCGCAAGCGGGTTCCTCGCTCGTGTTGCAGGCGAATGGTCAGCATGCTCCGGGTGACGTGACGGTCAACGGCGCGACGGTTTCAGGCGGCGCAACGACAATCATTGCTGCCCGCGACGCAACCGTTGCGGGTGCGGCAACCAGCCTCGACGCGTTGAGTGTTGCAGCTGGACGCAACGTGGGCTTCGCTTCATCGATCAGTTCGAACGGCAGTACGTCGATATCCGCGGCCGGCGGCAACCTGAGCGTGGCAGGCGCCATCACGAGTGGGGGCAACCTCGGCGCCAGCGCGGGCGGTTCGATCGGCTTGAACAGCGCATTGGTGAACGGCAACACGACGCTGAACGCGCAGGGCAACATCAGCGCGGCCGGCCCGCTGTTTGGCCTTGGTTCGGCGGGCATCGGGGCGGCGGGCCAGGTGAGCACCGGTTCGATCACGTTCGGACGCGATATCGGTATCAGCGCGGGCGCGGGCATCTCGACTGGCGCGGTGCAGACCGCAGGCCAGTTCCACGCGAACGCGAACGGCGACATTTCGCTCGGTGCGACGACGGCGGTCGGCGATGTGGGCGTGACCTCCAACAACAACAGCGTCGTCTTCAACGGCGCCGCGATTAGCGGCGGCAATCTCACGGCGGTGGCCGGCAACAGCGTCTACGCCGGTGCTGGCATCGCATCCGCAGGTGCGGTCAATGTCAACGGTGTGAATGGCAACGTGACGGTCGGCAGCGTGTCGGCTAATGGCGATGCGAACCTGCATGCGGGTCAAACGCTCAGCTTGAATGGCAACACGACAGTCGTCGGGCAAATCGGGCTGTCGGGTGCGAACGTTGGATTGACTGGAACGATCAGCGGTTCGAAGAGCGTGAGCGTCTCGGCCGCCGGCACGCTCGATGCCAGTGGCGCGACCATCATCGCGTCCCAAAACGAGCAGTTCTCGGGTACCAACGTCACCCTGGGCAACGTGATCGCGGGCGGTTCGCTGGTCGCGAACGCGTCGAACCAACTGACGCTGGCAGGCTCGGAAGTGGCGGTGGTCGGCAATGCATCGCTGATTTCGCAAAACGGCTTCTATAACGCGAGCCAGGTGTTGTCGGGCGGTGCATTGTTCGTGTCGGCGCCGAACCTGACGAATGCGGGCGGCGCATCGCTTGCATCGACATCGACGACCACGCTCAATGCCTCCAACCTGACCAATGCGGGCCTGGTCAACGGCTCTGCTACGAACGTGACGGTTGGCGGCACGCTTTCGAATGTGGGCGGCTCGCTGATGGGCCTCAACTCGCTCGCCATCAATACGGGTGCGCTCAATAACCAGAACGGCCTGATTTTTGCGGGTAATCCCAACGTGCCGGGCGGCCCGACGACGGGCGATTTGTCGCTCACGATCAATGGTGGCGGTGGCTCGCTGGTCAACTCAAGCGGCCAGATGCTGGCGCAGCGCAACCTGGCGATCAACGCGGGCAACGTGTCGTTCGATCCGCTGCAGCAGGGCACGATCAGTCAGGGTGGACAGTTGTCCATCACGGCGGCGGCCATCAGCGTTTCCGGCACGTGGAATTATGGCGGGCAGGGCGCGAGTCTCTATGGCATAAACGGCGTGACCAATACGGGAACGATCACCGGGTCATCGCCGCTTACGCTAACGACCGGTGGAACGTTTACCAACTACGGTCAGGTCATAGGTAACGACGTGACTATTAACGGCACGTTAAGCAACGCTGCCGGGGCCGTGATGCATGCTGGGGATTCGCTATCGCTAAATGGCAGCGTGACGAACCGGGGCACGGTTGAGAGCGCAGGCAACCTGACGTTCAACGGCGGTGGGAACTACGACAATCAGTACGGTACCACCCAGGCGAGCGGCAACATCACACTGAATACCGGCGCGACTGTGTACAACACGGTCGGCACGATTACAGCCGGCGGCAATATCAGCATTACTGCAGGCGCTGTGATTAACGACGCGCTGCAGGGGCCGACGCAAACGTCGACGCAACTGGTCGGAGCCTCGGCGGATCCAGATCTGGTAACCAAGATTGTCGTGGGGACGTTGAATAGCTGGTACTGCCAGAACAGCCAGGGTGACTGCTATCTGTATCAGACTTCGTCGACGGCCACGATCGCTACGCTCCTGCCGAACGTGACGGGCGGAGACGTCGATGTTCGCAGCGGCGGAAGTACATGCTTTGGCGATGCCAGCGCCTGTCAAAACCTGGAAGTCGGCAACTCGCAATCGGGGCAGCACCAGGACATCGCCTTGCCGGGAATCGATCGGACAATCACCGCGCCTGGTTCGGTGTCGCCTGGCGTGATTGCCGCCGGTGGTAGCGTCAATATCACAGCAGGCACGCTGTCGAACGCCGGCAGCACGATTTCCGCCGGACTCGACGTCAACCTGAACTTGCAGTCGCTCAACAACGCGCCGGTGAGCAATGCCACCGCGACGATTGTCGATACTGTCGACAAGGCGCAGCTCGATGCGTTCATGGCGCAAATGAATGCGCTTGGCGTTGTCGGGATTTATGGAACCGTGAGTGTCGGCATATCGGGGACAGTGGTGCCGGAGTCGAGCGTTTCATTTAACCCGAGCGCTAATGTCCCGCCAAGCGTTACTAGTACGACCACGACGTTCGGGTCGCAAGGGCAGATCGTAGCCGGCCGGAACATGACCTTATCGGGCGGCAATCTCGTCAACGGCGGCTTGCTCTATGCCGGCAACAATTTCAACGCCAGTGGGGCGCAGTCGTTTAGCAACCAAGGCCAATACAATTCGACCACAACGACACAGCCCGGCAATGCCATGCTCGGTGGCAATCCCAGCACGACTACATTCTCGTATGCTCAGCAGAACGCTACGGTGTTTGCAGGCAACGACCTGGTTATTGCTGCGGGCCAGATCAACAACACGTATGGCAGCCTCCTCGCGGGCCATGACATTGTCATTGGCGGAGTAGGCTCCACAGCGAGTTCGACCACACCGGCGCAAAGCCTGAACAACACGTCGGGCAACATCGTCGCGGGCAACAACATCACACTGAATGTATCTGGCGCAATCACCAATAACCTGCCGCCGCCCGTAACGCTTCACCAGAACTACGGAGCACAGGAGCAGTACAGCGGGTGCATGACAGTTGGTGGTTACAAGGAAAGCTACTGCGAGGGTTATGTCGACCAGCAAACGGGCAACTCGTCGGTGATCAGCGCGGGCAATAACCTGCAGATCAACGCGGGTAGCCTGACTAATATTGGCAGCCTGATCTCGGCCGGCACGAGCGCGTCGATCAACGTGGCCGGCCCGGTGGTGAACGAAGCCCAGACGCTGAACGCGTACTGGCACTCGCACTGGGTACAGGAGACGGGCGACTTCAGCTCCGACAAGCGGCACGACGTCTGGGCCTGCGGCTCTGCGGCCGAGTGCACGGCACTTTATGGCAGCGCGTATACGAACGCGGGCGGTACGATCGATCCGCCGACGCCGGTGGGCAACATCGCGGCGACGATCCAGGCCCCGAAGCTGTCGATCACGTCGACCGGAGAGATTCAGAACGTCGGCAATGTGATCGGCACGTCCGTCTCGTTGACAGGGCAGAAGCTCATTAACGGTATCACCACGGCGAACACCTACACACCGCGTGTGAATGCGCCTTCGCAGGTCATTTCATTGAGCCAGGTGAACCTACCGGGGCTGAACCTGTCGACGCCGCGCTCGGTAGGCGCACCGCTCCCCACGCCGGTGGCGGGGAAGGCGTCATTCATCACGGGTTCGCTCGATGGTTCGACGTTGGGCGCGCTGGGTCCACAAACGTTGCTTGACAACCTGCCCGCGAGCCTGCAGCCATCTTCGACGCTTTTCTACTACAGCCCACAGGCGGAAGACCTGACGCTACAGCAGGCGGCGCTGCAGCAGACGGGCCAGGCCAGCTTTGTGAGTGGACTGTCTTACGACAGCAAAACCAGTCTGTCGGTCACCGATCAGGAAAAGGCCATCCTGTATCAGAACGCCATCAACTACGCGGAACAGAACAATCTGCAGCTTGGCGACGCGCTGTCGCAGACGCAGATCAACGCGTTAACCCAGCCGATGCTGTGGTACGTCCAGCAGACCGTGCCCGATCCGAGTTGCATCTCGACAGGCGTGGTTGTTTGCCCGACTGTTACTGCGTTGATGCCGCAAGTCTACTTGCCGCAGAACTGGAGCGCGATGTCGGCAGGCGGGAACATCACCGGTCAGAACGTCACGCTCAATTTTAACCAGGATGGACAGGGAAGCATTCTTAACACCGGCAACATTGCCGCCTCGAATACGTTGACGGTCAATACTGGCACGCTGACCAATCAGGCGAACCAGGTCAACGTTGGAGATATCTGGCAGTACATTGCCGCCACTGGATACGAAAAGACGAGTGGCACTGAGGTTCAGCCGGGAGGGTTCATGAGCGCGGCTGACATGAACCTGAATGTGCAGACGCTCAATCAGATCGGTGGAGCGTTGCAGCAGCGCAACGGCGACGGCACGGCGAATAAGGCGGGTACGCAGCAAATGCTGGCTGCGTTGCAGCAGCAGTTGGGATCGAACTTCACGCAGACAACGGTCAGCGACAAGCTGGATACGAGCTTTACCGCCATGGGCGGGTTCGGGGCCAGCTCTCTGGTCATGATGGCGTTTGCCGTGGTTGTGTCGATCATGACGTTCGGGGCGGCCAGCGCGGTCGTCGGCTCGACGCTAGGATCGACAGCAGGGAGCACGTTCGCTTCGGCGACCGCAGCAACGACGACGACTGAGGGCGTCGCGATGCCAGCGATGACCGCGGGTCTCGGCAACGTCGCCTTGTCGGCAGGGATTGCCGGGTTCACGTCGAGCGCGGTCACTCAGTTGGCCAATACCGGAAGCCTCAATTGGGGCAGCGCGTTCGAAACGGGTGCGGTGGCGGCGATCACTGCGGGGCTAACGAACGGCATTACGTACAACTCGACCTCTGGACTCGACTTCTCAACGGTGCCGTTGACGGTCGGCGGCCCTACCAGTTCGCTCGCCAGCCTTGCCGGCGTCAATCCGTCGATCGGCAGCACGGTGAATCAGGCAAGCGCTTCGACTGCTTCGACGCTTGAGACCCGTGCTTTGGCGATGTTGGGTGAAGCGGGTATCTCGGCTGGCGTTGGCACAGCAATCGAGGGAGGGAGTTTTGGTAATGCACTGAAAAATGCTCTGACGCAGGAGGCCGCTGCTGCGGGGGCATTCGCGATCGGCGATGCGGGCCAGGACCCGAATTCGATTTTGGCGCAGGGTTCCATTGGTTACGATTTGGCGCACGCGGCATTGGGGTGTGCGGCGGGGGCAGCGAGTGGCACGGGGTGTGCGGGCGGTGCCATTGGCGGGGCAGTGAGCGCGTTAACGGCCAACGAGATCGCGACGGGGGTGACCGGCGGGCAGGGTGTGACAGATCAGGGGCAACTGGCGGCGATTACTGCTGCCACGATGCTGCTAAGTGGTGGCGTCGCTGGTCTTCTGGGTGCTAATCCGATCGGCGCGGCAACTGCGGCCGAAAACGAGACGCTAAACAACACGTGTGCGCAGGGCCACAACTGCGGCACGCTCGCGAGTGCGCTTACTGATACGGGACGCGCGGCGTGGAACACAGCGCTGGGCGTCGTACAGTCGGTCCCGAACCTGGTGAACGGTGCTTTACCGGGATATCCAGACTATGTGCCATTCCTGAGTGGCTCGATGCTGCCGTACGATGATCCGGATTTCGGCGGTCTCGTATCGCTGGTGGGAACTGTGGGGGCGGCCGCTCTCGTTGGCAGTTCCTCCGGGAAATCGGTAGCGGCAGTTGAAGTGGCTCCAAACAGTGCAACTGCAAGCACGGCAATTCAGACCTATTGGCCGCCGAATAGTGGGTTCTTTACGCAGTCGGTAAATCAGACGTTGGATGCCGGTGCCGTCGTAAGCCGATACGGTGGTTTCTATGATGCGTCAGGAAACTTCGTCGACTATGGCAACTTCGTCGCTCCGGCAGACGTACCGTATGGCATGCGAGCGTTGCCTTCGGGGACGGACGCATCGAAGCCGTTGAGTGTGTACCAGGTTATTACGCCGATACAAAATGTTCCGACAGGACTGGCATCGCCTTGGTTCGGCGAATTGGGCCTAGGTACACAGCATCAGTTACCCTTGACTATCCAAGACTATTTGGACAGTGGCGCGCTGCAACTGCTTAATCGCACGAACCCAACAAAGTGACGGTAAATCGACCTTGAACCCAAACGACAAAAAACAATATCTGGCATTCGATGCGGCGACGGGATATCCGGCTGGATCGCGCATTCGATACGAGTGTGCTAATTGCGGCGGCATATTGGAATCGCTTCCTGAACACGCTGTTGCCTGCAAGTGTCGAAATGTGATTGTCGATAGCGATGCAGGGCGCGTTTCTGTAAAGGATCTTGCTCAGTTTCGCATCTTCGAACTGCTTTGATGGTGCCATTGGTGGGGCCACGAGCGCGCTCGTGAATCCGCTGATCGACAGTAACGGCAATATTCCCCCTGCTGCCTTGGTCGCAATCTCTATGTTGACCGCTGGTGGTATTGCGGGAGCGCTGGGACAAAATCCGCTTGGTGCGGCAACTGCTGCCGAAAACGAGACCTTGAATAATTGGGCGGCGCATGTGGGCCTTTCTGGTAGCCTAAATATCCCTGGAACCGGGGGAAATTACGCTTTTGGTTTCGGCTTATTGGTTGATGGAGACGGGAACATTGGCATGTACAAAAATACACCGTCCACTGTACTGCCCGGTTTAAGTACCGGCGGAGCTGGATCGGTAGGTGTTAGCGTGGGAGTTTATCCGGGCGCGTCAACGATACAAGGCTACTCTGGACCATTCAACAACGTTTCCGTCGGGGCTGGCGATGGCGGGTATATAGGCGCCGACGTATTCCAAGACACTAGCAAATCTCCGTTAGATTCGTCTGCATACGGTGCCGGGCTTACGTTCGGGCTTGGTGTAGGTGCCGGGGGCTCTGCAACTCAAACGAACACAAAGGTGTGTACCGTACAGTCGGGCAATTTAGTATGCAAATGACAAACTTAACGCTCAAAAAAGTTGTCTCTCGGGGACTTGCCGCGTTGCTTTGGCTGCTTATCGGCTTAGCGACGGGGGTGGGGTTGTATTTTTCGAATCGAATCATTAACGCGCCAGCAGTGCCGGATGTGATTTCTGGACACGTCGTCCCTTTCAACAATCACGGACATGTCGTGTTTATTACGCAACTGGACGATCGAATGTTGACCTACGGACCATTGTTTGCGTTTGTTCTTTTTGCGATTGGGTGGCTGAACCGACGAGTAAAGAAGTCTTTGTCTCAGTCTTGAACATTGCTGCAATGGTGCCATTGGCGGGGCCACGAGCGCAGTTCTCTCGCCGCTGGTAGTCGGCGCGCTCGATCCGACTGGGGCACCGCTTAATTCCGCTCAAACCGCGATTGTTGCTGGACTGGCGACGCTGACTGGTGGTGTGGCGGCCGGCGTGGCGGGAACCAATGCACAAGCCGGCGCACAGGCTGCTCAGAATGAAGCGTTGAACAACGCGACGCTCCATCCGCCGCAGAAGACCTGGATTGCACAAAACGCCGCCGCGTTTGCTACGTATTATGAACAACAGACTGGGAAGACGATTACGGTTGCAGAAGCCCAACAAATGTTGCTTGGTACCGGTTACATCATTAACGATGCTACCGCCGCCAGTGGACCGGGATACAACGCGGTGGCGGGGAACTTCATTGCATCGAGTCCCACCGGCAGTGCTTTGTTCTCGCCGACAGCGGCTGAGCGATCTAATCCTGGCCAACTTGTAACGGCATCGGGAGCGTTGACTCCGGAGCAAGCTGCTCTGCCTGGGTCTACGGCAAATCCGATGCTGGGACTGGGTCTCACAGCGGGATTGACGGGCGGACTGGGTATAGCAGCGTATGGTCCGGAGTTGCTGGCGGGTATATCCGATGCATTTGCTGCATACAAAGCGGCTCAAGCAGGATACTCATTGACGACGGCGGCAATGACCGGCGCAGCAGTGTCAGGTGGAAGCTATACGGCTGCGGCGGCGGCAAATGCGACGTACAACTATTTCAACACAGGACAAAGCTTCACGAGTTCCTTTGAGCAGAAGTTTTCACTTGCTGGGCTTGCGGCAGCCTCAACGGTAGGCGCTTACAACAGCATGTTTGGCACGTCGATGTTTAGTTGGGCGGGTATACCGAATAGCATTGCGAACATTACTACTGTGCCTGGGCTAGTGATTCGTTTGAACGGAATCGCACTAGGGCAGGTCGCTGGCAAGGCTGCGCAGGCGGCCGTCAATCAATCCAAGTAGGTGAGGTATGCAATGCATGACAATATTTATCATGGAATCTTAAACGGACTATTCGGGCCTATCGTTGCCCGCTTCGCCACAAGATTTCGTTATGTAACCATCTTTAGTGTAGTAATTACGGCGATATACGTCGTCTGCTTTGCTGCCTTGGTAAGGGCTAGCGGCTTGCATGAAGGTTGTACGATCTTTCTTGCTAGGTTGCTGACACCGACGGGGATTCTTGCGCCGTTAGGTTGTGGGTTGCTGGTTGTTGCATGCGTTTTTGTCTCGTCTATCGGAGCGCGAGGTAAAAAAGAGTGATGGGTACTGCGGTGGTGGTGCCATTGGCGGGGCCGTGAGTGCAGGATTGAATCCGTTAGTCAGCAGCGCGACGAACGGGCAGCTCAGCCCTGCTGCGATGACGGCGATCTCGATGATCGCAAGCGGCACTGTGGCTGGGGCGCTCGGTTACGACGTCCAGGGGGCGATGACAGCGGCCGAAAACGAGACACTGAATAACTTCTGCGATCACAACTCGTGCGGCAAGGCTTTGTCAGCGTTCGCCGCCAACGTGTTGAAGGGCATCGATAACGCAATGAACGCGGGCGCTGGTGTTCCTGCGATGGACTCGTCGACGAATCTTGATTTGCTTAAGGGCGTTGGAAACACAGCACTGAACGCGGCGACATTCTCGTTTCCGGGCAGTGACAGTTTCACGCGGTATTTCTCGTATAGCAACCAAACGATTGGTGGCATTGGGGAATTGTACGGTCTTGGTGGGCTGGGAGAGCTTGCGACATCTAGCTTATCTAGTACAACGTCAACGCCTATTTCGGATACGGTTCTAGCGGCACAACAGCGGCAGGCCGCGATGCTCGACGCGAATACAGGTTTCAACGTAAGCCCAACCAGTTGGGACAGCTATGCCAGTATTGGTCGAAACGGAACTTACATAACAGACCAACAGGCGATCACAGGCATACCGGGGTCGTTAAACTTGGGAGGTGAAACCTCGATAACAAGTTCGCAAGCGGCTCAAGTTGAACAGGCGATGGGATTGCAGCCGGGTTCGTTGGCGATGGGTTTAAAGTGCGTCAAGTGGACGGAATCACAGGCATATCTCCTCAAAGTCCATTGGAAGGAAACCAGTACTTCCAAGGCGGCGGTCAGCATCTCCCTGGGGGAGGGCCGGAAATGGTTATTGAGCCAATCTCGACCACAGATTCGGGGAACGTTAAAACAATTGCTACGGTTAAAGTAAAGTGAGAACCGCAATGCAACGCGTGAAAGCATTTGTTTCAGAGGCAGCGTCGTCGCGGGTCGTAGTGCAGCTTATCGACGAGGCGATCTTGGGTAGGCTCAATGCACTAGGGTTCAGTGCTGTGATTGGCTCGACGCCACAGTTACTTTCGACGACTGTCTCGAGTCAGACGGAAAAGGCGCAGTTGTTCTCGCTACTGCGCGATGAAGATATATGTTTCTCCGCTGGTCCTGATTGGTGCCCGGCGGACGTATTTGAGCATCTTCGCGATCAAGGAATGCTCGCTGGAAAGTATCGGCGGATAGCATGGACAGCGCCGGGGCAGTCGTTGGTTACAGATTGCTGAAGAAATCTGCACTACGTTTTTGACCTCTGAGCCAATCGGTGGCGACGGCGGGAAGCCAAAGGTAACGTGATCATCTTACGGTACCTTATGTGGGCAAACACATAAGGTGCCGGAATTGGGCACGCGGGATACACGACGACCGAACGGGGTGCACATGGAGTTGGAGGTCAAGGAACAATCGTGTTCGGCATCAAGGTGGTTGGCGTGGGGATCTCGATGACCGAGCGGCTAGGCCTTCGCGTCATGGGCGACACGTGTGCGACGACGGTAACAACGGACGAACGGGTGCTGGCCGTCGACGACGTATTTTCTGCGCCAAACTATTCGTACGGCTCATAACGACACGTTCCGTCATCCCAGAGGAGTTGATATTCAACTTCTGGCCCAAAGACCGACGCGATGTAGCAGATCATGGCCGCGTCGAGATAGGTATCGCCGTGTGACAGACGGTCGTCTACGAAGATCGAAACTGGGTCGGCATACGGCCGACGTGCAAAAAAAAACAATTCCGCGCCCCGGATCATCGATCTCATCGATGACGATCTGTTCGCGCTCGATAATTGGCTCTGCCAGTTCGGGATTCAGCGTGTATCGCGGCCAGTGGGAAATGCTAGCGATATCGGCTGCGGACGCGCGCGGATTTAGACGGAGCAGTTCCGCTCGTTCGACCCAGCAGTCGAGGGTTGCGTCTGGAAGGTCTGTCGGGTCCATGAGCTCTCTCCCAAAAACGGCCTTACTCAGCGCTATCATTAGTGCAGGAGGTGGCCCATGTGCGCAAACTACGATCCGTCTAAAGAAATCGATTTCGAGGCATTCAGCGAATTTCCACGTCCGAAGTTTGATTATCCACCTGAGACGTGGAAAGACTACGTCGCGCCGATCCTGCGAATTGACGGCGTGGAGCGGCGAACCGATCCTGCCACCTTTGGCATGGTGCCACGCAAGCATATTCCACCGGGCGTGAAGCTTTTCGACACCATGAACGCACGCGCTGAAAGCGTAGGCGAAAAGCGAAGCTACAGTGGCGCGTGGAAGAATCTGCAGCTCTGCCTGATACCGTGTTACCGGTTAGGTGATCGGTATGGACATGCGCGGCGGCCCCACTGAGCTTTGCACTCGCCCCAATACAAGATGTCCATGGCAGGCCCGTTTTTATTCGCTGTTTAAGCAGAGTTTGTCCATACCCCCCATCTTCAGTCTGTCCGTCAGTGTCCGGCCACGGCGAGACGTTCGAGAAGGTCGTTCAATTATTTGAGGCCAACCGGAACGGGTCGACGGCCCACATTTCGCCGGCGCGGAGATGCGGCTGTGAAAGGGCGAGCCACTCTCTGAGCGGCGTGAGACTTATTCCGGGTGAGACCGAATCACCGAAGGCTTCGGAGACAAACGGGGCATCGTCCTCCGGGCGACGAACGACCTGAACAATGTGCGTGATGCCGCGTGGACGGGGATGGTTACTCGCCCAGGCGGGCTCTCCCATTTTCAGCCCAATGGTGGCGCAACGCGGGAGGCTAATGGCAGTGATCTCTCGCCCCTCAAGAATGAATCCTGTCCGGCTCTCAATCTCGTGGATGATCCGATCCGACCACGTCTGCACAGACTGCATGTCGGCGGCCCCAAAACACTGCGTGGCCAGACGCGCGGTTTTCCGCTTGCATTGCTTTCGTGAGAAGCAACCCAGTCCATCCTGAGCAGTCGATGACCGGAGAGCTCGCCGATAGTCCTTCGGCTTTCACGCCCCGCTGGTATCCAGCTCGACCTGTATAGAGCTGCACCAGCCACCACATCGTCGTCTCGGCCGTCTCGAATATCATGGGCGAATTTTTGTCTTAAGATCAATTACCCGAGCAATTATGCGCCGGCCGCCGCATGTGCATCGATTGGTCGGTATGGCTCAACTGGTGCCGATCGCGAGAGGCACAGAGCGGCCAGTTTGGGACATTCGACAGACAAGTCTGGATCGTTGACAATTGCCGCCTGCTTTCTAAAAAAGCCGAGCCAGGTTACTCAACTCAGGGGCAAATATTGAGATTGTTACGTTGGTTGAGACGCATCATAGTGATCGCGTTGAGCCTCGTTGGGATGTACGGCGTGATGGGATTCGTCCTGCACAAGATCAAGACCACCGAGGAACCGAAGCCCGACGCGCTCCAGTCGTTCCCGTCACCCGACGGTCGCTACCGTGCCGAACTACTCACGTGGGCAGGTGGCGGAGGTATTTCACCGTATTGCCATCAAGCTTTGCTGGTTGTGCCAGCTTCTGTGGACGCCGGGCAAGCGAGCCCCGCCTCTAAATACGGTGTCTATTCGGGTGAATGCGATGATTTCGCCGATCACGGCTTCTCGCCCAAGATTGCTTGGATGAGCAGCAATGCTCTGCGCGTGTCGTTCTCAATAAACAGTACGGCCGCGCTGCCGGCGACCGTGAGGCTGAGGAAAATTGACGCAACGGGCACGGTGAGAGTTGAGTTTGACGCACGGGAGTAAGCAGCAGACAGCTTGGTCGGATTTGCTGCGTGAATGGCCGCTCTTCGACGTTGTGAACGGCTCTTGCGGGTCGAGTTGCGACGTTCGGCGTCGGACCGCGATCGGCCATCTACGGACATAGGATTGATCAAAGGCGTGGTCGCTCGAATGGCTTCTTTACTTCAACAAGCGGCGTCTTCAGTCGTCAGATTTGGGTCACGCGCGACCCCATCATGAACAATCCAGGGACTCAGATTGCTCATGAGACGGGGTTCAGAAATGTACTTTATGGCACAAGCACTTCACCTTACCCTCAAGGGTTGGTCTCGTTTCTCCGAGCCGAAAGCAGGAGTTGAGTCTGAAGGAACTCGGCGATTGAATCCAATCCCGGCTTTTTGTCGCTCGAGATTGCGAGTCGAATCCTGAGGTGGTCACCGACTGGCGTAATTTTAAGTTTGTTGAAAGAGCCTGAGCCGGGGCTCAGTGCGCTTTGAGGAAGGAGGGATGAACAGAAGCCGTTCTCGACCGCCGATACGATGCTCGAGAGATTGCCTGAACGAAATGCAATTCGATGAAGTGGCGCGTGCTGGGCTGCAAGCCGTAAGGTCATGTCTCGAATGACGCAGTCGACGTCGAGGAGGCCAACAGCCATGTAGCTGTCCGCGACCTGCTCGGTCTGCACCGGTTCAGCCCAGACGAGCCTCTCTTCCCATAACGGAAGTCCGGAATCAATGTCCACATCCTGCGTCAGGATAGCAAGGTCTAGTTCGTTGCTCTCCAGTTTTCGCCGCAGTTTTCGACTCAAATCGCACTCTACCGACGGGACAACCGCCGGGAAGTTATCGTGGAGATAAGGTAACGCAGAAGATAAGAGCGCAGGCGCGTAGTCGGCAGGTACCCCTATTCGAATTTCTCCAGCAATCGGCTCACTCAGGAACTCATTCAGCGCCGCGTTTTCGAGCCGAAGCAGCGCGCGGGCGTGCGCGAGCATACGCTCGCCCGCAGGGGTAACGCGCAGATTTTGATTATTGCGCTCAAGCAGTCGTTGCTGAACACACTCCTCAAGTCGCTTGATTTGCATGCTCACAGCCGACTGCGTCAGGAAAAGATGCTCGGCGGCGCTTTTGAGACTACCTGAGAGGCAAACCGTTACATACGTCTCCAGTACGTTAAGGTCGAGCTTTCCTCGTCGCATTGCCTAGCTCCGTCCCAAACCGAGATGACCCGATTATGCTTCCGCCCGTATTCCCACCGCAATCAGACGGCTCATCATCACAGATACGCGCTTCTTTCGTTCGAAACGCCGTTGCGCAAGAGGAACCTTGGGAAAGTGTCCTTACTGCTACAGAAGCGACCGATGGTCAGTGCATCCACTGCTGGATCAAAGGCCGGTTGGCATCAACCCAGACCTTCGTGCCCTTTTCCGGAGTCGACGCGCCTTGCTTGATGATTTCCGACATCAAGGTACCGAGCGAATTGTCGTCCATCTTCCACTGCTGTAACCACCGCTCCACGTCGGGGTGCTGCTTCTTGAATGTTTGCGTTTCAATCCCGTAGATCGAATCAGCGGAGCCGTACACGCCCTTCGGATCCTTCAGGTACTTGAGCTTGTATTTGGACCAGATCCAATGCGGTTTCCAGAGAGTCACGACAATCGGTTCCTTCCTCTGTTCCGCGCGCTCCAACGACAGGATCATTGCCGACTCAGACGACGCCTGAACATCGTAGTTGAGTGCGTAGGCCGTCTTGGCTTTCTCCGTTTCCTGCATGAGGCTGCTCCCGGAGTCGATGCCGATAATTTTCGGCTGGCCGCTCGAAGCAAACAGACTCTTGTTGGCGTTGAGTTGCTCAATGCTGTCGATCGTCACATAGTCCGGAACGACTAGACCCAGATTCGCTTCCTTGAACCACGGTCCGATCAGGGCGACTCTGTCCTTGACCTTATCGTAGGGAGGCTTGTCCAGTGTCGGCAGCCACACCTCGAAGGTGAAGTCAATTTTCCCCTGGGCTACGCCGTTGTAGATGAGCGCTTTGTCCGCATTCTGCAGTCGCACGTCATAACCCTTTTCGCCGAGAAGAATCTTCCAGAGGTTCGCAACGGCGATGTTTTCGGCCCAGTTGTTCACGCCAATGGTGATCGTTTTATCGTCCGCACTAGCCGTGGTCATTCCTGTCAAAAGGAATACGACGGGGATGAGAAACTTGAGCAGTTTGAACATTTTCTTCGAAGTTCCGTATTAAAAGGTTATTGGGGCGTTACGAAAGTGGCGAAGTACCGGGTCAGTTCATTTCTCGCGGCGATCCGCTTCGAGTCATGCAACAAACTTCAAGGCTTCGGGTCGCAATGATCGGCGTCCGAGCACGATGTCGCTCGCCCGTTCCGCCAACATGATGGTTGCGGCGTTAATGTTTGCACTGGGGACAGAAGGCATGACCGATGCGTCGATGACGCGCAGTCTCTCCACGCCCCGCACCTTCAAATCTGGCCCAACGACTGCCGACCGGTCGTTCTTCGCGCCGATCTTGCACGTTCCGCATGGGTGGTACGCACTCGATGCATCCATCTTGATGAACTCGTCAAGGGCGGCGGTCCCGCTTACATCAACGCCCGGCATGTCCTCGCGGTAATGAAAACGACGAAAAGCAGGTTGCCGGGAGAACAGTAGTCCAAGACGCACAGACTCGCGCATGACTCGCCAGTCTTCCTCGGTATCCATGTAGTTTGGATCAATTGAAAGCGGGTCCTCAGCTTCCCTTGCCTTCAATCGGACCTGTCCGCGACTGGTTGGGCGCATTGGACCAACGCCGATGCGATACCCATTCGTTTGCCTGGTGGGAATCCAGTCCTTGTTGAAGAACACAGGGAAGAAGTGGAACTGGATGTCCGGGTGTTCGATGCAATCGGCGCTTTTCAGAAAGGCTCCGACATGGCACTGGTTTACGGACGCAACGCCGGACTTAAACCCGAACCACTGAACTCCAGCGAGTAACATCCTGTGCAACTGGAGTTCGCGGTTGAGCGAGACAGGTTCTCTTGTCTCGATCTGGATGTGGCATTCCAGGTGGTCCTGCAGGTTTTGTCCAACGCCGGGTAAATCGATTCTCACGTCTATGCCCTTGTCTTTAAGATGCTCGCCCGGTCCTATTCCTGACAGCATCAGCAGTTGCGGTGAGCCGAAAACGCCTGCGCATAACAACGTCTCCTTGCGGGCAATGACGTTCACGACGGAGTCACCATGCACCACCTTAAATCCGGTAGCTCTGTTGCCGACAAAATTGATCTGCTTGAGCGTACTCTGCGTCCAGATCGTCAGATTGCCGTCGTCCTTGCGCGAGTGAAGATAGCCATATGAGGCGCTGTTGCGAATACCGTGATCGACACTCATTTCGAAGCGTGACACACCCTCCTGCTGGTATCCGTTGACGTCGTCGGTGAGTGGATAGCCGGCTTCGACGCCTGCATCGAGGAAGGCCTGGTTGAGCGGGCAGAGATGCTCCTGGCGCTGGGCGTGAATGAACCCGTCTGTACCTCGATACGCGCTCTTGACGGCACTTCGCTCGATCTTCCGGAAGTAAGGCAAGCAGCTCTTCCATCCCCAGCCCGTCGCTCCTTCCTGCTCCCACCGGTCATAGTCGAGAGGGTGGCCGCGAAGCCAGGTCATGCCGTTAATCGAAGAGGACCCGCCGAGGACGCGGCCCCGAGGTTGCTGGATACATCGGTTGTCGAGATTCCTCTGCGGTTCCGTCTGAAACCAGTAGTTGTATCGCGAGCCAGGCTCGAAAATCGACCGCAGGCCTGCGGGCATACGGATAACCCACGAGTTGTCGCGTGGACCCGCTTCGATCAGCAGCACCCGATTGCCTGCATCGGCGAGCCGGCGCGCAAGTACGCAGCCGGCCGAGCCTGCTCCGCCAATCACATAATCAAATTCCACCACTTGGCTCATGCGCACGCCCCAGATGCAGCACCGTTGTTGTGGGACCAGGCGTACCGGGTTTCGATTGGAGCGAAGACGTCCCACACGGCTTCGGCGCCTTCGCCAATCGAAACGAAGTCTCCGGCCTCTATGTCGAACTCAGCACCGTGGGAGAAAGTCAGCCTGGCGCGGCCCTGGACGACGTAGAACGTCGCACCCGTAACGTAGTGATGCTCGTACCTTTCACTGTCGCAATGCCAGGTTTCCCAATCGGCAATCCTTTGCTCGATGTCGGCCGGCGCTCGTTGTTTGGAGATGGAAGGAGTGATACTGGAAGGGTTCATGTCGGACGTGCCAGATGCAAATTTAAATGGACGCAAACGAATGATCGGAGGCGTTGAGATTCATCGCCACCCGCTTCGGCGAGCGCATCGACCTGAGGCCCATTCATCCAACGATCCTCGAACGCAAGTTCACGATAACCAGTCAGTATGTTTCAGGCAAACGAAACTATCTGATGTGGTAGTTCAAAATATTTGAAGCACAGAGTCAATAAGATTCGTTTGCTGGCGACCGGAAACCTCTCGCAGAATCGACCCTGGTGTTGGCTCGCTCGAGTTTGGGCTTGTGCTGTGCAAGTGGACCTCGGCGCCTACCAGCCCGCTTTTAGGACGTCATTTTTTGGCTGGACCCTATGTAGCGTGGCACAACTGTGCCGAGCATGGGGAACGTGCCGCCCGTGTGTTGGAAGCGAAACGAGGTGCACAAAAGATGGAAGCAGGTGACTACAAGAAAGTTTATGCGTACCGTCTCGAACGCACGCGTGCGATGCTGAGGGCTGCTGGCATCAGTGCGGCGGTGCTATTCGATCCCTTGAACCTTCGCTATGCCACGAACTGCCGCAACATGCAGGTATGGTCGTCGCATCATATGGTTCGTTATGCGTTTGTCGCCGTCACCGGTCGAGTAGTGATGTTCAACTACGGCGGCGCTCTCCACCTTTCCGACCGTAACGATCTAATCGACGAAGCGCGGCCGGCGAAGTCATGGGATTACTTCGGCTCAGGGTCGCGGTCCGAAGAGCACGCGACACAATGGGCCGTGGAGATTGCCGATTTGCTGACGGAGGTCTGTGGAAATGACGCCATTCTCGGTCTCGATCGCGCGGACCTGTTGCCGCTGCGCGCACTCGACAGGATCGGAGTCCGAACTGTTGATGCCAAAGGGCCGCTTGAACTCGCAAAGTCAATCAAGTCTCCTGAGGAGATGGAGATCATGCGGGATTCGATGCGAGTCTGCACTGACGCCATCGCCTACATGCGTCAGCACGTCAAACCAGGCGTCAGCGAGAATTATCTTCTGTCACTGTTGAATCAGTACAACATCGAACACGGAGGCGAATATCAGGAGACAAGAGGGCTTGCATCTGGTCACCATACGAATCCGTGGTTCGTCGAGGCTTCGGGCAAGATTGTCGAAGCCGGCGAAATGCTGGTCTTCGACAGCGACCTCGTTGGGCCGCACGGTGTCTTTACCGATCAAACCCGGTCTTTCACGATTGGCGACAGACGACCAACGGATGAGCAACGGACGAATTACTCGCTCGCGTACGAACAACTGCAGCACAATCTGTCGTTGCTTCGACCTGGGCTTTCCTTCCACGATTTCATCGGCGAGGCCTGGAAAATGCCGGACGTGTACGTTCCGAACCGCTATGCGGAGATCGTTCACGGAATCGGCTTCGGTGTCGAATATCCGCTCGTCTACTATCCGCAAGAGGCACCAGCGTATCAATATCCCGGCATGTTCGAAGAGGGGATGGCCGTGTGTGTTGAGAGCTACATTGGCGTACCAGGGGGCGTTGATGGTGTGAAGCTCGAACAGCCCGTTTTGATTACGCAAGAGGGACCGGTCTCGCTCTCCGAATGTCCGTTCGAAATGGACTATCTCTAAAGTTTCTGTAAGCAAGCTGGCGCTTCGAGTGCTTCCATCCTTTGGCACCGGGGGCACCAGTAGCGCTGGTGGACGTCGGGAAATCCCTGGAAGCGGTCATTGAAGTTGCGACGGACCGAACGGCTGTTGCGGGTCGAACTGGGACAGTTGACGACTCAGAAACCATCGGTTTCGGACTCCTGTTTGCTTCAAAGTTGCTTTGTGAGTAGCGCTGGTTTTCGTCCTTAAGCTAGACTTTCGAAGTCAAGCCTAGAGCGACGGCTCGAACCCCGGATACCTTCACCGGCTGGCTTGACACTTCGGTGAAGGGTTGCATACGAAGGATGCGACATGCTGGACCGGACGTTCGGCGCGGTAATTCGCGACGTTCCCGATGAGGTGCGCAATCTCGTAACCATCAAAGTGCGCAATGAGAGGTTTGCTCGGAACCCGCTGTCCGATTATTTTCTCGCTGACCTGCTCGCGCCAATAGATACATGCGAAGTGTTTGCATTCCGCCGCGATTGGCGCAACGCTGCGGCCGAACTTGCAGACCTCATCAACCGCGCCCACTCGGAACATTGGGAGAGACCATCGAAGGACCGTACCGCACGTTCTATAACTGGCGAAGCGGAGCCGTCGAATCGAAACGGGATTATCCGGCATGGACGCACCGGGCTGCCATTAATCTCATGTATCGCGCGGGCAGTGCCTTCCAACATGGCGGCGAGGCAGGCGGCGACCCCGAAGACCTGCTGACGGTGGCGCGCATGTTCTGTGGGGCATACATGGAGATTTCCGACGCTCAACTACTCTCGGGTCTCGCAATCACAGAGACGGTGAACGCGGTCCGCCACCTCATCGATACAGTGATGAGTGTCCAGCGGGACCGCGATGTTTCGCACGGGATTGGAGTCTGGCGCAGGCTGATCGGATCGCGCAGGAAGTCTTTCGGCCGGACGTTGAACAAGCAATCGATGCGGCCTCTTTGTCCTTGTTTTATCCAGAGCTACCGTATGTCACGGAATGCAGGCTTCACGCCGAAAAGCTGCTACGTCAATGCGCGCACAGATGCTGCCGCGCTACGGGCTTTGTCTTGCTTTCGGAGGGCGCAGGGTCATCACCCCGCGAGAGAGCGTTCCGGTGGTCATTGCGGGCAGTCCTGGCGTGCTCCAGCTTGATGCGGGGATACGGTCCAATCTGAATCAAACCTTCCCGGCGGTCGGGCTTGGTATAGCGGTACTGCCAGTATTTGAGTCCGTTTGGACGCACCCGTAGGAAGAGGCCGCCGTCTCGCAATCGATAGACGGACTTGCGCGGTTTGGCCGTGCGGCATTGTAGGTCGCGTAAAAGGCATTCAGGCATTGCGCTTGGAATCGATAAAAAAGTACCCAGAAAAGTACCCGCCGTTAGCAGGACTTTCCGGGTAGTTCTTGGCGGATTACGGTTTGAAAGAATCTATGCGAGGCCCATTTTACATGGGCTTTGGGGCGATTTACGAGCGCTGTTGGAGGATGGAATGGGGGGAATGGTGTTCCTCCAGAAAAGCGTAAACGATGAACAATTATCTTGGGGAGGGGCGGCAGAGTTCAACCGTGCTGTATTCAAAGGCGCCCGCTTGATTCCGCGGTCGCCTGCGGCCCCGAGCCTTACGCTTCAAGCCACGGGCGGATTGGCCTCGCGGCGCGGCGGCGGCAACGGAATGAACTCCGTCTCGCCGGACACCTGGCCCATCCGCTGTTCGGTCCATGCAAGTTTCGCCGCCTCGATTTTTTCCCTCGAGCTCGATACGAAATTCCATTCGATAAAGCGCGGGCCGTCCAGCGGCGCGCCGCCGAGCAGCATCGCGATCGCGCCGCCCGTACTGCGCAGATCCGCTGCAACCCCCGTCTTCAGCACGGCCATCTGGCCGGCGTCCAGGGTCTCGCCGTCGATGGTGAGATCGCCTTCCAGCAGATAGACCCCGCGTTCCTCATGCTCAGTATCGAGCGTCACGGCGCTGTCCGCCGAAAACTGCGCCGCAACATAGAGGGTGGGCGAAAACGTGGTGGTCGGTGCCGTTGCGCCGAAGGCACTGCCGGCGATCACCCGCAGGTTCACGCCGTTGCGTTCAAGCTGCGGCAGCGTTGCAGCCGGATGATGCTCGAACGACGGCGCGCAGTCTTCTTCCGCTACAGGCAAGGCGACCCACGTCTGGATGCCGTGCATGTTCTGCCCGGCGGCGCGTTCCTCGTCCGGTGTCCGTTCCGAATGCACGATGCCGCCGCCGGCCGTCATCCAGTTCACGTCGCCGGGAGCGATCTTCTGGACGGAGCCGACGCTGTCGCGATGCATGATCGCGCCTTCGAACAGATACGTCACGGTCGCGAGGCCGATATGCGGATGCGGGCGCACGTCGAGCCCTACGCCGGGCGCGAGCGTTGCGGGGCCGATGTGGTCGAAGAAAATGAACGGACCGATGGTCCGGGCGGCCAGCGCGGGGAGTACCCGGCGCACCATGAGGCCACCGACGTCGTGCTGATGCGGCTTGAGAAACGCTTGAATTGTGGAAGACATAAGGACGTCCGGATTGCGTGCTCGGAACTGCAATTCTACTGGGCGTCGTGTGCAAGCATGCAAGCGCTATGCTGGCGGTATGCCATTCGGCCGGTCGTTCGACCGGATCATGGGGGGTTGACAGTCTTGGGCCATGGAGCGAGAACGCCTTGTCCGAACGGGCTATGGCGTGAGTTTGCACAACGCATTTGCAAAGTCGTCCGCTACAGTGTCGAATTGCGTTCGATCTGATTTCGGGGCGTCGCAGCTTTCGGTCTGATCCAAAAACCAGCTTCGAATAAAACTCACGGAGACGGCGATGTCCCCCAAGGATTTGTTGTCCGCGCTGATTGTGATTCTCGCCTGGGGCGTGAACTTCGTGGTGATCAAGGTGGGCCTGCACGGTGTGCCGCCCATGCTTCTTGGCGCGTTGCGTTTCACGCTGGTCGCTTTTCCGGCGGTGTTTTTCATCAAGCGCCCGGCTGTCCCGTTTCGCTGGCTGCTCGCCTACGGCGCGACCATCTCACTGGGCCAGTTCGTGCTGCTTTTCTACGCGATGTCCGTTGGCATGCCTGCGGGCCTTGCGTCGCTCGTCTTGCAGGCACAGGCGTTTTTTACGCTGATCTTCGCGGCCATGATTCTCGGTGAGGGCTTTCGTGGCCCGAACGTCGCAGGTTTGCTGATTGCGGCTTGCGGGCTTGCTGTGATCGGGGTGCAGGCCGGACACGCAATGACCGTTGCCGGGTTCCTGCTCACGCTCGCGGCGGCGGCCATGTGGGGTATGGGTAACGTGATAACGAAACGGATGGGCAAGGTCGAGTTGCTGTCGCTCGTGGTGTGGGGGAGCCTGGTGCCGCCGCTGCCATTTCTCGCGCTCTCGCTGATGCTGGAGGGGCCGGCGCGCATCTCCGCCAGCTTGTCGGGCATTTCGCTTATCTCGATCCTTGCGATCGTTTATCTGGCGTTTGTCGCGACGATGCTGGGTTATACGTTGTGGGGGAAGCTGCTGGCGCGTTATCCCGCAAGTCAGGTTGCGCCGTTTTCGTTGCTTGTCCCGATCGTCGGGCTGGTTTCAGCGGCCTTGCTGCTCGATGAGGGGTTGAGCCCGATGGAACTCGTCGGCGCGGTGCTGGTGATGGTGGGGCTAGTCGTGAATGTCTTTGGCGGATGGTTTCGGCAGCGGTTTTTATCGGCGGCGAGATAGGCCTGGGGGTTTCGCTCGCACCGTGTTGGTGGGAGCGAAACCCAAGCCCTTTAAGTCATCCGGCTCTTTGCGAGCGGCGGATTCGCCGCAAAGTACCGCTTGATGCCCTTCATGATCGCGTTAGCCATCTTGTCGCGATAAGCATCGTCGTTAAGGCGCTGTTCTTCTTCCGGGTTACTGATAAACGCCGTTTCCACCAGGATCGATGGAATGTCCGGCGCTTTCAACACCGCAAAACCGGCTTGTTCCACCGAGCCCTTGTGCAGCTTGTTGATATCGCCGATCTCGTTCAGCACGAAGTTGCCATAGCGCATCGAGTCGCGAATCTGCGCGGTCGTCGACATGTCGAACAAGGCCCGGTTGACGCTCGCGTCCTGTGTCTTCACGTTGATCCCGCCAATGGAATCCGACGAGTTCTCCTTGTTCGCCATCCAGCGCGCAGCCGCACTCGAAGCGCCGTGATCGGAGAGCGCGAACACCGACGAACCACGCGCTTCGGGCGTGGTGAACGCATCGGCGTGAATGGAAACGAACAGGTCCGCACCCACTCGACGCGCCTTCTGCACACGCACGTTGAGCGGCACGAAGAAGTCAGCGTCGCGCGTCATCATCGCGCGCATGTTCGGCTGAGCATCGATCTTGGCGCGCAGCTTCTTCGCGACATCAAGGGCAATGTGCTTCTCATACGTTCCAGCGCTGCCGATCGCGCCCGGATCTTCGCCGCCATGGCCCGGGTCGATCGCGACGGTGAGCAGGCGCGTCGTGCCGGACTTGTTGCTCTTCGGATTCGAAAAGCCGTAGTCATCGCTGGTGCCGTTGTCGGATGAGTCATCTTGCTGCTGCGCCAGCGCCGTGGGCGGCGGCGTCTTGACCGTAGGCCGTGGCTTCGGGAACGGCGCGGCAGGCGGGACGGGCGGGACGGGCGACGCGGACGGTGAAGGCGCGCGCGGCAGATCGGATTGCGCGTACTTCTGGAAAAACTCGTCGGTGTTGTCCGGTACGTTCGCTTTCGGCGGCGTGGCAGGGCCGCTCAACGTGGCGGGCGGCGGCGTCGGGTTGGGATTGGTCTGGTCAAAGGTTTGCTGCTTGTGCTCGGACTGGGCCAGCAAATCCATCAGCGGATCGGGCGCGACGGCCGGATACAAATCGAAGACCAGCCGATACTTGTAGCTGCCAATCGGCGTCAGCGTAAACACCTGCGGTTTTACAGACCCCTTCAGGTCGAACACCATCCGCACCACGTGAGGCTGATATTGGCCGATACGTACCGACTGGATCTGCGGGTCGTTTGGCGTGATCTTCGAGACGAGATCCTTCAGTTCCTGATCCAGGTCGAGTCCGTTCAGGTCGACCACGAGCCGGTCCGGACCCTGCAGCAATTGCTGGCTGTTTTGCAGCGGCTGATCGGACTCGATCGTGACCCGCGTGTAATCGCGAGCAGGCCACACGCGCACGCCGAGCACCGAACTCGCATGCGCGAGCTTCGGTCCGAGCAGGGCGAGCGCGATGGTCGAAGCGCCCGCGCGCAGCACCTGGCGCCGCCGCCAGTTGTGGGAGGCCGTGGCGGTCGATTCGATCGAATGAAACGGCTTGATCAACAGCTTTCGAGACATGACTTTCCTGTTTCGCTAAACGCGCGCGCGATCAGCACGCGGCCTTCGCCGTCCTGTTCCAGCGTGAATTCGAGGTCCGGCACACCCAGCAACCCGCCAGCGCGTTGCGGCCATTCGACCAGGCAGATCGCGCCGGCATCGAAGTATTCGCGAAAGCCGGCATCGGCCCATTCGGCTGGATCGGCAAAGCGATAAAGATCGAAGTGATAGAGCTCGAGCGGACCCGTTTCCGTAGCAAGCGAATAGGGTTCGACGAGCGTGTAGGTGGGACTGCGCACGCGGCCCGCATGACCGAGTGCCCGAAGCGTCGCCCGCACGAGCGTGGTTTTGCCCGCGCCCAGCTCGCCGATCAACTGGACCTGCAAACCGGGAAAACGTTCGCTCGAGGTGTCTGATTTAGCGCGACGGACCTTGAGAATCGCCTGCGCGAAGCGGCCACCGAAGGCGAGCGTCGCGTCTTCGTCAGGCAGCTCGAAGCGGCGTTCGAGCTGCGCGGCGGGAAGGTTTGCAAACGATCGAGTGAGGCTGTCGGGCATTCTCGTAAAATGTCGTGATGAACCGTTTGCCGGAACACCCTGTGGAACGCGAGAGCGCGTCAGACGACGCCACCGCGAACACGCGCCACTTCAGTATTGACGACGAAGCCGCGCTGGCTGAACTCGCGTTGCGCATCAAGGCGTGGGGGCGCGAGCTGGGGTTCGGTGCAGTCGGCGTCAGCGACGCCGACTTGACGGAAGCCGAAGAAGGCCTGGCTTCATGGCTCGAAGCAGGCTATCACGGCGAGATGGATTATATGGCCAAACATGCGATGAAACGCGCAAGGCCAGCCGAGCTTGTGGCCGGCACGCGACGTGTTATTACAGTTCGGATGGCCTATTTGCCGGCATCGACACTCAGCGGCAAGGCACCAGAAAGTGGCGCGACAGCCGACGGCCAGGCAAGCGACTGGCGCGCGGCCGAATGGGCGCGCATTGACGACCCCGCGGCGGCGGTCGTGTCGGTTTATGCGCGCGGCCGTGATTATCACAAGGTCATGCGCAGCCGGTTGCAGCAATTGGCCGATCGTATAGAAGCCGAAATTGGCGCGTACGGGTATCGCGTATTTACGGATTCCGCGCCTGTGCTGGAGGTTGAACTGGCGCAAAAAGCGGGGACCGGCTGGCGCGGAAAACACACGTTGTTGTTGCAACGCGACGCCGGGTCGCTGTTTTTTATCGGTGAGATTCTGGTGGATATTCCGCTTCCCGCCGACGCTCTGACCCATCCCGATCACGCGCCCGAACACGACGGTTCGCATTGCGGAAGCTGTACGCGCTGTATCGATGTCTGCCCGACCGGGGCGATCGTCGCGCCGTATCGGGTGGATGCGCGCCGGTGCATTTCGTACCTGACCATCGAGTTGAAAGGCAGTATTCCCGAAGAAATGCGGCCGCTGATCGGCAATCGGGTTTATGGCTGCGACGATTGTCAGCTCGTGTGTCCATGGAACAAATTCGCGCAGGCCGCGCCGGTCGCGGATTTCGATGTACGCCACGGCCTGGATCGCGCCTCGCTCGTTGCGCTGTTTGCCTGGAGCGCCCGTGATTTCGATGAACGCATGCAGGGCAGCGCGATTCGCCGTATCGGACATGAGCGATGGTTGCGTAATATTGCGGTGGCGATGGGCAACGCGTTGCGCTCACCGGCGCTGGACGCTCACGAGCGCCTGGAAATACACAACGCGTTGAACGCCCGCGCGGCGGATGCGTCGGAATTGGTCCGCGAACACGTCGAATGGGCGCGGCGCCAGGAAGCATGACCTCACGCTCACAGGAAAAATCAATGGAAGTGACCGAGGCAGAACGCGCGCCGGAACTCGTGTCGAGCGGCGCATCGATCGATCTCTTTTGCGACGCGCTCTGGCTCGAACATGGTCTCGCCAAAAACTCGCTCGAAGCGTACCGGCGGGATTTGCGCTTGTTCGCCGAGTGGTTGTCGACGACGCGCGGCGCGAGCGTCGATACGGCCACCGAAGCCGACATGAACGGCTATCTCGCTGCCCGCCGCGCGGACAAAGCGACCTCGGCAAACCGCCGGTTATCTGTTTTTCGACGCTACTACGGGTGGGCGTTGCGAGAACATCGCGCGCCCGCCGATCCCACCTTGAAGCTGCGCTCGGCCAAACAGCCGCCGCGCTTTCCCAAGACCTTGAACGAAGCCCAGGTCGAGGCGCTGCTGAACGCGCCCGATGTGGAAACCGCGCTCGGTTTGCGCGACCGGACCATGCTTGAGCTCATGTACGCGAGCGGCCTGCGCGTAACCGAACTCGTGACCCTGAAGACCGTGGAAGTCGGCCTGAACGAAGGCGTGGTGCGCGTGATGGGCAAGGGTTCGAAGGAGCGCCTCATCCCGTTTGGCGCCGTGGCGCACGACTGGATCGAACGATATTTGCGCGAATCGCGGCCGGCGTTGCTAGGCGCCCGCGCCGCAGATGCCCTGTTCGTTACCACGCGCGGCGAAGGCATGACGCGTCAGCAGTTCTGGAACATCATCAAGCGCCACGCGCTTACCGGCGACGTGCGCGCGCCGCTCTCGCCGCATACGTTGCGCCACGCGTTTGCCACGCACTTGCTCAATCACGGTGCCGATCTGCGCGTGGTGCAAATGCTGCTCGGCCACACGGATATCTCCACGACGCAGATCTACACCCACGTCGCACGCGAGCGCTTGAGGATCCTGCACAAGGAGCATCATCCGCGCGGTTGAGGGTTATTAGAGGCTAAAGCTCGTCCCGCAGCTTGTGCTTCAACACCTTCCCCGTCGATGCCGCCGGCAGTGCGGCGAGCACCCGGATCTCGGCGGGACGCTTATATGGCGCAAGACGCGCTTCGCACCATTCGACGATATCGGCAGGCAGCGCATGCACCGACGGCACCAGTTCGACGAACGCAATCACTTCCTCGTTGCCCTCGACCGCCCGGCCGATCACCGCCGATTGCAGCACGTCCGGGTGTGAGTTCAGTACGTTCTCGACTTCAGCCGGATACACGTTGAAGCCCGAACGGATGATCAGTTCCTTGCTGCGCCCCACGATATACAGCGCGCCATCGGCCGCCTGACGCGCGAGATCGCCGGTTCGCAGCCAGCCGTCTTGCGTGAGCGTCGCGCGCGTCTGCGCTTCATTGCGGTAATAACCGAGCATCACGTTCGGCCCGCGCACCCACAATTCGCCGACCTCGCCCAGCGCCACATCCACGCCATCCATTGCGACGAATCGCAGTTCGATTCCGGGTATCGGCTCGCCTGCGGAGCAGTCCTCGCGCGGTGCGTCGAGCATGGTCTGCGAGATGGTCGGACTGCTTTCCGTCATCCCATAACCGTTGTGCAGCGGCACTTGGTACACGCTTTCGACGCGCGCCTTCAATGCGGCATCGAGGGCAGACCCGCCGGAATAGGCAAAGCGCAACGCGGGCGCGCGCCATGGTGTGCCGCTCGCTTGCACCTGTTCGACGAGCTTTGCGTGCATGGCCGGCACGCCCTGGAAGATCGATACATTCTCTTCGGCCAATGCCCGTCGCACGGCGTCCGGTGCGAAACGCGGCGCGAGCCTGAGCGTCGCGCCGGCGTACAAACTGCCAAGACACACCGACGCCAGCCCGTAGATGTGCGTAATCGGCAGCACGGCATACACCACGTCGTCGGGCGTCACACGCCGCAGCGTGCTGGACATTGCCGCGATAAACAGCACGTTGCGATGCGACAGCATCACGCCTTTCGGAGCGCCGGTCGTGCCGGTGGTGTAGATCAGCGCCGCACATTGACGGGCCGGATCTGTTTCCACAGGTTCCGGCGCCACGGAGTCATCGACGACAAAACGCCAGGCATCAGCGTTTGATGCAGCGTGCAACCGATCCGCATGACTCGCCGCGTCCTTCGATGTGCCCACGGTAAACGCCACCACACGCGGCTTCGCGTGATTGCGGATTGCATCCACTTCGCTTGCCGAAAGGCGCGCGTTCGTGAGCAAACACCACGCGTCGAGCTTCGCCGTGGCGAACATCAGCACGACCTGCGCGATGCAATTCTCACTCACGATCATCACGCGATCGCCGCCTCGCACGCCGAGACTGGCAAGCTGCCGGGCGGTGTCGTCGATGGTTTGCACGAGTTGCGCCGCGCTCATACGCCGCCCGTCTTCGATCAACACAATATGCTGCGGATCGCGGGCGGCGATGCGCGCGGGAATCTCCGAAATACGCGTGGGCAGCGCGGCGAGCAGGGCATCGACATCCATTTCCATATCAAATCTCCGTGCCGCGCATCAACCCGCGAGCGA
This sequence comes from Caballeronia sp. SEWSISQ10-4 2, assembly GCF_030464885.1. Taxonomy (GTDB): domain Bacteria; phylum Pseudomonadota; class Gammaproteobacteria; order Burkholderiales; family Burkholderiaceae; genus Caballeronia. The sequence continues at coordinate 59,743 of NZ_JALPRJ010000033.1, read as the reverse complement.
TGATCACTTGTTGGATCTGCGATGTGCCTTCGTAGAGCCTGAACAGCCGCACGTCGCGATAAAAACGTTCGATGCCGTACTCCGAGATATAACCCGCGCCACCGTGCACCTGCACCGCGCGATCGGCCACGCGGCCGCACATCTCGGTCGCGAAGTACTTGGCGCACGAAGCTTCTATTGATACATCGCGGCCCTCGTCGCGGCGGCGCGCGGCGTCGAGCACCATGCATTCGGCCGCGTAGATCTCGGTCTTGCTGTCGGCAAGCATGGCCTGCACGAGCTGAAATTCGACGATCGGCTGGCCGAACTGCTTGCGCTCCATGGCGTAGGCGAGGGCGTCGCGCAGCATCCGTTTGGCTGCACCGATCGCCACCGCCGCAATGTGCAAGCGCCCTTTATCGAGCACCTTCATTGCTGTCTTGAACCCGACGCCTTCCACGCCGCCGATCAATTGCCCGGCCGGAATGCGGCAATTCTCGAAGATCACGTCGCACGTGTGTGCGCCGCGCTGACCCATTTTCTTGTCGGGTTTGCCAAGCGACAGCCCGGGGGATTCCCGCTCCACAATGAACGCCGAGATGCCGCTCGCGCCTTGTGCGTCGCTCGTGCGTGCCATCACCGTGAAGATGCCGGCTTCGGGCGCGTTCGTGATGAAGCGCTTCGTGCCGTTCAGCACGTAGTGATCGCCGTTCTTGCGCGCCGTGGTTTTCAGCGACGCCGCGTCCGAGCCCGAGTCCGGCTCGGTCAGGCAGAACGACCCGATCAGCTCACCCGCGGCGAGCTTGGGCAGATAGTGCTGCTTCTGCTCCTCGCTGCCGTCGAGCAGAATGCCGATCGAGCCGATGCCATTGTTTGTGCCGATCACGGACCGGAAAGCCGGCGATGTCTGGCCAAGTTCGAACGCCACGCGCACTTCCTCTTCCATGGTCAGCCCGAGTCCGCCGTAAGCCTCCGGAATGGTCAGCCCGAACAAGCCGATCTCGCGCATGGCGGCGAGCACATCGGCGGGAATCTGGTCGGTCTCGTCCACTTCGGCTTCGCGTGGCACGAGCGTCTCGCGCACAAAACGTCGAATGGCGTCTTCAAGCAAGGTCTGGGTTTCTGCATCGCGAATCACGTTGAGTCTCCTGGGTGGCGCACGCCGGATGAGCATTTGCGAACGATCGTGCCACAGTAAATCGGCTCGCACAATTGGCCGTTCGGCCGATGGTGGCCGTGCTTTCGCGCCGCTACAATGCCGTCATGTCCAAGGTAAAACACATTTCCGAAACGCCGGCCACACAGTTTTTGCGTCGGCACAAGGTCGCATTCGGCGAGCATCCTTATGAGTATGTCGAGCATGGTGGCACGGAGGAATCGGCGCGCCAGCTTGGTGTAGATGAACATCACGTGATCAAGACGCTCGTGATGGAAGACGAGCAGGCGAAGCCGCTGATCGTGCTCATGCACGGCGATAAAACCGTCTCGACCAAGAATCTTGCGAGGCAAATTGGCGTGAAGCGCGTCGAGCCGTGCAAGCCTGAAGTGGCGAACCGACATTCGGGGTTCTTGATCGGCGGCACATCGCCATTCGGCACGAGAAAGGCGATGCCGGTGTACGTGGAATCGAGCATCTTCGAGCTCGACACAATCTATCTGAACGGCGGGCGGCGCGGGTATCTGGTGAGCATCGCGCCGCCGGTCCTGACCGAGCTGCTCAAGGCTACTCCCGTGAGTTGCGCGAGCGTCGATTAAAATGCGGGTCCCGGAGTTTCGCTCGCGCCTGCATTCCCGAAGATAAGAAGAAATCAATGAACAATGTGATTGTCGCTGTGGTGGCTTACCTGATCGGTTCGATCTCGTTTGCGGTGGTCGTGAGTTCTACCATGGGTCTCGCGGACCCGCGTTCGTACGGCTCGGGCAATCCGGGTGCGACGAACGTGCTGCGCACGGGCAACAAGCTGGCAGCGGTCCTGACGTTGCTTGGCGACGCCTTCAAAGGCTGGCTGCCGGTGTGGTTGGTCGTGCATTTCGGGGCACGTTTCGGGCTGGATTTCACGGCTGTGGCGCTGGCCGCCATCGCCGTGTTTCTCGGGCATCTGTTCCCGATATTCTTCAAGTTTCAGGGCGGTAAGGGTGTTGCGACCGCGGCGGGCGTGCTGCTCGCCATCAATCCGGTGCTCGGGCTGGCGACCTTGCTGACGTGGGTGATCATCGCGTTGTTCTTCCGCTATTCGTCGATGGCCGCGCTGGTATCGGCGGTATTCGCGCCGTTCTTTGACATCTTCCTTTTCGGCCCAAGCCGCATTTCAGTCGCGGTCGCCGCGATGAGCGCGCTGCTTATCTGGCGGCATCGGGGGAACATCAAGAAGCTGCTGGATGGCAAGGAGAGCCGCATCGGCGAGAAGAAGCGCGCGGCGGAAGCGCTTAAATAAACCGCCGTAAAACCGCGTCGCAAAAGTGAGAAAGCCGCCCTGAAGCAAGGCGATCGCTTAATCTGTTGAAACAGGCGTTCTGATTCGTCAAAACAGCCCCTGTCGGTCAATGACTGACAGGGGCTTCTTCATGTCCGGTCTTTTCGCCGACGCAAAGGTGTTCGAGCAGGGATGCGATTGCAAAGGTGCACTCGGGCTGCCGACGCGTTCTTGCCAGACGGGCGTAAGTGGTCAACTCAGGGCCACTTTTGTAAGAGTCCTACGTGTATCAACCTTGGTGGCGTACCGGGCTTCGTCATCGGGCGCGAAGGTCCTTGAGATGCAGCACCCAGCGAGAGAGAATTCTACACATTTCGGACAATTTGTCTTGGCTATTCAGCATGTTTCGGACATGCAGCCCAGAATATCTACCCAATTGGGTGTTTTTCGGACATAAATAGGGGCGCATAAAATCCATATTTCTACATGTTTCGGACAAAATTGGGTAACATATCTACACATTTCGGACAATCGAACCGCCACGAGAGGGCGGAATCATGCAGAATTCGGACAGAGACACCGCAGAAGTCGTTTTTTCCAGAGAAGACGGAGCAGAGGCGCGTGCGTTGCGCCGACAGTTGGATGCCGGAAATCTCCGGCGCATTTATCGCGGCGTCTACACGCGCAATATCGACAGTCCACTTGAAGCGGTCGTTCTCCGGAACTGGGCGGCGATTGTCAGCCACCTGCTCCCAGGTGCCGTGCTGGCCTTTCGCTCCGCGCTTGAGCATCGGCCGATCGACGGTGCGATTCACGTGCGTCGCGGACAGCGGCGCCGCACCCTTGAGATGCCTGGGCTGATTGTCGAAGTGCACATCGGTGATGGGCCTTTGCTTGAGCCGCCCGCGCCCGACGTGCCGCACCGAAGCATCTATCTGCCGAGCGAAGCGCGTGGCTTCCTCGAGAACATGGCAACAGCGCGCGGTTCATCTGGGCGAGTGCTGCCGCAGGAAAATATCGAATCCCGTCTCGACAAAATTCTCACCATTCGGGGCGACTTCAAGCTCAACGACCTGCGCGACCAGGCAAAAACGGTTGCCGACAAGCTCGACATGCAAGTGGCCGGCAAGCGCCTGGACGGCATTATCGGCGCACTGCTCGGCACGCACGAAGAAAAGAAGCTGAGCAGCAAGCTGGCGCTCGCGCGCGCGTCGGGCAAACCGTATGACCCGGACCGGCTGGAGCTGTTCGATGTTTTGCATGCCGCACTGGCGGGCGAGGTGTTTGCACATCCAGCAAACCCGGCTGCATCGGGAAGAGCGCTTGAGAATTTTGCTTTCTTCGAAGCGTATTTTTCAAATTTCATCGAAGGTACGACGTTCGAGGTTGAGGAAGCCGAGCAGATTGTCTTTCAGGGCGCCATCATTCCGAACCGTTCTGAGGACTCACACGACATTCTTGGCACGTTCCAGGCTGCCGCCACAGCGCCCTGGCGGGGCCGGCCGGCGACGACTGCCGATGACTTTCTTGCCTGGCTCAAAAACGTGAATGCGCTCGTGATGCAGGCGCGTCCGGATAAGGGCCCGGGACAGTGGAAAGAAAAACGGAATATGGCGGGCAACACGCTCTTTGTCCTGCCGGAGCAGGTCCCGGCAACCCTGGCAGAAGGCTTTTCACGCATCAACGCGCTCGCTGACCCAGTAGCTCGCGCGCTCATGACGATGTTCGTTGTGTCAGAAGTCCATCCCTTTCAGGACGGCAACGGTCGCACGGCGCGGCTTGCAATGAACTGCGTGCTCACCGACGCCGGCCTTTGCCGAATCGTCATTCCGACCGTATATCGTGAGGACTATCTGCTACCGCTGAAGCGGTTGACCAACGACCGCGAAGCCGGTCCGTACGTAAGGGGAATGGCGCGTATTTACGACTGGACTTCACGCTTTGAGTACAACCAGCCACTGCACGATGTGCAGGAGCAGCTCGGGCGCTGCAATGCGTTCAAAGAGGACCTGAAGAACTACCGGCTGATATTTCCCGAGAATTCCGCCTCCACTGAGCGGTAGCCACGCGAAGTCCCAGTCATCGCCGGCGCACGGTCGCTCGCCACCAGAGTCGAGTTTACTGTCGGTAAGTCCAATCGCGGGTGACGCGTCAAAGTACCTGCATCCCCTCGGTCTCGGCCACCTTTTCAACGGGCTAAGCGACCGGCTTGGCCCTGAAGGCGGCTTTCTGGCTTTCTTATTCGCTGCGAGGCGTGATTCAACGCAACCCGATCATGCTTAATCGCGGAAATTATTAAAATCCAGCGGCGTATCCGTCACGTCCTTCTTCAGCAATGCGATGGCGCTTTGCAGGTCATCGCGCTTCGTGCCGTTGATACGCACCGCGTCGCCCTGAATGCTCGCCTGGACCTTGATCTTGCTGTCCTTGATCATCTTGACGATTTTCTTCGCCAGATCGCCGGTTACGCCTTTCTTGATTTCGACGACTTGCTTCAGCTTGTCGCCGCCAATCTTCTCGATCTTGCCGTAATCGAGAAAACGCACGTCCACATTGCGCTTCGCGAGCTTGGACAACACCACGTCCTTGACTTGGCCGAGCTTGAAATCGTCGTCGGCAAAAAGCGTCAATTCACGATCCTTTTGCTCGACGCGCGCGTCCGAACCCTTGAAGTCGAAACGCGTGGCAATTTCCTTGTTCGATTGCTCGATGGCGTTTTTCACCTCGATCATGTTTGCTTCGCTGACGACGTCAAACGATGGCATCTGTATTCCCCTTCGTTGAGGCGAGGCGTAAGACATGCACGCACTCGCTATAATCACGGACCAACGTCATTCTACCGATGCCGTCCCGGTTTGCCCAAGGCCGCCCCTGATCCGACCCAAGCGCTTCCTCAATGTCTGAGTTCGAACTTCTCTGCGATTACCCGCTGCTCGCACATAACACGTTCGGTTTCGACGTCCGTGCCAAGCACGCCATTCGGCTGACGGAAGAAGCGCAGATCCCGGCGCTTGGGCATGACACGCGCATCGAGGGCCTGTCGCGATTGGTGCTCGGCGGTGGCAGCAACGTCGTGCTGACAAAGGATTTCGACGGCCTTGCGTTGCTGGTGGAATTGCGCGGCCGGCGGGTGGTTGGCGAAGACGAGGATGCAGTTCTCGTCGAAGCAGGTGCGGGAGAGAACTGGCACGAATTCGTCGCGTGGACCCTGTCGCAAGGCTTGCCCGGACTCGAAAACCTCGCGTTGATTCCGGGTACGGTGGGCGCGGCGCCGATCCAGAACATCGGCGCCTACGGGCTGGAAATGGGCGAGCGCTTCGAGCGTTTGCGCGCGATCGAATTATCGACGGGAGAAACGTGGGAATTCGATCGCGATGCGTGCGCGTTCGGCTATCGCGACAGCTTTTTCAAGCGGGAAGGGCGCGGGCGATTTGTGATCGTATCGGTGACGTTTCGTCTACCGAAAGTGTGGATGCCGCGCGCGGATTACGCGGATATCGCGCGGGTGCTGCAGACAAGCGGCGCGAACGATCCGCAAGCTATCTTCGATACCGTCGTCGCCGTGCGTCAGGCCAAGTTGCCAGACTGGCGCGTGTTGGGGAACGCAGGAAGCTTCTTCAAGAACCCGGTGGTGAGCGCGACCGCCTTCGATGCGTTGAAGGCCCGCGAACCCGATGTGGTGTCCTATAAGCAGCCGGACGGCCAGTTCAAGCTTGCTGCAGGCTGGTTAATCGACCGATGCGGCTGGAAAGGCCGCGCGATCGGCGCGGCCGCTGTGCACGACCGGCAGGCGCTGGTGCTGGTGAACCGCGGCGGCGCCTCGGGTGCACAGATTCTTGAACTCGCCGGCGCCATAAAACGCGACGTCCACGCGCGCTTCGCGGTCGAGCTGGAAGCGGAGCCGGTGTGTCTTTGATTTAAAGCCGCCGCGCCAACAAAAAACCCGCCTGAAAGGAAAAGGCGGGTTTTTTGTTTCACTAAACCTGAGGCGACTCAGCCCCCACGCTTGCGACGCGCATTCTCCGCGATTCGCATGCGCAGCGCATTCAGCTTGATGAAACCGCCAGCATCGGCCTGATCGTACGCACCGCCGTCGTCATCGAATGTAGCGATGTTCTTATCGAACAGCGTTTCCTTCGAATCACGCGCAACCACCGTCACGCTGCCCTTGTACAGCTTCACGCGCGTCCAGCCGTTCACCTTGTCCTGCGTGTGATCGATCAGCACTTGCAGCGCGCGCCGCTCCGGGCTCCACCAGTAGCCGTTGTAGATCAGCGCGGCGTAACGCGGCATCAGATCGTCCTTCAGATGCGCCACTTCGCGATCCAGCGTGATCGACTCAATTCCGCGATGCGCCTTGAGCATGATCGTGCCGCCCGGCGTTTCATAACAACCGCGTGACTTCATGCCGACATAGCGGTTCTCGACCAGATCCAGCCGCCCGATGCCATGCTTTCCGCCAATGGCGTTCAATTCGGTCAGCATTTCCGCCGGCGACAAACGCTTGCCGTTCAGCGCAACCGGATCACCCTTCTCGTACTCGATATCCAGATATTCCGGCTGATCCGGCGCGTCTTCGGGCGCAACCGTCCAGCGCCACATATCGGGCTCGGCCTCCGCTTTCGGATCTTCCAGGTGACGCCCTTCGAACGAAATGTGCAGCAGGTTCGCGTCCATGGAGTAGGGCGCACCGCCTTGCTTGTGCTTCATTTCGATCGGAATGCCCGCCTTTTCCGCGTAAGCCAGCAGCTTTTCACGCGAGAGCAGATCCCATTCACGCCACGGCGCAATCACCTTGATACCCGGCTCGAGCGAGTAATACCCAAGCTCGAAACGCACCTGATCGTTACCTTTGCCGGTCGCGCCGTGCGACACGGATTGCGCACCGACCGCACGCGCGATTTCGATCTGACGCTTCGCGATCAGCGGACGCGCAATCGACGTCCCGAGCAGGTATTCACCTTCATAAATGGTATTGGCGCGAAACATCGGGAACACGAAGTCGCGGACAAATTCCTCACGCAGATCTTCGATAAAGATGTTTTCCTGCTTGATGCCCAGTTGCAGGGCTTTCTTGCGCGCCGGTTCGAGTTCTTCGCCCTGACCGATGTCAGCGGTGAACGTCACGACTTCGGCGTCGTAGTTGTCTTGCAACCACTTCAGGATGACGGAGGTATCGAGGCCGCCTGAGTAGGCGAGCACGACTTTTTTGATATCGCTCATGGTGAACTCGTATGGCTGGAAACGGTGCGCGCAGGGCTTTCAGCGCGCGGAAAACCGCTATTTTGACATCAAACGGCGGGCATTCCGCATTTTCGGGAAGACGCGGCGTTTCCAGGGAAGCGCCGCGCATTGAGCAACGAGGGCACGGCCAAGCTCAGTGATTGAGTTTGCCGAGCAGCAGATATTCCATCAACGCCTTCTGGACGTGCAGACGATTTTCAGCTTCGTCCCAGACCACGCTCTGCGGACCGTCGATCACGTCCGCGCTCACTTCCTCGCCCCGGTGTGCCGGCAGGCAATGCATGAAGAGCGCGTCCGGATGGGCGAGCGCCATCATGTCCGAGTCGACGCACCAGTCGGCGAAGGCCTTCTTGCGCACTTCGTTCTCGGCTTCGAAACCCATGCTGGTCCAGACGTCCGTGGTGACGAGATCCGCGCCCGTGCAGGCGTCGTTCGGATCGGCGAATTCTTCGTAGAACGGGGCGCTGTCAGGAGAAACCAGCGCATGGTCGAGCGTGTAACCGGGAGGCGTGGACAGACGCAATTTGAAGCCGAGGATCTGCGCGGCTTCGATCCAGGTGTAGAGCATGTTGTTCGCGTCGCCCACCCAGGCCACGGTTTTCCCCGCGATCGGTCCGCGGAGTTCGTAGTAGGTGAAGACGTCGGCGAGGACCTGGCACGGGTGATACTCGTTCGTCAGGCCGTTGATCACCGGCACGCGCGAATTCTCAGCGAAACGCTTGATGATGTGCTGCCCGAACGTGCGGATCATGATGATGTCCACCATTCGCGACACCACTTGCGCCGCATCCTCGATCGGTTCACCGCGGCCGAGTTGCGTGTCGCGCGTGCTGAGGAACACGGCATGACCGCCAAGCTGGAAGATGCCCGCTTCGAACGAGAGCCGCGTACGCGTTGAATTCTTCTCGAAGATCATCGCCAGCGTGCGGTCATGCAGCGGATGGTAGGTCTCGTAGCTCTTGAACTTGCGCTTGAGAATACGTGCGCGTTCGAGCACGTAGTCATAGTCGTCGAGAGAGAAATCCTTGAACTGCAGGTAGTGGCGAATTTTTTTTTCGGTCATGAAAATGCGTACGGCGGCTTCAGCCGGCAACTGTGCCGGACGGCGCCGCCGTCGTGGTGGTATCGAATTTCAGCATAAAGGAATTTGCGCCGTTTGACGAGGTGGCCAAATAGCCGATGCGCGCTCCCATAGACCGTCCGGCGCGGTTTAGAGGCTTTGTGTGCAGTGCGGAAAAAGGGCCTCTGCTGTATAATCCGCGAGGTTTCTCCGGCAGTCCTGACACCTTTCGACTGCTTTCAGCGGACCTGACCCGCGGACTCGGCGTGCAGGTTCAATGCGCAGTTTTCGTGGCAGTCAACGTAGTTCGCGGGTAGTTCGCGGCTCGCGCGAGTTCGTCTCGCCGCCACCTGCCGCAAGGCAGTCGCGAACGGCGTCGACCATGGGTTTATTGCGCGCTCAAGGTGACCCGGGCGACGTCGCGATCAGGTCGTAGCACTCGGCCGCGGCGCTGCCGGACGAGGCAGAGTTCAGTGCCGGAGATTGCAGCCGATGACTTTCCGGTTCACCTTGCCAACCATGCATGCGCGTTCGCCGGCGTTCTCCGCCGGTCGTCAAACAGGTATTCCTACATGGCCGAAACAGTTCCAACCGAATACTTCATCCAGGGCGTCACGTCGAACGGCAAGACCTTTCGGCCGAGCGACTGGTGCGAGCGGCTTTGCGGCGTGATGTCGGGGTTCGGCCCGGGAAAGCGCGGCCCGAATGCCCGGCTGCAGTATTCCATCTATGTTCGCCCGACCTTGCTCGGCAACGTGAAGACGGTGATTCTCGACTCGCGCTTGCGTGACATCGAGCCTATGGCTTTCGATTTCGTGATGAACTTCGCCAAAGACAACGATCTGCTGGTGACGGAGGCGTGCGAATTGCCGCCGCATCACGGCACACAGCAGCAGGGCTGAGGGAAGCGCAAGCCTCTTTTCGATCTTGATGCACACGACAAAAAACCCGCCGTCGGCGGGTTTTTCTATTGCTGCTTTTTGTTACCGTTCGCTGTTTTAAGAACGTCGGGACAAAAAGCAGCAGCCTGTCACGCGTCTGTCAAACCAGTGACGCGCAATGGGCGGCAACCAGTGTCTTTAAGCAGCAGGTGCTTGCAGACCCTTGATAGCAGCCGACAGGCGGCTCTTATGGCGAGCTGCCTTGTTCTTGTGAACGATGCGCTTGTCCGCAATGATGTCGATGGTCTTGACCGACGTCTTGTAGATTTCCGCAGCCTTGGCTTGGTCGCCGGCATCGATCGCCTTGCGAACGGCCTTGATGGCGGTGCGGAACTTCGAGCGCAGCGCCGAGTTGTGCGAGTTTGCCTTCGCGCTTTGACGGGCGCGCTTGCGGGCTTGTGCGGTATTTGCCATGACGGTTCCTTATCCTGTTCCAGCTATGTGTTTCAGCGCTTCCCGTTTAGCTTCTGGATCGAATCCAGCTCAATGCTGGCCCGGCTCCACACAAGATAAAACGAGGTCAATCCGATGCGCTGTTTATGATCAAACTCCCGGGATCGATTGCCCGAAAGCGCAAAAACGTCGAAAGAAGACGCGAAGCCGCCGTGCCTAGGGGGTGCCTAGTAGTGCCGAAAGCGGATTCAGGAGCTTCGAAACCGGCGATTATAGCAACGAAATCATGGGACTGGCAAGCCCGGCTGGTTTTTGCCGCAGGGGTTCCGCACGAAGGCCCGCATAAATAAAGCGACGCAGCGGTTGTAAACAATCAGCGGGTCAGGTTTTACTCTTGTTTTTTGCCGGAGCGAGAGATGGCCTCGATCATGGACGCATTTGACGATTTGCGGGATCCGCGCTGGCGTACCTGTCGTTATCCGTTACCGGAAAGCCTGTTCGCGGCATTGAGCACGGTGTTGTGCGGCGTGGAGGAGTGGGAGACGACCACCCTGTGGGCCCGTACCCAACTGGGCCTGGCGGGATACTCCTTGAGCTTGAGTGTAAGGTAAAAACACCTTACTATATATTTTTCGAGAGGGCATGATGAGTACGCTAACCGTGACATCGAAAGGGCAGGTCACCTTACGTAAGGATGTTTTGGACCATCTGGGCGTTCAACCAGGGCAGCGGATCACGGTCGATAAGCTTCCAGACGGTCGGGTGGTGGTAAGTGCTGAGCGCGCCAGCGAGCCGATCAGTGCGGTTTTCAACCTTCTGAAAAAGGAAAACCGTCCCGCGCTGTCGATCGACGACATGAATGACTTGGCTGCGAAAGGTTGGGCTGGTAACCGATGAAGATTACGGCCGATACGAACGTTCTTGTGAGGGCGATGATGGGTGACGACGAGCAGCAAAGCGCGCTCGCGCAATCGGAGCTCGCGGCGGCCGAACTTGTCGCGATCGCGCTTCCGTCGTTATGCGAGTTGGTGTGGGTGCTCTCACAGGGTTACAAAATCGCGTCCGATGAAATTGCCGACGCTGTCCGGCGCCTGACCAATGCCGCACATGTTGTTGTAAACCGTCCAGCTGTCGAAGCCGGGCTTGCGCTGCTGGACGCTGGCGGCGATTTCGCGGATGGGGTGATTGCCTACGAGGGGCGATGGCTGGGCGGCGAAACCTTCGTGTCATTCGACAAAAAGGCGGTGAAGCGCCTCATGGCACAGAGCAAGGCAGCTCGTCTTCTCGAGTGAGAGGGCAGGCAGGGCTTCCGCACGAAGGCCCCTGTCAGGCAAGGCCGAGAGCGGAGTCGCGCACAGCGGTATCCCATGCGGCGAAGTTGCGGATGTTCTTGAGGCTGATCTTTTTCGGCTGGCGGCTCTGCTCAAGTCGAGCAAGGTTCAGCGTGATCTCGCGCAGGCGGGCCATGTTCTGCGCGGCCACCTTGTCGCGGATCAGACTGGCATCCTCACCCCAGGACACATCGAGTACCCAGTGCAACTGGTTTTCGATGTCCCAATGCGCCCGGCTGAGTCGAGCCATCTCCACCGCCTTCACGGCTTTCGAACGGATGTAGTAGCCGCGCTCGGTGCTCATCCTGCCACCTTGCATGCGGGGATCACGCGACTGGCGGGACCAGGCCGGTGGAAACCGGGCGCAGTGAAAGACCACACGCCGTTGCAAATTCTAACGATTCGCCAAATGTTGCAACGCGTCGCATTCATCATGCCGACCGTATAATAAGCGCCCCATGAATCTATTCCGAGCCCTACTGACGGTCAGCGGCTTCACGCTGCTTTCCCGCGTGACCGGTCTGATCCGCGAAACGCTGATCGCGCGAGCCTTCGGCGCCAGTCAATTCACCGACGCATTCTACGTCGCCTTCCGCATCCCGAACCTGTTGCGGCGCTTGTCCGCAGAAGGGGCGTTCTCGCAGGCATTCGTGCCGATCCTCGCCGAGTTCAAGAACACCGAGGGTCACGATGCCACCAAGGCCCTCGTCGACGCCATGTCGACCGTGCTCGCGTGGGCGCTCGCGGCCGTGTCGCTCGCAGGCGTGGCGGGTGCGTCCTGGGTCGTGTTCGCGGTGGCATCGGGGCTCGAGCACGACGGCCATGCGTTCGGGCTCGCGGTGACCATGACCCAGATCATGTTCCCGTACATCATCTTCATCTCGCTGACATCGCTGGCCTCCGGGGTGCTCAATACCTACCGGCAATTCTCGCTGCCCGCGTTCGCGCCCGTGCTGCTCAACGTGTCGTTCATCGCGGCCGCAGTCTTTCTCGCGCCGCATCTGAAAGTACCGGTCTACGCGCTGGCGTATGCGGTAATCGTTGGCGGAATCTTGCAGTTTCTCGTGCAGTTGCCCGGACTCAAGAAGATCGACATGATCCCGCGCATCGGCCTGAATTTCTTTCGGGCGTTGCGGCATCCGGGCGTCAAGCGCGTGCTGATCAAGATGGTGCCCATGACGTTCGGCGTGTCTGTCGCGCAACTGAGCCTGATCATCAATACGAACATTGCGTCGCGGCTCGGGCCGGGTGCTGTGTCGTGGATTAATTATTCCGACCGGTTAATGGAGTTTCCCACCGCGCTGCTCGGCGCGGCGCTTGGCACGATCCTGCTGCCGAGCCTGTCGAAGGCGCACGTGGACGCCGATCCGGTCGAATATTCGGCGCTGCTCGACTGGGGTCTGCGCATCACGTTCCTGATGGCCGCGCCCAGCGCCTGCGCGCTGTTTTTCTTCGCGGAGCCGCTCACAGCCACGCTGTTCCACTACGGTAGATTCGATGCGCATTCCGTCCTGATGGTCGGCCGCGCGTTGTCGGCCTATGGCGTTGGACTGGTCGGGCTGATTCTGATCAAGATCCTCACGCCCGGCTTCTACGCGAAGCAGGACATCAAGACGCCGGTGATCATCGGCATCATCGTGTTGATCGCCATTCAGATCAGCAACGTGATTTTCGTACCAATCTTCGCGCACGCCGGATTGACGCTGTCGATCGGCCTGGGCGCCTGCGTGAATGCCACGTTGTTGTTCATCGGCTTGAGGAAACGCGGGATTTACCAGCCGTCGGCGGGATGGGCGCGGTTCTTCGCGCAATTGCTCGGCGCATGCCTCGTGCTCGCCGGCGTGATGCATTGGGTGGCGGGCAATTTCGACTGGATCGGCATGCGCGCCGCGCCACTGGAGCGAATTGTGCTTCTCGGTGCAAGCCTGGTCGTATTCGGTGCGCTATATTTCGGTATGCTCTCCGTGATGGGCTTCAAATACGCGTATTTCAGAAGGCGAACGCTGTGATGACAACGACGCGCATCCTCGACTATTTCACCTCGCTTGTGGCGGAGGACGAGAGTCTGCCGCTCACCGAGGCGGCGTTGTCGCTCGCCCAGGACGCGTATCCGGATCTCGATTTGCAGGGTGTATTGGCTGAGATCGACGAGCTGGTTTTGCGTGTGCGCCGCCGTATGCCTGAGGACGCCGACATCAAGCAGAAAGTCGGCGTGCTGAATCGTTTTTTCTTCCGTGAGCTGGGTTTTACCAGCAATCTCAACGATTACTACGATCCCGACAACAGCCACCTGAACATGGTGCTCAAGCGCCGTCGCGGGATTCCGATTTCGCTCGCCGTCGTGTATCTGGAGATGAGCGAGCAGCTTGGCATTCCGGTGCGTGGCGTGTCGTTTCCGGCGCACTTCCTGCTGCGCGTGACAACGCCCGATGGCGACGTGATGCTCGATCCGACCACGGGGCATTCACTGTCCGAATCGGCGATGGTCGAGATGCTCGAGCCGTATGTGCAGCGGGTAGGGGAATCGATCGGCAGTGCGCTGCGGATCTTGTTGCAACCCGCGACGCGCCGGGAAATCATCGGACGAATGCTGCGGAATTTGAAGAGTATTTACCTGCAGACGGAACGCTGGCAACGGCTGCTTGCCGTGCAGCAACGTCTGGTGATCCTGATGCCGGAGAGTATTGAAGAAGTGCGCGATCGCGGCTTCGCTTATGCGCGTCTCGACTATCTGCGTCCGGCGATGGAAGATCTGCGTCGTTATCTTGATGACCGGCCCGATGCGGAAGACGCGACCGTTGTGGAAACGGAATTGCATGAGCTCAGGCAGCGCACCCAGCACAACGGCGAGTGATCCGGTCTCTGGTCTTCAAAGCTGAAAAAACTTCAAAGCTGAAAAAAACGGCGGCACATCTAACGCGATGGCCGCCGTTTTTCATGATGTGCACGCGAAAAACTTACTTCGGCTGCATCCGGATTGCACCGTCGAGACGAATCACCTCGCCGTTGAGCATCGGGTTATCGAAGATCTGCTTGACGAGCATGGCGTACTCGTTCGGCTTACCCAATCGCGACGGGAACGGCACCGTTGCACCGAGCGCGTCCTGCACTTCTTGCGGCATGCCGAGCAGCATCGGCGTTTCGAAGATGCCCGGCGCAATCGTCATCACGCGAATGCCGTTGCGCGACAGGTCACGGGCGATAGGCAGCGTCATGCCGACCACGCCGCCCTTCGATGCCGCGTACGCGGCTTGTCCGATCTGGCCATCGTAGGCTGCCACCGACGCCGTGTTCACGATCACGCCCCGTTCACCCGCTGCATTCGGTTCGTTCTTCGACATGGCCGCTGCCGCCAGCCGGATCATGTTGAAGGTACCGATCAGATTCACGCCGATGGTCTTGGCGAACAAATCAAGCGGGTGCGCGCCATCCTTGCCCACGGTCTTCGCGGCCGGTGCGATGCCCGCGCAATTGACCAGCCCGCGCAGGCTGCCGAGTTGCGTGGCCGCTTCCACGGCGCGTTGGCCGTCTTCCTCGCGGCTCACGTCGCACTTCACGAACTCGCCGCCGAGTTCCTTCGCGAGCTTCTCACCGCTGGCTTCGTTCATGTCGGCGAGCACGACCTTGCCGCCGTGGTCGCGGATCAGTTGCGCGGTGGCGGCTCCAAGGCCCGATGCGCCGCCCGTGATGAGAAAAACGTTGTCCTGGATGTCCATGCTGTGTGCTCCTTGATGAGGGTTATACGCAATCGTGCTCGTTCCAAGGATCGCTCAGAACGAAAAACCCGCTCGGCCGATGGAGCACGAGCGGGTTTCGGAACGCGTGTCCCCGAGCGCTTGGGTGTGAGCGCCGGGTGACGATCAGATCAACGCATCGAACACGCGGGTGCGGATTTCATCGACGGTACCCAGACCCGAGATCCGCCGATACTCCGGCGCCTTCAACCCGTTGTTGTTGCCGTGGTTCGACCACGTGTTGTAGTACTCGATCAGCGGCTTGGTCTGCGCAACATAGACGTCAAGCCGCTTCTTCACGGTCTCTTCCTTGTCGTCGTCGCGCTGGATCAGCGGCTCGCCGGTGACGTCGTCACGGCCTTCCTGCTTCGGCGGATTGAACTTGACGTGATACGTACGGCCCGAAGCGGCATGCACGCGCCGCCCGCTCATGCGCTCGATGATGTCCTCGAACGGCACGTCGATCTCGAGCACATAGTCGATAACAACGCCAGCTTGCTTCATGGCGTCGGCTTGCGGAAGCGTGCGCGGGAAACCGTCGAAGAGATAACCGTTCGCGCAGTCCGGTTCCTGCAGGCGTTCTTTCACGAGGTTGATGATGAGCGTGTCCGGCACGAGTTCGCCGGCGTCCATGAAGCGCTTGGCTTCAACGCCGAGCGGCGAACCCGCTTTCACGGCGGCGCGCAGCATGTCGCCCGTCGAGATCTGCGGGATGCCGAACTTTTCCTTGATGAAGGTGGCCTGGGTGCCCTTGCCGGCGCCGGGGGCGCCCAACAGGATCAAACGCATGGTGATATCTCCGAATCGAATAGAAACCGCTGCGCTGCGAGGCTTATTCTCGCATCCGGTCGCTATGGCGCATCGCCCGGTTGAAGCCGCAAACGAGGTGCAACGAGCCGAATTCGGGAGACGGCGCGGCACCAGTCGACACGGGCGCTCAGGAGCGTTGGCGCTGACCGGAAGGCTCGCGCTACCAATCGATTATGCCATGCATCGTCACAATCGCGGCTCGAATACGCGGCTGGAAACCCCGGCAAGTGGGGTGCAGCGGGGGTTAACGCGAGTTGATCGAAAGGGGGCTGCCGCGCTAGGAGGCGTTGAAAACGAGCTGATTTCGCGGGATGCTTCCTGCCCCGTTACGCCGAAGCGCCAAACAACGCGCGGACGCGGGCGAGATCGGTGGGGGTATCGACGCCCGGCGGGGGCGCGTCGTTCGTCGTCAGCACTGCGATGCGCTCGCCGTGCCAGAGCGCGCGCAGTTGTTCGAGCGCCTCGCCCTCTTCGATCGGAGCCACCGACAGCGTGGGGTAAATTCGCAAGAACTTCGCCCGATACGCGTATAAGCCGATGTGCCGCAGCACATTGGAGGGAACGGACGGACGTGCGCCGAGCGCGGCGACATTCGGCCAGTCCTTCTGCCACGCGTCGCGCGACCACGGAATCGGCGCGCGCGAAAAATACAGCGCGACGCTCTTTGAATCCAGCACGACTTTCACCACGTTCGGATTGAAGACATCGGCGGGGTCAGAGATGGGATGCGCCGCGGTCGCGATCGCGCACGACGGATGCGCCGCCAGATGCGCCGCCACGTTGCGCACGAGCGCCGGCTCGATCAACGGTTCGTCGCCCTGCACATTGACCACGATGGTGTCGTCGCTCCAGCCGAAATGCGTCGCGACTTCGGCGAGCCGGTCCGTGCCGTTCGGATGATCGGCGCGGGTGAGCAGGGCGTCGATGCCATGTTCCTTCGCGACTTCGACCACGCGCTGCGAATCGGTGGCGATCAGCACTTGCAGCGCGCCCGATAAACGCGCGCGCTCGGCGACTCGCACGACCATTGGCTTGCCGCCGATATCCGCCAGCGGCTTGTCCGGCAGCCGCGTGGACGCGAGCCGCGCGGGGACGACTGCTATGAAGGGCGGCGCGACCGGAACATGTGCGTTCATAAAACCTCGATTTAAAGCCTCTTTAAAACCTCAGTTCCCGCCGGCGGGTTTCAACGGCTCGACGGGCGTGCCTTCCACGGTCTGGCGGGCTTCGTCCGGCAGCATGATGGGAATGCCGTCGCGGATGGGGTAAGCGAGTTTGTCGACGTTACAGATGAGTTCCTGCGCCGCGCGGTCATACGTGAGCTGGGTCTTGCAAATCGGGCAGACAAGGATTTCAAGCAGGCGTGCGTCCACGAAGTTTCTCCACAACTAATGCGATGAGGCGGGGGCTGAGCACGGCTTCGACTGGAACCACCCAGATGCGCGCGTCACGCCAGGCCCCGAATTTTACTGCATCCTTCTCGGTGATCAGGATCGAATCGGCGTCGATGCCGGCGAACGGATTGTCGCGATAATCATAGTGATCCGGAAACGCGCGCGTGGCCGGCGTGAGTCCAGCCGCGCGCAGCGACGCGAAGAACCTTTCCGGCGAGCCGATGCCCGCCGCGGCCGCGACCCGTTCGCCCTTGAACGCGCCGAGCGGGCGGCGCACGGCCGGGTCATCGAGGAGCCAGGCGTCGCTGGTGGTCAAATCCAGCGAGAAGGTATTTGGCCACGGCGGCAACGTGCGGTCGTAGGGGCTATTGATGAGCGTGGCGTCGCGGTGCCGCGACATCGATTCACGCAGCGGTCCCGCCGGCAGCAGGAAACCGTTGCCGCCCAGACGGTCGTCGAAGACCACAAGTTCGAATGCGCGCGCGAGGCGGTAGTGTTGCAGGCCGTCGTCGCTCACGATCACATCCACCGATGGATGCGCCTTCAGCAACGCCTGCGCCGCCGCGACGCGATCCGGCGAGACCATCACCGGCGCATGCGTGCGGCGGGCGATCAGCAGGGGCTCATCGCCGACTTCGGATGGCTGGCTCGTCGGGCTCACGCGCGTGGCTTCGTGGATCTTCGCGCCGTAACCGCGCGAGACGACGCCCGGCTGGAAACCGGCGGCGCGCAACGCTTCGACGAGAGCGATCACGGTCGGCGTCTTGCCGGTGCCGCCCACGGTCACGTTGCCCACCACGACGACCGGCACCCCCACGTTCACCTGCTTGATCCAGCCGAGCGCGAAGAAGGCGCGGCGAATCGCGGCAATCAGGCCGAACAGGCAGGCAAACGGCGTCAGCGACCACGCGACCCAGCCGCGCTTGCGCCACTCGCGGGCGAGGAAGTTTTCGATCGGCGGCTTGAAATCAGACATGGCGCGCCTTGTGTTCAGGAGCGAACGATGCACGCGATTGGACGGACAGCAACGTCAGGCGGTGCAGCGGCGAGGGGGGCGACAGTGGTGGCAATGTCAGTGATAACGGCCGGCACCTTTGCATCGGGACGGATCTCCAGAATGAGCGGATGTAAGCAGGCGATAAGCGGACGATAAGCGGACGATAAGCCGTCGGCGGACGACAGAGCGCATGATTGCGCTGGCCCTCGAACCCGGCACTCTAGCGCGGCGCTGCCCGGGGCGCCAGTTTAAGGGTAAACCGGACCTCGCCGTGCGGCGTTGAAATGCCTTCGAGTGCAGCCCGAAAATAGGTAGATTCGATGCGAGATTTTGCACACAAACCGCCTGTGGATAACTCTGTGAACAACTTGGGCTCCTGCGGCCTGAAATCGGCTTCGGGAAAGCCTTGCATCGGCTTAGTCACGATTTAGAGATGGAAAACACAATAAAAACAATGACTTAAACTGAGTTCATCAGGATTTAATGAGAGTTTCCGTTAGCTCCCGGTAACTCGCGCCTTGTGGACACTTGCTACACTTCGCACGCTGATCGGGCTTATCGTCCATGCCTTGTTCACCGGCCGCATGGCGCTCTCAGGACGGCTCATGTGTCCGCTCTCAAGCCAGCGTGTTTTTAACCTCAACCGACCACCATTTTCCTCGATGAGCAGCGACCCTTTCACCTCCTCCGGTCAACCCGGCAGCGCCGACGCCGTCATCCCCGTTTCGGCGCTCAATCGCGCGATCGGGTCGATGCTCGAACGCTCGTTTCCGCTCGTCTGGGTGTCGGGTGAAGTATCGAATTTTACGAAAGCGGCGAGCGGCCACTGGTATTTCTCGATCAAGGACGCGCAGGCGCAGATGCGCTGCGTGATGTTCCGCGGCCGCGCACAGTACGCCGAGTTCACGCCGCGAGAAGGGGATCGGATCGAAGTGCGCGGGCTGGTCACCCTGTACGAACCGCGCGGCGAGTTGCAGCTCGGCGTGGAAGCGGTGCGCCGGACCGGGCAGGGGCGCTTGTACGAAGCCTTCTTGAAGCTGAAGGCGAAACTGGAAGCCGAGGGGCTGTTCGCCGGCGAGCGCAAGCGGCCGCTGCCGCACCATCCGCGCGCGATCGGCATTGTGACGTCGTTGCAGGCGGCGGCGTTGCGCGATGTGCTTACCACGCTCGCGCGGCGCGCGCCGCATGTGCCGGTGATCGTTTATCCCGCGCCGGTGCAGGGCGCGGGTGTTGCCGCGAAGCTCGCCGCGATGGTCGATGAGGCCAGCGCCCGCCGCGAGGTCGATGTGCTGATCGTGTGCCGCGGCGGCGGTTCGATCGAGGATCTGTGGGCGTTCAACGAGGAAGTGCTCGCGCGCGCGATAGCCGAAAGTGCCATGCCGGTTGTAAGCGGTGTAGGCCATGAGACGGATTTCACCATCGCCGATTTTGCTGCCGATGTCCGCGCGCCCACGCCCACCGCAGCCGCCGAACTCGTCAGTCCGCAGCGCGTGTTGTTGCTGCGCGATCTGGATCACCGGCATGCGTCGCTTGCACGCGGTTTCGGCCGGATGATGGAGCGGCGCGCCCAGCAGCTCGACTGGCTCGCGCGCCGGCTGGTCAGCCCGGCCGAGCGGCTGGAACGCCAGCGCATGCATTTGCGGCAACTCGCGGCGCGGCTTGCGTCAGCCGGCGCGCGTCCGGTTCGCGACGCGCGCGCGCGTTTTGCGCTCGTGCAGATGCGCTGGCAACGCTGGCGTCCTGATCTCGCCGCCGAGCGGGAACGTCTGATGCGTCTTGCACAACGCCTGGGTGCCTCGCAAGGGCGCCGCCATGAACGAGCGGTGGCGCGGGTGTCGGAGTTATCGGCGAGGTTGCAGGTGTTGAGCCCGCAACGCACGCTCGAGCGCGGCTATGCGGCTTTGATCGACACGCAATCCGGGCGCGCCGTGCGCGCGCCGAATGCGTTGAAGCCCAAGCGGGCGTTGACTGTGCATCTGGCCGAAGGATCGGCCGATATCGTGCTGGCCGACATCCAGCCGCGGCTCTCCGATGAATTTTGACTGTTAGCAGGTGTGCATCGCGTGAAACAGCAGTCGCCTTCACGCGATGTTCACATGACAAACATGACAAACGCGGGTGCTTCAAAGCCCGTATTTTTGACGGCTTAGATGGAACGTTCGAGCATTTTTTACGCCGACGTTAAAGCTTCGTAATCGATACTGCTCATAAAAACCCGCAATTTGCGGGGTTATCCCAACTCGCCTACAATCGAGTGCTCCATTGCCTCACTCCTCACGTCCCCCAAAATCATCATAGAAGGAAGCTCGCACCATGGAACATACCCTCCCGCCGTTGCCGTTCGACAAGAACGCGCTCGCTCCGCACATGTCGGAAGAAACGCTTGAGTATCACTATGGCAAGCATCATCAAACCTATGTGACGAACCTGAACAAGCTGATTCCGGGTACCGAATTCGAAAACCTGTCGCTCGAAGAAATCGTCAAGAAGGCGTCGGGCGGGGTGTTCAACAACGCGGCGCAGATCTGGAATCACACGTTCTTCTGGAACAGCCTGTCGCCCAAGGGTGGCGGTGCTCCGGCCGGCGCACTCGGCGACGCGATCAATGCCAAGTACGGTTCGTTCGACAAGTTCAAGGAAGAGTTCACCAAGGTCGCGACCGGCACGTTCGGCTCGGGCTGGACGTGGCTCGTGAAGAAGGCTGACGGTTCGCTCGACATCGTGTCGACCAGCAATGCCGCTACGCCGCTGACCACCGACGCCAAGGCGCTGCTGACCATCGACGTGTGGGAACACGCGTATTACATCGACTATCGCAACGCGCGTCCGAAGTTCATTGAAGCGTTCTGGAACATTGCGAACTGGGACTTTGCGTCGAAGAATTTCGGCGCTTAAGGTTTCTGAAGCGTGACGAGATAGTTCGGAAAGTGCAATAAAGATTGGAAAATCCGGACCACGCGTTGCAATAAAGTTTGGAAGCGCTAGTAAAAATGAAAGCCCTCTGTTTGAGGGCTTTCGGCTTTCCAGCGTGGGACAGCTAGCACGCCTCACGACATGAAGCAGCGCACGTAGTTGATGGGTGCGTGATCGGCGAGATCGCGCAACACCACATTGCCAGTTTTCCATGCGTAATTGCGCAGATAATCCGTGCGCGCGGCGAGGCGGTCGTCGCGCACGAAGTCCGGATCCGCTGAGGAAGCGAGGACGCCGTCCCGCGTGAGGTAGGCAGCGTCGCTGGCGTGAACGTAACCTGCGACCGCGGGCGGCAGTTCGGTGACGACATCGCAGCAATCGACCAGGCGTGTCATGTCGATGCCGGCGAGCGTCGCGACGAAATCCGCATCGCCCACGCGCGGCGAGCCGATCGTGACGAGCTTGTCTGGCGCGATCACGCTCGCGTACAGCGTGGCGATGGCCGCGCCGAGGCTATGGCCGGTCACGATCAGCCGCCTGCGTGCGGCCCGCGTTTGCTCCAGCCACTGATTCACCGAGGCGAAGACGCTGCGCGCCGCGCACGCGAATCCCTTGTGCACGCGGCCCGCCTTTTCGGTCCAGTCGGTCAGGCTGAATTGCAGATCCGCGCCCAGATCGGAGAGCTGAGTCGGCTCCGTGCCGCGAAACGCGAGCACGCACAGGCCGTCCACGGATCGCGACGCGCCGTAGCCTTGCGTGCCGGTGGCGGCGTCCTCGAAGATGACGACATCGTCGAATCGCACGCGGCCGAGCCCTTCTTTCAGGCGATCGAGTTCGGCCCCGCCGTCCTCGTAATGCATGTAGGCGAGCCGCGCGAATTCGACGGACAACGCCACGTCGTCATAGTCCGTGCCGGCCACGAACACGGTGGCCCGCAATTGCGGCGCCTCCAGCGCGGTGCGGGTCGCGTCATAAGGGATACCGGGCATGATCGCCTCCACGATCTTGAATCAGCATGAACGGACGCACACGCGTGGTCATTTCGCAAGGAAGGTTCTTGCGTACACCTTGGCCCCTTCTTCGTCGATGAACTCCTCGGTGAGATCGGCGCCGTTCAGCGTGAGCGCTACCAAGCCGTTGTATACGCGTCCAGGATAGAGCAGGTCGGCCACCGTGCGGTTCTCATGCCACACCGCGCTCGGATTGGCGACCAGCGAATTGGGCTCGCCCGCGGGCACCGCGCCGTGACCGGCACAACGCGCATGGATGATGCCGCCGCCAATGCTGTTCGGTTGCATCTGAGCGCGTGTACCCCGGTCGCTATACACGATGCCCGCGTGCATGTGCCCCCAGTACCACCACAGTTCCAGTCCCGCGAAGCGTGGCGCGACTTGCCCCCATAGAGCGCTCGGCGTCATTCCGTCGACCGACAGGCCGTTGTGGTGAGTGAGGAGGATGGCGCGTTTGGCCGTTGGATTCGTCGCGATCAGATCGTCGACGAACGCGCATTGGTCCGGATCCAGAAAACCGTGCTGATAGAGATGAATCTCGT
The DNA here is from genome assembly GCF_030464885.1 of Caballeronia sp. SEWSISQ10-4 2. GTDB lineage: Bacteria > Pseudomonadota > Gammaproteobacteria > Burkholderiales > Burkholderiaceae > Caballeronia. Next base: position 36,981 of record NZ_JALPRJ010000033.1, on the reverse strand, counting down.
CGGCGTGATAGGCGGTGTCGAGGCCGATGACGAGCCAGTCAGCGTTTGTCAGCGCGAAGTAGCTGTTCCTATTCTGCGCGGCGAAATCGCCGTCGCCATCGAGCACGGAGTAATAGCCTTGCGCGCCCGAATACATCTCATGGTTCGAATTCAGCGTAAAGCTTCCACCCGCGCCTGGAGGCCATTTGCCGATGAAGTTCCGTTGCTCTTCCACGCCGGTGCCCGCGTAATAGACGTCGCCAAGGTGGACCGTGTAGGTCGGCGCGAGTGCGCGGATCTGATTGGCAACCTTCTCGGCGGGCGTGGGCACTCCGTCGGTCCGATAGTCGAAGCCGGTTCCCCAGTCTCCCGCGACGGCGATCGATACATCGCCGCCCATCGCGGTCGTCCGCGGGGCGGTGCGGAAGTCCGCCTTTGTTTGCGGTGAGAAATGCTCGAGCCAGCACACGGCGGATTCAGTCCAGCGCACATCGAGCGATTCGTACGGATTCTTGCCGACAAGGTCGCCTTCATCGGATACCGAGGACACGGCCACGCCGCCTGTCGATGTGGGCATCACCTGCGCATGCATCAGCAGGCTCTTGACGTTCGAAAGGATGTGATGCACCGGGGACGAATTCGTATCGCCGCTCACGAGATCGGCGGTCTGGTTGTGCGCCTGATTCAACAGATAGTCGAGCATCTGGTTCTGCTCGGGCGTGCCCGTGACTCTGACGTTGTTCACCGCGACCAGCAAACGCTGCTGAAGATCCTGGAGATCCGTGTCGCTTGGGGCCGCTGTGCCGAATGGACGAAGCTCCGTCGATTGTCCGCTGCCGGATGCGGCGTCGTTGATTTTGAGGGCCATCGTTTCGGTGGGCGTGCTCATACCTGACCTCTCTGGGTAGCAATACGAAAGCCCGAAAGCCGCGGCGACGCGCATGCGCCGGCACGTCCCTTCGTTGCGGGGAACAGGAGTCGGAAGATCCCGAAGGAACGGGCATGAATCTTTCGATGTCATCGCCCGGTCGCACTTCAGCATAGGACAACGTTTGCGCCGGGAGAAACGCAGCCCGGGCCGTTTGGTGGTCTAGCAGACAAAGAGCATGGACGCCGGACGGCGTATGCCAATTGAAATAATCGGATTGCTAACCGACAGGAATGCGTGGTATCGAGACTTTGCTGGAGAGTCTTTGCTGGAGAGTCTTTAGGCACCTCCTGCCTGTGTCGCACAAGATGGTGACGTCCGTCGCCTTCGGCCCTGGACGGCTCGACGAGCCGCAGGGCCGCCGTCACGTTGGCGCCCGTCGACGTGCCGCACAACAGCCCTTCCTCTGCCGCGAGACCGAACGCCATCGCGCGAGCTTCTTCGGTCGATACGTGCTACCTACGGCCAATCGCTAGCGCCTGGCGAATGATCGAAGTTCGCCCTCGAGCGGACTTTCGTGGCCTTGGCCATTTTGCCCAACTGCAGCCATCACCGTTTCAAGGGGGCTGCGATGACGATTTTGGCTGCACAAATCATGCTGCTCGCCATCTGAGGGAAAGTCAGTTCGATGGGTATTTTTTACGCAGACGTTCCTTCACCAAGCGAGCAATGGCTGCCGGTGCCTGCTCTGGTATGGCGAAAACCGAGCTGACGTTGATCTCACAGAGTACGTAGGTATCTTCGCCCGATTCGTTGCGCGGGCCATAAAGAAAGTCAGCATCCCAGATAATCGGTAGCGAATCGCTGTCGATGTTCAGGATATCCATCATTTGCGGCGTCCATTCGAGTTCCATTTTCGCTCTGAGGGCCTGGAAGGGTTCCGCCGAGGCGGGGTGCATGATCCGTGGCCCGGGCTGCGCAGCGTCAGAGTCGGGTCCTTCCGGTGGTGGCGGCAACAGCGCCTTGATCAACTGGTGTCCAAACCCGACAACCTCGTCTGTTCCCATGTAGCAGCGAATCATGCCGTCTGGCAAGCGTGACTGAAAGGGTTGGTCAACAATGCAACCGTCAGGCGTGAGGTATGCTTCGCAGCGCGCCATGAAATCGTGAAGCGTTATCTCTTCCGGCACGCTCCCTCGGCGTGCATGCAGAACTCGAACCAATATGGTGTCGCTGCCCGGCGGCGAGATTTGTTCGACTTTCCAGACCCCCTGACCACCATTGCCCCGGTTTTGTTTGAGCACACGCGGCCCTGCCGATTCAAGCCGCAACGGGAACTCGGACTGGAACGCAGATCTGGTGGGATAGAGATGGGTATCCGTGCCCCAGCCGAGATGCCTGGTGCGATGCAAAACTTCCTTGACGCCCATCTTCAGGATAACGTCAGGGTGGGCGCTGACCCAGGGTCCGCGCGATGCCACTTCCCGCAACATCGCGTCGAGCGCTACCCGGGTCTGCCCGTCATGAATCGGGTCGACCCATACCAGTACGCCATCAACATTCAGGAGCTGTTCACGCACCTCGTCCACCATCTCGTCGGAATAGACGGCGGGTTGCGCCTGGATACCGATCGCCGTCAGTTCTTCGAAGATGCGATAAAAGCGGTTATTCGCCGATGTCGCACTTTGACGCGCCTCATGATCACCGCGCCACAGTACGGCCACCCTGGCCGGTTCAGTTTGACTCATGTCATCCTCCGCACGCGCCTGCATCCTGGGGGCCACTTGAGCGCGAACAACTTCGCGATCAGCCGGTTGGCACTACGCATTCCGACTCTTTCGTCTTTACCGCCACTTACCTGTAGTCCCGGATACAGGCAGCGAATCTGCCATCCGCCGAAGTGTTTGACCGCCCCGAGCGCCCCACGGCCTCAGCCTTGAGGCGCCATGATGCGCAACGTCGCCTGTCCCTTAACATTTTTGAGCGGGAAGTAGGCACGATGCGTCGAGTTATCCACCGCGACGACGTGCGCGTTGGGGCCGATGCGGCCGTCGCCGATCTTCGAGACGTTGCCCGCGTCGGCTTTGAACAGTGAGACGATCCCGGCTTCGCCAGCGACGTAGAGCAGATGCAGTTGCGGGTCGAAGGCCAGGACGTCCGGATCCTGACCGACCTCGAAGGACGACGTGACGCGCATCGTGCGCATGTCGAGCACCAGCAGCTTGTCATTGCCTTCACACGCGATGAAAGCAAGCCGTTGCTGCGGTTCGATCAGCAGTCCGTGATTGCCCCGCGCGCCGGGCAGATTGATGCGCGCAACGATCCGGTCGTTGGCCGGGTCGATTTCGACCAGTTGCTGCCGGGATTGCACGTTCACAAAGATGTGGCGGGAAACCGGATCGTACTGGGTATTGCCGACTTCACCACCAAGCGGGATCGTCGCAATCTGCGTGTTCGAGCGAATGTCGATCACCGTCTCAGTCTCGCCTGTTTCGTCGGAGACATAGAGTTTATGCGCATCGGGCGCGTAGGCCATGCCGTCCGGGTAGCTGCCGCCCGGCATGCGCGCGGTAATTTTTAGCGTGGTTTCGTCGATCGCGACGATCTCATTTGAACCGGTGGCCGACGCATACACGCGTGACATTGCGGGAATCGCTAACACGCCATGCACTGAGGCCACCTCCGGAATCCGGGCGATCACGCGCGCTGCGCGCGTGTCAAACGCGACCACCTCGCCGTCGCCCAGATGGGCAATGAATAACAGGTGGTGGTCCGGGTCAAGGCTTGCGTAGTCGAGTCGGGTCGGCCGTCCGCCGAGCGGAACGTCGGCGAGCTGTTTCAACGACAGGCCGCTCAATTCAAGACCGTCGCTCGCACCTGACGCGGAGAACACCACACCCCCCAGCGCGGCAGCGATAGCGCACGCGACAGAAAGTAGCCAACGAGCAGCAGGCCGAGTCCAAAGTGCATTCATGATGCGAGTTTCATCAGTGTGTTCACCGCGCAGCAATGAGCCGCGGGTGGCGCTCGCTCAATCGTCGTCTTCGCCAGCGTCAGTGGCGATCACCCTTGCGCCTTCGTCAATCAGTAACTCCTGCTTCTGGCTGCCGGAACCCAGCGCGACGGCATAGCGAGTCGTTCCTTCATAGCTAGTCAGTCGGGTTCAGGGCGCTCGCGCGTCATCCATGTCATGACAGTCTCCGCGCGGGCGATGCCGCCTGCATTCTGAGGGTCGCGTTGTCCCAGTTGATGAGGCTAAACAGCTGATTGACGTAATCATTGCGCCGGTTCTGATACTTCAGGTAGTACGCGTGCTCGAACACGTCGAGGACGAGGATGGGTTGAATGCCCCAAGCGGTCAGCTTCTGATGGTTCTCGCACTGCAGGATCATGAGCTTGCCCGCTGCAGGATGGTAGCCAACGACACCCCAGCCGGATGCTTCTACAGCAATCGTCGCGGCAACCAGTTGCGCCTTGAACTTTGCATAGGAGCCGAAATTCCTGTCGATCGCTTTTGCCAGCTCGCCCGTCGGTTGACCGCCTTTGCCCGACACGCTGGTCCAGTAAACGGTGTGCAGGATGTGGCTGGACAGTTGGAACGCGAGTTCTTTCTCGTAGAACTTCACCAGCGCGAAATCGTTTGAGTCCCGCGCTTTCGCCAGGCCGCCTTCAGCCTTGTTCGCGGCAACGACAGCGGGCTTGTGGTGAAAGTTGTAGTGCAGTTCGACGGTGCGCGCATCGATAACGGGTTCAAGCGCGTCATAGGCGAATGGCAGCGGTCCAGCGGCATACTTTCCGTCCGCGTCTGTGAGCTTGTCGGTGTAAGCGGGCTCTTCTGCTGCACGTACCGTTTGTGCCTGGGTCAGCATGATTCCCGCGCCGAGCGCAGCGGTGTCTTGCAGGAAGGTACGACGTGTTGCCATGATTGCGATCCTCGTAGAAATGCGCGCACGCGCGTGCCGTCGGATGGCGTGCTAATGGATGAGCGGATAGACAGCAAGACCAAACAGGGCAGCCGCAACGACAATCACCGGCTCCTGCAGCTTCTTGAAACGCCAGAGCAGCACAACCGTCACAAGCGCAAGCACGACCGTCGGCCAGTCGACGATGGAGCGCCGCGCGATGACGATCACCGATCCCGTGATGGCGCCCACGGCAGCGGCCGTGATGCCGTCAACGAACGCCTTGACGGCAGGTAACTTGCCGTATTTCTTGAAGTACGGCGCCGGCAGCACCGTGAACAGATAGCAGGGCAGGAAAGTCCCGAGCGCGGCGACGCAGGCACCCGAGAATCCTGCGACCAGGTAACCGATGAAGCCGACCGTGATCACAACCGGTCCGGGCGTGATCATCGCGACGGCGACCGCGTCGACGAACTGCTTGTCGTTGAGCCAGTGATGTTCGGTCACGACGCCACCGTAGAGGAACGGCACGATCGCGAGTCCCGAGCCGAACACGAACGCGCCGGCCTTGGCGAAGAAAAGGCCGACCTGGCCGAGCAGCGGCAGGTCAAGACCACTGAGGACACCGCTCATGCCGGGCGCCTGCGTCACGGCAAGCGCATTCAGCCCGCCCCTGCCGAGCCATTTCGGTGGGGCGCGCCAGAACCAGTTGAGCAGGCCACCCACGATAAACAGCCATGCGATCTCGGACTGGGTGACCACGGTCACAACCGCGAGCGTCAGGAATATTGCCCACAGAACTCTGTCTGTGCCGACGGTCTTCCTGGTCAGCTTGTACGCGCTCATTGCGATGATTCCGACCACCGCGGCACCCACGCCGTAGAAGACCGCCTGCATCCAGGGGAGGCCGCCAAACTGTGCGTAGGCCCAGCCGAGCGCCACGACCATCAGGAACGAAGGCAGCACGAAGGCGATACCGGCCAGCGTTGCACCGATGACGCGGTAATGGACGTAGCCGAGGTAAATGCCGAGTTGTGCGGCAAGAGGACCCGGCATCATTTGAGCCAGCGCCAACCCCTCCTTGTAGTCCTGTTCGCTGATCCAGCCCCGGCGCTCAACGAGGTCGCGGTGCATGTAGCCGACCAGCGCCACCGGGCCGCCAAAACCGAAGGTCCCGAGCCGCAGCATGTAAAGGACCAACTGGCCGAGGGTATAGCCCGGTGCGGCCGCGATCGTGGAGTTCATGAACGGCTCCCCGCGTCGCCGTTTTTGGTGCTCGCCCTAAAGTGCGCGTAGATTGAATCCAGCACGCGACCCATCTCGTCGAGCAGTTGATCATCGTCCAGCGCGCGTTGACGCGCGCCGGCCATCACCGCTTCGAAGCCGATTGCCTCGGGCACCGGTGCGCCCCCGACATCGAGCGCGTGCACCATTTCACCGAGCCGAAGAAGTGCCGCGTCGTCGTCGAGGCCGAAGCTCACGACCAGCACCTCAAACGTCACGCGCTCGGCCACGTGCGTAAAGACCGCGCCGTCGAAGTCAAAGCCGATCGCATCCGGTGGGCAGGCCTCCGGTGAAGCCAGCCAGAGAAACCGTGCCGTCGGGTCGATGAAGCGACGGATCAGCCATGCGCTCGCGACGCGATCGACCCATAGCCGTTGCCGCGTTGCCCACGTGCGAGCCTGATAGTCGTCGCGCCGCAGCGGCCGGATGGCCCGCTCGGCCGCATGCGGCTCACCCGGCGACAGGACCGTATCTGCGAGCGCCAGAAAGTCTTCCCAGGCGACTTCGGCGTCGGTCGACTCAGCGCCCGGGAAGTAGTCGATCGTCCGGATCGCGTCATAGTCCTTGCGCAGGCGGCGCAACAGGCGGGTGACCTCAGCCGGCGGCAGTCCTCCCAGCGTTTTCCGTGCAGTGCCCAGTGATGCGACAAAGGTCGCGTAGTCGCCATTGCGATCGAACAGTGCGCGAAAGTCCGCTTCCTGCGACGCGTCGAGGCTTTGCGCGCGCAGCAGATGCGCGGTGCCGCCGGCTTCGTCGATGCTGCAAGCGAGTTCGCGCAGTATGTCCTCGCGCTCCGCGGTGTGCGGCAACAGGTAGATGCCGTCGCGCAGGACGGCGCACCCCTTTGCTTTAAGCGCCCGCCACGCCCGCATGCGCGCGGTGGCGTTCTCGGTCGGAAAAGTCAGGACCAGTACGGCCCAGGTGGTTAAGGTATTCATGTAAAGTAAACTACGCGTTTGTAGCGTACTTTACAATTTATTTTTTAACTTCGGCCGCGACCGGATTGCGCGTCGGCGAATTGAAGCGCTGAGGGACGCCTCTGGCTGACATCCCGCTGTTGTCCGCTCGCGCACGAGTTGGCTTCGACGATACATAACTGTCAGGGGAACCGGCTCGAACTTGTTGGGCCATGTCGTGCATGCTCGGCATGCCGTTGGAACGTAGTCAGCAAATTGGGGAACTGCAGCGCTGCCTTCCGCGCGGCTTTCGCGTGCGAGAGGTCGTGATGAAAGGGGTACCCGGTTTGCAGGCACCATCTGGCACGAATGTGCGTCCAAGATCGAGTAGCAGTCCTCCACATACAGAGTCCGACTGACCCTCGTGGGTCCGGTGCGGCGCGCGAACGTGAAGCGATTGTGGTTGCTGTGACGTCATGCGAGGCGGGAAAGAAGATGGGCCCGTGACGGGATTCGCATCTCACAGCTCCATGCGCCCATCGGCTCGCATAGACAGCATGCGCGCTACCGACGATTCGGTACCGCTGACATAATCCGCTCATCGGTGTCGAATGAATCGGCGGCTTGTCTTTCCCGGCGGCTTCGGCGAAGTTGCCGCCGCCGTCGCCGGCAACAACCATGCACGGAGGACAAATGTCGAAACGCGTGTTGTTTGCGGTATTGCTGCTGACGCTTAGCGTGATCGGGCATTGTGCGGCCGCGCAGCCCATGATCGAACTTACGATAGGCGGCAAGACCCAGTCGTTTAGCCAAGGGGCGTTGCTGGCGCGTCCGGATGCTGCCGAGATTCAAGTTCCGCGAGATGTCGCCTACGGTATGTCGACGACCTACCGCGCAGTGCCGCTGGCCGACCTGCTCGACAGTGCGGCGTTACCCGCGGACAGCGTGCTCGAGGCACGTGCGACCGACGGCTTCGCCGCGCAACTGCCGATGGACCTCGTGCGCAACCGTGATCCTGCGACAGCCGTCGCATGGCTCGCGGTCGAGGACCCGGCGCAGCCATGGCCGAAGCTGCCGGGCAAGCCGGTCAGCGCGGGACCGTTCTACTTGGTCTGGGTTGGCAGGGAAGCGGCATCCGTGCGCAGCGAGCAGTGGCCTTACCAGATCGCGCAACTTGCTACGCAAGCATCTCCATCCGCGCGTTGGCCGGTGCTCGCCGTCGATCCGGCGCTGCCGGCAACCGATCCGATCCGCGCGGGCCAAAGCCTGTTCATCACTCAGTGTCTTGCCTGTCATCGACTCAACCACGCGGGCAGCGCGGACACCGGCCCCGACCTCAACGTGCCGATGAATCCAGTCGAGTACTTCCAGCCCGCGGCATTGCGCCGCTACATTCGCAATCCGGCATCGGTTCGAGACTGGCCCGGCCGGACCATGCCCGCTTTCCCGCGGGACCAACTGAGCGATCGCGAGATCGATCTGATAGTCGCCTATCTTGCGTACATGGCGCAGCGCAAAGTTGGACGGTAAGGCATACAAGTTAAGGTTTGGACGATGCGAAATAGTCTTTCACCGGCCTGTGCAAAGTGGAATTTGCTTCGTCAGGCGGCCGCTGTGGTGGACGGAGGTCGGCCACTTTCGGACGATCGACAACCTCGCCTGGATCCTCGACAATCCGGGGCACTGCAATCCCGGAGCAGAGAAGCGATGAGCAATACTCGCGGAATCCTTACGACTGCGGCGCTACTGTGTGTCGTTCTGATTTCCGGATGTGGGCACACCGTACGAGAGTCCTTCTATCGGATAACCGTCGCTGATCAGCCTGATGCTTTACGCGAGTATGCATCGTGGCCAAGGCACCTTCGCTTTAGCCCCGCGCAAGGTGTCCTGCTGGAGTTCTGGGTACAGGGCCGCCCCGGAGATTTGCCTATCGTTTATACATCAATGAGGCTCGAAAGCAGCACGACATTCAGATGGACATCGCGTAGCTTGGCTTGGCTTGATGGTGACGGAGCCACGATATCGATGGGCGACATTGCGTCGATGAGATTCACAAACTATTGCAAACCGCCGCCGGAACGTGAGTGCTCGATTACCGACACGTCTCTTTCGGACGGCCCGGTCCTCACCCATGAGTCTTCATGGGGCAAGGGCACAATGTCTGTCTATACCATTGCGCCTACGAGCTTGCTTCATGGAGCCGAATTGAAGAAGCTCACCACTACGTGGCTGCTCGGCTACGACCGGTGGCTCGAAGTGAAGTCCGAGCTGACCATTGGCGCAACACAGTCTGGCCCACGGACCCGATATCTCTTGCGGTTGCCCGATGCACAAATCAACGGGCGAACGGTACCTATGCCGATTATTGACATGCAATGGGTGTCGGAGGATGTCTTTGAACCGGCTACGCCAATCAACGATTAATCCGTCGGACAGGTAACCAATGCGCGGGGAGACCCACTTGGCGATTTACATTGGACAGGCTGAAACCCGTGTCAGATAAGTCCGCGTCCAGGGTGTCCGACGTGCCCGGGGAAATTCATCATCTTGCTGTGATAGTGGGATCATCCACGCATGAAGCTGACGGGGCCAATCGGCAGTGAGCGGCCTGGTGGAGACGTCGAACGTCACCCCTGAGATTGCCGACAAAGTGGCGTTCTTTCGCATATCCCGTGCTGACGCAAAGGGCATTTCCCGGACATCAAACTATTCAGCGAATCTTTGTGCAACTGTTTATGCGGGGGCTTTCGGCGAGACAGGTGCATTAAGATGAAGTCTGGAATAAATTTGGCGCCTCTATGATTGTGGCTTCGATCGAAAAGGGGATTCGCCGTGGGAGAAAACCATCGCAGGACACTGATCAAGTCGACCGCCGCGCTCGGTCTGGCCCATCTTTTTGGCCTTGGAAGCCTGAGCGCTTTGGCAGCGTCGGCTGCATCAGGCAAACACATCAAGCCCGGCAGCAAATCTGCGTTGATCGTCGTGGACGTGCAAAATTGCTTCATCGATGGCGGAACGTTGCCAGTGAAAGGCGGCGCCGAGGTCGTCCCACTCATCAACGAGTTGGCTAGCAAGTTCGAGAACATTGTCATTACGCAGGACTGGCACACGGCGGGACACGCGTCGTTCGCCAGTTCCCATCCCGGTAAGAAGCCGTTCGAGACGACGCAGTTGTCGTACGGCACACAGGTCTTGTGGCCGGACCATTGCGTGCAAGGCACCGATGACGCTGCGCTCGACAAGGACCTCAAGCTGCCGACTGCACAAGTAATCATACGCAAGGGTTTTCACAAGGACATGGATAGTTATTCCGCGTTTGAGGAAGCCGATCACAAGACAGAAACCGGCCTCTCGGGATACCTGAAGCAGCGGCGTATTGACACCGTGTTTGTGACCGGACTGGCGACTGACTTCTGCGTTGCATGGACAGCCATGGACGCCCGCAAGGCGGGGTTCGAAGCTTATGTCATCGAAGACGCAACGCGTCCGATTGACCTCAACGGCTCACTTGCGGCTGCGCGAAAAAACATGGATCGCGTGGGCGTAAAGCGGATCCAGTCAAAGGATATCTTGTCGACGTGAGCGGACCGCTCAGATCACTGCCCCGGATATCGCACAAGCTTGCGGTCTAAGGTTGTGCCTTGGGTGTCCAACGTGCCCAAGAATATTTCAATATTTGGCTGACAGGCTGCCCGCGGCCAATAGCTGACAGTGGGCTTCCGACTTGGCTTGCACGTTACCCGCCATTCAAAAGTGCATCGGGCAGCAGCGTACCGGGTTTCAATTCGCGGCCGAGTTTTGCGACGCGTAAGCCATCGATTTGACGGGCGTCGCGACAACTATGATGCGACGAGCGGACTTCCCAATTGTCGCGCACCACAATGCATCTTACGAGGCTTCATCACATAAGTTTTTCGCACCAATCGACGATAAAACGATTCTCACCGCAATCTGCTTGATCCGCCTATTTCTCGAACGCCTAGAACCGCGCATCGGCCTGGTTGTCGAGTAAAAAATTTCTATGTCCGCCGAACATTGATTCGCTCTGCCGTTAGCGATACCCTTAAATCGTCCGTGATCGTCGAATGCTAGTCAACCAGGAGACAACCGTATCGTGAAGCGAGCGTGGGCTTTCTCCTGCATCCTCGCCTTGAGCGCTATCCTCGGCGGATGCGGCAAGGACGGATCGCGAAACGCTACTCAGGAATCGGGCGCATCCGCGAGTCAGGCGCCGGTTCAGCTTGGGCAGGCCGCGAGCGACACACCCGCCGCATCGGGCGCGCAGGGGCGCAGCGTGCCGGCCGCCGTCACTAAGGCGCAGTTGCCGGGGGAAGCAGCCGAAACACTGCGTCTGATCAAAGCGGGCGGCCCTTTCCCTTTTGGCGAGGACGGTGTCTTGTTCCGCAACAGCGCGGTATTGCTGCCGCAGCATCCGCGCGGCTATTACCACGCATACACAGTTCGCACGCCTGGCTCGGCGGATCGCGGGCAGCGCCGCATCGTATGTGGTGGACCGCGCAGGCAGACCGGCGACTGCTACTACACCGACGATTACTACGCCAGTTTCAAACGCATTGCACAATAACTTGAGCCAATTAAAAACGCCCCGGGCCTCCTATAAAGCAGACGTCGGGGCATTGTGTTTTCAGAAGGCGTGCCGCGATGGCCCGATCAGTGGCGTTTGCCCTAGCCGCAACCTGCCAGCTGCTGCGATGGTGTCGTGAGCCAAAGGTAAGAGGCTTCCGGCGGACCGATCACGGTTGGCCATCGAACGGCAGGAAATGCCGTTCGATGGCAGTCGACCCGCGCGAGCGAATGTCCGTTGGACCTTGGAAACAGCCGTTGCTCTCGCGGTGGCCCGAATGACGGCAAGGGGGTCGGTTACGGAAACTATCCGCGCGGGGGGATCCGAGCTCGCGATGTTTCAGGCGCTTAGCACCTGTTTGAAGCGTTGCACGTCAACTCGTCGATCGACTGTAGACTCCATTCGAAGCTCGAGCGACTCCTTGCGCTTTTCTTCAGCGTTCGCGATGAAGTCGGACAGTTCGCGCTCCAAGGCTGAGTCTTTGGCGCCCGGCTTCCACCTCGCGGCTCCGTGCCGCCGGCGCGTGGCCCGAGCAAGTGCTAGCGCTGCTATCGCAGCCTTCGCACATTCGAATTCAACCTGACCACAAAGGTCGATTGGCTCGCCGAATTCGCGAAACGCTTCCACATACTCCCGAGCGGCGTGCACTGTCGCCGGATACTCACGGAGCTCGGAGATAACTTTGCGGCTTAAGACATGCCAGTGAAGCCTGTGCGGGTAGGCAAAGGCGGGAATGGAAACGCCTTTACTGGCTTCGCGGTTCATATGGCCGACTGGCTCCGCTGCTGCCCAGGTGGCCTTATGCATCATTGTCCGGCAGGTTCGGGCGTAGCTTTCCAGCGATAACGCTAGTTCCAGTGCAGTGTCGCGTCGCTGACGCTTGCGCTCCCTGGCATTCCTCGCTGAAATCCAGGTGAGCGTTATGACAGAACCGACTGCCGCTGATGTCAGCGCCAAAGTCACCGGAGTGTTCCAGTCGACTCGCTGGAGATATTCAAGCCATTCCTGCCGCATACGTTGCGCCTCGGAGAAAGAGGTGCACAGAGTATAAGCAATCGTTTGCGCAGTAATCAGAGCAAAATTGGCGTTGTGTGTTTTCCCCACAAACGCTTCAGTACGGCAGTGAGTATCTTGACAAAATGTGCTGATGCGGGGCACCACCCGGACCAGAACGAGGGGAGGCGTGCAAGATATTCAGGATCGGTTCGCTTCATAAGTAGACGGGGTCTGTCGGTCATGGCCACCATCGTTCGCTCGCTTAATCGGCAAGCTTCGGTCAGAAACTAGATGCGCCGCCATAGGTCGATGGTGATCGATTGGAACCAGTGACGGATAAGGGCATAGGTCGGGGAGAAAAGGGTAACGCCAGATTCAAGATGCGAGCGCCGCGCATTGAACGCCTAAACTGTTTCAACGTATGGGCAGGGAGGGAAACTCGTGACGCGATTCGCTGAAGGCGATGTCGGAACGGGCCGGACGTCGAGTATGCAACGCTGAGCCGAACATCGGGATTCGCCTTAGCCAGACGCGAGAGGCGCGGTCGCTGGTGTCCTTCGGATCGCGCGGCTTCGGAACCACCAGGAGGAGTGGCTGTGAAGAAAGAGCAACAGGTTGCACTTGTGACGAATGCGTCGGGCTATGCCGGCCCGCCTGCCGTAGCAGCACTGCTGGATGCGGGATTCCGCGTGCTTGCCCACGATGATTCCTTCGTGGACGACATCGCGTGGGAGCACTTTTCGAACGCGAATGGCAGTGTCGAGCGTGTGAGCGGCAAAAGTGTTGAGCTGCTGGTCGAAGCCGCATGGGCCGTCACTGGGCGGGTTGATGCCATTGTCAGTAACGACCACTTTCCCGCTATCCATCGGCCCACTGTAGATGCATCACTGGACGACCTGCGGCAGACGCTAGAAAAGCTGGTGGTCGGTCCTTTCGCTTTGGTAAAGGCGGCAATCCCGCGTATGAGACATCAGGGCGGCGGGAATCTCGTATTAGTGACATCGTGCCGGACAAAGCTGCCAATGCACGGAGGCGCCATTCCTGATGCCGCGAGGGATGCTGCGAATGCATTGGTTCGATCGTTTTCCGTCGAACTTGCGCCACTTAACATTGCCGTCAACGCAGTGGCACCGAACTTCCTGTATAGCGAGGCTTATTATCCACGCGCTATCTTCATAGACCAGCCGGAGGGTCGTGACTATGTCAGGTCTTCGGTGCCGGCAGGTCGGCTAGGCAGGCCGGAAGAGATCGGCGAACTGATCTGCTTCCTCGCATCGACACAGGCCCGGTTCCTGACTGGCGCTGTAATTGACTTTTCGGGCGGGTGGCCTGCGGCTGCAATGAGGCCCGGAAAGACCGACGATTGAAAGCAACTTGGCACAAAGTGGTACCGATTCTTGCCCTATGCGGGGACGCATACGCATACGCACATCGCATGAGGCGGCGTTCGGGCCATCTACGGCCATTCGACCGTGCTCTCAGGCGGGCATTCGAACGGCGGCTTCAGTCAGGCAACGGACCTTCCCCCGACGATCACGGTCGTCGTGTGATCGGCCTTAGCTGCCATTGGGACGGGCCGGGTTCTACGTCAGCAATGTGACGGATTGCTGACGGTGGCGGCATCGAGCAACCCGACGGCAGCTTCCTGCATTTACGAACTCACACTCCCGACCCATTGCGGAAGTAGCCTGGCCCGGATTGAGCGCCCTCAAGCGGACACTGACAAGCGGATTCAAAGTAGCGGACACGTCGAGGATTGCAGTGCAGGCTAGAGTCGAGGGGCAACAAACGCGCCAGCGCCGTGCTACTCAGCACCGCTTGCCCCCTCCAAACACAGCGCCAACGAACGGCAATCAAGTGTTTACCCTAGCAATCACAAGGCTGCGTGAAATCCTCTTCCCGAGCAGAACGGCAAGGTCGCGGTCAGCGGTTGGTTGCGGGCCACACGAATCACAAAACTGGAGTCAAACACCGCACGCGGCGAACGAGGCGCGGGATATTGCGGCGCGCGAGGCGTGCAGCGGATGAAGACCGACGACGGAAGCAGCGGGTTATCGCTGAATTGCAGAGCGGCCGGTGATTGCCTTATATTTAGAGCCTTGATTCGACCAAGACGGGTTGACTGTCGCCCAGCGTATAAGTCGAACCGTAGCGGTGCAGGAGGCAGGCATGCGATCTTTTGCCAGACCCGAGTCGAAGCCCGTCCAATCGAAGCGCGACGCCGCGCCGGTGCGGACCTTCGCCCCACGCTCGGTCCATGAAACCCTCGCCACCCCAGGCCGCTCGCTCGACCCCGCCTCCCAGCAAAAGTTTGGCGCCGCGTTCGACTTCGACTTCAGCCGCGTCCGCATTCATGATGATTCGCGCAGCGCGCGCTCCGCGGATGACGTCGGTGCACGCGGCTATACCGTTGGGGAACACGTTGTCATGGGCCGCGAAAGCAATGCCCGCACGCTCCCGCATGAACTGGCGCACGTTGCGCAACAACCTACCGCGAGCCGTATTCCACCGCATTTGCCCATGGGCGATGCGCACTCTCCCGAAGAAGCCACCGCGCGCCACGCATCAGACGTGGTGACGGCCGGTGGACACATGCGCATGCCACCCACCTATGGTGTCGTTGCCCTTCAGCGCGACCCCAAGCCCGGCGATCCGCCCGCACGGACCGGCGACGACAAAGGTGAAACGAAAAAAGAAGACCCGCCCGATCCCACACCGTGGCTCACGCTCCAAGCGCAGGGTCTGCTTCAGTACTCGCGCGTCTATACCATTCCCAAGCCGCCGCCTTGGATGCTGGGCGCGCAACTCGCCGCGAACATCCAATTCCACAGAGCTCCCAACAGTACCGGATTTGAACTCGCGCTGGTGGGGCAGTACGGAAGAATCATGACCTGGAACAGCAGCGCTACGGCCACCGGAGACCAATGGTCCGGCGCGCTGCAGCCCTCGTATCTGTTTATCAACACCGGCGGCACTCAGCTTTCTTTGTTCGGCCAGGGCGGATTCGCCTCCACCTCCTCTAGCGATCCCAGTCTCGTGGGCAAGCAGTTCAGTCTGCTGGTCGGCCTTCAAGCAACGCAGGATATCGTGCCGTTGGGGCCGCTGAAGTTGCAAGGCGTCGCGTCCTTGGCTGGCGGTGGGGCGTGGTCAAAAGGACCCGCGGATGATCAATATTCCCGCTCTGGCACGTGGCAGGTAAATGTCGGATTCCAGCTCTCTTGGGACGCGGTGAAGCGCAAACCAGTCCCGCCTCCAGAAAGGGTGGAAGTGAAGCTACCCGACGAGGTGAAGTTGCCTGTCGAAGATCTCAAGAAAACGGACGATCAACAGAAGCGCACTGAGGAAGCCAAGAAGACCGCGGATCAACCGGAGAATAAACCCGCCGACAAGCCCGCGATTCGGCCTCCGCCTTCGGACGCCACGTTTTTCTTCGTCAAGGATCGCCCGGCGCGCGGTCCGGGGAACGACAAAGGCGTTTTGGTGAGTGGAGATCTCAAAGGCCTCAAAGCGCAAATCGAAAAAGCGCTCGCGGCTGATCCTACCTTGAAGATCTCCATCTCTGGAGCGGCCTCCATTGAGGGACCAACCCCTGACTACAATTGCGACCTTGGATCGCGCCGCGCCGAATGGCTGCGGCAGCAATTGAACGTGCCGGTGGCCCGTGTTGCCGATCCAGAACCAAATTTGCTGGCAGGCGCTTGCGCCGATAGCGGCGGATTAATCAGCTTCGGTTCCACGAAAGCGGCCAACACTACCGACGAATCCAAACGCGCCGTGGACCGCTTCGCCGTGGTGCACTTCCACCACGGCAAGTAGACTGTGTTGGCTTACTTCGCCGGTGCCGGCGCTGGCGACGGCACAACCAGGTGCAGACGAACCTCTGCAACCAGCTGTTTTCCGAGTTTGTGACGCAGCTCAAGGCTATGTTTTGGTCAGCCTATACGCGCACCCAGCGCCTCGGGGAGCTGTATGAGTCCAGGCTCTTTGCGAAGGTAGAGGACGGCCGCGGCAACACGGCCCGGTGGATGGACGACCAGAAGTTCCTACCGCTGGGTGACGGACAGGGTTCCACCCGAAATACGACAACTGGCGCCGGCGCCGCAAGGTGCCAAGCGCGTGCTCAGAAGCCGACAGCGGGCGGTTCGAATCAGCTGAATTCATCGCGTTACGGTACCCCAAAGCTGCCGGTCACGACCGGCCGAAATTGGCCGCGTACTATCTGTCGCCGATCGGTCCATTGCAACCCACAGCCGCCATTTAACTGTTCGGACACCGGACGTTCAAGAGGGGCGTCTACCAACATGCTGTCACGGCCTCGGCGCCAGGCCGCGTGCTTCATCACGTCCACGCGAGGATTTGAACCGTGCCCGATTCTATGCCATGCTGCTCTCGCCCAACATCGTGAGAAAAATGAGGGCGTGCGCCGGAGACCAATCCTGTTGTCCATTCCTTCGGAGGAGACATGATTGTGACGTCGAAAGTTCGCTGCAGCATTGCCATCGCCGTGACTTCATCACGCCCTGCAGCCGGCACGTTTTGGCAACGAAGCGCGAAGCAGGCGGCGGCCGTTTCGGGATTCGTTGTCCTCACCTGTCTTTCTAACGTCTGCCTCGCAGACACCCAGGTCGGTGGCACGCTTCCACCGCCTCCGGACAAGCTGTACGGCGATCTGTTCGTAGCGGTCCAGACCGCACAGATCTATCCGGATCAGAAAACATTCGTCGATGCGACGCCGAACGCGGATCCCACCGCGATCGTCCAGCTGTATGAACAGCAAAAGAACAATCCCGGTTTTTCGCTGGCAAACTTTGTCAACCAGTACTTCACACCGCCAAGCGAGCCGGTTATTACACCGCCCCCGAATCAGACGCTGCGCGAGCATATCAACTGGCTGTGGCCCGCGCTCACCCGGACCACGGCGAGCGCGCCGGCGAACAGTTCTCTGATTCCATTGCCGAAGCCCTATGTCGTGCCAGGCGGACGCTTCCGCGAGGGCTACTACTGGGACACCTATTTCACGATGCTGGGGCTCCAGGAATCCGGCCGAGAGGATCTCGTCGACGACATGCTCGACAACTTTGCGTACGAGATCGATACATTTGGCCACATTCCGAACGGCAATCGCACGTATTACCTGGACCGTTCGCAGCCGCCGTTTTTCTCGTACATGGTGACGCTCGCGGCGAAGGTCGAAGGTGGCAAGGTGTATCAGAAATATCTGCCGGCCCTGCGCAAGGAGTACGCCTACTGGATGCAGGGAGAGGGCTCGACCCGCCCGGGCGACGCGACTCGCAACGTCGTGGTTATGCCGGACCATACGGTGCTCAACCGCTATTGGGATGAGCTCGATACGCCGCGCGACGAGTCGTACCTGGAGGACGTGCAGACCGCGCAGCAGGCCACAGGCCGAACTCCAAGCGAGGTTTACCGTGAGCTGCGCGCGACCGCCGAAAGCGGTTGGGATTTCAGCTCACGCTGGTTCGGCGACAACATGACGCTCGCGACGGTGCGCACCACGTCGATTATTCCCGTCGATCTGAACAGCCTCCTGTTTCACCTGGAAACGACCATTGCGCAAGGCTGTGGCGAGAGCCACGATTATCGCTGTGTGGGCGAGTTCGCCGAGCGCGCGGTGAAACGTGCGGTGGGCATCAACCGGTACCTGTGGAATGCCAACGGCTATTACGGGGACTACGACTGGAAGCTTGGGAAGCCGCGGGACAACAAGACGGCGGCGATGCTGTATCCGCTATTCGTAGGTGCAGCATGGCCGGAACGAGCACAGAAGACGGCTCACCAGGTGCAGTCGACGTTGCTGCAGCCGGGAGGGCTCGTGACGACCACGTACAACACGACACAGCAATGGGACGCGCCGAATGGCTGGGCGCCGCTGCACTGGATCGCGATCGAAGGTCTGACGCGTTACGGACAGGATGCGCTCGCGCAGCAGGTCGGCACGCGGTTTCTGACGGACGTAAAGGGCGTCTACGCGTCCGATAAAAAGCTGGTCGAGAAGTACGTGGTAGAAGGCGCGGGAACCGGCGGCGGAGGTGGAGGCGAATATCCGTTGCAGGACGGTTTCGGGTGGACCAACGGCGTGACGCTCAAGCTGCTCGATCTGTACAGCCCGGGCGAGTAGTGTCTGATACGGCAAGGGGCGCACACAGTTAGCAACTGATGTGCGCGCCGCCGTTCCTGAAGCAGAAGGGTGCGGTTTGCACAACGTGGGGCAAAGGCTTGCTGAAAGGCGTACTCGACGTTTGATTGCCTGATCCGGCGCAGGCAACGTCGCATGCCATCACCGGTCGGTCGGTAGCTTCGGCCGAAAGCGGTCGGTCAGCAGAGCCTTCGCCCCGTTCTAGACGTTCGCCGATGACGACACCCGCCGACGATACCGATCATTTACAGGAGCGGCGACTTACCACGACTAGGCGCCAAGGTGAGCCCCCGGCACAGCGTGTGCGAGCACGGCGGCAGCAGACAGAACGCCGATCATGACGACTGCCTCGACTTTTAAAATCGTTAGGAACGAAGCCGCAGAATTGTCCGATACACCCCGTCTTATGCGCGGTAAATAAACTAGTCGGTTGATCCCACCCAATACGATCGCTACACCCACCAGCCCAAGTTTGGCGCTCAGGAGGAGCCCCCAGTCGCTATGCGTGAGCGGCATGAGAGAGCCGCCCAATCCGCGATCAGCGTTGAAGACACCGGTGAAGAGGACCGCCGACACGGCAAGGGTTGCCGCAGCGGACAGGCGCCCGACAAAGTGCGCGAGTTCATCTCCGGTTGCGTCGGCCCGCAGCCGGGGCAGCACGAGGAGTCCGCTCGCGATCACAAGCCCGGCCCACGCAGCCGTCGCGCAGATATGCGCCCAGTGAATCCACTCCGGCAGCGAAAAGTCGCCAGCGTCGGCCGCATGACTTGAGGCCGCTTTGCTAAACGCGAAGACGGCTGCGGCGAACAGAGCGACACTCGTTCCAGCCGGCCGCCCGAACCCTCGCGGAGCCACTGACAAGACCGTCCACACGATCAGGGCGACGAGCCCAATAGACCACGCCGCGCCGAAATGCGATTGGGTCAGTACCAGGATTAACACCGATAAATCGGCTCCCGGCACTGACCCGCTCATCAGCGCGGCCTCGAACAGCAAATTGACGATATCTGCAACGATCAACGCGACGACACAAACGACTACGATCCGTCGCAACCAGTGCCGCAAGCGCGGCGACACATTGTCCAACATCAGCGCCGCCAGACAGGCGCCCACCGCACACGCGAACAGTACATTGGCGAGGGCGGCCACGATGATCGAACCAGATATCGTCGCACGGTCCACTACTTCACCCTGAACGAATAATCGCCCTGCGTACGGTGTCCGTCGTCGGCGACAGCCACCCAATGCACTGTGTACTTGTCAGGTGGTAAGGGGGGCAATGCGACATGGATCGCTTTCTTGTCGTTCGGATCGACTTGCGCCTTCACGGTACTCACCTGCTTACCCGTCGAATTGCTTACGCTCAGCGAGCTGAATGCCGGTTCGAGGGGTCCGTCAAACACGATTGTCACGTTCTCCGGCGCTGGCACTTCGGCACCCGCCGATGGCGTTTGCGTTTGCGGGAACACATGCGCGAATGCGGCGAACGGGATCAGGATGCCGGTCGCGATGGCCGCTGCGCCGCAGCCTCGACGAAGATCATTGAATGCACTCATTGCTAGTCTCCTTTGCCGAAAAGCGGTTTGCCGAGGGAGTTGGGTAGCACGTCATCCAGGTAAAGATGCGCTTGCAACAGGACGCCCACGCCCTTGCCGCTTGCGTGATTGACCGGAATCACCGCCTCGACGCCGAGCTGGCCCCATCGATTGAGCCAGATCACGCCGGGGTTGATACTCCCGGTCGTATGCCCGGAACAGGGGCCACCGGTACAGGTATTCATCGGGAATTCGACGAGCGGAATCAGATTGCTGAACGGTGCCTTGAGCCCCACGTCCTGCACGAAATTCTGCAGATAAGGCAGGCTGTATTGCACCGTGACGCCCCAGCTCAGCGAGTCAGGGTCGGAGCTGTTCATCGTCACGCGCGGGCCGATGGTGCCGGTGATCGCAAATGGTCTCAAATATTTCAGACCGTCCGGCAGATCGCCGAATCCCTTGCCAACATAAAGCGTGGGCGTGATCGCCGAGTGCGGATTAGCGATCGCCTTCGAGCCGGTGTCACCCAGCTCGGCGATCACACCGGCCGACGCCATGAACTCATGAGCTTCATTTACGTAGAAGCGATATTTGACACCGACCGTGAAGTTATCGAAACCACGGGCGGAGCCGCCATTCGGAGCGTTCACGTTCACGTAGCTGGCCGTC
Organism: Caballeronia sp. SEWSISQ10-4 2; assembly: GCF_030464885.1. Taxonomy (GTDB): domain Bacteria; phylum Pseudomonadota; class Gammaproteobacteria; order Burkholderiales; family Burkholderiaceae; genus Caballeronia. Next base: position 16,110 of record NZ_JALPRJ010000033.1, on the reverse strand, counting down.
CCCATAAGGGCGAAACTCGGCGTGATCAGCTTGTCCCATTCGAGTGTCGTGGCATTGGTGTTTTTGCTGTCGCCGTCACCCGTGTCGGATTTGACGTGTCCGAATTCCATATTGATTTCATCTCCGACGCCCGGATCGTCGACCGCCATCGTCGCCGGGAAAACGCGGTTGCCGGCGATGGCGTGCGCCGTTGCAAGAGAGGGAAAGAGAAGCGTGGCGGCTGCGGCAGCCGGAATGACTAAAGCCACGAGCGTCGGCATACCGCCACGTGCTGGAATGTTGCGCATGGTTCATCCTCTGTGAATGGTCGCGTTTGTAGGGTCGCGGGTCTGTCAGAAGACGCGCGACGGCGCGGCGATGCAATGACACAAGCATCGCCGCCTTGCTGACTCAATCAGGATGAAAATGGAGGTGCGCGCGGCTGCGCTGCGGTGAAAGGGAAAACGCGGCGGATTGTCCGAAACAGGGGAACCGCTGTCGCCTGAGTTGCCCAACCCGTCGGCGCGAAGTTCGGGGTCCCACTCGGTAACACCGGCATGTGGGCAAGTAGCCCGCAATACGCGCATGCCTGCCAATGGACCGCCTTGTCGGGCGACGGAGACTTAGCGGGATCCTCTGTGTCGGAGCCGTTTTGCGCGGAGCAGAAAGCACCCGAGATCGCATCGAAGCGTTGTTCGGCCGAGAGGGTTTGCGAGACGGTTGGCGCGAGCGTCGCCATCAGGATTGCAAGCAATCCCAGAATGCTGCCGATCTTCCGGTGGAAAAGGCTAAGCATGGCTAATGAAGGAGTTGCGGACGGGCTCGTCGAGCGTTGCGCCGCATTATGTCACGCGCCTTCGATGATTTCGATGGGGAGACGCCCTACGAAGGTGTAGGAGGAGCTGGCTATTTCTTTTCGTTGAGGCGCACGTCCATATGATCGGCGGCTTCTGGCTGCTCAGCGAAGTCCAAAAATGTGAGCCGCGCTAGCATGCGACAGTCAGCTGAGGCTTGGAGCCTGCCCGCTGTCGGAATTGAATCGGGAGAAAGCTCGTAAGAAGCAATCATCCTGTAGGTCATGGAGGAGACCGGATAGCGCGGACCGCTCGATTGATGCGTAGCAGGTCAATAGCCCCGTGTTGGATCGACACATTCGGGGATTTCTCCCGTTTTGCGATATCGGTCAATGTTTTGCGCAATGATCGTTGATGCTGTTTTGCGATCCGTCGGCGCGGATATATGCGGCAATACCGTGACGCTCGGATGCGCCCATTGCCAGCTTTCAGGAGGCAGCGGTTCGACGTCAAAAACGTCGAGTACTACGTGCTTGATGCGGCCGGCGTCCAGGGATGCGCGCAGAGCGTCATCGGAAATAATGGGTCCTCGCGCGAAGTTGATCAACGAGGCGCCAGACGGAATATGACCGAGCCTTTCCGCGTTCAATAGACCGGTCGTGCCCGCAGTCAGTGGCAGCAGGCAGACCAAGATGTCAGCTTTCGCGAGCATCGCGGGAAGTTCGGAGTCGCCCGCAAAACAATCGACGCCCGCAAGTGCCTTGCGCGTCCTGCTCCAGCCGCAGACGTTGAAGCCTTCGCCGAGCAAGCGGCGCGCGGCCGCCTCGCCCAACGCGCCCAGTCCAAGCAGGCCAACCGTCTTCTCATGCGGCCTTGTGTAATCGAGCGGCATCCACGAACGGTTGCGCTGCTGCGCGGCATAAGCCGGCATGTCGCGATGCAGATACATGGTCCACGCGAGCACCGCTTCGGCCATGGTATCGGCAAGCTGCGGGTCGATCAGCCTGACGATCTTCAGGTCCGTATCGGCGAGATCGGTCACCAGCCGCTCGACGCCCGCCCATACGCTGTGCACCCATTCGAGCCGCGGCAGTTGCCGGATGTCCTCGGGCAGCGGGTTGATGACAATCGCGAATCTGCTTTCGGGCTTTGCCGCAGCGTCGAGTTCATTCAGCGGGACGATGCATTCGTTTGGCATCTCGCGCCGCAACGCGGCGAGCCATTCGCCGGCAAACCGGTAGTCCGGATTAGCAACAAACGGTATTGGCGATGTCACTTCGCGTAGACCTTGTCGAGTTGCGCAAACCCTTTTACTTCGATCGGATTCCCGCTTGGATCGCGAAAAAACATCGTGGCTTGCTCGCCCGGCTCGCCGGCAAAACGCAGGCTCGGCGGAATCACGAAATCGATATTCGCGTGGACAAGACGGTCAGCGAGCGCGCGCCAGTCAGCCATGTCCATCACGAGGCCAAGGTGCGGCATCGGCACCCAGTGCTCGCCGACTTTGCCCGTGTTCGTCACCGGGAAAGGTTCACCAAGATGCAGCGAGATTTGATGACCGAAGAAATCGAAGTCGACCCATGTATCGGTGCTGCGGCCTTCCTCGCAACCGAGGAGCGCGCCATAAAACGCGCGCGATTCATCGAGGTCCCTGACGTGATAGGCGAGATGGAAAGCGGTTTGCATGGGTCTATTAGCGTGAAGAACAGGTAACGATAGAAAGCCTAGCATCGCCTTTTCGAAAGATATAGCATGGATTAATTTCATTAGCTAAAGGATTTCTTTTGGAGACGCGATATCTGAGAAGCCTGATCGCGGTCGTCGAGTGCGGCTCCATCGCCGATGCAGCGCGCACGGAGCACCTCACGGCCGCAGCGATCGGGCAGCGCATCCAGACGCTTGAACGGGAGCTCGGGTTCGCGTTGCTGTCGCGCGAGGGCTATACCGCCCGGCCGACCGAAGCATGCGCGGCGCTGATGCCGCGCGCACGCCGCCTCGTGAGAGAAGCCGCGCTGCTTGCCGGCGACGCCGACTTCGACGGCCTGAGCGGTGCATTGCGCGTGGGTGCCATTTCGACGGCGCTGACAGGCATGCTTCCCGGATCGCTGCGCACGTTGACACAGCGCGCGCCGCACGCGCGGCCCGTGATCGTGCCAGGCACTTCGCGCGGTTTATTTCAGACTTTGCAGGCGGGCGATCTGGACGCTGCAATCGTCGTCGCGCCGCCGTTTGCGCTTCCAAAAACACTGCGATGCACCCCGCTGCGGCGCGAGCCGCTCGTCTTCCTCGCGGATGCGAAAACCCGTGGAAGCGTCGCCTCGCTGCTGCAGCGCCGCCCGTATATCCGCTACGACCCCGACGCATGGGGTGGCCGGCACGCCGCACAGTTTCTCGCCGATAACGTCCTCGACCCCACGGTCATGTGCGATCTGGACGCGCTCGAAGCGATCGCGTTGCTCGTGTCCGATGGCATGGGCGTAAGTCTCGTGCCCCGTTGGTCGGGCATTGAGCGCTTTGCCGGCGACTGCCGGGTGACGCAAATCGCGGGAACTGCCTACGAGCGCGAAATCGTGCTGCTCACCGGTTTGGACGCCGATCGCCCGAACATGCTGTCGATCCTCGCCGAATCGCTGCAGATGCCATCGACGTAATCTCGAGAAAGCAGATTGTCTCGTTTGGTCACAGCTTCGATGTACGAAATGAAATAAAAATACAATCTTTGGGCGCGAACCTATAAGAAAATCGCTCTGATCCGTGTGGTATTCGTCTGTTTCTACGAAGGAATGGAAGGTGTCGCTTGACGTGTACTTTTTGCTTTTGTATAAATTTGTACAACTAGAGCAAAAAACTTTCTCTTCTTAACCTGGAACTGCCATGAAACCAAGCACTGCACTACGCGCGCTGTTCGCCACGGCGGCTGTCTCGCTTGTCCTCGCCACGCCTGCCCGGGCGGCGGCGCCGGTGAAGACCATCGAAAGCGGGCATCTTACGTATGGCGTCGCGGCAACGTTCGCTCCGTTCGAGTACACCGAGAATGGCACGCTTACCGGGTTCGATATCGATCTCATCAATGCCGTTGCCAAGCAGATGGAGCTTGAGCCCGCGCCGCAGAACATGCAGTTCAGCGGACTGATTCCGGCGTTGCAGGGCGGTCGCATCGACATCATCAATTCGGCGATGTACATCACGCCTGCGCGCAGCGGACAGGTCGACTTCGTGCCGTATATGCGGCTGGGCGACCGGATCATCGTGCAGGCATCGAATCCCGCGAAGATCACCGGCCGCGACGACTCGATCTGCGGAAAGAACATCGCCGTGACGCTCGGCGGTATCGAGGAAACCTATGCGCGCGCCGACGTCCAGCGCTGCGTGGCTGCCGGCAAGCCCTCACCCAACGTCATGACCTTGCCCACCGCGCAGAACTCGGTGCTGAGCCTGAACCAGGGGCGCGCGGACGCCATCTACAACTCGACGCCCGGCACCGTGAAGCTGCTTGCCGAGGTGCCCGATACTTATAAGGCGGTGGGTCCGGAATTCGAGCAGACGACCACGATTGGTTTCGCCGTGCCCAAAGGAAGCGCGGGCATGGCGGCCGCGCTCAAGGACGCGCTGGCGAAAGTCGTCGCTGACGGAACCTATAAGCAACTGATTGATAAATGGAAGCTGCCGGCATCGGTGTCGCTGTTCAACAACTAGCCGATCAATCCATCCAGGCCGCGTGATCCTGCGGCGCCGCGCCCGACAGGCGGCGTCGCAGGATCACGCACGCCGGCATACCGGCCCCACCCGCATGACTGGCACGTCAGAACGCTGAGCCGTTTCGGCAGGGATGCGCTCGTTTGTCGCTCGAGCGAACAGGCGACCCGCGCACGAAGCCGCACCACACGCAGATTCAGAAACCACACAAGGCAAACAATGAAACGAGTTGCATCGATCAGCATGGCAGCCGCACTGGCCAGCCTTTCGGCTAGTGCTCATGCTCAAAGCAGCGTGACGTTATATGGCATTGTCGATGCCGGCATCAGCTACATAAAAACCACCACAGGAAATCGATACAGCCTGCTAAGTGGCGGACTCTCCGGAAATCGCTGGGGATTGAGAGGCAGCGAAGATCTCGGTGGCGGCCTCCGTGCGATTTTCCAGCTCGAATCGGGCTTTGCAATCGGCACGGGCAAACTGGCGCAGGGCGGCCGCGAATTTGGCCGCCAGGCATTCGTTGGCCTGGCGAGCGAGCGCTGGGGAACGCTCGAGCTGGGACGTATGTACGATCCCGTTGTCGATCTCGTGCAACCGCTGAGCGCGGACGGCGCGGGCGGCAGCGTGCCGTTCGCCACCCCGGGCGATGTGGACAACAACGACTTCAGCGCGCGTGTTTCCAATGCAGTGAAATACCTGAGCCCGTTTTATTCAGGATTGCAATTTGAAGCGTTATATGCGTTCGGTGGCGTAGCCGGATCGACGGGACAGGGCTACACATACAGCGGCGCGGTATCCTATAGCAACGGACCATTGAAGCTCGCCGCAGGGTATATGCAAGCCACCAACGCCAACGCGGCCACGGGCAAGCGCACCGGTTGGACCAGTGGTTCCACTGATGCGCTATTCGAGGGTGGTGCGATCAACGCGGCCTACCAGAGCGCGCATGTGCTCGGCATTGCGCAGGCTGCCGCGCAGTATCAACTCGGCGCATTCACGCTCGGCGCAGGCTACAGCAACGCACGCTATACGAGCGATGGCGAGTCGACCTTCGGCACCACTGAGCGCTTCAACACGGGACGCGTGTACGCGTTTTATCGGTCCACGCCAAGCTTGCGCTTCGGTCTCGGCTACATTCTTACCGCCGCCAGCGGCGACACTTCCGCGCACTACAACGTGGTGAGCGCGGGCAGCTTTTATCAGTTGTCCAAGCGCACGGACGTCTATCTGACCGGCGCATTCCAGCGAGCGTCCGGCACGCAGCGCACGGCCTCGGGCGGCACGCAGCGGGCGCTGGCGACCATATCGTCGTACGGTATCGATGGCACCGGCACGCAGGAAATCATCACCGTCGGCTTGCGGCACCGGTTTTAAATCGATCTGAATCGACACAAAGAGAAAATTAGAATGCAGTCCTATCAAATGCCTGTCGTGCAGGACGTGTTCGACGCCGCCGAGCGCCTGCGCGATGTCGTCATCGAGACGCCGATCGTGCGCTGCGATCTGCTCGATGAAATCACCGGCGCGAAGGTTTTCGTCAAGCTCGAAAGCCTTCAGCACACCGGCGCGTTCAAGTTCCGTGGCGCGTATAATTGTCTGTCGCGGCTCGATCGCAATGCGTGCCCGGATGGGGTCGTTGCCTATTCGACCGGCAACCACGGTCAGGCGATCGCGACCGTCGGCCGGATGCTGGGAATTCCGACGACGGTCGTCATGCCGTCGAACGCGCCGCAGAACAAGGTCGAGAAGGCGCGGCTCGCTGGCGCCCGCATTGTCCGGTACGACCGCGAGCGCCAAAGCCGCGAGGAGGTCGCAGCGGAACTGGCGCAGCAAGGCCGCTTCGCCGTGGTGCCGCCGGGCGATCATCATCACGTGATCGCGGGTCAGGCGACGGTCGCGCTCGAAGCGCTGGCGCGGCTTGGCAAGGATGCGGTCGACGCCATTGTCGTGCCGTGCGGTGGCGGCGGGTTATCGGCGGGGACCTGTCTCGCGGTGGAGGCGGCCGGCTCGGGCGCGCAAGTCTGGGCCGCCGAACCGGCCGATTTCGACGATACCCGCCGTTCGCTCGCATCGGGCACGCGGCAAAGCAATTCGTCTGGCATCGCGTCGATGTGCGATGCGCTGCTTGCGCCGATCCCGGCCGAGCTGCCGTTTTCGATCAACAGCCAGCGGCTCGCGGGCGTGCTCGTGGCGAACGACCGCGCGGTCAGGCGTGCGATGGCTTTGTGCTTTGAGGCATTTCGCGTCGTGGTCGAGCCGGGCGGCGCGGTTGCGCTGGCCGCGCTGATGACCGATCCGGCTGCCGCCGTTTTACGTGGCAAGCGTGTGCTGGTCATTGCCTCGGGAGGAAATGTAGACGCCGCGCTGTTCGCCTCGGCGATCAATGATGTTGATTGACTAGCGGATCAATCAGCCCCGCTGCGCTGCCCGCACAAATGCGCTCAACAGCGGATGCGGCGCACCGCTTGCCGAGGACAGTTCGGGATGCCCCTGCATGCCGATAAAAAAGGGATGTGAGCGCGCTTCGATGGCCTCGGCGATCTCGCCGCTTGCATCGCGCGCGGCAACCTGCACGCCTGCCGCCGACAGCGGCGCGACCAGCGCCGGATTCAGCTTGTACCGATGATTGCAGCGAATCTGCGGTTCATCGCCGAGGATCTCGCCAAGTTGCGTTGCGCTCGCCACGGTGATTGGGTGCAGTCCCAGCCGATGAAACAGCAAGCCCTCATGATCCGAGCGGATGGGCACGAAGCTCGGCAGGCTCGAGCCCGAAGCCGTCTCCGCCAGGTCGATATCGTCAGTACGAAGCGCGAGACGGGCGAGGGCGGTGGTCATCGACTGCATGCCGAGACAGAGCCCCACTGTCGGCACCGACGATAACCACGCGTACTTCGCCGCAGCAATTTGCCCCGGCACACGACGCATATCCGCACCGCCCGGCAGGACGATTCCATCCGTAGCGCCAAGCGCTTCGGGCGCGCTGGCGTCGTTCAGGTTGTGCGGCGAGACAAAGCGAACCCTCAAGCTCAGCGCGTGCGCATCGGCGGCATCGGCGAGTGCGGCGAGGGTGGCCGGATAGACATCGCGCTGACCGACCTCCTCGCCGATTAGCGCAATGCGGATTTCACCGACGGCAACAGGGTCGGTCCGTGCTTCGCGCACCGATGCGCTCCATCGCCCGAATGCATCTTGCCGGGCGCGGGTGACGGCAAGCCCGTCGCTGCACACGACGCTCGATACTTCACGCTCGTGTATCACGCGGTATCGGCGCACGGCGATGTTGCTGCTTTCGGCGATTGCTGCCAGTTCATTTGCCACGCCCGGATGAATCGGCACGGCGACATCGTCGGTCGCGGCAAGAATGAGGATCTCGGCCACGCTGCTTGCCGCTCGGAGCACGCGGCCGCTGAGCCGCTCGGCCCACACAAGGCCGCTCGTGACAAGAGTCCCGTCCACGGTCACGTGCTGGCGCGCGTCGGGGAAACGGCTTTCATCGCAGAGAACGGGCAGGTGCATGAAAGACGCAGCTTTTTCAGCCGCGAAGATGGCGGCTTGCACGCCGTAGTGCGCAGGCGTGTCAGCGTCGTCCTCGATGAGATGCAGCATGTCCTGCCCTCCATTTTCAAGCATGAACGCTCAACGCCCGCTCGTTTCCACCGTCGATAAAACCAGCGCCGCGCACGCCTTTTCGATCCGCTGGCACGCATCGCGCAAGGTATCTTCGGGCACCGCATAGGCAATGCGGATGTGATTTCCCACGCCAAACGCGCCGCCGTGTACCACGCCCACGTGCGCGGCATCGAGCAGGTAATTGGCGAAGTCCAGGTCGGTGGCGAGAACCGTCCCGTCGGGCGTCGTCGCACCAATCAACCCCGAGCAGTCGACGAACGCATAGAACGCACCTTCGGAGGCCGCACAATGCAGCCCGGCGCAGCGCTCGACAGCGGCCAGCACCACGCCGCGGTTCAGTGCGAGCGCCGTCAGCCAGTCCGCCATGAAATCCGTGCCGCCGCGCAGCGCGGCGACGGCGGCCGCTTGCGAGATCGTGCTCGGGTTGGACGTGCTCTGCGACTGCAGCGTCTGCATCGCGCGGATTAACCATGAGGGGCCACCCGCGTAGCCAATGCGCCAGCCGGTCATCGAATAGCCTTTCGATACGCCGTTCACCGTCAGCGTGCGCTCGCGCAGGCGCGGTTCGACCTGCACCGGCGTGTAGAAACGCTCGCCGTAGCGCACGTGTTCATAGATGTCGTCGGCCATCAGCAGCACGTGCTCGAAGTCGAGCAGCACGTCGGTCAGCGCCTTGAGTTCATCGCGCGAATACACGGCCCCGGACGGATTGTTCGGCGAGTTGAGGATCAGCCAGCGGGTTTTGGGTGTGATCGCCGCACGCAGTACGTCGGCGCGCAGCTTCCAGCCATCGGCGGCGGTGCTCGGCAGTACGCGCACGCGCCCTTCGGTAATCGCGACCATGTCGGGATAGGAAACCCAGTACGGCGCGCAGATCAGGACCTCATCCTCGGGCGCGGTAGTCGCCAGCAGCGCGTTGAAGATGAGTTGCTTCGCGCCGGTCCCGGAGATCACTTCCAGCGTCGAATACTGGATGTCGTTTTCGTTTGCGAATTTATCGACGATTGCTTCGAGCAGCTCCGACGTCCCGGCGACGGCCGTGTACTTGGTGTCGCCGCGCTCAATCGCGGCAATGCCTGCTTGCTTGATGTGCGCTGGTGTATCGAAATGCAGTTCGCCTTCGCCCAGGTTGATGACCGGCTTACCCTTCGCGAGCAGGACGCGGACCTTGTCCGAGATCACCGCGGTAGGCGAGGGCTGTACGCGCTGCATGCGCGGTGCGAGCTGATTGAAAGACATGTTGACCTCGTATTTTCTTGACTTCGTGTCCGTGATTGTTCGGCGGGTCGAGCCGCGTTTTTACGCTGCTACCCGCAGCAGCGGACGCTCGACAGTGCCAAGCACGCGATAGCCGCTCTCTGTCACCACGACCGTTTCGCTCACACCCACCGTAAATTCGCCGTAGATGCGCAACGCCGGCGGAATGTGAAATGTCATGCCCGGCTCGAGCGGCGTCATCACGCCCGTGTACAGGCTCAGGATCGCACCTTCGCCCCAGTCGGGCGCAAATGAGATGCCCACCGAATAACCGGTGCGCTTCTTGAAGTTATCGGTGTAACCCGCTCGGTCGATAACCCGCTGGCAGGCCAAATGCGGCGCTTCGCACGGCGCGCCGGGCTTGATGGCATCAAGCGCTGCCTGCAACGCTTCCTGGCAGACCTTTTCCATGTCGAGGGCTTCCGGGCGCACTTCGCCGATCCACGCCGAGCGCATGAGCGCGGCATGATAGCGGTCATGACAGGCCGCCATTTCGAGAAACGCGGGCGCGTTGTTCTCGAGCGCGCGCCGCCGCCACGTGCCATGCGGTACGCCCGTGCGCGGACCTGCCGACACGAGCGGCTCCATGCCGACGTATTCCGAGCCCGCCGCGATGGCCGAAGACATCATCGCCGCAACCAGCGTGTTTTCCGTCGCGCCTGGTCTGACGGCAGCGAGACCCGCGCGCATTCCGGCATCCACATAACCGGCTGCAATGGCGATCTTCCCGATCTCCGCCGCCGATTTCACCGCGCGCAGTCGCTCGACGACACCCGCCGCATCGGCAATGCTGCCAAGCTTCTCCATGAGCGTTTCATAGACGGCGATCGGCAGGAACCAGCCGCGTTTATCGATCGCAATGCGCTTGCCCGCGAGCCCTTTCTGCTGGATCACGCGCACGAGGACATCGATAGGATTCTCACCGTCGCTGTAAATCTGGGCGTCCGGAATATACGTATTGGCGATGAAGTTGAAGTATTCGAGCTGGCGGATCACGAAAACCGGCTCGCCCGCGACGGGCAGGATCAGCGCCTGGAACGTGTAGTAGCCGGGCGTCTGCTGGCCCGTCAGATAGAAGATGTTTTCCGGACCGGTCACGATCATCGCGTCGATGTTCTCTTTGGCGAGCGATGCGCGGGCGCGCGCAACACGATGGGCGTACTCATCGGCGGGGAAGGCTGATTCGCAGCCCTGGGCGGGACCTTGGCTTGCCTGCATGGTTGTTTCCTTGGTGGGAAGTGATGCTTAAAGGGGTTGGGTCAGACTGGCATCGAAGGCGATGCCAAGTCCTGTACGGCCGGCCACGCGAAGGCTGCCCGCCTCGTAGGAGAGTCCGCTCGCGGGGTCATCGAGCAGACCGTCGGCGCCATAGAGTTCGGCCCAGCGCGGCGCTGTCGCCATGCACACGTGCAGCGCCGCTGCCGTGGCCGCCGCGCCTTCGTTCATCTGGCCGATCATCAGCGCAATACCGGCTGCCGTAAGCTTGCGCGCCGCGGCGATCGTCGCCATCACGCCGCCGAGCTTGACCAGCTTCAGGTGCGCCGCCACCGGCAACCCCGACAGTTCGATGAGCGCATCGATATCGGCGGGCGACTGCAGGCTTTCATCGAGCATCAGCGTGAGCGGACTGGTTTGCGCGAGCTCACGCAGCGTTGTCCAGTCACCGGCGGCGATGGGCTGCTCCACGTACTCGATTGCGCGCCTGGCGAGCGCATCGAAACGCGCGGGACAATCGGCGGATAGCCACTGGCCATTCGCATCGATGGAGAGCGTCACGCGTTGTCCGAAGCGCTCGCGTAACAGGTCGATGCGGCGCAGGTCGTCCTCGAACGCGCCAATGCCCACGCGCAACTTGAGTTCATGGAAACCGCGCGCAAGATACCCGGCGGCGCGTTCGAGCATGGTTTCGTCGGAGGACCAGAAAAGCGTCTGGTTCGAGCGCCACGTTTGCGTTCGGGCAGCGTCGGCGTTGAACAGGCCGGTCACGCTCACGCCGAGTTGCCGGGCGTGCAGATCGTGCAACGCGCTGTCGATCATCATGCGCACCGGCGCCGAGTAACGCTTGCGCCAGTTCGCGGAGTCGTCAAGCAGTGCTTGCGCGCCGAGCGTCCAGTCGATTTGCGCCAACGCCGAGCGAGCATCGTCCAGAACTTGCGCGGCCTCAAGGCCATTGAGATAAGCGATATTGATCCGCGCTTCGCCCACGCCCGCCTTGCCGTCTTTGACAAGCCGCAGATAAAGCGCGTCCAGATATCCAACACTGCCCGATGACGCCGTATGCAGCACGAGCCCTGCGCCATAATGAAGCGATGCACGGTGAAGAGTGGCTTCCACGGTCGCTCAACCCGCCTGCATCATGTGAATCGCGACATCGCGATAGATCAGGCTGGAAGCAAGCAATTCATTTATAGGAACGAACTCGTCGGGCTTGTGCGCGACTTCGAGCGTACCCGGCCCGATCACGACGCCCGCTGCGCCGACGCTACGGAAGTGCACGAGGTCACAACCGCCCTGGAAGCCGAACGGACCCGGCTCGGTGGTACCGTGCGCCTGGCACGCGGCGAGGCTCGCCTGCACTATCCTCGAATCAAGCGCGGTTTCGGTGGCCCCGCCCGTTGTCGGCCGGTATTCGATGACTTCCGCACGCACGCCAAACTGTTCGTGCGCCAACTCGAGCAACCGGTCGATCTCGCGCTTGACGTCCGACTCCAGTTCGCCCGGCACCATGCGCCGGTCGAGCAACAAGTCACACGCGCCCGGCACGACGTTGTCCGCATGGCCGCCGAACGCGCGCGTGACTGTCAGGCTCGCGGCACCGACCAGCGGATGGCAGCGGCAGCGCACCTCGTTCTCGTGATGACCTTCGATCAGCTTGAGCAATTGGGCTGCGCGGTAAATCGCGTTGTCGCCGAGATGCGGCGTGCCGGAATGCGCGGTCACGCCGTGCACGCGGACCAATGGACGCAAGCTGCCCTTGTGCGCTGAAAACGTCGCATTGGATGTCGGTTCGCCCACCACCACGAAATCCACTTTCGGCCGGCTGGCTGCATAGAACTTAGCGCCTTCGCTGGCGATTTCCTCATCGGCGGTGAATACGCCGAGCAAGGTTCCGCACCAGCCGGCGCGGTTTGCAGCCAGCATGCGCATGGCTTCGATCATCGCGGTCAGGGGACCTTTCGCATCGCATGAGCCGCGGCCATATAGGCGGTTATCGGCTTCGCGCAGTACGAAGGGGTCCGATTTCCATCCATCGCCGGCGGGCACGACGTCGAGATGCGTGTTGAAGGCGAAGGTCGGGCCGGGACCGTTTTCAAGGCGCGCCATCACGTTCGCGCGCCCCGGCTTGTATTCACTCAGCGATAAATCGAAGCCTTCGCTCGCCAGCAGCCCATGCACGAGTTGCGCGGCTTCTAATTCACGGCCGGGCGGATTTTCAGTATTGATGCCGACGAGGGCAGCGAGATCCCGCTTCATGCGAGACAGGTCGGGTTGGGAATGCATGCAGTGAAGGCTCCAGGTCAATGCAGAATCTGGTCGAGGAAACGGCGCGCGCGCTCGTGCGTGGCGCCGCCGAAGAATTTTTCGCTGGTCTCGGTGACGATGACTTCGCCGGCATCCATGAACACGATCTTGTCGGCGGCGCGGCGGGCAAAGCCCATTTCGTGCGTGACCACGATGCTCGTCATGCCTTCCGCACTCAGTTCGGCCATCACGTCGAGCACTTCGCTGACCATTTCGGGATCGAGTGCGGAAGTAGGTTCGTCGTAGAGCATCACCTTCGGCTTCATCGCAAGCGCGCGGGCAATGGCCACGCGCTGCTGCTGGCCACCCGACAACTGGTCCGGATAGTGGTCGGCGCGCTCGCCCAAGCGGACCTTGCGCAGCAGGCCGAGCGCGAGGGCGTGGGCGTCCGCGCGCGCGAGGCCCGAGACGGTCATGGGCGCGAGCATGATGTTTTCTATCGCCGAGAGATGCGAGAACAGCTCGAAGTTCTGGAACACCATGCCGATCTGCTGGCGCACGAGGTGTTCACTCTTGCGTTCGCGAGTGAGGTCGCGGCCTTCGAAGAGTATGTTGCCGGCATCGACGGATTCAAGCAGATTGATACAACGCAGCAGTGTCGACTTGCCCGATCCTGATGGACCGATGACAACAATGGTCTCCTTCGATGCAACATCAATCGAACAGCTTTTGAGGATTTGCGTACTACCGTAGCTCTTGTCGATACGGCTGATCCTGAGCAAGGGCAGGGACGCTCCAGACGATAGGGACGGCGTGGACGACATGGGCAGCCTTTAGCGAACAAGCGGTTGCGAGGTGCCAAGAAGCCGCTCCGTGAACGACATGCGGCGCGTGGCGGAATTACGTTTTCTATCGAGCGCGCGTTCCATCCAGCCTTGCAACACCATGAACAGGGTCGTGAGCGCGAGGTAGTAGATGCCGGCGGCGCTCAGTGCTTCGAGATACTTGAAGTTCGCACTGGCCGCCTGATCTGCGACCAGCAGCAGTTCCTGGACGGCAATCACCGAGACAAGCGCGCTCAGTTTGAGCATGCCGATCATCTGGTTGCCGATAGGCGGCAGGACCACGCGCAGCGCCTGCGGCAGCACGATGTGGCGAAACACTTTCGCGCGCGTCATGCCGAGCGCGAAGCCGGCGGTGCGCTGGCCTTGCTTCACCGCGTGTAAGCCAGAGCGAAAAATCTCCGACATAAATGCGCCTTCATTGAGCGACAGCGCGAGTACTGCGCAAACAAAAGCGCTGAAGCGGATACCGAACGAAGGCAGCACGTTATAGATGAAGATGATCTGAAACAGCACGGGTGTGCCGCGAAATAGCCACAGGTAAAAAAACACGAGCGTCTTGACGATGCGGCTCTGCACGCCGTTAAGCAACGCCAGCACTAGGCCGATCAGCATCCCGAAGCCGAGCGAGACAACCGTCAGCGCAAGGGTGAGCGCCGCTCCGCGGAGAAAAGCTCCTGAGGTGAGGTACTCAAGGAGGAGATGAAGTGACATCTGCACAACTCCGTTTGTCTGAATTGTGTCAATTTATACAAAGGCAAAATTGCCTGGTCAAGCGTAAAGACGTCATTAGCGGCGAATGCCGTGCTTTCCATCTCCCGAATCTTGTATCTGGTAGTGGGTAAAAGTTGTATTTTTTGATATTCTTCTACAGTGAAATCGGAGGAACGGCGAGATGACGAAGCGGGCGGGCAAAGGGGCTCATGTGCTGGCGAAGCAGATTCTTGAATTGATTCAGGAAGCGCGTTTCGACGTGGGTCATCATCTGCGCGAGCAGCAGCTTGCGGATCTGCTCGGCGTGTCGCGCACGCCGGTTCGCGCAGCCATGACGCTGCTCGAGTCGCTGGGTGTCATCGAAGCGCGGAAAAACCAGGGGTTCTTCCTGGTGCGTCCGGCTGACGGTTTGCATCGGGTCGAACTGGCGCAGCCTACGTCCGGCGATGAGGACCTGTACGACCGTCTGGTCACTGACAGGCTCGCGGGTGTCATTCCGGCGTCGCTGACGCAGACCGACATCGCACAGCGTTATGAGGTGGATCGCGTGACCATGACGCGGGCGTTGTCGAGGCTTTCGGAAGATGGCTTGATCGTGCGCAATAAAGGGCACGGCTGGAGTTTCCAGCCGTCGCTGGATTCGTCGCTGACCTTGAAAAGCAGCTATGACTTTCGTCTGACGCTGGAGCCGGCAGGCTTGTTGCTGCCTACATTTTCGCCGGACCGCTCCGCGCTCGAGCGATGCAGGCGAGAACATATTTTTCTGACGTCACAGCTAGGCCTGAACGGCGTGACGCCCACGCAAGTTTTCGAAACCGACGCCAACTTTCACGAAATGCTGGCCGAATACAGCGGCAACGTGTTCATGCATCAGTCGATGCAGCAACAGAACCGGCTGCGCCGGCTGCTGGAGTTCCAGGGTTATGTGAACCGCAAGCGCATCAAGGAATGGTGCGGGGAGCATCTTGAGATCATCGATGCCGTTCTTGCCAACGACATGCCGGCTGCTGCGGAGCGCATGCGCAAGCACCTTTCACACGCCTACCATACGACGGGCGCGGCGAACGCGGCTGGCGCGAAGCGGCAAGGTGGCGTGAGCGCTCTATAGGTCCCTTCCCAAGCACACTAACCGTTGCAAACAACCTTCGAAACTTTGACGCGAAGCGTTCCAAACGTTATTGTCACGGGACATTTGCCGGGTTGGTAATGTTGACGTCCTCCTCGCCCTGATGAACGAGGATTCCCGGCGGCTTACGCCGCCTTGAGCAACGTTGTGTCGTTGCGATTTTCGGCGTCGACCCAGCGCTGCTTGTTCCAGCGCAGGGTGTCAGGCCGTACGGTGGTCTTCACCGCGTCCCAGCTTGTTCCGGGATGATTGAATGCAAGAATGTTGCGGCTGCCGGCCTGGTCCGAGTGGATGGTCGTGTCGCATGTCCGGCAACTCAGGATGTGGCGTGGCTTGCGTGTCACCTTCTTCGACCCACAGGACGTCACCGGGCAGGTGCTCGACGAACCTCGTTCACCTACACGCTTGACCATGATGCCCTGGCGTTCGAGCGCGGCCTGCAGGATCCGGCTCGACGTATCGAACCCCCAGAAGTTGTGTATCCGTGCGCCCCACCTTTTCGAGTAGACACGCTCCTCGCGGATCCCCTTCGGCCAGCCGATATACACGGTGCCCACACACTGGCGCCGGCAGCTCGTGGCGATTTCGCGCGCAATGGCCTGCCACGCGT